>NZ_CP108381.1:2456666-3070833 GCF_035956715.1 Nocardia sp. NBC_01329 | reverse complement strand
TGAGCAGGCGACCCCGCTCGAGGCGGCAAAGTGGTGAACGCGCCCATCCCACCGGCGCGACGACAGTACTGACCATGCACGACCTGCAAATTGTCAGCCGCGTGCTCGGGTTCCGAAGCGCCGAAGATCTGGTCGGCAGCGAGCTGTGGCTCGGCACATCCGACAACCGGCTGTCCAAGGCGGGTCCTTCCACTCCATCGACCGACTCGACCTGAGCCATTGCTATCAGCGATCGAAGGCTGTCCGGGCGGACGTGAGGGTCGAGAAAGCGATCACAACGACCGCCGGCACCTCCCTACACCACGGTGGTGAATCCGATGCGTGCGATCATCTGTTCTACGCTACCCACCAGCTCGGTGGACCGGGCGGGCTGCGCGTTACCGACCGGCGAGGCGCTGCTGTCGGCGATCCGAGGTCATCACGTCGGATCTCACCCGCTGGCTCGGGTCGCCTGTGAACTCGGACAGCTTCATCATCCGGGTATAGAGAATTCGACCCGCGCGAAACGACACCTTCGCGACGTCTTGGCCAGGCAAGCCGATCAGTGGGTGGCCGAGCACGCGCCGCCACCGCATCCTGCCGCCACCCTGCACACGGAGTCGATCGGCGCGGTGATCGATCGAATCGCCGGCCAGCAGGTCCGCGCATATCACCTGCTGATGACCACGAAACCGTCCGACCCCATCGTGCACGAAGAGTGGTACCGGCTCGCTCAGCTGATCGACGACTACACCGACCTGGCCGCCGCGGTGACGCACCGGGCGCGACGTCTGCCGAGCACGCCGATCTCGTAGGGGAGCGAGTACCCCGATCCGCTGCACTGCGGATCGGACCGCGTAGAGGTGGTTCGCGGGTTGCGGAACTTGGAGTTGCTCGCACCGGGTGACACTGTTCGCGCCGATCTCGACAAGTTCGGCAGCGTCGAAGTCGCCCTGAGCCGAGATGTGCTCGTTCTACTCGGCCTCGACAGCAATGGCGACTGCTCTTTCGAACTTCTCGGACGACTCGGACAGGACAGCCACAGGCCCGAGCACGTGCATTACCAGGAAGTTCTCGAGGCCCTGGCACAACAATCGGTTCCCTGGTCGACGGATCCCGCACTGACCTTCCCCGGTCAACAAGCCATCAGGTCTGCCTGCGGCGTCTCACTCACTTTCACCGACGATCACCCCGAGTGGGTGACACACGACTCGTGTCCCGAGTGTGTGCTCGACCCGCCACCTGGACTGCTGCACTCCATATATGCCAGTACCCCCAACTTGAAGGGCGGATCAGAGACCCGAACCGGCGACGACGGAAGATAGCTCGGCGGGAGTCCGCGCTCACCCGGGCGCGATCATGATCGCCGATCGCCAGGTGATCGATGCGCGAATCTTCGATGAACGCGGCCGCTACCTCATGTGATTGACGCGTCCCTCGATGGGACCGGAGTTCCGGCGGACGGTCGAGCTGGCGGTGACCGCGTTCAGGTCAGACTCCAGTCCGTTGGCGAAGGAGGTCAGGCCGGGCAGGTCATCGGTGCGGACGGTGGCGATCCATCCGGGTAGGTGTTGGCCCTGCAACGTGGTGAGCATTTCCCCGAAGGCACGGACATGCCCGGCAGCGGCTCGAAGCTCGGGACACCGCTCCAGCACGGCTTTCAGGCGTGGCCGATCGTCCTCGCTGAGTGTGTCGGGGTGGCGGGTGAGCCACCCGGTGAGGGGCCCGGCAGATTCCGGACAGCGGCCTGAAGGGCTATTTCATGCTGCCGTCTGCCGATTCAGGTAATCGGCGTGCACCTGCAGTGGCGCCTTGTAGCCGAGTCCCGAGTGAAGACGTTTGCGATTGTAGAAGGTCTCGATGTATTCCACAACTGCGCGCCGTGCCTGATCCCGTGTTTCGAATGTCATTCGATGTAGCCATTCGTTCTTCAGGGTGCCGAAGAACGATTCGGCCATGCTGTTGTCCCAGCATACTCCCGTGCGGCCGACAGATTGCCGCATGTTCATCTGTCGCAGTTTCTTTCCGAAATCGTAGCTGGTGTAATTCGAGCCGCGGTCGCTGTGGAGTATCGCCCGCGGTCGAATATCGATTCGGGTAGCGGTCATATCGAGTGCGTCGGCGATCAACGGAGTGCGGTAATGGTCGGACATCGACCAGCCGGCCACCATTTTCGTGTAGCAGTCGAGCACGGTCGCCAAATACAGCCATCCCTGTTTCGTCCGGATATAGGTGATATCGGAGACGAACTTCTCACCCGGCGCCGTGGCGGTGAAATCACGGGCCACGAGGTCGGGGATCCGGTGGTCGATATCAGCGTCGGTGGTGACCGGCCGCCATGGTTTCGGCTGGCACGGCACCAGATCCAGCTCCCGCATCAGCTTGCGGACGGTGTCATCGTCGACCTGGTGGCCCGAGGAGATCAGCACCGCGTGGACTCGCCGATGCCCGTAGGTGCCGTGGGAGTCGTCGAAGATCGCGGTGATCATCAGTTTCAGTTCTTCACGCCATTTCTCGTTCTCCGAGGCCGGTCGGGTACACCATTCGTAATAGCCCGATCTGGACACACTCAGGTTCCTGCACATGAAGGCAACAGAGTAGGCCTTCTCCGCGTCCAGTTCTGCGATGAATTCGTATTTCACTGCTGCCGGCTCGCGAAGAAGGCCGCCGCTTTTTCCAGGAACTCGGCCTTCATCCGGAGCTCACGGTTCTCCCGCTCCAACTCACGCAGCCGCGCTCGCTCCGAAATCGCGAGCGGTTCTTCCTCGTCCGGGTGCTTCTTCCGGTAGGCCGCCACCCAATTGGTGAGCGTCCCGGAATTGATTCCCAGATCCCGTGCGACCGCCGCGATCGAACGACCGTCACTTTCCAGGACCATTTTCACGGCCTCGTCCTTGTACTCTGGTGAGTACTTTTCCGCTGCTGAGCCACGACCTATTTTCCCTCATATTTCCGTCACTGCCCTATCAGGGGTCACTGTCTGGAGAGGGCCGGGCACCTCACGGTGACCTGCCGGACGGTCGGTGGCGATGGGGCGATGGGGTCCGGTTTGGTGCGGCGTTGCTCCAGGTAGACGCGCACCAGTCCATAGCTGCCGGGATAGCCGAGTTCGGTGATCTCACGGTGGAGCTGTACATCGACCAACTCCTGCCAGGTCGCGGCGTGTGCGTAGCGCTGCACTGTGCGCTGGCCCCAGCCCGCGAGCGATACCGCGGATGCTGTGTCCCTGCGCGAGCAGATCGTGCACCTTCGCGTGGTGTCGCTGAGCACGCTGCGCGAACCGCCCGACAGGCTCCTCGTTCCGAGGTCGCGGTGTCAGCCCGTTGGCCGACTGGGACTCGGTGGCGCGAAGGCAGTCGCGGTGGCGAGCCACGCAACGCTCGACGGCCTTGCCCAGGTTCTGCCAGAGGTGGAACCTGTCCGCGACCTGCATTGCGTCGGGTGCTCCCAGGCGGGCTCCCTCGGCGTAGGACCCGGAGCGGTCTCGGCATATCACCTCCACCCCAGGATGTGCCGCCAGCCAATTCGCCAAGGTCTGAGCGTCGCGGCCCGGCAACAACTCCAGTGGCGCACCGGTCTCGCAGTCGATCAGCACGGTGCCGTAGTTCTGACCGCGCAGCAACGCGAAGTCGTCTACCCCCAACACCCGTGGTATTTCCGCCGAGGGATCCGGCAATGCGGCGAGCAGCCGCAGCAGAGTAGACCGGCTCGCCGACGCATGCAGCGTGGTAGCCAGCCGCGCACCGGCGCGGCCTGCCAGCGCGACCGCGATACCCTCCAACATCGCCCGCAGCAGCGGCGTTCGCCGCCCGTGCCGCACCGTCACCCCCTCGACCTGCTCCACGAAAGTCTGCACCCCACAAGACGGTTGATCACAGAACCAGCGCCGCACCCGCAGACGGACCACCAACCGCCGGCCGCCCACCGGCGCGTCGGCCAGGCGGCGCTCGTACCGGCTGTGCACCCTGGTCGCGTCGCACCCGCAGCGCACGCAGGCCACAGCCGCTGTCAGGGCGGATGCCCGGATACACACGCGGTCAGCCTCTGCAACTTCCTCGATGGCCACCCCAGCCAGGTGCGGCAGCAGCAACCGCACACCATGATCAACACACAGCCAGACATGATCGCAGGACTCAGCCACCCGCCCACTCAGGCCATGCCCATCAAAGTAGGTCAGATCCGAAAAGCGACGTCACTTCGAAGATTTCCCCTGGGCGCCGCCGGAATGCCTTTCCACCTGTGCGAATTATTCGCCCGGACGACAGAGAGTTGTCCCAGCGGTAGGGCTCTGGCCCGGGGTGTGCCAGGTAGTGTGGCAGAGCGAAGCCGAGTTTGTCATTGAAGTTGGCCCAAGTCTGCGGTCGTCAATTTGGCCGGATCACTGGTCGCCGAAGTCTGCTTCGCGGACCAGGCCGTTGACAAACGTTGCGAAGTCAGGTGCGAGCGTAGTGATTCGATATCCGACTTCGGAATCGATGTGGACCACGCTTGGCTCTCCGCTGCTGCGGTAGTCGAGTGCGATCATGTCGTGACCGGCCGAGGGGCAATCCGCGAAGTAGATCCCGATATCGGGATATCCCCACTCCTGAAGCCAGAATCGACTTCCGGTTTCGCCGCACAAACTGAAGGTGGCGGTGCTGCCGATGGCGGCTACTGAAGTCACTGCAATGTGGTCGGCTGCCCAAGTTGTCGGTTCGACAGCGGGATGAGCCGAACGCGCCAGATAGCCACCATTGTGTGTTCGGGCCAGTGCGATGTAGGCGGGTGGGAGTCGCAGACCCAGTTCGGCCTCGACCGACCGGACCAGGTCGTCGTCGGGGGGTGCCTCGAAGGGCGGGTAGTCAGGGCTGAACAGTCCGGACAATTCGATCACGTGCGGACCATATCGGATCCACGTAGCGCGAGGTCATGCAGGTCGCCCATTTCGTCCTGGTGGCCGCCGACGAAGGATGGTGACGTCGGAGATTCTATATTCGAAGTCTTGGAATGTCTTCGCCACCAGCCCGACCCCGAGCGCTTTACGGATGTGCTGATTTCGAGATGGACGCATTAGAACGGTCCGCACGGCAGCCCATCATGAGAATTCCCGACAGTACAGTACCGCCGGCACCGACGATCAGGCCGACCAGCGTGATATCGACTCCGGCCGACAGCATGCTTGTCACGAGGATTCCTGCTGCTACCGCGCCGATCTGGCCGAGGCTGTTCACGAATGCAGTCCCCGTTGCCCGGGTCCTGGTATCGAACGAATCGGCTATGAAGTACAACAGTGCGCTGTAGGCCCCGACTTGGAAGAACAGCCCGACGCTCATGCATGCCAGGACCACGCCGGTACTGTGCGCAAGCATTGTCATCGCGGCGAATGATGCGCCTGCGAGAATCCAGGCGATCGCGATCAGGTTGCGTCGACTCCAGCGGTCGCCGATCCAGCCGTGGAAAAGGTAACCTGCGAATCCGACCAGGTTCGACAGAATGAGTATTATAAGTGCATTGTCGAACGTTACGCCCTTGCTTTCGGTTAGGAAGGTTGTTCCCAGTATGCTGAAGACAAGGGTTCCGAACCAGTTGAAGAAGAAAGCGAGAGATAAGAACAGTGTGTTCTTGAGTCTTCCCTCGGTTACCACCTCGATCAGCGGAATTCGATCGGCTTTGATCTGGATATTGTACTTTTCGGCGAGTTCGTATGCTTCCGCGCTGTGGCCTGATCGGGTTAGTTTGCGAATTCGATCCTGAATCTGAAACTGAGGTGTCTCTTTCATTCTCACGCGCATGAGAATCAGTAGGATTGCAGGAAAAGTTGCTATGAGGAAGCTGCCTCGCCAGCCGACGACAGGCAAGAACACGGCGACCAGCGCAGCCGAGAGAAGAACACCGACCGGCCAGCCGCCCTGGACAATGCTGTACAGAAAGCCACGGTTGCGCCGGATGCGACGATCTTCTGTGACATCATATATTTCGTTCAGGTATGTTGCGTTGATTGCTTGCTCGCTGTAGCCGAGCCCAGCGATGCTACGCACTCCGATCAGATAAGCCGGATTGAATGTGAACGCGGTGGCGGCCGACGCGACAACGGTGCCGGCCAGCGTCAGCATCATCCCACGTCGGCGACCGATTCGATCGACCACCACGCCCAAGGCGACCGCGACCAGGAAGGTTCCCACCGAGACCCATGTGTTTATCGCGGTACTCCACGCAGGACTCCAGTCGAATTCTTTCGCAATCTCGGGAAGCAGTGTCCCGAACAGGACGAAGTCGTAGACTGCGAACACCCATGCGAAAAATGCTACAACTGTGGCAAATCGCGCATCTCTGGATGTAATTATGTTCGGCTTCCAAGGGCTGGTCGACGTCGTTGTCATTATGCTTCCCTGTGATATTCGTGCCTGTTGAATCCAGCCTCGCAGTCGCCCCGGGCTCGGTTCGCCGTCTTGGGGACAGCTGTCACTGGGGCCCGTAGCGTGGAGATTCTTGGAATTCATTCGTCGTTATCGGTCAACGACTGCCAACTGTCCGTGTGCGCCGGTCACTGCGAGCGCCGCCGGTACCTTTCGGCCTGCATCGGCGGCCGCGGGTAGTCGCCGGAGTCAGGCCGCCGGTCATATTCCCTGCCGGCCGAGATGGTGCCGCGGAATCCTGAGCCTAGGTGAACACTGATCGACTCCTCTCGTCGACGATCTCGGAGCGACCGATCGTCAACCAGAGTTGCTTGGGCCCTCGCTAGCGGGCTGAATGGATACTGTCGAACATTAAGCGTCGGTGTTGATACTGTCAACTGCTGTCCAGTGGTCTTTGCTGCCCTCGGCGGTCGGTGAGAGGACTGCCTGTCGCCGGGCTCGCGCACGCTCCCGTTGGGGCCGAGTGGTTGGGTGGCAATCTCGCATGCGTGAGCAGCAGAAATCAAACGGTTCGGCCGCTTCAGGGGTGGGGCGCGGCCAGGGCTCATCGTGCAATGCGGTGGGGCCCCTCGCGATCGGGCCCGTCCTCATATGGGTGTGTGCCAAGGATTCAGTAGACGGCAGTGAAATGTTAATACACAATAGCAATTGTCGAACATCTATGAGACCTGCTTGCGTCGACAACTCAGCGCCCAGACAATCGCCGGCTGATACCGAGACGAGCCCGACCGCACCAACCAGGGCGCGGACGCGGGGCTGCGGATCGCAGCAGGATCTGCCCGGCCTCAGCCTTTACGACTCGATCATTCTCGGCTGCCCGGTCTGGACGCTGGTGTTCCCATGATCATTCGGTCCGTCCTCGACCGGACCGCGCTGCTCGCCGCTGTCGCCCCGCCCCCTCGACATCGCTGGCGACGGTGAGTTGGCCGTGGAGAACAACCGCCGCCGTTCACTGGCCCGTGATCACGGCCGGCCGGTGGCGAACGCCTGTACGGCGCCGAGGAACTCCGGACCGCCCATGATGTACCCGCCTACGGTTCCACCGACCAGCACACCCACGGGGATGCTGATTCCCCAGATCAGGAACAGGCACGCCCCGAGCATGCCGCCAACGATGGCACCGCCGACGACGCCGGGCAGGTTCTTGTTGATCTGCTCCGCGAGCCGGTCGTATGAGCTGATGTCCGTCAGTTGCGCATTACCTTCTGCCATCGGGGTCGGTGTCAGTGTCAGGGTGTGGCCGTCCGCGCCGATGTTCTGCGCGATCGCGATCGCACGTCCGTCGACGGTGTACCGCTGCGGCACTTCGGTCACCACCGCTCCGTCTGCGGTCTCGAGCACTACCGCGCCGTTCTCCGTGATCTCGAACCTGCCGTTCTCGACGGTGGTGGCAATGGTCCGGTGGACCGGCGATACGGTGATCTGGTAGTCGATCCCTTGTTCCACACCGGAAGTCGTGCTCCCCGCAGGCACTGCGATCGGCTGCGGTGGGACGGCCGGCTCTGCATGGGCGGTTGCCGCGGTGATACCGACGGCCGAGATGGTCATGAAAACGGCAGCAGTCGTCTTCTCGAGCTTCATTCTTCGAACCCCTCCACTCAGCCGCCCCTGATGGGCGGACCGAGTCAGACCTTAGGCGGTGTCGACTCCGATGGTGTGTATCCACACAGTTCGAAGGGCGTGAGCCCAGTCAGGCCCTCCATGTCGCCGCGCGGACGCCGATCCCTCGAGGTGTTCTTCGATCTGAATCATCAACTCGCCGTGTGTATTCACGTTCGGGGTGGAGTGAATTGTGCTCGGTCGAGTACTCCGGCCGCGACACCGAGAACGCCGTCGTGTGAGTCGTGGTCCCTGTGTATTCAGCTGAACGATCTCCTCGTCAGCCATTGATGGAGGACGGCGAAGTCCTCGTCGCCGAGTCCTCGGGGCGCCTCGATGTGTCTGAGCAACGCGCGGTTCGGGTGATGGGTGGCGACCCAGCTGCGGTCGGCGTCGGTGATTTCGTCGTCGACCCAGGCGAAAGGGCGCCCGGCGGCGAAGGTTATCAGGGTGCGGGTCTTCCAGCACAGTCCGAACCATCGGTCCTCGTGCTCGTGCTCGATGGAAGGCGATGGCCAATGCACGACAGGCAGTTGTGGCAGCCCGAGCCGGGGCGCGATCTCGGCATTCGCTTCGTCCTCCCAGGTCGTCGCCCACACCAGCTCGCACGGCAGCATCGAGAGCTGTCGCCCTACTCGGGGGCTGAGACCTGAGAATCGCGAACCGGATGCGCCCGTGCGCGGTCGACGCCCGGGATGCTCACCGAACGGTAGTAGTGGCCCATCCACGTCGAGGAACAACAGCGAGGGGAGCATGTCGGCGATCATGCCGCACGGCCGGCTCGCCCTCGACCCGGACTTCCGGTCCCGAAGCACCCGGCGCGCATGATGGCGCGGCGCGTGCTCAGATCCCGCTGCCGGTCGGCCAGCGGCAATCGGCGGTCGGATAGGTAGGCCCGCGGCCTCGTTTCGAGGCGAATCATCAACGCTTCAGCGGTTTCTCCGGATTCCGCTCGGATGCGGCGCCGGTCGCGGGTCGTTCCGACCGTCCGGGCCTGAACCAGGGAGGTGTTGACTATGGCCCACATCACGTATACAAACGTTCATATATCTGAGGAGGTCTTATGTCGGAGGTCATCAACGCCCCTTTTTCGCGTCGGGCGGCTCTCGCCGGCTTCGGTACGCTGGCCGCGGCCGGCGCGCTCGCTCTCGCTGGATGTGGGCGCGGGGCGGGGGCCACGGGACAGGTGAGTGTGGGATGGATCGAACCGAAGACGGGGCGCCTCGCCGCCGCGTACAAGCCGATCTATGTGGGTGGGCGGTTGGCGCTGGATGACATCGCCGCCGCCGGCGGGATGCTCGGTGAGATGATGAGGGTCACCGAGGTCGACGACAAGGGGAGTCCCGCGACCCAATCGGCTATCGCACGGCGGGTGGTCGGTGCCGAGCCCAGCTTCGTCGTCGGTCCGACAGGGAGTTCGCAGGTACTCGCATCGGCGAGCTCGCTGGCGCGGGAGCGTTTCATCCAGTCGGGATGGGGTGGCAGCGCGAACCTGGGTAACGGAAAAGAGTTTCCGTACTTCTATCAGCTGGTCTACAACACCACGCAGCAAGCCGAGGCCGCGGTGCGGTTCCTGCGTGAGACCCGCGGCGCGAAACGGATCGGTCTGATCGTGGAGAACTCCGAATTCGGGGAATCGATCAGGACAGCCGCCATCGACTACCTCGCCTCCGAGTACTCGACCACTCCGGTGGCGGTGGAGACCTTCGAAGTCGACGCCAACGATATGACCCCCTTCGTCCGCAAGCTGGAAGCCGCGAAGGTCGACGGGTTGGGGCTGTTCACCGGTCAGCCGCAGGCGACCGTCCTGATTCTGCGGGCCATGCGGTCGAGCGGGTTCGCCCCGACGATCGTGTCCCACGACCTGAACTACGTCGACGCCCTGTCGGAGTTCCGGGGTGAATTGCTGGACAACTTCTTCGGAACGACATATCGGGGGTTGACCTACACCGCCACCGAGACCCCGCCCGAGCGCGTGACCGCCCTCGTGCGGCGCATCTCGGCGCACCCCGACACCGCGGGGCTCGGCTATTCCGCCATCACGAGTCCGTACTTCGATTACCTCATGCTGATGGCCGATCTCGTCGCGCAGGAGAAGACCGCTGATCCGCAGGTGCTGAAGAAGGCGCTCGATGGCGTCGCGGGCTACCAGGGAGTGCGATCGAAGATCAGTTTCACCGAAGACAACCACACCGGCATCGCCGACGAGGAGATCACGATCGGCTCGCTGACCTCGGCGCTGGAACCGGAGTCGCTCGGCGGCGTACTGCGACGCCGGGCCGACGGGGTGTGAGGGCTGCTGTGCTGACCGACATCGTTGTGCCGGGGCTGACCTTCGGCAGTATCTACGCGCTCATCGCGATGAGCTTCAACGTCTCCTACCGGCCCACCAACGTGGTCAACTTCGCGCAGGGCGAGCTGGTGATGGTCGGGGCGATGGTGGTCGCGGCGACCTCGCTCGGCGGGTTGCCGTGGGCGCTGGCGGCTCTGGCCGTCATAGTCCTCGTCGGGGGGATATCGCTGGTCGAGGAAAGGATCGCGGTCACCCCGGTGCTGCGCCGGTCGAGTCACGCGACCGGCTGGGTCATCACGACGCTGGCCTTCTCCCTGATCATCGGCGAGGTGGCGGGCAAGCTGTGGACCGACCAGCCGCGGGCAGTCGAACCGCCCGCGCCGCTGTCGCTGGACCGAGTCGAGCTGGCGGGAGTGGGCTTCAACTCGTATCAGGCGGCGGTGGTCGTCGCGGCGGTCCTCGTGATGCTGGTGCTGCAACGGATCGACAGGACACCGCTCGGGTGCGCGATGCGGGCGGTGGCCGCCGATCGCGACGGCGCCCGCTTGCGGGGCGTCGATCCCTCCTCGCTGACCCGGCAATCGTTCTTCATCAGCGGCGCGCTCGCCGGATTGGCCGGACTCCTGGCAGCCCCTCTGCTGTTGGCTTCCCTCGGCATGGGACTGGCACTGCTCATCAAGGGTTTCGCCACGCTGGCCGTCGGCGGCATCGGTTCGAACAAGGGAGCGCTGCTCGCGGGCTGGACCCTCGGCCTGGTGGAGGCCATCGGCACCAACTATGTCAGTCCCGGCCTCCAGAACGTGGTGCTGTTCGGCTTCATGCTCGCGTTCCTGCTCATCCGCCCGAGCGGAGTCCTGGGACAGAAGGTGATGCGCCATGTCTGAGCGTCCCGCGACCCGGCTCGCGCTCCTCGGCGCGGGGGTGATGGTGCTCTTCGCGCTGCCGCTGGTCAACGCCGATCCCTCGTTCGTCTACCTCGCGGCCATGGTCGGAATTCTCGCGCTCGTCGCGATGGGGTTGAACGTGACGATGGGTTATACCGGCCAGGTCTCGCTGGGCCACGGTGCGCTGGTGGCCGTGGGGGCGTACACCGCGGCGATTCTGATGACCGGCCCGGGCTGGTCGTTCTGGTTCGCGGCCGTGGCCGCCACGGTGACCGGCACGCTGGCCGGAATCGTCATGGCGCTGCCCGCATTGCGACTGTCGTCGTGGTACATCGCGCTGATCACTCTCGGCTTCGCGATGGTCGCTCGCGCCCTGATCGTGGAATTCGAGGGGCTCACCGGCGGGTTCGCCGGCATCGTAGGTATCCCGCGGCCGAGCATCGCCGGGCTGGAGCTCGGCGATCGTGGGGTCTACTGGCTGGTGATCGTGGTCGACCTGGTCGTGCTGGCCCTGGTGGCGAGCACGGCCCGCTCGCGGATCGGCCGGTCCATGATGGTGGTGCGGGATTCGCCGGAGCTGGCGCGCGCTGTCGGTGTCGACGCCATCGTGGTCAAACTGGCCGCGTTCGCGGTGGGCGGTGCCGCGGCGGGTCTGGCCGGGGCCCTGCTCGCCGCCAACAACGGCATGGTCTCGCCCGACGATTTCACCCTCGACTTCTCCATCTTCTTCCTGATCGTGGTCATCATCGGCGGTGCGGGCCGATTGTGGGGCCCTGTCGTCGGCACCCTGGTGTTCTTCGCCGTGCCGGAGCTGCTGACCTCGCTCGATCAGTGGCGCGGGCTCATCTATGGTGTCTGTCTGCTGCTGCTGATGGTGTTCGCACCGCACGGCATCATCGGCGCCGTGGCGACGTGGCGCGACCGCCGCATCCGTCGCCCGGATGTCACGGCGGAGGAGCCATCGGTCGCTCGGGCCGAGCATCGATCGTCCGGTTCGCCTGCGGCACTGTCGATCTCGGAGGTGTCGAAGTCCTTCGGTGGTGTCCGGGCGCTCGACGGCGTCAGTATCGAGGTGGCTCCGGGGCAGGTCCACGCCATCGTCGGGCCCAATGGGTCGGGCAAGACGACACTGCTCAACATCGTCAGTCGCATGCTGGTCCCGGATTCGGGGCAGGTGCGGCTCGACGAGACCGACCTGTTGTCGACCCGGGCCGAACGCCTGGCCGCCGCCGGTGTCGCACGGGTGTTCCAGACGCCCAAACTGCTCCCGGACGCCTCCGTTTCCGACAATGTGGTACTCGGCGGTTACGCGCGCCGCACGGCGTCGGTGCTCGGGGTCGTCCTGCGGACACCTCGCGGCCGTCGGGAGGAACGGGAAGTCCGCGAGCACGCGCAAGAGGTACTGGCCGAGCTCGGGCTGGCATCGTCGGCATCGTCGCAGGCCGACCAGCTGCCGCACGGTCGGCAGCGGCTGCTGGAGATGTGCCGGGCGCTCGTCGCGCGTCCCCGCTTGCTGATTCTGGACGAGCCGGCCGCGGGACTGGCTCCGCATGAGCTCAGCGCGCTGGAACAACTGATCGGCTCGATTCGCGACGGCGGGACGACAGTGCTGCTGGTCGAGCACCATATCGAGCTCGTGGCGCGGGTCGCCGACACCGTGACAGTGCTGGACCGCGGCCGATTGGTCGTAACAGCGACACCTGCCGAGGCGCTGGCGGACCGCCGGGTGGTCGAGGCCTATCTAGGAGTGAGCTCGTGAGTGGTGATGTTGTTCTCGCGGCGGAGAACCTGCACGCGGGATACGGTCCGGTTCCGGTGGTCCATGCTGTCGACCTGGCCGTGTCGAGCGGAGAGATCCTGGCGATCGTCGGAGCCAACGGCGCAGGCAAGACCACCCTGCTCAGCGCCCTGTCGGGATTGCTTCCACCGGCCGAGGGACGACTGATCGTGGACGGCGTGCCGGTGCGCAAAGTCAGCCCGGGCCGGCTCATCGAGCTGGGGGTGGCGCTGGTCCCCGAGGGGCGGCGATTGTTCAACGGGCTCACCGTGGACGAGCACCTGCGCATGGGCCTGTGGAAACAGCGGCTCGGTCGCCGCGCCGCCGCCGAGCGTCGGGACCGGGTCGTGGAGCTCTTTCCGATCCTGGACGAACGGCGCAGTTCGCCGGCCGAGGTGCTCAGCGGAGGGGAGCAGCAGATGCTGGCCATCGGGCTGGCGCTGATGCGCGCGCCTCGGCTGCTGATGCTCGACGAGCCGTCGATCGGACTCGCACCGGTCATCATCGACCGGGTCTTCGATGTGTTGGCATCGTTGTGCGCGGAGGGCCAGGCCATCATCATCGTCGAGCAGCGGGTGCAGAAGGTGTTGGCGCGGGCCGACCGGGCGGCAGTCCTGCAGAACGGCCGGGTGGTCGTCACCGGTCCGGCCGCGTCGCTGATGGAAGATCCGCGACTTCAGGCAGCGTATCTGGGTACAAAGGAAGTGCGATGACAAGTGAGTTGCGACCGGTGGACGAGTGCGTCCTGCCGACCGTGCTGCGGCGGCGGGCCGCCGAGCACCCCGACCGGGTCTTCGTGGTCTTCGAGGACGGCGTCGAGTGGACGTACGCGCGGATGCTCCGCGAGGCGGAGCAGGTGGCCGCCGGACTGCGGACGCTCGGCGTCGCGCAGGGGGCACGAGTGGTGTCGTGGCTGCCGAACGGCCCGGACGCGCTTCGGGTCTGGTTCGGTGTCAACCTGGTCGGCGCGGTCCTCGTTCCGCTCAACACCGCCTATCGCGGTGGGTTGCTCGAACATGCTTTCCGGCTCTCCGGCGCCGAGGTCGCGATCGTGCATCCCGACTTGGCGCCGCGGTTGCGCGACATCGAGCTGCACGAGGTGCGCGATATCGTGGTGGTCGGTTCCGATGATCCCGGTCCGCTCGCGGCCACCGTGCACGGTGGCGAGATCTTCGCGGGCGGCCCCGTGGATCTGCCCCCGGTGGACCTCGCGCCGTGGGACACCTACGCGATCATTCTGACCTCGGGCACAACCGGTCCGTCGAAAGGGGTGATCTGCACCTACGCCCAGCTCAGTGCCTGTGCGGAGGCTGCTTTCGAGGACAATTTCGGGGCCGGCGACCGCTACCTGGTGACGCTGCCGCTGTTCCACGCGGGCGGCACCATCGGGGTGAATGCGGCGGTGGTGCTGGGCGGCAGCATCAGCCTGACCACCGCGTTCCGAACATCGGACTTCTGGGATCTGGTGCGGGCCACCGGGTCCACCCACGTCACGTTGCTGGGTGTGATGGCCACCTTCCTCAGCAAGCAGCCGCACTCGTCCACCGATACCGAGCATCCGTTGCGGCGAGTCTTCATGATCCCGCTGTCCGACGACGCGGCCGAATTCGCGCGGCGCTTCAATGTCGATCTCGTCGCGATGTTCAATATGACGGAGGTGTCGATCCCGATCATCTCCGAGCCCAATCCCGCTGTCGTCGGTACCTCGGGAAGGGTGCGTCCGGGTGTAGAGGCCCGGTTGGTCGACGAGTACGACCGCGAGGTCGCCGACGGGACCGTCGGGGAGCTGATCGTTCGGGCCGATCGTCCGTGGACCATCGCGAACGGCTATCTCGGCAGACCCGAGGCCACCGCGGCGGCCTGGCGCAACGGGTGGTTCCATACCGGCGATGCGTTCCGGCGAGTCGACGGCGACTACTTCTTCGTCGACCGACTCGGCGACACCATCCGACGGCGTGGTGAGAACATCTCCTCCTTCGAGGTGGAGAGCGAGATCCTCGCCCATCCCGATGTGCAGGAGGTCGCGGTGGTAGCGACGCCGAGTCCGGACGGAGAGGACGAGGTGCTCGCGGTGGTGGCACCTGTCGACGGCCGCCACATCGACGTCGTGGAGTTGCTGGAGTTCGTCCGTCCGCGCATGGCGCACTTCATGGTGCCGAGGTACGTCCGGGTGCTGGCCGATCTGCCCAAGACGCCCACCAGCAAGATCCAGAAGCATCTGCTGCGGGCCCAGGGCGTCACCGAGGACACGATGGACCGCGAGGATCTCGGCGTTGTCGTCAAGCGCGGCAGGATCGGTGCGCGGGAGTAGTCAGCGTTGTGACGCCCCGACCAGGAGAATGACGATCTCGGTGTGCTGTCGAGCCAGTTCGGCGGAGTCGAGCCGTCCCTCGGATCGGAACCACTGCCCGGCGTTCATGCACAGATCGAGGATCGACTTGGCCGCGATGTCGACGTCGATGCCTCGGTCCGGAAAGGTGAAGGCGCCGGTCTCGACGCCCCGGCGCAGGCACTTCTCGAAGATCTCCCGGATCTCGCGCTGGCGCTGGAGGATCACCGCGGCCCGATTCGCGGGCAGGTGTCGCCACTCGCGCTGACTGACCATCCCCTCGATCTGGCGCTCGGTGTGGAAAGTGGAGATGGCCGCCACGATGGCCGGCAGTTGTTCGGCCGGGTCGTCGCCCGCGGCCGCGAGGCCCTCGTGCAGTGCGGTGAGGGTGTCGTCGTGTGATCGCTCGAGGATGGCGAACAGCACGTCTTCCTTCGAGGAGTAGTGGTTGTACAGCGACCCGGCCGTGACCTCGCACGCCGTCATGATCCGCCGTACCGAGGTAGCGGGGTAGCCGTCGCTGAAGAAGAGTTCGGCGGCTACGTCGAGGATGCGCTTGGCGGTGTCGGTCGTGCGGGCATCGCTGCGGGGTGCTGTCACAGCCCCGAGATTACCAGTAATATGAACAAACATTTGTTGACGTACTTTGCCGATCGCTGGTAAACAAACGTTCATAGATGTTGGAGGTCGAGTGAAACAGCAGTCTGTGATCGACATGTGCGATGTCGTTTTCGACGAGCAGGGCTGGCGGGCGTACCTCTACGCCCTGTTCGGGAGCGCGCCGCGCTACCTCGAGGCGTTCGCCGGTCGATTCGGCCGGCTGACCGGCCGGTCGGCCGCGAGCGTCATCGACTCGTTCGCCGCCGATCCGGACGGCACCGTGTGCCGGCTGGCCGAACAGCTCGGGTCGACGAATCCGGACGCGCACGTGGCGCGGCTCGCCGCCGACGGTATCCGGGCGCAGGTCGTGCACGGCGGTCCGTGGCCGACCGCGCGCGGCACCGTCAACGATCTGGTCGCCGCGCAGGTGGCCGCCCACCCCGAACGACTCATCGGCTGGGCCGGGGTGAGCATCGAGAACCCGGAACCGGCAGTGGCCGAAGCGACGCGAGCTCTCGGAGAGCTGGGGATGACCGGGCTTTCGATCATCCCGTTCCTGGACGGGGTCGATGTCGCCGACCCGATCCACGATCCGCTGTGGCGGCTGTGCGTGGAACGCGATGTGCCGGTCTGGATCCACAGCGGCCAGAACTTTCGCACCGACGTCCCCGCGGGGATCTCCGCCCCCGCGGTGATCGACCGGATCGCCGGGCGACACCCCGACCTGCGCATCGTTCTCGGCCACGGTGGCTGGCCCTGGGTACTCGAGGCCGTCGCGCTGCTGCAACGCCATCCCCGCGTGTACCTCGAATTCTCCTCACACGACCCGGCGACGATGGCGGCCCCCGGCTCGGGCTGGGAACCACTGTTCCTGCACGGCGCCCGCTCGATCCGGCGCCAGGTCATGTTCGGTTCCACCAGTTGGACGCACGGCAGGTCGGTGCGCGAGATCGCCGAGCGAGCTGTTCGGCTGCCCATCGACGACGATGTGCGTCACGACTGGTTGTACGGCAACGCCGAGCGGATGCTCCGACTCGACGCGGAGGTGGCGCGATGACCGGACTACTCGATGGCCGCCGGATTCTGGTGACCGGCGCACTCGGCGGAATCGGCGCGGCGTTGATCCGCTCGATCGAGGCCGAGGGTGGCGAAGTGGTCGGTATCGATCGCCCCGAGGTCGTGGCGCGCGATGGCGCGCACACAGTGCACGGCGTCGATCTGACGGCCGAGGGCGCGACGACCCGCGTCCACGACCTCTGTCGTGCGCTGGGCGGGATCGACGGGTTGGTCAACAATGCCGGGATCGAGCATCGGGCAGCCCTGAGCGAGCACACCGACGACGACTGGTCGCGCGTCATGGCCGTCAACCTCGACGTACCGTTTCGGCTGAGCCGCGACCTCGCCGACCTGCTCGCCGCCGGTTCCGACGCGACGATCGTCAACATCTGCTCGATCGCGGTCACCGGCTTCGCCGGTCAGGTGGCCTACGACGCGAGCAAAGGCGGTTTGCAGACGCTGACCCGATCGCTCGCGGTGGAGCTCGGACCCCGGGGCATTCGCGCCAACGCGATCTGCCCCGGATTCATCGACACCCCGATGCTCGATACCGGAGACCTGCGCGGCCTCGCTGCGAAGGTGGCTCGCGGACTACCACTCCGACGGCTCGGAACACCCGACGATATCGGGCACGCCGTGGTGTGGTTGCTCAGTGACCGGTCCCGCTACATCACCGGACAGTCGCTCTACGTCGACGGAGGCATGATCCGCTCATGAACGCGCAGAACCATTCCGGCCCGCATCATTCCACCCTGCGGGTCACACTGCCCGGCCCCGGCATCGTCTGGATCACTCTGAACCGCCCGCACCGGCTCAATGCCATCGATCGGCAGCTCGGCACCGAACTGTGCGCCGAGCTCGAGTCGCGGTTCGCCGATCGAGCGACCCGGGTCGTCGTGCTCACCGGCGAAGGGCGCGCGTTCTGTGCCGGTGACGATCTCGGTGCGGTCGAGGAACACCTGCGCGGTGACCGCACCCACTCGCCGGTGCTCGGCGACACCGCCGATCCGATCTATCTGCGCATCATCGAGATGATGGTGACGGCCCGGGTGCCGGTGATCACCTCGATCAACGGCTTCGCCGCCGGTGCGGGCGCCGAGATCGCCTGTGCCGGTGATCTTCGCATCGCCGCGAGCACGGCGCGTATCGGCAGCGGGCTGCTCCGGGTCGCCCAAGCGGGCAGCGTCGCTGTGCTGGCTCGGCTGGTCGGCCCGGCGCGGGCCACCGAGATATACCTCTCCGGCGAGCTACTGGACGCGGCCGCCGCCGAACGGGCCGGAATCTTCAGCAGCGTGGTGCCGCCGGCCGAATTGGTGGCGGTCACGCTGGCCCAGGCCGAGCGGCTGGCGCGGTCGGCGACGGCCGCGATCGGACTGTTCAAGGAACTGCGCGAGCGCTGCGTCGGTCAACCGATCGAAATGGCGCTGCGACTACAGAACTCGGTACATATCCGCAACAACGTGGAAGTGGCCGACGCCTACGAGGGCGCGATGGCCTTCCTGGAAAAACGTGACCCGCGCTTCGTGGGTAGATAAGGGGCGCAACACCATGGATATCTTCGGTTCCTTCGACGGGCACGTCGCCGTCATCACCGGGGCGGCCAGCGGCATCGGTGCCGCATCGATGGACTTGTTCCGCCGGGCCGGTGCGACAGTTGTCGGCCTGGACCTGCATGCCGGGCCGGACATCCTCGCCTGCGATGTCTCGGACTCGGCAGCCGTGGACGCCGCGCTGACCGAGGTGGTGCGCCGTCACGGTCGCCTCGACATCGTGCACGGCAACGCGGGCATCAATGTCCCCGGGCGCGCGCATTCGCTCTCGGACCAGGACTACCGCAGGGTGATGGGTGTGTGCTGTGATGCCAACTTCTACCTCGTCCGGTCCGGGGTCGGCCACATGCGCAGTACCGGTGGGGTTTTCGTGTTCACCACCTCGATGTGTGGGGTCGGCGCGACCCCGAGGTCTCCGGTGTACAACATGGCCAAGCACGCGCTGATCGGCCTGACCCGATCCGTGGCGGTGGACTACGGTTCCCAGGGCATTCGCGCGGTGGCGCTGGTCACCGGCCCCACCCACACCGCGATGGTCGACGATCTGTGGCCCGAGGGCGTACTCCGGCAGACTCTGGTCGACTCCACCTCGGTCGGGCGGTTGAGTACTCCCGAGGAGCAGGCGCGGGTCGCGGTGTTCGCCGCACTGCCCGGCTCGGCCTACCTGACCGGCGGTGTGCTGACCGTCGACGGTGGCGCCACCGCGGGGTGGAACGAGATGGCCGCCCGGATGCTGACCCTCACCTCGCCGGTATGAACCCCGACGCGACCTGGCACAGTGACGTCGAGAGCCCGATGCGCGACGGCGTCGTGTTGCGCGGTGATCTCTGGCGCTCGGCCCGGCCCGCGCCCGTGGTGATCTTCCGGACCCCCTACGGCCGGCGCAAGATCAGCTCCGATGTCCTCAAACCCATGGACTGCGTGGAATTCGGCTTCGCGGCCTTCGTCCAGGACACCCGGGGTCGGTTCGGGTCCGAGGGCGAGTGGAAGCCGATCATGTGGGACCAGGAGGCCCTCGACACCCACGACACGGTCGAGTGGGCGGCGGCCCAGCCCTGGTGTGACGGCACGGTGATCCTGGCGGGCACGTCCTACGGCGGGATCCTGTCCATGCTGGGCGCGGCGACTCGGCCACCGCATCTGGCCGGTGTGGCCGCCGCGATGGTGACGACAGGCAGTCGTGATCGGGTGGAGCTGAGTGGTGCGCTGCGGCTGGACCACCTGTTCGGCTGGATGATCTTCATGGCGGCGGACTGGCTCGCCCGCAACCCCGAGCACGCCGACGCCGACAATGCCGCCCTGCTCGGGTCGCTGCTGGCCGACCCCGTCACGGCGATGCGCTCACTGCCGCTCACCGCGAACCCCCTGGCCCGCCTCCGCGGGTTTCCGCTCGATGTCGAGCAGCTGCTCTCGGGGTCGGAAGGCGCTCTCCCGGAGTGGGAACCCGACGCGATAAAGGTGCCGGTGTTCGTGAGTACCGGCTGGTACGACGTCTACGCATCCTCGACCATCGACACTTTCACCGCGGGAGCGGCGGCGAATCCCGAGATTCCGCACCGGCTGGTGGTCGGACCCTGGGCGCACACCGGTCCACTCCAGCACATCCAGGGCGAGGTGAACTTCGGCGTGGCGGCTTCGGCAACGGCGGTCGGCCTGCCCGGCCGACAGCTCGACTTCTTCCGGCGCTGTGCGGAGAGCGCACCGGTGCGGCCGGCGCGGCAGGTCGACTACTTCTTGATGGGCGCGGACCAGTGGATGTCGGCGGATCAGTGGCCGCCGAGCGGGGTGGTGTCGCGGCCGTTCCGGTTGGTGAGCGGGGCGTCGGCAGGCGTGCCCGGCGGACTGGTTTCCGGCCGGGCACCGGTGGGCGAGGACGGCACCGACACTTTTGTCTACGATCCGCTGTCGCCCGTGCCGAGCCGCGGTGGCCGGCTCCTGCACCTCGGCCGACTCGCGCCGGGGCCGATCGACCTCAGCCGGCAGTGCCCGCGTGCCGACACACTGCACTACCTGTCCGCGCCCTTGGCAGAGCCTGTCGATGTGGTAGGCGCGGTGTCGATGACGCTGCGAGTGAGCCTGGACCGTCCCGATACCGACCTCTTCGTCAGACTGGTCGACCGATATCCCGATGGCCGGATGCTTCCCGTCGCCGACGGCATCACCCGGGTGCGGTTCCGCGACGATCTGACCACGCCGCAACCGCTGGCGCCGGGTGAGATCGCCACCATCGCCATCGATATGGGCTACACCGCCCAGCGGTTCGACATCGGGCATCGCATCGGCGTGCTCGTGACGAGCAGCAACTTTCCCCACGTCGACCGCAACCTGAACGGCGCGCCGGCCGACGCCGACCCGCCACCGGTCACGGTGCGCATCCACGCCGCGGGCTCCTCGCTCACGCTCGACACTCTCCCCAGCGAAAGGACCCGATGATGCCGGTCTGGACCGAACGACGCGAGGCCGCGGTGGCCGTACTCTCGTACCGAAACCCACCGCGCAACTTCCTCACCTTCGCCGCGCTCGCCGAGCTGGGCGAGATTCTGCGACGAATCGCCGAGGACGACACGATCTCGGTCGTGGTGCTGCGCAGTGACGTCCCCGGCTACTTCGTCGCGCACGCCGACCTGGACGAGCTCGCTCGACTCGCCGCCGGGCCCGTCCCGCAGGCGCGCTCCTGGTACACCACGATGCGCCTCGTCGAGACCATGCCGCAGCCGGTGATCGCCGCGATCGGCGGGCAGGCTTGGGGCGGCGGGGTCGAACTCTCGTTGGCCTGCGCACTGCGCTGGGCGAGCGACTCGGCGCACTTCGCGTTGATCGAGACGGCCTTGGGCATCATCCCGGGCTCGGGCGGAACACAGCGACTGATTCGGCTCATCGGCCGCGGCGACGCTACCGAACTGGTGTTGAGTGGCGAAGTCGTCGAGGCGCACCGCGCACACCAGATCGGATTGGTCGGCCGGGTTTTCGCGAGCGAGAGCTTCGACGAGGACGTCCTGTCCGCCGCCACGGCGATGGCTCGGAAACCGCGGGCCGCGCTCGCGGCGGCGAAGCGGGTGCTGAGTGAGGGCGCGCAGCTCGGTGTCGCCGACGCTTTTCGTCTCGAGGGAACAGCCTTCGCGGAACTGCTCGCGACGCCCGAATCCGGTGCGTTGCAGGAGCGCGCGAGACACGCCTACTCCGTCGCCGCCGACGACGAGCCGGTGCGATTCGACACCGGTCGGGTGGTGAGCTGACATGCGCGGCGTCGCTGTCGTCACCGGCGCGAGCCGCGGGGTGGGCCGCGCGATCGCCCTCGATCTCGCCGAACTCGGCTATGACATCGCCGTGGGCTACCACTCCCGATCCGGCGACGCCGCCGAGGTGGTGCGAGCGATCGAGCAGCTGGGCAGGTCGGCGCGTGCGCTGCAGGTCGATACGCGCGAACCCGACTCGTGCCGTGCCTTGGTCGGCCGGGCGCGTGAGCTGGGGCCGATTCGCGCAGTCGTCTCCAACGCGACCGGATTCGCGGACTCCTCGCCCGCCTCGACCTCGGCCGTAGGCACCTCGATCGCCACCTACACCGAGATGTTCACCGCCCGCGTCGGTGCCGTGCTCAGCTTGGTCGAAGCCGCTGGCGACGACCTGCACGACGGCGGCCGAATCGTCGCCCTCGCCAGCACCGGTACCCGGCGCCACGTCCCGGGGTACGCGCCCATCGCGGTATCGATGGCAGCGGCGGAAGCCCTCATCCGCTACCTGGCCGCCGAACTGGGCCGCGCGGGAGTCACGGCCAACATCGCCAGCGGCGGCGTCATCGATACCGAAGCGCTGTCGGCCATCTCGGCGAATCCGGAGCGTCTGAAGACGATCGTCGCGAAAGCGACACCTCTCGGTCGAGTAGGCCAGGCCCGCGATCTCGCCGGCCTCGTCAAATTCCTGTGCGGCGACGACGGGGGATGGGTGAACGGTCAGACCCTGATCGCCGACGGCGGCAATCTCATCGCATAACCCGGCCGGACCTCTGTCGCGGTGTTCACGACCGCGTGAACACCGCCCGTTCCGCCGTCGACGCGGTCCCGCCACCCTGCGGTCTTGCTGTGCCGCGATTCGCCAACTCGCTGAACGACGGTCGGCTCGATGTCGAGTCCAGGGGACAAGCTGGTGGCAATCCGGAGCCGCGGCAGGTTTGCGACGGGCGATGGCCGGGTGATCCTCCAGCCGATGCCTGTGCGAGCCGAATACAGTATGCCTTCCAATGCGGTTCGGTCACGGGTCCGGTGGCGGCGCGGATTGCGAAAGTATTTCTCCCACAACGGAATCAATGAATTCGGCGTGGATCAAAGCTCTCGACCGCCACCGAATCTCCGATGCGGGGATTGTCGAATACTCTGTCGCGCAGTGCGAGATGGCCTCGAACTGCATATTCGTCCGACGAATTCTCCGGTGATTGCCGATCGAGCCACATGTCGGCTGCCGGGCGCAGGTCGAATCATCGAATTCTGGTCTTATGATTCGACAGAATGTTCCAGATCCGCCATTCCACTGTTTCCTGATGCGGAATTGTGCGGATGAGACCGCCGGAGTGGATGGTCGGCTCAACCGGTGTGTTTCCATCTGCCCGCATGTTTTGTCCTGACCTGGATCGGGCCCGGGCGACCGGTGCCCATTGTGTGATGGCTGCGGTCGCACCGTGTCGAGAATGAATGCGTCCCGTTCGAGGACCCTGGACAGAGTTACAACCTACTGAGTAGAATGTAATGCACCGCTCGACCGCTCCGCAACCCGCGAGAGGCCGGCGAGCGTTCGGCCTGAATGCCGCTCAGCTATTGGTTTTGCAGTCGCGAACACCTTGAAGCGGGTCGGTTGTGAATATGCCGTTCCCATCCGAGCCTGTGTCGCTCACCGATCACAAGAAAGTCCGCAATGCCGAATAAATTCAGCATGCCTGTTGCTATGGGCGTATGTGCCGCGCTCTGCCTGACTCTGGTCGCCTGCGGTAGCGGTGCCGGGAGTGATCAGGCCGCCCCGGTGGTTTCCGCGGAAGCGGCGAAAGTCGCATTGGACCAGGCGGAAGCGATGTACACGAAGTACACCCAGCCGCTGCCGGCGGCTACAGTTCCGGAGCTGCCGTCGGCTCCGCCCCAGAACAAGCGGTTCACGATCATCACCTGCCCGCTTCCGGTCTGCACTGTCTTCGCTGACGGTGCCGCTGCCGCGGCGCGCAAATTGAACTGGGACGTGACAACCCTGCAGACGGACAATACTCCGGAGAGCTACATCAAGCTGATCGATCAGGTCGCGGAGAACCCGCCGGATGCACTGACCTACATCCCGATCATGCCGGACTCCGCGATCCGGCCGCAGCTGGCCAAGCTGCAGGCCGCCGGTACGAAGATCAGCGAAGCCGCCCCGCTCGGGGACGTGCTGTCGGACAACGGCCCGGTCCAGGCCGTCGCCATGGGGCACAAGGCCATCAGTCTGAGTGGAACGCTGATGGGCAGTGCGATCGTGGCCGATGCCAAGGGCGCAGCAGAGTCGGTGTTCGTCTGGGACCCGTCGTTCAGCGACGGCTGGGGGCCCATCAAGGATGCCTTCGAGCAGACGGTCGAGGGGGCGGGCGGCTCTGTCGGCGTCCTGCAGGTTTCCAACGCGAACGTCGGTAAGACAATCGCTTCTCAGATCGTCAGCTACCTGCAATCCCACCCGCGCACCGAGTACGTGGCGCTTCCGGTCGTGGACTACATTCCCGGTCTCACCGCGGCATTGCAGGCCGCCGGGATCAGCGACCGAGTCAAGGTCATCAGCCGCGCCGCCAACTCGGCGGCCCTCGCGGAGATCAAAGCCGGAACCCAGTGGGCCACGGTCGCCGTGGAGCTCGCCGCAAGTGGTTACCGCGTCGTCGACCAGGTGGTGCGGCTGATCATGGGTGTTCCGCTCGGCGGGCGTGCCGATGATGCCGGATGGCAGCGGATCTTCGTCGCGAACAATGTTGGGGACACCACCGACCCGGAAGCGCCGAACTACGCACAGGCCTACTACACCGCGTGGCGGGTGGGATGAATACGACCACCGTATTGAGTATCGGCTCGCTGTCGAAGACGTTTCCGGCGCAGAAGGCGCTCGACAACGTCGACCTGGAGATCCAGCGCGGCGAGGTGCATTGCCTGCTCGGGCAGAACGGCTCCGGGAAATCGACGCTGATCAAGATCCTTGCCGGCTATCACGCTCCTGATCCCGGCTCGTCGGCCACCGTGAACGGCGCTGCTGTCACGTTGGGCAGCACAAAAGCGAGCGCCCGGTCGATCGCCTTCATTCACCAGGACCTGGGGCTGGTGGCCGAACTCGACGCCGTGGACAATTTGGCGCTGGGCGGTCGCTATCAGGGTCGTTGGTGGTTGTCCGGACAGCGGGAGCGCCGGGCCGCGGCACGGTTGTTGTCCGAATTCGAGGTGGACCTCGACCCTGGCAGGCCGGTGGCCGACGCGACGCCGGGGCAACAGACGATGATCGCGATCGTCCGGGCGATGTCGGTGTCCGGCGGAACTCCGGCGCTGCTGGTGTTGGACGAACCCACCGCGTCGTTGCCGCAGCATCAGGTCGAGCAGCTGTTCGCTCTCGTGCGGAGGCTGCGGTCACGGGGAACGGCCGTTCTCTACGTGACCCATCGCCTCCGGGAAGTGTTCCAGATCGGTGATCGAGTGACCGTACTGCGAGACGGTCGGCGGATCACCACCCGCCCGGTGAAGGACATCGACACCGAGGGACTGGTCGAACTGATCATCGGTCGGCGGCCGACCGAGTTCACCCAGGGTTCCCCGTCGCCGTCGTCGGAGGTACTCCTCACCGCGACCGGGGTCTCCGGGGAGGATGTCGCCGACTTCTCACTCGAAGTGCACGCGGGTGAGATCGTCGGCGTCACCGGCCTGATCGGCTCCGGATACGACCAGGCGCTCGGGTTGACCTTCGGCGGTCGGCGGCGCAGCCGAGGCGAAGTCCGGCTCGCGGGTCGGATCGTGCCGGCCGACAAACCCGAACTTTCGATCAGCGCCGGTATGGCTTACGCCCCCGCTGATCGAAAGAGGCTCGCGACGATTCCCGAATGGACAGTGCGGGAGAACGTCACACTTCCCCGTCTGCCCTCTTGGGGTCCGGCTCGCTGGCTCGGGTCCCGACTGGAACGACGCGTGGTCCGGCCGTGGATCGAACGTCTCGACGTGATGCCGGCTGATCCCGACCGACCGCTGGCGCTACTGAGCGGCGGTAACCAGCAGAAGCTGGTGCTGGCGCGTTGGTTACGTGTCGATGCCCGAGTCATTCTCCTGGATGAGCCCACCAGTGGAGTGGATGCCGGTGCCAAGGCTTCGATCTACGAGGCGTTGTCGGGCCTGGCGGCCGAGGGCCGGGCAGTAGTGCTCTCGTCCTCCGACGCGGAGGAGCTGTGCGCCGTGTGCGACCGGGTCTTGATCATGCGTGGCGGTGCTGTTCAGAGTGTGCTCACCAAGGAGCAGCTGTCGGTCGAGCACATCGTGGGCGAGACCATCCGAGACTTTGCCGATGACGCCCAAAGGAATGAGCACTCATGACCATCGACTCCGAACACGAGATCACCAGCACCCCGCCCAGAGCGACCGGGCGCCACAGCCGTGGTGACACAAGGTCGCCATCGCGCCGGACACTGCGGCAGATCATCGGTGCACCGGTTACCCGGTACAGCGGATTGCTGCTGTTGGCGATCTTCGTCGCCTTCTTCTCGATCCAACTGCCTTCGGTGTTCCCGACCCTGGCGACGTTCAACAGCATCGTCGGCGACCAGTCGGTCACGATGATTCTCGCGCTGGGCGTGCTGGTGACTTTCGCTGTCGGTCAATTCGATCTATCGGCAGCCCAGAACCTGGGTATGTGTGCTGTGCTCTGTAGCTCACTGATGGTTCATCAGAATATGAGCCCTGTCCTGGCGGTGCTGTTGACCCTGGTGGCCGGGGTTCTGGTCGGACTGGTCAACGCGGTTTTCGTGGCGGTCATCGGTATCAACAGTCTCATCGCGACGCTGGGTATGAGCTCGGTGTTGTTGGCGATCACCGAACTCGTCTCGAATTTCCAGTTCATCGGGCCGGTGCCGGACGGCTTTCGAAGTGTCGCGAACCACCAGGTCCTCGGCATCCCCCTCATCGCCCTGTACGCGCTCGTCCTCGCCGTGCTGGTGTGGTACGTCCTCGAACACACGCCCATCGGACGTCGCGCCTACGCGGTGGGGGCGAATCCGGACGCATCCCGGCTGGCCGGTGTCCGTGCCGGCCGATACGTGTTCGGGGCATTCGTGGTGACGGGTGCATTCGCCGCGGTCGCCGGAGTGCTCGTCACCGCGAAGATCGGGAACGTGGCCCCTACTCTCGGCCCCGCTTACATGCTGCCGTGCTTCGCCGCCTGTTTCCTCGGCACGACCCAGGTCAAAGTGGGTCGATTCAACGTCGCGGGCGCGGTTATCGCGCTGTTGCTGCTGGCAACCGGTGTCAAGGGCCTGCAACTGATGGGCAGCCAGCTGTGGGTCACAGACCTTTTCAACGGTCTCGCGCTGCTCGTTGCCGTGAGCGCTGCGGTGCTGAGCAGCAAGCGCAGTCCTCGGGCGAAGCGGTAACGGGAGACTCTGCGGGCATCCGGTCTCGGCACGGGGCGACATCACGGTGTCGCCGACTTCCCTGGCGCGGCTGAACCGCCGGTGCGGGTGGGTTCCGCACCGGCGGTCGGGCTGTCTACTTGCGGGCCGGTGTTCTACGGGCGGGTTCGCTCGCGTTGGACAGCAGTACCAGCGCGAGAACGGTGCAGGCGACCGCGAGCGGTGGCAGTGCGCCCGAACCCCACGTGGTCAGGGCGAGACCGCCGAGCAGACCGCCGAGGGAGACACCCAGATAGGTGCCGGAGGTGTTGAGCGCCAGCGCCTGTGGGGCGAGGGGGCCGGACAGGGTGGCGAGCCGGGCTTGGATCGCGGGTGAGTTCCAGAAGGCGGCCGCACCCCACACGGCGAGGACAGGCAGCACGGCCGTCATCGGGACCGGGCGCATGCCCCACAGCAGCCACAGGATGGCCATGGACCCGGCGATGGCGCTCATACCGATCAGCAGGGCACGGTCCGGGCCGTGCCGGTCGGTCATCGTGCCGCCGGCCCACATGCCGAGGGTGCCCGCGATACCGGCCAGTCCGAAGGAGAGGGCGCGGGCGTCCACAGCCGCTCCGGCGACATCGGTGAGGAACGGCGCGAGGTAGGTGAGCATCATCATCGAGCCGGTCATCAGCGACATGTTGGCCAGCAGACCGAAGGTCACCGGTCGTCGTCCCAGGCTGCGTAGCTGGGCCCGCCAGTCGGGCGCGGGACCGCCGAATATCCCGCGCGGCAGCGTGATCAGCAGACCGGCGAGGGCGAGCAGGCCGCACACCGCCATGGTGGCGAATACCGCGCGCCAGCCGAACATGCCACCGATCCAGGTGCCGATCGGCACACCGACCGCGATGGACCCGGTGACGCCCAGCGCCACCACCGCGACATAGCGGCCGACCTTCGCGGCGGGCGCCCGCTGGACCGCGGTGGCGAACAGCGCCGGGGTCGCGACCGCGGCGGCTGCCGCTGCGGCGACGCGCAGGATCAACAGCACGGTGAACGACGATGTACCCGCCGCGGCCGCATTGGCAGCGACGAACGCGCACAGGTTCGCCACCAGCAGCAGGCGTCGAGGCGCGCGGGCCGCGACGACGGCGGCGATCGGCGCCACCAGGGCGACGGTGACGGCGAACACGGTGATGAGCTGACCGGCGGCGGCTTGGCTCACGCCGAGATCGCGGGCGATCTCGGGCAGGACACCGGCGATCACATAGTCGTCGGTATAGAACACGAACGAGGCGGCGAACAGCGCCGCCAACCACTTGGGCATAGGGGTACTCCCACTGAGTGCGAAGCGGACGGCACATCCGAGAAAGGGGATGGCCGCGCGGACGACAGCGGGTCCGGCCGGTGGACTTCAGAGCAGCAAGAATTACCGCGCCGTCAGGGCGCGGTGTCGCTGGCTCGGGGCAGCCACCGGGGGACCGGTGGCCAGAGTCTGTCCGCCTCTGTCGCAGTGGTCACGAATCACACCCTACCGCGAAGACATTCGACGTGAGCCGGGCATTCAGGGGTATCCCTCGGGCTTCCGTGGGAGGAGGCGCATCTCGGTTGTTACAAGGACTTTTCGGCCTGGGGAGTGGAGTCGGCCCGGCGGGTGGCCTTGGCGGTGAATTCGGCGACGCGGGTCTTGATGTCCTCGGTGCCGAAGGATTCGTATTCCGCGGCGAGAGCGAAGTTGAGGACGGTGTTCGCCGAGTCGAGTAGGTGCATGTTGAGTGCGCGCTTGGTGTCGCGTGTGGACTGAGCCGGTAGCGTGGCGAAGCGGTGCGCGATGGCTTTGGCGGTGTCGAGCACCTCGTCGGCGGGCACGACGCGGTTGCAGAGTCCCAGCCGTGCGGCGTCGGCTGCGGGCAAGCGGTCGCCGAGCAGGATGAACTCCTTGGCGGTGAGCATGCTGGTGAGCCAGGGCCAAGTGACGGCACCTCCGTCGCCGGCTACCAGGCCGATGGCCACATGTGGATCACTCATGAACGTATCCTCGGCCATCACCACGAAGTCCGACATGGTTGCCAGACTGCAGCCCAACCCCACCGCGGGGCCGTTGACTGCTGCCACCACCGGCAATTCACACGACAGCATCGCGCGGGCCAGCCGCTCGCCTTCGCGGATATCTCGCCGCCGCGCCGCCAGGTCGTTGTGGTTACGGATGAAGTTCGGCACGTGGCCGCCGGCGCTGAACGCCCGGCCGGCTCCGGTCAGGACTACGGCCCGCGCGTCCTCGTCGTCCACCAGCAACTCCCACACGCGCCGCATCGCCGTATGTAACCCGTCATCGAAGGAGTTGAGATCCTCGGGCCGGTTCATTGTCACAATCCGCAACGGCCCGTCCGCCTCCACCAGCAAACCGGGCCCCAAGCTCGAGTAGTCCATACCAAGTCTCCTTCGGACGCGAACGCCGCCCGGTCGACACCGACCGGCAGCACGAAACGAATACGGGACCCATACTGTCAACCTACCGAGTAGTATGTCAATGAAACAGGTCTCCCGCCGTTGCGGGCGGCGATTTCCGGTACTCGGCTCGGGAGACGGGTTTCGACCATCCCGGTGCAGGCGAGGAGATCGTCACAGATGCGTTGGGAGACAGGCCCACAACGTCTTCGCGTGATGGACCCCAGCTACGCCGAATTCTCTTGGGTTGTGCGCGGATGCAGACGAGGATGAGTGATATGGAAGTGACTGTCGAAGATCCGATGCGGATCGGAGTCACCGTGTTGCGGGACGGGCGCGACTTGGCTTGGGCGGAGTGGGGACCGGCGGACGGCAGACCGGTTCTGTTCTGCCCCGGAGCATGATGGGGGCGGTGGCTGGGATTCGGCTCCGACGTGCTGTCCGAGTTGGGTGTGAGGCTGGTGTCGGTGGAACGGCCCGGTCTCGGTAGTTCCACATGGGTACCCGGGCGCACGCTTCTCGACTGGGCCGAGGACGTCCGCCAACTCGACCTCGCGGAGCTCGCGACCGTAGGGTTCTCGCAAGGCGCGCCGTTCGCTCTCGCCTGCGCTGCGCGCGGGCTTACTTCGGCGGTAGCGATCGTGTCGGGAGGCGACGAGCTCGCTCATCCGGAATCGGCCCTGCCCCCCGATGTGCGACAACTGGTCGATTCGGTAGCCGCCGACCCTGCCGGGGCCGAGGTCGAATTCGCAAGCTTCGGAAATGCCGAGACATTGTGGCGGCTGAGCATCGATGGCAGTCCCGAGGTGGACCGTGAGATCTACCTGCAACCGCAGTTCGCGAAGGCTTTCCGTCGTGCGCTGGAGGCGGGCTTCGCTCAGGGCTCGGCCGGCTATGCGCACGACACGGTTCTGCACTTCGCGCGCTGGCCCTTCCGGGTCGAGGATCTGACCAGCCGCGTGCATCTGTGGTACGGCGGCCTGGACGGCAACCCGACCCACTCTCCGGACCACGGTGCCACCCTTGCTGCTCGAATCCCGAACGTCGTCCGGCATTATCTGCCTGACGCCGGCGGTGCGTTGCTATGGACCAACGCACGTGAAATCCTGGCCGAGCTCCTCGCGCGATAGACAGCTCCACCCGAGGACCGCCCAACTCCGGCGAGGGCCGGCGGGTGTTGTCCGGGGCGGCTCTCGTACCGCTCTTGCCTTCGTCGGCTGTCGAGCGATCAGAACGCCGGAATCGCGCACTCCGAATTCCGGTCGGCAGTCTTCACACTGTGTCCGATGCGGTCGGCGTCCAGGGGAAGCTCGATGGGCGCGGCGGTACGAGCCGCGCCAACTCGACCAGTTCTCGATCGCTGTCGGTCAATGCTCGCGCACCGCTTGTCATCTGCGGAGCTTCCCACGGCGCGGTATTGCAACTTAACCTATTTCGGGTTCGATTGTTTCGCGGCGGTACGCGTCAGGACGGGTGCCTTTTCGATGCGGCGCGCTCAGCCCCATGCTCTCGCTCGCGCTGTGGCTACGCGACCGCAGGGAGGCTTTCGGTCAGGTTGTGCGAATCATTGTCGCCGGCCCGGGCTCCCTCACCGGCCGCTACCCGGAAGGCAACACCGGTCGCGCCGCCGCGGGCTGATGAACCCGATGCCCATCCCGTCGGATTTGCGAAAAGTGCTCGGCCGGGCCGTCTGAATCCGGCCGATGGGGCGATCGTCCTACGGGAGGTAATGGGACATGCCCGGAGGCCGGACGGGAGAAACAGGTATGCCCTCGGGGCATTCGACCCGTGTTTACGGTGTGCGCTCCCGGGAGGCTGGCAGGGCATTGCATCCGCCCACTCTGAACAGCATCCAGGTTCCGTACCCGGCCGCTCCGCGGGTCTCGCGGGAACGGTCGTTGGCCGCGATCGCCGGTGCGCGGGTCGCGATCGTGTGGTGGCTGTTCGCTGACGGTGTGTGTCCGCATCCGTCGCCGACCGGCTCGTACCCTATCTATCGACAAGGATGACGATGAACGATCGAGACATCACTGTGGACCCGGCCGGATTCGACGCGGCAATGGAAGCGCTGATAATGGACGATCCGTATCCGAACAGTTCGTTCGGGGACAGCCCCGCGCATTGGCTACGGCGAGCCCTGTACGCGTACGAATGGGCGAAGCGCAGCTACCCGGACGCGGGCCAGGATATGTTTTCTCGTTCCGCCCTGGGGCCGGGAAGGGCTCGGGAGGCAGTCCTGCGTTACGAGGCTGGGCAATGCGAATTGGGGGAACGCCGGTGACCACGCGCAACTGCGCGGGTTGCGGTGCCCGCATCGAGACCTCGGGTAAGCGTGGAAAGGGCATGCGCTGCTGGTGCGAGGCGGACGCGCCCGACCTGACCAGCGAGGATTGGCAAGCGATCGGACCGTGGCTCGACCCGCACGGCTGGGCCGGAGGTCGACCGATGCCGGAGATGGGTGGCGCATGAGTGGCAAGGATTCGATGTCTCTGTTCGGAGGAACGCCCTCGTGACCCGGTAGGGCTCGACATGGTAGAGATGTTCGGTCGCTCCCTCGGCCATGCGCATGCGACATGGGCGATTGCGGTGCGACCCGAATCCCGCGATGTTACATCCGCCTGAGTAGGATGTAGGGGTGACGCGAGGATTTGGCAACGGCCGGATGAGCAAACTGGATCCCAAGAAGCAAGCGAGTGCCAGGGAGATCTTGGACGCCGCGGCGAAGGCATTCTCGGAGCGTGGGTACGCGGCAACCTCGATCGACGATGTGGCGGATTTGCTCGGGGCCACCAAGGGGCGCATCTACCACTATTTTCGGACAAAAGGCGATTTATTCGTCGGGATCCATCATCAAGCGCTGGAGTGGGCGTTGGAGGCAGTGGGGCCCGTAGCCGAGCGGGATGATATCGGTCCGAGAGATAAGCTGCATGCGATGGTGCAGCAGCACGCGATGCACCTCATGAACAGACACACTTACATGGGTCCGGCGCAACATCAGATCGAGATGGGCCTGGCCAGCGAAGGCCGTCACAAAGAGGAGGCGATCGCGCAGATCCGCGCGATGCGACGGCAGTTCGAGGAATATTATGTGGAGGTGATCAAGGACGGTATCGCGGCCGGTGTGTTTCGCGACGCCGACGCGAACATTCTCGTGAAGGCTGTCCTGGGAACGGTGAATTGGATGCACGTCTGGTTCCAGGCGGATGGGCCGCGGGACTCGGCGGCTGAGCGGGAGCGGATTGCCGCGGAAATTGCCGAGTATTCTGTTCGGGGAGTAATCGCTTGAATTATCATGTCGGTGCGCACCGACCCTGTTGCCGTTTGAACAGCAGGCGGAATGTAGTGGCGGGCGCCCGGAAACACCGGACGCCGCGCCCTGAATACCATCTATGAGGTGGCCGGCGGAGCAGGCGTGTTGACGGTGTTGTAGAACTGAATGGCCGCGGCTATGGCTGCCGGCACACCGATGGCGATCATGCCGACCATTCCCCCGATGGGGCCGGTGACTGCTGCTGTAGCAATGCAGCCGCCGAGGAAACCTGGAATAGCCAGCAGGCCGACGGTCGGCACTCCGGCCGCAGTGCCGATGGCTGCTCCCCCCGCGACACAGCCGATTCCGGCGCCGATCGCCGTGCCGATCAACGTGCCGAGCGCGACGCCCAGTGAAAGCTGCATGAAGGCGTTCGTGATCGCTCCGTTGAGTAAGGCATCGGAGGCCGCATCGATATCCTTCAGTACCGGTTCCGTGGTAGTGGGCCGCGCGTCGGCCGGATCGGTACTCGGCGTCAAGGTCGCCGTCCGGCCGTCGACCTTCGCGGCGATCGGCCAGTCTTTTCCATCTCGCTGGTACGTGAGCGGAATGCCGCCGACGATATTGCCCGCTGGATCGAGCACCTGGAATTGGCTGCCCAGCACGGTCAGTGACCCCAGGTCGGTGGTGAGTACCACTGATCGGTCCACAACGCTGGCCGTGTAGTTGAGGCCCGGAGCGATGGAAGTGGTCAATACTGAATTGTCATCCGGGCTAACTGGATTCGCGTTCGCGGCGCCACCGGTCAGCGCAAGGGTTACGGTCGCCGCGATTGCTACGATCGCGGTCGTGCCTGTCTTCCTCATTGAAGTTCCTCATTCGCAGATATTTATGTCTGATGCAGGGCCCGAAATCGCCTGTTGGTACTTCTCTTCACGTGATGGCCAGGGCTGATCTGCTGAGTACGCAGACGACCGCCAGGGGGTATCGGTCATGTCGAATGCGTCGGCGGAGAATGATGTCGCATTGTCGGTACGTTCGGCCGGATGGGTCGGGGGGACCTCGAGGTGCCGGAGATTCCTTCTCGAATGCACGGCGCCGGTCGATCGGTTCGCTGCACCGGCTGTGTCCGAAGTCGGACTCGCCGCGGTATGTGAGTGGATCGCTGATCACGGGCGAGGATTGCCTGTGGACCCGGTTATTCCCCGGTCCAGACCGGGGCTCGCTTCTCGCTGAACGCCCGGGCACCTTCCATGGCATCGGCGGAGCTCAGGACAGGTTCTACCAAGGCCTGCTGGGCAGCGAACGCATCTGCGCTGGTGTAGTCGACTGCCATCGATACGATCTGCTTGCTCGTGCGTATGGCGAGCGGTCCATTGGCGGCCAGTTTCGCCGCTAACTCTCGTGCCCCGGCGAGTGCGAGCCCGGACTCGGTGAGGACATTGACCATCCCATGTGCGTGGGCCGTTTCGGCGGTCAGTGGATCACCGGTCAGCGCGAGTTGCATGGCCAGCTGGTACGGAAGCACCTTCGGCAGCCGGAGCAGGCCTCCGGCGCCGGCAACCAGGCCACGTTTTACCTCTGGCAAGCCGAATTTCGCGTCCCGGGCAGCGACTATGAGATCAGCACTCAACGCGAGTTCGAAGCCGCCGGCGAGTGCCCATCCCTCGACCGCGGCAATCAACGGTTTGGCAGGCGGACTCTCGGTCAGGCCACCGAAACCTCGTCCCGGAATTATGGGAATTTCACCGCGCGTGAAGGCTTTTAGGTCCAGGCCGGCGCAGAATGTTCCACCCGCGCCGGTGAGGATTGCCACGCTGAGGTCTTTTCGTTTTTCGAACTCATCGATTGCGGCGGCGATGCCGTTGGCTACATCGAGGTTCACGGCGTTGCGCTCTTTCGGGCGGTCGATCGTGATCACGGCGATCTTGTCCGCACACTCGAGGAATACGCTGCTCATCAGACTGCTCCACAGGTGATAATTGTTTCGTCGTATCGGATAAATCTCGGAAGCCCGATCGGGCGGCATCCGAATTCAAGATTCCATGGTCAGCTCTCGGCGGAGAAGACCGCTGAGGCCGGAGCCGAGTGAAGTGAGAAACCCGCATCTCGAGGCTCGTGACCTCACGGATCCTTACTGGGGTCCAAGAGTGGTCGAGGACACAGTACAAACTACTCAGTAGGTTCCATATTCGTCAAGGTGTCGGACTATCGGGTGCTCGAGTTCGTTCGGCGTATCGACGCCTGTTGCCTGGCAACCTACTAGGTAGTATGTTCCCTTCGGGAGGTCGATTCATGCGCTTCGCCCTATCGGAGGATCAGCTGCTCCAGCGGACACACGGTGGACTGGAGGCAGCTGCTCTCGCGGTGGTCGGTCCGCGATGCGTTTTCAGGCGGCGGCACGCATCGCGCCACGGAGGGTTTGCCGAATCCAGCACAACATTCTCCCCACGCACGTACCGGGACCGACTCGAGCATCCCGGGCACAACCGAAAGGACTTCAATGACAGGGACCCAACGGACGGCTATCGTGACCGGCGCGGCCCGCGGCATCGGCGCCGCCATTGCCCTACGCCTGGCCCGGGACGGTTTCGCGGTTGGCATCGTAGATCTCCACGCCGACCAGTGCGCCCAGACGGTGGCGGCCATCGAGGAGATCGGCGGTCGTGCTGTCGCAGCCGGGGCCGATGTCAGCCGGCCCGATCAAGCCGCCGACGCGGTCGAGCACATCAACGACCAGCTCGGTGGTGCCCTCGTGCTGATCAACAACGCCGGTGTCACGCGCGACAATCTGCTGTTCAAGATGACCGACGACGATTGGGACAGTGTCATGGAGGTCCATCTGCGCGGATCTTTCCTGATGGCCCGCGCCGCTCAGCGCTGCATGGTCGACGCCGGCTGGGGCCGGATTGTCAATATCTCCAGTACCTCTGCTCTCGGCAGCCGGGGCCAGGTCAACTACTCTGCCGCCAAAGCGGGCCTACAGGGCTTCACCAAGTCCCTCTCGGTCGAGTTGGGCAAGTTCGGTATCACTGCCAACGCTGTCGCTCCGGGATTCGTCGTCACCGATATGACCCGTGCTTCTGCGGAAAGGATCGGGATTTCTTTCGAGGAACAGGTCGAGAAGGCAGTGGCACGCCTCGCAGTCGGTCGGCCGGGGCGGCCGGAAGACGTTGCCAACGCGGTGTCCTACTTCGTCAGCGACGAAGCGGAATTCGTCTCCGGGCAGGTGCTCTACGTCGCCGGCGGACCCCGCGGATGATGCGGGTATTCGAAAGTGTCGACGATCTTCTCGCGGCGCGCGGCGAGGAGGTCGGATCCAGTGACTGGCTGACCGTAACTCAGGAGCAGATCGATCGGTTCGCCGATGCGACTTTCGATCATCAGTGGATCCATGTGGACCCGGTGCGTGCGGCCGAGGGCCCGTTCGGGACGCCGATCGCGCACGGGTACCTTACCCTGAGCCTGCTACCTCATCTAATGGCGCAGATCTCCCGTATCGAGAATGCCGAAATGCGAATCAACTACGGCTTGAACAAGGTTCGTTTCCCGCGGCCTGTCCCCGTGGGATCCCGCGTTCGGGCGAGCTCGACGATTCTCGACGTCGACGTGCGGGAGCAGCACGTACAAGTGGTTACGCAGGTCACCGTCGAAATAGAAGGAGAAAGCAAGCCGGCATGCGTGGCCGAGACGGTGGCTCGCATCGTACTGGGGCGCCGATAGGTTCAGCGCTAGAAGTGATCCCGATCTGGAGTGGCGTCCGGCCGGAAATCGAATCCGAACAGCGTCGGGCGGGCTACCAGCCCGCCCGACGCTCAGTTTTTCTATCCGCTCTGACCCGCAGCTGTCAGCGCCTCGCCGAATGAGATCGCTTTCCGACGAGCAGCGGCCACAAGCCATGGGATCCTGCGGATACTGCGCGGCGGCCCAACTCGGTCGACCAATAGTTCTCGTTGCCCGCCTCATCCCGCCAGGCCCACAACCGGGTGGTGCTGTAGTGCAGTGGATGCTCATCAGTGAATCCGATGGCCCCATGGACCTGATGTGCCAGCGAACTCACCAGGCCGGCTACCTGGCCCGCGACGGCCTTCGCCGCAGCGACAGCCACGTCCGGATCGTCCTCGGTGTCGAGAGCGAGTGCCGCTGCCTCGACTGCGACCTTGGCCAGGAGTACTTCACCGGCCATGGCGGCGAGATGCTGTTGAACGGCCTGAAACCCCGCGATCGGCCTGCCGAACTGTTCGCGCTCGCCCGCGTAGGTGACAGCGAGTTCCAGGGCGCGGCGGGCAGCGCCGGCGATATGCGCCGCGCGGGCGAGCGCGGCGCGGGTGCGAAATCCCCGATCCGAGATCCCGGACTCCACAGTGACATCGTGTACCCGGACGAGCGGGACGGAGGTGGCGATCGATATATCGTCGCGTGGCTCACCGGCGAGGTTGGTTCCTTCGCGAACACGGAAGTCGTCGCGGTGCAACAAGACCACTCGGCCGGCGCCGAGTACGACAACGTGGTCGACGCAGCGAGCCCAGGGGACCCGCGCGACTGTTCCGTGCACGGACAGATTGTCGTCTTTGCGCTCGAGTCGCAGATCAGAACCGGCGAGGCAGGCGGTCATCGGACCGGATGGCAGCACCGCGCCGCAGTCGGCGAGGAGCCAACCGGCCAGCAACGCGGTTTCGGCCAACGGCACACCGACCGAGTGCTGACCCAGTACTTCCAGCACGGCCACGGCGGTAGAGATGTCGCCGCCGCTACCGCCGTGTTCTTCGGCGACCGATATGGCGGTCACGCCGATCTGTTCCAAAGCCGCCCACAGCCGGGGGTTCCAACCACCGGTCGAAGATGCGGACACCGAGTCGGTACCACCGTGTTTCGCGCACGCCTCACCGACGGCAGCCTCGAGTTCCGCGATGATGTCGTTCACCGCACTCCCAATTGCCTGGCGACGACACCTCGGAGGATTTCGTTGGTACCGCCTCGGAGTGTGAAGCCGGGGCTGTGCAGTATTGATTCGGCCAGCATTCGGGGGATCTCCTGGTCCGAGCCCGAGTCGGGCTCTAGTTCGGTGAGCAGTCGAACGGTGTCGATGACCACGGTCTCGAAACGGGTCCCGAGGTCCTTCACCGTCGCGGCTTCCGCGGCCGGTGCCGCGCCGACCTCTAGTCGACCGGCCACCGCCAACGACATCTGGCGCAAGGCCCAGATCCGGGCGACCACAGCACCGAACCGGGCCATATCGATTCGGCTGCTGTTCTCGGCCAGGTAATCCGTTGCGGCGGCCAGTAAGGGAAAGGTCGACAGGATCCGCTCGGGGCCGCTGCGTTCCATGGCCAGTTCGCTGGTGACCTGCTTCCACCCGGAACCGGGTTCGCCGAGCACGCGCGTATCGGGGACGAAAACGTCGTCCAGGACGACCTCGTTGAAATGGTGTTCGCCGGTGAGTAGACGGATCGGGCGTATCTGCACATTCGGGTCGGGCAGCTCGATGATGAACTGCGTCAAGCCGGCGTGCCGGTCGCTCGAGCGGGGTTCGGTGCGGGCGAGCACAACCATGGCCTGCGCGAGGTGGGCGCCGCTGGTCCACACCTTCGTCCCGCTGACACGCCAACCGCCATCGATTCGGCGGCCGCTGGTACGAACCGACGCCAGATCCGAGCCGGTGTCGGGCTCGCTCATTCCCGCGGCGAAGTAGTACTGCCCCTGGGCGATCAGGGGGAGAAAGGCCTCTTTTTGTTCAGCGGAACCGAACCTCAGCAATCCGGGCCCGGTTTGCCTGTCGGCGATCCAGTGTGCGGCCACCGGTGCGCCGGCGGCGAGTAGCTCCTCGGTGACCACGAACCGAGCCAGGGCGCCCTTTCCCGATCCGCCGTACTTCGTGGGGAAAGTCATGCCGACCCAGCCGCTTTCACCCAACCTACGACTGAATGCCGGGTCCCAGCCGCCGAGCCATTGATCGCAACGTGGCGTGATCCGGCCCATGGCGATCTCTTCTGCCAGGAACGTACGCACGTTCCCGCGCAGGTCTTCGTGCTCCGGTGGAAGTGCCACGGGGTTCAGATTCCACAGATCCATCAGTCGCGCCTCACTATTCGGACTCAACGCACCGCCCACCGGCCGGTATAGACCGGTGCTTCGGACTTGTTCAGGAATGCGCGGTACGCGGCCGGGACGTCCGCCGTCGCCAGATTCACCGCCTGCGCGCGCGCCTCGTTGTCGAGGGCCTCGCGCAAGGTCTGACCGGCGCCCTGATTCAGCAACGCCTTCGATTGAGCGACCGCGATCGGCGGGAGCGCCGCGAGCCGCTCGGCCAACTCCGCGGTGAAACTCCCGAGGGCATCGGCCGACCGCACCCAGGTCACCAGCCCCAGCTCCTGGGCTTGCTCGGCGCTGATCATCTCGGCGAGCAAGGCAAGTCGCTTGGCTTGCTGTAGCCCGATGAGTCGGGGCAGCAGCCAAGATCCCCCGAAGTCCAGCGACAGGCCACGCTTGGTGAAAATCTGCGAGAACCTGGCCGATTCCGCCGCCACGACGAAGTCACAGGCGAGCGCGAGGTTCATACCGGCACCTACCGCGACGCCTTCGACTTTCGCGATCACTGGTTTCGGGAGTTCGTTCAAGGCCAGTGCCACGTGGGTGATCCGGCGCATCCGTACGTTGGGGTGCTCGTCGCGAGCGCCGCTACCGATATCGGCTCCGGCGCAGAAGTTTCCGAGGGCCCCGGTCACGATGACGGCCCGGACCGTGTCGTCTTCGGCCAGGTTCTCCACCGCGTTCTGCAACGAGCGCCAGCCCTGCTGGTCCATCGCGTTCTTGCGGCTGGGCCGGTTGAGGATCACCGTCGCTGTCGTACCGCTGCGGGTTACGAGTACCGCGTCGGTCACGTCGGTAGCCGCTATCGGTTCTGCTGTCATTTCGAGTTCTCTCTGGATCAGCGTCCCCGGAACACCGGTGGACGGCGATCACGGAACGCCGCCATCGCTTCGGCGGAATCGTGGGTGCTGTGGACGACGCCCATATGTGAGGAGATGAGGTCGAGGGCCGTGCGGACATCGGCACGCGCCGACTGGTGGGCTGCGCGTTTGATCATCTGCACATTGATGGGAGGTTGTGCCGCGATTCGCCGCGCGAAGCCCTGCCAGGCCTCGCGGAAATCCTCATCGGCGTAGATGTGGTCGGTGATACCTATGCGGGCGGCTTCTTCGGCGTCGATGAAGTCGCCGGTCCACATCAGTTCGAGTGCTTTGGCCATTCCGACCAGTCGTGGAAGGTAGTAGCAGCCGCCGTCTCCGGGCACGAGTCCGACCCGGATGTAGCCCTGGGACAGTCGCGCCGACCCGGCGACCAGACGGATATCGCACATCAATGCCATGTCCATGCCCGCGCCCACGGCTGCTCCGTTCACAGCGGCGATCACCGGTTTGTCGAGGTCCTCGAGGGCGTAGGCCACTCGGTGGATGCGATCGTGGAGCAGTGATTTGAGGTCGTAGGGATCTTTGATCTTCGCGTTGAACTCCTCGAGGTCGACGCCGGAGCAGAATGCGTCACCTGCGCCGGTGACGACGACGACCCGAACGTCGGGGTCGGTTCGTGCCGATCGCAGTACCTCGGCCCATTGATCGACCATCGCGAAGGTGAATGCGTTCTTCATGTGTGGACGGTTCAGCACGATGGTGCCGATTCCGTCTTCGACAGAATATTCCAGGTCCGCCATTCGACTGTTCCTACCGCGAAGTCGTGTGGATGAGACCGCCGAGGCGGAGGGTCATCTCGGCCGGTGCCGACTGCGCTCGATTGCCTGGTTCCGGGGCCGCAAGCGCTGCTCCTGTGCCGTTCGCGAGTGCGGGAGTCGATCCTGCTACCTGCATTTCAGGGTCCTTTCGTGCTCGAGCGCGCCAGGGCGAGACGCCGATCCGGCCATGTGCCCAGGCGACGGGGTAACACCATGGGCCGACAGAGCAGCCGGGCGTCGGTCGACTCGGTGAGTGGCCCGGCCATACCCGCAAGACTGTGGCCGATGAATCCACCGGGGAATCGGTCGCCGCTGCATCGTGTTCATCGATGAGAGTCCGCACGTTGCGGACCGTGCCCATGTTCACCACCTGTGGTGAAGAGGCCCTCGATATCAATGCAACCTACCGAGTAGAATGTATCGTATCCAGCTTCTGATCTGCAACCCCGAGGGGTCGGGGAGCGCTGCCTCGCTCTTGCTCGGGCGGCGGGCGCGAACTGCGGTATCTCATTTGTCTTCGATGCGGAGTAGGGGGGACGATCATGCGATGAGTCGTCCTGTTATTGCTGAGATCCCGCTCGGTCCCGTGGACATACCCGAGGTGGTCGCGGTGCTCGGCGGTGCCGATGCGGTGACCCCGGTGTGGCGCAACGAGCTGGGGGGTCTGACGTTTCGTCTCGAAGGCGAAGTGGTCAGGTATGTGAAGTGGGTCGCTGCGGGCACACCGGAGATCGACCTGCGCGAGGAAGCGGAGCGGCTGGCTTGGGCGCGGCGGTGGGTGACTGTTCCCGAGGTTATCGAGCACGGTGCCGATGAGCGGGGTGCGTGGCTGGTTACGGCGGAAGTCGCCGGACGTTCTGCGGTAGAACCCCGGTGGATCGCGGAACCGGCGACAGCGACGGCCGCGATCGGGGCAGGGCTGCGTCGGCTGCACGACCGCCTACCTGTGGACCGATGCCCGTTCGACTGGAGCGTCGAAACTCGGCTTGTCCGCGCCGATGAGCGTATCGCCGAGAGGGAGGGGCCGGCCGACCGGTCGCCCGAGTACCGGCATCTGGACGCAGTGGAAGCCCGTGCGCGCATCGGTGATCCGCCGGCGGTCGACCGGCTCGTCGTCTGCCACGGGGATGCGTGTGTTCCCAATACGCTGGTGCACGACGACGGCAGTTTCGCCGCGCACGTGGACCTCGGCTCGCTGGGGGTGGGCGACCGATGGGCCGATCTCGCGGTCGCGGCATGGAGTACGGAGTGGAACTATGGGCCCGGGTACGACGGGATCCTGTACGAGGCGTACGGGGTCGTCCCGGACCTCGAGCGTATCGATTACTACCGCCTGCTGTGGGACATGACCTGAGCATTCTTGCTCTGGTCACCGGCATCGACCCCGCTTTATCGGAGTGCCGGCGGACCCCCGGCAGTCCCGCCGGGAACGAAGCGGCGAGCGATCTGCCGGCCGGAGGGCGGTCGGGCGAATTGCTCAGTCTGCGTCCGACCAGTGGTTCCATCGGGTGATCGTCTCGATGGGAGGGCGTTCGGCGGGCTTGAACTGGTCGCCGATGGTGTACGCGACAGGGATCAACGCGATGGGCGTCATGGTGCGGGGCAACTGCAGAATATCCGCGTACTGCCGTTCGACTTCGGTCTCGAAGGGGGTCGTCAGTACCGAACCCAGGCCGCGAGACCGTAGTGCGAGTTGCAGATTCCAGATCGCTGGAAAGATCGAGCCGTAGAACGCGGCCGGATGTGTGACGGGGGGTCCCTCGGGTCGGCCGGCGACGCAGGGGACGATCAATACGGGAACCCGCGGCAATACCGTGGCCAGGTAACGGGCGCTGTCGTATACGCGCTTGGTCTGTGGGTTGTTCAGTCGTGGATACCGCCGCTCGATTACAGGCAGCGTCCGGCGTGTGTACAGGTCGGCAACTTTCGCGCGCACATCGGGCTCATCCAAGACCAGCCACCGCCATGACTGCTGGTTGCCGGCCGTTGGAGCTTGTACTGCGAGGCGAAGGCATTCGAGAACGACTTCTCGTTCGACAGGCCGCTCGAGATCGAGCCGACGCCGTACCGCCCGGGTCGTGGATAGAAGCTGGTCGGTGATCGAGATATCCATTGAGTCTTCTCTCGGCGGTGTCGGTGTTGCGCGGCCATGCGGGGCGGTGACGCGCGGTTCCGGTAGTGCTCGGCTCCGGTCGGTGCCATCGCTCGCGTCTGCATCGCCCACAGGCGAATCCCACACCCCCCGCGTCCCACATGCAAGCCGCCTGCCGACTCCGCGGCAACCAGGGCGCCGCCGAGAGCTGCCGAAAAACGGGTGACAACCTACCGGGTAGTATGTAATATTGTGCGGGCTCGGGGCACGACGGGAGAAATGGATTCACATGCGCGAAGTCGTCATCGTCGACGCAGTTCGATCGCCTATCGGCAGGCGGAACGGCGGGCTTTCTCGGATGCACTCGAACGAGTTGCTCGGCGATGTCCTCGTCGGGCTTCTCGAGCGGAGCAACCTCACGGGTGAAGAGGTCGACCATGTCGTGGGAGGGTGCGTCCTACAGTTGGGCATGCAGGCCGCGAACGTCACGCGTAACGCATGGCTCAGCGCGGGGCTCCCGCTGGAAGTGCCGGCAGCGACGGTCAACGCCCAGTGCGGTTCCTCGCAGGAGGCCCTGTTGATGGCCCACGCCCAGATTGCAGGTGGGCTCGCCGATATCGCGATCGCCTGTGGTGTCGAGGTGATGAGCCGCATTCCGCTGGGCAGTAACGCGCCACCCGACGGGCCGTACGGCAACCCCCGTGGTGGTAGATACGCGAGCGTCCACGAACCTACGATTCAATTCGAGGGGGCCGACCGGATCGCCGAACGCTGGAACCTCGGCCGCGACGAACTCGATCGGTTCGCGAAGACCTCTCAGGATCGAGCCGCGCGCGCATGGGACCAAAATCGGTTCGGGACTCAGATCGTGCCTGTCGAGGCCCCGGCGGTCGACGACCGCGGCGCGACCGTCGGATTCGAAACGCTCATCCGCGATGAGGGTATCCGGCCGACGACCATCGAGGGTCTGGCCGGGCTGCGTTCCATCCAGTCGGCTCGGGTTCCGGCCGGTCGGCACACCGCGGGCAATTCGTCGCAGGTCTCGGATGGGGCGAGCGCGGTGCTGTTGATGAGCCGCGAGAAGGCGGATGAGCTGGGCCTCCCGGTGCGGGCGCGGATCGTCGATTCGGTCCTTGTCGGCTCCGACCCGGTCTTGATGCTGACAGGTCCGATACCGGCGACCGCGAAGATTCTGGACTGGACGGGCCTTGCGCTGGCCGATCTCGACATCGTCGAGATCAACGAGGCGTTCGCGTCCGTGGTTTGCGCATGGGTCAAGGAGTTCGGCGCCGATACGGATCGGGTGAACGTCAACGGAGGCGCGATCGCGTTGGGGCATCCGGTGGGCGCTACCGGCACGATCTTGATCACCAAGGCGCTGTACGAACTCGAGCGTAGCGGCGGTCGCTACGGGCTGATCACGATGTGCTGTGGGGGCGGGCTGGGAACAGCCACGATCATCGAACGCCTCCGGCCGGAAGTCTGATATCGAAAGCCTCATGTGGACGGATGACGCCTTCGCGGATGTGTTCGGTGAACTCGAGTCCGGCGAGGTGTTCACGCCCACCCTCGAGCGAAGGTGAAAAGTTATGACCCGCAATGTAGTTCGGCCATGGATCACTGGTGAAGCGGTAGATCTGTTCGAGATGGCAAAGAAATTCTTCGATCGTGAAATCCCTGCCAATCGGGAAAAGTGGGAGAAGCAGCACCACGTCGACCGATCCTTCTGGGACAAATGCGGCGAACTCGGTCTGCTGTGCGCCGACATCCCTACCGCCTACGGCGGGGGCGGCGGAAGCTTTCTTCATCAGGCGGCAATCCAGGAAGCGTACGCCCGTCTCGGCGACCGATCCTGGGGCAATACGATTCACAGCGGTGTCGTTGCCGACTACATATATACGCACGGTACAGAGGATCAGCGGCGACGCTGGCTGCCGAGGATGGCCACCGGCGAACTCGTCGGCGCGCTGGCGATGACCGAGCCCTCTGCGGGAACCGATCTCAAGGCGATCCGCACCAGGGCTGTGCGTACGGGTCGCGGGTGGCGCATCGATGGGAGCAAGATCTTCATCACCAACGGTGGCAGCGCCGACCTGGTCATCGTCGCATGCTCCACCGACCCGTCGAAGGGTGCCAAGGGGATCTCCCTCATCGTCGTGGAGACGAAGAACGCTCCCGGTTTCACCCGCGGTAGCGTCCTCGAGAAGCTCGGTCAACACGGAGCGGATACGACCGAACTCTACTTCGACGATGTCGTCGTACCGGAGGAGAATCTGCTCGGTGCGGAGGGTGCCGGATTCGCGATGATGATGGGCAAACTTCCACAGGAACGCCTGATGATCGGTATTACCGCGGTGAATGCCACCGAGCTGGCTGTTGCTGTCACTACTGACTACGTGAAACAGCGAAATGCTTTCGGCGGCCCGCTGATGGATAAACAACATATCCGCTTCGAGCTGGCCGAGTGTGCGACGCTCGCGAAAGTCGCGCGTGTTTTCCTGAACGATTGCATGCAAACGCATTTGGCGACCGGGCTCGACCTGCCGACCTCGTCGATGTGCAAGCTCTGGCTCACGGAGATCCAGTGTCAGGTGGTCGACAGGTGTCTTCAGCTGCACGGTGGCTACGGATATATGACCGAGTTCATGATCGCTCGGCTGTACGCCGATGCCCGGGCTCAGCGGATCTACGGCGGCACGAACGAGATTCAAAAAGAGCTGATCGCGCGGTCGCTGTGATGGAGCGGGAAAGAAAGCATACCAGCCGGTCTTGACGCTACATCCTACGTAGTAGTATGTTGTGATTCCAGCTACGGTAGGAACTTTTCGTCGACTATCCTGGTCGCCAATAATCTGCCGGTCGTAATCGGTTTCTTCGGTCGAAGAAAAACAGAATCGCGATGATCTCCGCGCTCATCGCATTGTCCTCGAAGGCGGGCTACTCAATGACAATACGGCGGGCTCTCGACGACATTGTCGTGCTGGATCTCAGTCAGGTGTACAACGGTCCCTACTGCACCATGTTGCTGGCTCAGCTCGGCGCGGAGGTCATCAAGATCGAACCGTTCGGCGGTGAGCCTGTACGGTGGCGGGTCGTCGGTGAACAGCAGACTGCCGCGTTCGATCTGCTGAACGGCGGAAAGAAGAGCTTGCGGCTGAATCTCAAGCATCCGCACGGTCGCCGCATCTTCCTGCAACTGGTCGAGCTCGCGGATGTGGTCGTCGAGAATTTCAGCCCCGGGACCCTGCAGCGGCTCTCTCTCGGCTACGACGTCCTGGCCCAGACCAACGAACGAATCATCCTCGCATCCGGGCGAGGGTACGGCGCGGGTACTCCCCAGGCCGAGCAGCGCGCGATGGATCTGACGATTCAGGCCGTGACCGGAGTCATGGCGACCACGGGTCAGCCCGACCAGCCGCCGACCAAAGCCGGTCCCGCGGTCGCGGACTTCTTCGGCGGTACCCACCTGATGGGAGCGATCGTCGCGGCGTTGTATCAGCGCACAGTGTCCGGTCGAGGCCAGCACGTCGAGGTTGCGATGCAGGACGCTGTCGTCCCATCGCTGACTTCGAGCATCGCCGGCTATCTCGACAGCGGCGGGAGCCTTCCCGAGCGAACCGGAAACAAGCACAGTGGATTGGCGGTGAGCCCCTACAACGTCTATCCAGCAGCGGACGGCTGGGTGGCGATCTTGTGCATGACCGACACGCACTGGAAATCGCTCTGCCGGCTGATGGAGCGGGGGGATCTCGCCGAAGACCCTGCGTTCGCGTCGCCGCCCGCCCGGGTGGCGCAGATGGACGAACTCGATGCGATCGTCGCCGGTTGGACCGCGAAAGTCGCCCGGGGAGATCTGGTCCATCGGTTGCAGAGCGCGGCTGTGCCCTGTGCGGAGGTACTCGGCTTGTCCGACGTGATGTCGGGGCCGCTCGTCGGTCCCGACGGGATGATCAGGCCGGTTCGTGATTCAGCCGGGCGGGAGTCCTACGTGTTCGGTAGTCCGTTGCGTCTCACTGCGTCGGCGTCTGTGCCGGCTACCGGCGCGCCCGGCCTCGGCGCCCACACCGAGGAGGTCTTGCGAGAGCAACTGGGTATGGACACCGCCGAAGTTTCGCAGTTGCGTGATGAGAACGTCGTTTAGGAGAAACCATGCCTGTCGATGAGGCACTGCTGGAGTCGATCCGCACCAGTATCGGTATCGAAATCAGCCACTCGATCGGGCCGATCACAGCTCTGATGATCCGGCGATACGCGCGGGCGATCGGTGAGACGAACCCGCTGTACTACGACACCGAATACGCGCGCAGCCGCGGGCACGCGGACATCGTGGCACCACCGAATCTGGTCACTGCGGTGAGCCGCTGGGACGAAGGCCCCGCTGAGCAGGATCTTCGTGAAGACGGCGTCCCGAAGGAAGTGCAACTGGAAGGTCTCCCCACCAGCGGCGTGCGGGTGATGGGCGGGGGTGAAGATATGGAATTCCACGTACCCATCACCGCCGGAACCACGATTGTCGAGCGATCGACGATGATCAGCGCCGAACTGCTCGAGGGGAGAAAAGGGCAATTCATCGTCGTCAGCTACCGGCACGAGTTCATAGATGAAGCCGGAAAGAAATTGCTGACATCGACACGAAAGGTCCTGCTCCGATGAAGAGCCCGATCTCTTTCACCCATCACGCTCCACGATTCGACGCGGTCCGTATCGGTGACCGACTGCCGGAAATTCGCCATACGCCGACGCGGATGCAATTGTTCAGGTACAGCGCAGTGACCTGGAATACCCATCGGATTCATTTCGACCCCGACTACGCCGTAGTCGAAGGGTACCCGGATGTTCTCGTGCAGTCGCATCTCCACGGTGCCTTCCTGGTGGGTTTGTGCACCGAATGGATGGGCGCTGGTGGCCATTTGGCGAGGCTCGCGGTCACCGTGCGGCGCTACGCGGTCCCTGGCGACACCCTCATCTGTAGTGGTGTGATCGCAGGTCTCGAACGACTCGATGGAGACAAGGGCGTCGTTCATCTCGACCTCAGAGAGACTCGGGAATCCGACGACGCGGTGTGTGCAGTAGCGACCGCCTCTGTCGCACTACCGCTGCAATCATGAAGGATTATACGAAAAGGTGAAAATGTCGGATTCTCGCGAAATCCTCCGAATCGGTAACTGTTCGGGATATTATGGCGATCGTTTCTCCGCTGCTCGGGAGATGGTCGAGGGCGGCCCCCTGGATGTTCTGACCGGGGATTACCTCGCCGAACTCACGATGCTGATTCTGTGGAAGAGTCGGCTGCGCGATTCGACCGGTGGCTACGCGACGACCTTTCTCCGGCAGATGGAGCACATCCTCGGGACCTGCCTGGATCGCAATATCAAGGTCGTCACAAATGCCGGTGGGCTCAACCCCGGCGGACTCGCGCTCGAGCTGGGCCGGTTGGCCGAGAGACTCGGCCTCGGACCCAGCATCGCGCACATCGAAGGCGACGACCTCCTCGCTCGGATCCCGAGTCTGCAGCAGCAGGGTCACAGCTTCCGCCACCTCGGCTCGGGGAAGAGCCTCGACGAGGAGGGTGTCGAGCCGGTCACCGCGAATGCCTACCTTGGCGCCTGGGGGATAGCCGAAGCGCTCCGGGCGGGCGCCGATATCGTCGTGTGCCCCAGGGTGACCGATGCATCGCTGGTGGTCGGTCCCGCGGCCTGGGCATTCGACTGGAAGCTCGACGACTGGGATCAGCTCGCCGGTGCTGTCGTAGCGGGGCACATCCTCGAATGCGGGCCGCAGGCGACGGGCGGCAACTTCTCTTTCTTCACAGAGCTGCCGAACACCACACGCCTGGGTTACCCGCTGGCAGAAATCGAAGCCGACGGCTCCTGTGTGATCACCAAACACCCCGGCACAGGTGGTGCGGTGACAGTCGAGACCGTGACCGCGCAGATCCTCTACGAAATCGCCGCGCCAGAGTACCTCAACCCTGACGTCGTCGCCCGATTCGAGACCATCCAGCTGGCCGACGACGGCCCCGACCGAGTGAAGGTCAGCGGAGTGCGCGGTCTTCCCGCACCCGATACCGCCAAGGTCTGCCTCAACTACCACGGTGGCTACCGCAACAGCGCCACGTTCATCCTCACCGGGCTCGATATCGAAGCCAAGGCCGACTTCGCCGTCCGCTCTCTCGACGATGCCTTCGGCGGGCTGAACAGTTGCGCCGAGACCGACATCCGGCTGTTGCGCACCGACACTCCGAACGCATCCGATAATTTCGACGCGGAGGCCCGACTGCGAGTGACAGTGAAAGACCCCGACAAAGAGAAAGTGGGACGCCGCTTCTTCAACGCCGTCGCAGAATTCGGTCTCGGGACATACCCCGGTATGTATGTCGAGCGGGCCGAACGCTCGGCCAGCGCCTTCGGCATCTACTGGCCGGCTCTGGTACCGGTCGATGTACTGGATCCCCGAGTCGTATTCCAGGATGGGGAGAGCCTGGCGGTACCGCGTCCGCCCAGCCAGAAGTACGAGGCCCCCGGCAGGGACGCACCGTCCACCTATCGGGTGGGCGAGCATCATGAAATGGTTGCCGTCCCGCTGGGCCGAATCGTCGGAGCGCGATCCGGAGACAAGGGGGGAGACGCCAATATCGGCTTCTGGGCACGGACGGACGAAGCTTACGACTGGATGCGGAGCTATCTCGACGTAGCGCGCCTGCACAGCCTGCTACCCGAGGCCGACGAGTTGGACATCGAGCGATACGAACTCCCCAACATCCGGGCCGTCAACTTCGTGGTCCACGGTCTGCTCGATGAAGGAGTCGCCGCGACAACACGGCCGGATCCACAGGCCAAGGGGTTGGCCGAGTACGTGCGTTCACGCCGCGTGGACATTCCACGGTCTCTCCTCCCGAACACCTACTCGTCCGTCGACGACCATTCCGAAAAGGCGGCAGCACAATGAGTATTTTCATGAGCAAGGCATGGACGCCGCTCACCGGAGAGAACCTCGCGGAGGTGCCCGCGTCGGTCGGTGTGTTCGAGGTATCGGACGGAAACGAAACGATCGCGATCGACTTTGCGGGTGGACGGAGCCTGTTCGGCTTGCGGGGTTCGCTCGAGGAATGGCTCGGCAAGCAGGCCGGATTGTCGTTCCGGTACGAGCGGACCAACGCCTACCTTTCCCGCTATCGCGAACTGGTCCAGGTGTTCACGAACGAATTCGGCTCGCCTCCTCGGAATCTGGTGGGCACGGACGCACCGACCGGACGTATCCGGCCGAATCAGCACTGAAGGAGAAATCATGGGCTTTACCATCACCGACGTCCAACGCGACCTGCTCGAGAACGTGAGGCGGTTCGTCCGCACCGAGATCTTGCCGCTGGAGCTGGAACTCGACCCCGACGAGAGCGAACTGAGTGCTTCGGCACTGGCACCCCTGGTCGCGAAGACGAAACAGATGGGCCTGTACAACCTCGAAGCGCCGGAGGAACTCGGCGGCGCCGGCGCGGACACCGTGACCCGCACGCTGCTGGCCATGGAGATGGCGCAGCATCGCGCGGGCTTGTACTCACCGTGCTACGCCGCATTCGGCCAACAGGATATGGCGCAGCTGTACGAGGCGACCGACGAGCAGAAGGAACGGTATCTGTACCCGATCCTGCGCGGCGAGAAGAAGTCGTTCTTCGCGCTCACCGAAGCGTCCGGCGGCAGCGACCCCGCTCGGTCGATCCAAACCCGAGCCAAGCGCGACGGCTCGGGCTGGATCATCAACGGCAGCAAGGTATTCATCAGCGGCGCGGACAACGCCGATTTCGGTCTGGTCTTCGCCCGCACCGGCGATCCGGGATCCGGGCGCGACGGCATCACCTGCTTCATCGTCGATTCCGATACCCCCGGGTTCTCTGTTCGGCGAGTGATCCACACACTGCGGTCCGGCCACTACCCGACCGAGCTGACGTTCGAGGACATGCGAGTACCGGCCGAGGCGGTGCTCGGTGAAGTCGGCGGAGGCTTCGCACTGGCGAGCGAGCGTCTCACCAAGAATCGGATCCCGTACGCGGCCGGCTGCGTGGGTGTCGCGATGGCAGCGCACCGCATGGCGGTCGAGTACGTGGGTACCCGTTCGGTCTTCGGCGCGAAACTCTCCGAACACGAGGGGATCCAGTGGATGCTCGTCGAGAACGAGATCGATCTTCGATCCGCGGCCTTCATGGTGCTCGACGCTGCCGAACGCGCTGACAGCGGGCAGTCGTTCCGCACCGAAGTGGCCACTGCCAAGATAGTTGCGACCGAGGCGGCGGGCCGAGTGGTCGACCGTGCCATCCAGATTCACGGCGGGTACGGGGTGACGAAGGATCTGCCCCTCGAGCGTTGGTATCGCGAACTCCGGATCCGTCGGATCGGAGAGGGCACCACCGAAACCCAGAAGATGATCATCAGCCGTGATCTCCTTCGCGGCCGTTACAAGGGCTTGCTCGACCGATGATGCCAGGTACGCGATGACACCGGATGAACAGCGTGTACGGGCGCTATTGGATCTCGTCGGCTTGATAACGGATGCCGGTGAATTGGCATCCCTCGCAGCCGACTACCCCCTGCTGCGGGATCAGGTCGATCAGATGCACCGCACGGTGACCGACGGCGTACCGCGCGATACATCTATACCGAAGACGTACCCCGCAGGGGCGTCCGAGGTGCCGTGCCCACCGGGTACCGCGACCACGATCGAGGCGGCTGCCGCATCGCTGCGCGATGGAACGATCTCGGCATCGGAACTGCTGACGGCCGTATTCGCGCGCATCGATCTCCGTAACGAGGTGCTGGGGGCATACGTCCGCACCTTTCGGGAGACGGCGTTCGAGGCCGCGGAGCGGGCGGATCGGGAGCTGGCCGCGGGCCTGGACCGCGGCCCGCTGCACGGGATTCCGCTCAACGTAAAAGACGTCATCGCGACGGTCGAAGGCCCTACCCTGGCGAATAGCCTCGTCCCGCCACCGCACTGGCAGGGCGACCGCGACGCGACGGTCGTGGCACGGCTGAGGAAGGCCGGAGCGATCGTCATCGGTAAGACGACGACCAACGAGTTCGCTCTCGGGCCGAACGACCCTGCCAAGGGTTTTCCGATGCCGCGCAACGCGTGGTCGACCGATCGTTACGCCGGGGGGTCGAGTTCCGGCCTGGCCGTCGCCGTCGCGTCCGGCATGGCTCTCGGGGGAGTAGGTACGGACACGTCGGGTTCCCTCCGGCACCCTGCCGCGCTGAACGGCGTAACGGGTCTCAAAGTGAGCTCCGGGCGCGTGTCGAAGAGCGGAGTCGTACCGCTCTCCGGGTCGCTGGATACAGTCGGTCCCCTCGCGAGGTCCGCGCGGGACTGCGCCCTGCTGCTGCAGGCGATGGCCGGCTACGACCCGAGCGACCCTGAGTCGAGTCGGCAGCCGGTGCCGCAGTATCTGGACGCGATGGACGGTACTGTGCGGGATCTGCGGATCGGCTGGCCCAAGGACTATTTCTTCAGTGAGGGAAACGTCTCCGACCCGGTCCGGCTCGGGGTGATCGCTGCGATCTCCGGCTTGCGAGAGGCCGGCGCGACCGTCAGGGAGGTATCCCTACCCAGCGCCGACCTGGCGAAACTTGCGAGCACGCTCGTGCTTCTCAGCGAGGGGTTGGCCTATCACCGGGACAGTTTGGTCGCTCGGTGGGCCGACTACGGGATATACCTGAGGGGGCTGCTCGCTCGTGGCGCTCTCTTCACCGCCGCGGACTATGTCCAGGCCAAGAAGATCGCGACGGTGTTCCGGCGCGAGGTGTTCGAGGCAATGCGGGACTGCGACGTGCTGATCTTGCCGACCATGCCGACCGGGGCGCGGCTACTCGACGAAACCGACCCCACGATGATGGATCGCTGGTCGAGTGCATCGTTCATGTCGCAATGGAGCCTCATCGGACTCCCGTCGTGCGCCGTTCCGGTCGGACTCGACCGGGCCGGCATGCCCGTCTCGATGCAGATCATCGGCCGGGCGTTCGATGAGAGCACGGTCCTACGCGTCGCCGATGCCTATCAGCGAACAACGAGCTTCCACCTGGCGGTTCCGGCCGAGCAGGACGGTTGAGCGACTTTCGAAAAACATTGCCGCAGCCCGATAGGGCGACGGCAACTCGTCCAGCAGTGTCGAACAAAGGAGTTTATGACATGGCTGAAAACCCTATTTCCGGCGGCGGTCGTGAAGTGGCCACGAGTCCTTACGGGCCCGATGACCAGATCGGCAGGCTCAATCTGATGACTCCGGAATCCCGGGCTGCCGTTGTCAGCAATATCGATGCCACTCAGATGTTCGATCTGTCCGTGGATTACTTCATCGGTATGCCGTCGTGGCAGATGATCGGTGACCCGCCGTATCAGATCTGGATGACGCACACGCCACACGGCAATACCATCGAGGGCCTGCCGACCATTTCGCGAGAGATGACGGAGTACATCAGTTACTCCGGCGACGCGATGATGATGTACACGCACACCGGCACCCACATCGACACCCTCAACCACTACGGCTACAACGGGCGTATCTACAACAATTTCACCGAACAGGAGCATTTGGGCAGCCGGCATTGGGGAGTCTCGGGGGCCGACAAGATGCCGCCTATCGTGGCCCGCGGAATTCTGCTCGACTTCGCCGGCCTGCGTGGCGTCGACATGCTTCCGGATGGTTACGGGATCTCGCCCGATGATGTCGAGGAATGTCTGGCCGGCGCGGGCCTGGAGGTGCGGCCCGGTGACGTCGTTCTGGTCAGAACGGGCCGGATGCGGGAGTGGCCGGACGCCGTGAAATGGGGTGACAACCCGCCCGGGCTGACCCTCCCGGCGGCGGTCCACCTCGCCGAGAAGGGGGCGATGATCGTCGGCTCCGACACGATGTGTGTCGAGCAGGGGCCGTCGAGCGATCCGGACAACTACACGCCGGTTCACACCTATCTTCTCGCGGAGGCGGGTGCGCCCCTGATCGAGGTGCTCAACCTGGAAGAGCTCGCCGCGGCGAAGATCTATGAGTTCGGGTTCTTCGCCGCCTGCCTGCGACTACGTGGAGCGACAGGATCGCCATTGCGTCCGTGGGTGTTTCCGTATCGGAAAGCGTGAGCTCGGTGCGGGCCGTCGCCGCGACACAGATCGAAACAAAGGGTCGAACACAAGAGTCGACCGACCGAGCACATTGAAGGAGATGTTATGCGAGACGCTGTGATCGTGGCGGCCGTCCGGTCCCCCATCGGTAAACGCGGGGGAGTGCTCTCAAAAGTGCACTCTGCGGATTTGTCCGCGCGGGTGCTCGCGGCACTCGCCGAGCGCGCGTCACTGGATCCCGCGGTGGTCGATGACGTGATCTGGGGCTGTGTCAGCCAGGTCGGTGAACAGACATTCGATATCGCACGCACCTCGCTGTTGTCGGCGGGCTGGCCGGAGTCGGTGCCGGGCACAACGGTCGACCGCCAGTGCGGCTCGTCGCAGCAGGCGATCCACTTCGCGGCCGCGGGAGTCATCGCCGGCCACTACGACGTGGCCGTCGCCGGGGGAGTCGAGTCGATGTCGCGAATCCCGATGGGCTCGGCTGCCGGCACCCAGTCCCCGCTCGGCGACCTGTATGCGAAGCGATATGGGAACACCATGCCGAATCAGGGCCTCGGGGCAGAGCAGATCGCCCGCGAGTGGTCGCTCGATCGCGGTCGACTCGACGCCTACTCGGAGCGGTCTCACCATCGCGCCGCGGCAGCCGTGGCCGACGGGGCCTTCGACTCCCAGATCGCCGAGATCGAGACGCCGGACGGTGTGGTGCGTGCTGATGAAGGGGTGCGACCGGATTGCTCGGCCGAGACACTGGCGGGGCTGCGCACCCCGTTCCTCGAGGGCGGTGTCGTGAGCGCCGGCAACAGCTCCCAGATCAGCGACGGTGCAGCTGCGCTGCTGGTTACGACTTCCGAAGTCGCGAAAAAGTATGGTTGGAGTCCGCTCGTGCGGATTCATACAGCCGTGGTGGTCGGGAGCGAGCCGAACATCATGCTCACGGGTCCGATACCCGCGACTGCCAAGGCGCTGACAAGGGCGAACCTGGGAATCGGCGATATCGGTGCGTTCGAGGTGAACGAAGCGTTCGCCTCGGTGACCCTTGCTTGGCAGAGCGAGTACGGGGCACCGGAGGAAGCACTCAATCCACTCGGTGGCGCGATCGCCCTGGGACATCCGCTCGGAGGATCGGGCGCACGCATCGGCACAACCTTGATTCATCACATGAAGGATCGCGGAATCCGCTATGGACTCCAGACGATGTGTGAAGGTGGCGGACAGGCCAACGCGACCATATTCGAGCTCGTCGAATAAGGAGGCGCGGTCGATGCCGGTCATGATCGGATACCACTCGATCATGACCGGGCATCGGGTACTGAAGACGGCCGTGTCGCGGTGAGAGTGGCTCGTCGCACCTGCTCGACGTGACGACCTGCGAGAACGAGGGAAATCGGCAATCGGTTCGGACAGCCGGATTTGTGCGGGTGATATCCTGAATTCGGTCGTTGATGCCGAGTAACGAAGCATCGCGGGGATCTGTCCGAGCGATCACCGCTATCCCGGGGCGATGCAATCGCAGGTGAGAGAATGGTCGACAAGGACCCGTTCGATACACAGCGTGACGGAGGGCCCGACCTGTCGGCGGAACTGCGCGACGCGGGGTTCGAGAACGCAGAGGTGATCGGGCGGGGCGGGTTCGCCGTAGTTTATCGCTGTACTCAGGTCGGTTTGGACCGCACGGTAGCGGTGAAAACGCTGTCGGAGGAGTTCGATCGCGACAATCGGGCGAGATTTCTCCGGGAACAGCGTGCGATGGGCAGGCTCACCGGGCATCCGAATATCGTGGGGGTACTGCAGACCGGGCAGACGGCGTCCGGGTTTCCCTACCTGGTGATGCAATATCACGCGCAGGGATCCCTCGACGCCCGGATCCGCAGAGACGGCCCCCTCTCGGTCGAGGAGGTGCTGCGGATAGGGGTGAAGTTGGCGGCGGCGCTCGAGACCGCGCACCAGGCCGGAATCGTGCATCGTGACGTCAAGCCGGCGAACACACTGTTCACCGATTATGGCGAGCCGGCGTTGACGGACTTCGGCATCGCGCATTTCGCCGGCGGTTTCCGAACCGCTACCGGGACTGTGACGGGATCTCCCGCATTCGTCGCCCCCGAGGTATTGAGTGGTGACCCACCCACCCCAGCCGCAGATGTGTACGGCCTCGGCGCCACGCTCTTCTGTGCGCTGACCGGGCACGCTGCCTTCGAGCGCCGCAGCGGTGAACAGGTGGTGGCTCAATTCCTCCGGGTCACCTCGCAGCCGGTTCCGGATCTGCGGGAGAGCGGTATCCCGGACGACGTCTGCGCGGTCGTCGAGACGACGATGTCGCGTGACCCGCGAGCGCGACCTTCAGCGGAAACACTGGAAGACGAGCTCCGGCGGATTCAGCGCAGCCACAACCTGCCCGTCGACAGGATCATGGTGCGGACCGGAGGAGAAAGTGAAAGACAGTCCGTGACGCCCGCTGCTCGGGTCGCCGCCGGGGCCGAGAGCGAACCGAAGGTTACGTCGAGCAGGGGGAACCTCTCGATAGAAATGACGAACTTCGTGGGACGCCGTACGGAATTGTCCGAGGTCCGGAGCGCACTGAAGACGACTCGCCTCGTGACGTTGACAGGCGTCGGCGGGGTCGGCAAGACACGGCTCGCACTCCGCGCCGCGGCAACGATGCAGCGAGTGTTTCCTGACGGGGTATGGCTGGTCGAGCTCGGCGAACTGCGCGATCCGGCATTGGTGGCCGACCTTGTCGCCGCCACACTCGAGGTGCGTGATCGCCAGTCCGCCAGACCGCTCTACGAGGTGCTCAACGAGTTTCTGGCCCCGCGCAAGATACTGCTGGTGATCGACAACTGTGAGCAGGTAGTCGCAGCGGTGGCCGACCTGGCGCATGATCTCTTGCCGAAGTGCCCTGACCTGCGCATCCTCGCCACCAGCCGCGAACCGATCGGCATTGCCGGCGAATCGGTACTCAGAGTCCCCCCGCTCACAACTCCTGAACCGGACCACACACCGTCCTTGCGGAACGCCTCCCGGTTCGATGCGGTAACCCTGTTCACCGCGCGCGCCGCCCTGGCTCTGCCGGGCTTCGAACTCACCGCGGAAACCAACGGGATCGTCAGCCAGATCTGCGCTCGGTTGGACGGACTGCCGTTGGCTATCGAATTGGCGGCGGCACGACTGCGTACGCTCTCACTCGAGCAGATTCTGCAACGCCTCACCGACCGGTACGCCCTGCTGAGCCGCGGCAGCCGAAGCGCTCCGACACGGCAGCAAACGTTGCGGTGGAGCATCGGCTGGAGCTATGACCTGTGTACCCCTGCCGAGCAAGAGCTGTGGGGTCGTCTGACGGTATTCGCCGGTAGTTTCGAACTCGATGCCGCCGAGGAAGTGTGCGGCGGCGACGGTGTACAGCAAGACGTTCTCGATGCCGTATCCGCCCTGGTGGACAAGTCGATTCTGATTCGTGAGGACGCGCACGGTGCGGTCCGATTCCGGATGCTCGATACAGTGCGGGATTTCGGGCGAGAAAAATTCGAGTCCGCCGGACTGTATGCGAATTTCCGGAGACGACATCGGGACTGGTATCTCCAGTTGGCGCTGGACAGTTCTCGTGAGTGGATCAGTCCTGGCCAGCCCGAATGGGTGGCACGGCTGGGACGGGAATTACCGAATCTGCGCGGCGCGCTGGAGTTCAGCCTGTCCGAGCAGGACGGTGTCGCGCTCCGAATAGCTGCCGCCCTGAACCCTTTCTGGATCTCCCGAGGTCTGTTCTGTGAGGGACGACGATGGCTCGACCGCTCGCTGGCTCAGCCGCGGCATCAGTCGGTTACGGAGCAGGCCAGAGCGCTTCACGCCGTTATCGAGCTGGCCCTGCTGCAGGGCGACTCGGTGGCGGCAGCCCCACGAGTTCAGGAGGCGCGCGCCCTCGACGCGCCGCGGAGCGCGCCGGCGGCTTATGCCTTCGTCGCCGCGGCCGAAGGGTTCGACGCATTCGTCAGCGGTGATCTCGACCATGCACGGACACGTCTGGAAGAAGCTGTCGAGTCGTTCGACGACCATATCGAACTGACGCTGCAGATCGATGTGTTCGGGCTTCTCGGATGGACCCACAACTCGATGGGTCGAAACGACATCGCTGTCACCTATCACGAAAAAGCGCTGGACATTACCGAATCGCACGGCGAATCGATATATCGGTCGTATGCGCTGTGGTCTATGGGAGTAACCCTTTGGTGCTTGGGTGATAGTGATCGAGCGGTGCGCCTTCTCGAAGACGCGCTCCGGCTGACCCAACTGGCGGGCCCTCCCATCATGACAGCGACATGCCTCCAGGCACTGGCCTGGATAGTCGCCGAACAGCACAAACCACGGCGTGCTGCGGTCATGGCCGGAGCGGCCGACGCAGTCAGCGACGCGTTGAGTCGCCCTCTCGTATTCCCCAATCTGTCTGTGTATGCGGAACAGTTCGAGCACAGCGCCCGTCGCCAGCTCGGTAATCGATCATTCGAGGCCGCGTATCGAGAGGGCCGGGCGATGGATGTGAACAACGCGATCGCCTTCGCTCTCGGCGAGCGGGTCGATGCCAAGTTCTCCTCCGCACACGCCTCGACGGATCTGACCAAACGCGAACGCCAGGTTGCCGAGCTGATCGCCGAGGGTTTGACCAATCGGGCCATCGCGGCCCGGCTGGTGCTTTCGCAGCGGACCGTGGGCGGGCACGTCGAACACGTGCTCGCGAAGCTGGGCTTTACCTCGCGGGCACAGATCGCGGCCTGGATCGTGGAGCAGAACCAACCACAGCGCGGGCAACCGCCCACTGCGGGACCACCCGGCAATTGAGCACGGCCGCTTCGGCTGGTCAGGTGAAGACGTGTTCATCCTCTGGCTGGTCATCGGCACCACTGCCGGTTTCGTCGGGATCGGCGTTGACCGAGAAAACCGGAAATCTGTCATCGCGGGGGCGGGGCTGGAAGCGCACCCGGACCGGGCTGCTCCCCGTCGGCGGGACGCGGCCCTCGATCGAGGTATAGACCCACGGCCCTTCGTCGAGTTCGACGATTGCGATGGTCAACGGCCTCGTCGTGCCGCGTCCGCTGATCACGGCGCGGTCCACCACCCGCCACGACTGGATCGAACCGGTGCCGGCGGACGGCACCCATTCGAGGCTGCTGCACGCGCACGACGAGCAGTCGACGGTCAGCGGCGCGAACAGCTTGTCGCATCGTGCGCACCGGCGGATCATCAACCTGTCTTTCACGGTCGGCGAGGCATCGCAGGCCGTGCTGCCTGTTTCGTCCGTATCGGATGGATTCATGGAGACCTCCGCTCGGTGTGTCGGTAGATTTCTCCAGGGTGTGCGGTCCGGGGCCGCTACGCGACGGTCCAATGACCCTCGGGGTACCTGTTTTCGCTACGTGCGGCGAAGCCCGCCACCTCCATCTGACTGCTCGGCTGGTCCTGCAATACGGCTCCGCATGGCCGGCAGCATGATCGCGAGCGCTAGTAACGCCAGACCGGCGGCGGCGGCCGGGACGAGCCCCAGACCGACCGAGTAGGCTCCGCCTCCGACCAGACCTCCGAGTGCCGCGCCGATGTAGACGGAACTGCTGTGCACGGCCATCGCTTGGGACGCCGCTTCGGTGCCTGTGCGGGCGAGCATCATGGATTGGATGCTCGGGGGTACTGCCCATGCGGCTGCCGACCAGATGGTGAGTAGCACGGCGGTCAGCATCACGGGGATCGGCCTGACGATCCAGAGCACCGCAAAGGCCACCATTGCGGCACAGAACACCAGGCTCACGAGGGCGAAGACCAGGCCAGGGGCGTACTTGTCGATCAGGCGACCTGATGCCCGAGTGCCGAGCAGACCGCCGATTCCACAACACACCAGCAGCGCGGCCAGCACCATGGGCGACACACCGGAGAGTCCGGAGAGGAAAGGGGCGATGTAGGTCTGAAAGGCGAGGTTGCCCGCGACGGCCAGTGCCGTGACGACCAGGATCGCCGTGACAGCGCCGTTGAGCAGCGGTCGGACCATGTCGGCAAGCGTTTTGCGCTCGTCGATTGTGTGCGCTTCCTCCTGCGGAAGGGTGCGCGCCAGCAAAAGGAGTGCGGCGATGCCGAGGAAGCCGGCGAATACGAATGTGGCCCGCCAGTCGAGGATGGCTCCGATCCACGTCCCGGCCGGGACACCGAGTAGCACCGCCCCGGTCAGTCCGGTCATCACGGTGGCCAGGTAACGGCCCTGGTGCTGCGGCGGGGCCTCGGCGCTTGCCGCGGCCAGAGCGGTGGGGAGAACCAGGGCGGCGGCCAGAGCGGCGACAACGCGTAGCACCAGGAGAGCGTCGTAGCTGTCGACCAGCAGGACTGCGAAGTTCGCGGCGCCGAAGACGGTGAGCGTTCCGCACAGTGCGCGCCGTCGTGGGATGCGGAGTGGCAGAAGCGCCCATATCGGGGCTGCGAGCGCGTAGGTCAGTGAATACACCGTGACCAGTTGACCGGTGGTGGCCTCGGGCAGCTGGACCGTTTCCGAGATCGCGGGCAGAACGCCGATGATGATGTAGTCGTCTGTTTGCACTGCGAACGCCGCAAGGGCCAAGGAGAGCAGCCAGGCTGGTTGGGATGTGGGCGAGAACCTCATGCCGTAAGGGTAACGTTTGTTTCCTTTATTATGCTGAGCGTATTCCCCGATAGGACGAGGAGGTAGGAGCAGTGCCCAGACCGGCCAGCCCCCAACGCCGACGCGAGGTGACCGATGCTGTCATCGAGCAGCTTGCTGCCACCGGAATCGGGAACTTCTCCCTGCGGACGCTGGCCGAGGGGATGGGCCAGAGCACCCGCGTACTGACCCACCATTTCGCCGACAAAACCACTCTCATCACGGCCGTACTCATCCGGCTCGACGAACGGCAGCACCAGGCGCTTCGGACGACACCCGGCTGGGACGACCCCGCCGTCGAGGTCGGTTCTCTCGTCCGGTCGGCCTGGGAGCGGAACTTCTGCTCGGAAGAGCTGGCCATGACCCGGCTCATCCGGGAGATCGAGGGACTCGCCGCCGCCGGCCGCCTACCGCTGCCCGCGCCGGGATTCATCAGAGGGCGAGCCGAGTTCGTCGCGTCTTGCCTGGTCCGCCGCGGTCTACCCGGAAGCAGGGCACTCGCCCTGGCGACCCTTCTCAACAGTGCCTTCTCGAGTCTCCAAAGCGACTACCTCATCACCGGAGACAAGCAACGGGTAGAGGTCGCGCTTCACGAGCTGTGCGTATGGATCGACGGCTGCGTGCGACAGGTGATCTGAGGCCACCGAACCGACCGTGCCACCGTCGGCGGCGCATCGACCTGCTCTGCATCGACCTGCTCTGCATCGACACCGACATCCACCGAGAGGATGACGGCACAGATCACCGATAGAACTATCGCCGGCGACTCGGCGAGCGTGCTAGCGTTTGCGGCCCCGTGCCGGTTTCTTCCTGGAGGGGGTGGGCTGCCTCGCGGGACGCGGCCGTTTCCCTGAGGCGTGCGGCTTCCGCGGTTCTGGTTCGGTGCCCTTTCCGGCGGGGGATCGGGAGCTGTGTTCCGAGCGGCCGCGCACTACGCCGATGAACTCCTCGACCGAGTCGGTGTTCTGGGCCGGCGGCCAGGCCAGGGCGATTTCGGTGTCGTCCGTGTCGGTCACCGTGCGGTACACGAGGTCGCGCCGGTGGTGCAGGCGGGCGATCGAATGGGGCACGATGGCCACGCCGATTCCGGCGGCGACGAGTTCTATGGCGTCTTTCACGGCGTCGATATCGGCGGTGTCCTGCAGGCGCTCTTCCGCGAGATCGGCCATGCCGACCTCGTCGTACAGTGAAATCTCATGGTCCTTGGGTGCCACAACGACGGGCAACTCCCGGTAGAGCGGGATCGCGTTCATGTCGTCGCGGTCGATCGGCAAACGGACGAAGCACATGTCGACCCGGCCCTCGCGCAGCGCCGACTCCTGGTCGGCCTGGGCAACAGCGACCAGCTCGAGCGGGGTATCCGGGAACCGCCGGCCCCAGATACGCTCCCACTTGGCGACGGTGACGCCCGGCACGAACCCGACCCGCAGCGTGGCAGGGGCGGCGACCGCTGTGGTGCCTGCGTCGTTTTCGGTACGCGCGATGACGTCGTGCGCCTCCCGCAGCAACTCTTTTCCCGCGTCGGTCAGCTGGGTCGGCTGTGCCCCCGGCACGAACAGTTTCGTGCCGAGCTCGGTCTCCAAGTCGATGACCGTATGGCTGAGCTTCTGACGGGAGATGTGCAATGCCCGCGCGGCGCGTGCGAAGTGCAGTTCCTCCGCGACTGCGGCGAACCAGCGCAGGCGCTGCACATCGATCGAGGGAAACCGGCTCATACCGGCAAGCGTATGGCACCGCGGCGTCCGGGCCGCTCGGCGGCCCGATACGCTGTTCCGGTGAGCCTGGACAAGAAACCGCAGATGATGAAGCCGCTGACCGCGGCGAACAAGCTCGGCATCCATCTTCCGGCGGCTCCCGAAGAGTTCCGGAACAACCCGATTTCCCGATCCGAGTTGGATGAGCTCCGGACGAACCCGCCGCAGTGGCTCACCGAGCTGCGCCGCACCGGACCGTTCCCGCGCGACATCGTGGCCCGCAAGCTGGGTGTCTCCAACAGCGGCCTCACCCGAGCAGGAGTCTCCGACTCGCTCACCGCCGACGAGATCGCCGCTTTCCTCGCGGATCCGCCGGAGTGGCTTGTCCGCGAACGCGAAAGCTATGCCGACGTGCGCGCTGAGGGCGAACGGGCCCTTGCCAAGGAGGCCGAACGCCGGGCAGCGACCAACCGGTCGGCGAAGGGCCGCTAGAGGTTGTCCCCGAGGCCGGGTGTGGTCGGGCCGCGCAGTGGTTCGCAGCTCTGTACGGGATCATCAACAGCGTCTTGTCCGGGCGTTACAGTGATTTCACCAACGCAACGACTGTTGTAACGGTGGCTGTCGGTGACCCGACAAGCCGGGCATGACTTTCAATCGCAAACTGCTGCAACAACTTTTGACCCGCGCCGGTGTCATCGCAGCGGTGACCGCCGCTGGGGTGGTCGGGCTCGCGGCACCGTCTACGGCCATTCCGCATGATCCGGGCTTTGCGTTCTTGCCGACCTTGACGCGCCTGATTCCGACCGACTGCTCCGCGATCATCGATGCGGTCACCGTGCGACAGGAGAAGGCCGGCACGTTCGGTGTGCGGGTGAAGGTCACCCAGACCGGGGAGGCCTGCTCGGACTGGAAGGTCGCTGTGCGCTTCAAGAACTTGGACAGCGGGTATGCCGACGGGCAGCAGCACCGCGTGGTGAACGGTGTCGTCCAAGACACGGTGGACGGCGTGATCGTCGGTTTCGGTACGGCGCCGGGTGTCGGCCGGGTGGAGGCTCGGATCGTCGCGCTGGACGCGCAGGACAGGGAGATGGAGCAGATTTCGGGGACTGCGACGTTCACACTGAGCTGAGCGCGGGCCCTGCCGGCAATCCTTCGACCACGAACCGATCCGCTCGAGATGCCCCCTTTGAACTATACGTGCGCAAGTGTGCACATATAGGATACCGTGGGTGGGGCGATTCGGTTCGAGGCGAAGGTGCGTGGAATGCTGGAAGTGTTGGGCCACCAGATGTTCCGGCGATTGTTCACCGCGCAAGTGGTCGCACTGGCCGGGACCGGGTTGCTGACCGTCGCGCTGGGATTGCTGGCCTACGACCGGGCCGGCGCCGAAGCCGGGGCAGTGCTGGGCACCGCGCTGGCGATCAAGATGGTCGCCTACGTCGCGGTGGCGCCGGTTGTCGCCGCGGTCACCGATCGGCTGCCGCGCCGCGCGGTGCTGGTCACCGCCGATATCGTGCGCGCCGCGGTCGCCCTCGGCCTGCCGCTGGTGGATCAGGTGTGGCAGATCTATGTGCTGATCTTCGTATTGCAGGCCGCCTCGGCGACGTTCACACCCGCTTTCCAGTCGATCATCCCCTCGGTGCTGCCCGCCGAGCGCGACTACAGCCGAGCGCTGTCACTGTCGCGGCTGGCCTACGACCTGGAAGCGGTGCTGTCGCCGCTGCTGGCCGCCGTGGCACTGACCGTGATGGGGTACCACTGGTTGTTCCTGGGCACCGTCGCGGGATTCTTCGCCTCCGCGCTGCTCGTCGTGACCACGGCGCTGCCACTCCTCCCGGCGCCGGATCGATCCGTGCCGCTGACGGCTCGTATTGTGGCCGGAGCTCGCGTGATGGGATCGCGGCCGGTGCTGCGCGGGCTGCTGGCGCTGAACCTCGTGGTCGCCGCCGGAACCGGGCTGGTGCTTGTCAACACCGTCGTCTACGTCCGAGACCTTCTCGGCGGCTCCGATACGGGTGTCGCTATCGCCCTGAGCTGCTTCGGCGGCGGGTCGATGCTGGTCGCCCTGGCAATGCCGCGGCTGCTCACCACCGCATCCGACCGCACGGTGATGTTCACCGGTGCCGCCGTCGTACCTGCCGCGCTGGCCGTGGCGACGGTGCTGCTCGCTGTCGAACCGGGCCCCACGGTCAGCTGGTTCGTTCTGGCCCTTGCCTGGCTCACCCTCGGCGCCGCGACCTCCCTGATCAACACCCCCACCGCGCGGCTGCTGCGTTACCGATCCGACGAGCGGGAGCGGGCAGCGGTGTTCACCGCCCAGTTCTCCCTGTCCCACGCCTGCTTCCTGCTCACCTACCCGATCGCCGGGTGGGTCGGCGTCCAGGCCGGTCACGCGATTGCCGCAGCCGTGTCGACCGTTGTGGCTACACTCGCAGCCATCACCGCTGCCCGCCTGTGGCCCGCCGACGAGCAGGTCGCACCCATCCCGGTGGCGGTCGGATGAAAGTGGTGACCCTGATGGCCGAGCGTGCCGACGAGCCTGCGCCCCCCGAGGCCAGTCTCACCCACCCGGTGTCTCCGGACCCCGCGCGCCTCGCCGCCGCCACGGGCGTGTTCCAGATGCTGGCCGACCCGACCCGGTTGCACCTGCTGTGGCTACTCACTCATGGTGAAGCCGACGTCACCGCCCTCGTCGAAGCGTGCGGCGCCTCCCGGACCGCGGTCAGCCAGCACCTGGCCAAACTTCGCTTCATCGGCTTGGTCGACACTCGCAAAGAAGGCCGCCGCGTCGTCTACCGGCTCCACGGTGGACACCTCACTCGCGTGATCCAGGAAGGTCTCAACCACGCCGACCACCTCATCACCGGCGAACCACCACACGAATAACCAGCCTGGAGACTTCGTGGACGAGCCGCGGACGACAGGGTTCATTGGTAGTGTTGCCGTGCCCAATACCGATGCGGCCGTGCGATTCTCGGGAGACCCGACCGCGTCTGTCTTCGTCTCGAATCCGCTCGAGGAGTAGTTGTGAAGAAAAAAATTGTGGCGCTCGTCGCCGCCGCGCTCGCGGTGTCGGGTGCGACATCGGCGCCTGCCGTTGCCGAGCCCGCGGGCCCGGTCGTGCCGAACGCTACGCCGAACGCCGGGTTCCCGCAGGAGTTCAGCTTCATGCAGCGGAGCGACCCGGACCATCCCGCCTGTGTCTACTACAACGAAGTTGCCGCAGGTCGCGGGGACGCCGTCGACGGCTCTACCTGTCGCTCCGATGAATCGCACATCTTCACCAGACTCCTGACCGACGAGAGCTACCTGCGTTTGGAACTCACCGATCATTTCGGGAAATGCCTTATCGGCGACACGTCCACCAACCCGGGCGTGGTGATTGTCGGCTCTTGTGACGACCCCCGGGCCGATTGGATCGCCGGCGGCACCACTGAGCCGCCCCAATGGGCATTCGCTCCACGCTCCAACCACCAGTTGTATCTGCGTGACAATGGCATAGCGTTGGTGCTGCAGAACACCGAAGCCCCGCTCACTACCCCGGGGTACTTCTGGAATCTGATCTGACCTCTACCGATCCACACCACGTCGTTCGGTAATCCCGCACCGCGAAACAGCCTGCCATCCAGGGCATATCGACACAGCGGCCGTGGCCGCTACCGCTCAGGAGATCGTGCGGCGGTGGGTGGTCGATCAGGGCTGCGGATATGCCGGCGGCGAGGGCATCGTCTGCCAGTGGTCGAGGGCGGGCTGGAGGTACTCCATCAGCTCGGGCAGTTGCGGGGCCAGCGTCAGGGTGGCGACGACTCGTAGCATGCCCACAGCGTTGACGAAGCCCAGGACATCCTCGTCCAGCGATCTTGTTCCGTTGCGTTGCGCGCCGCGATTGTAGGCGGATTCGTGCTCCGGTCCGAGACCGGCGAGGTCCCACTCGACGGGCCCCAGCGTGACCAGTTCGAAGTCGGCATAGAGGTCCCCGTCCACCCCGGCGAATATGTTCGCCGGTGGCGAGTCGCCGTGGATGGGCTGAAGGCCGATACCCGGGAACCGAGCCTCGAAAGCCGTTTGTGAGCGCACGAAGGGCTCCAGGATCTGCCACTCGCGGCGAGCGCGGTCCAGCTCGGCCGCACCGATCAGGGTGGGGTGCCGGTCGAGGCCGGCGAGGCTTTCCGCGATGAACTGCGGCTCGGCCGCGGACAGAAATTTCAGGTGGCCCGGGTAGGTACGCAGTGCCACGTGCAGGTCGGCGACGCTTTCGGCGTTCGCCACATAGTCGGGTGCCTCGGTTCGATCTTCCGGGACGAACGACCAGAAAGTCATCGAGAAACCGTCCCGCTGAACGGGCTCCAGCGGCACGAGCGGGCTGGGCGCGATCACCGGGATTCCCCGGCCGGCGAGCCAATGCGTCACATCCAGCTCGTCCTGCTGGCGGCGCGCGAGGGCGACCGTGTCGTCACGGTTCGGCACGACGGTGGGGATCCGGGCCACGACCGGCGAGGGCGTCAGATGGACGACGACGGAGAAGACGTCGTGCAACACCAGGGGGTCGGTGACGGTCAGGCCGAGCTCGCGCCCCGCCGCGACGGCTGCGTCGACGGCGGCGGAGGTACGGCCGGCGCGCTGTTGCGGTGTCAGGAAGGTGGTCATGGCTCCATCGTTGCAGCGCCCGGGACCGTGCCTACTATCTGATCGCGACCACCATTGCGTCGCTGATCGAACGCCACGCCACCCCGGCCTCCAAGAACCCGGCTTCTCTCAGCCGCAGGCAGTGCCAGGCGACCGGGTGCTCCACACCCCCGGTGTGCCGGTCGAAGATCGCACGGCTGCCCGCGTGTTCCTCGGTCAGGCCCGGGTCGAAAGCCACCTTCGCCCACCACTGCTCCCAATCCAGCGCACCCATCGCGCGGGCGCGATCCTGGTGTGCGCTCTGCATGGCCTCGTCGATCGCGTTGAGCATCGGGGTTTCCGGATCGGGCATGTGATCGGCGTTGACGAACACTCCGCCCGGCCGGACCACCTTCGCGAGGTCGGCGTACAGGCGAGCCAATGGTTCGGTTTTCATCCAATGCGTCGACGTCGCGGTCAGGACGGCGTCGAACGGCTCGACCGGCAGGCATTCCGTCCAGCCCGACTCGGCCAGATCGGCCGTCGCGAAGGTGACGCGCGAATCTCCCTCGAACGATCCCCGGGCGATCGCCAGCATCGTCGGGTCGATATCGACCGCGACCGATCTCGCTCCCGGTAGACGGTCGAACAGGTGCCGGCTTATCGTGCCTGTTCCGCAGGCCAGATCGAGAATATGTGGTGTCGGCCCCACCGCGGCCGCTACCAGTTCCGCCATCACGCGGAACCGTTCCTCGCGTTCGGGGAGATAGAACTCCTGCTGCTGATCCCAACTACGCTGCCACAACTCCCAGTTCACAACGCCTCCGTTTCCAGAATCAACCTGAAGGTCTGCCGAACAGCGATCTGCATACCGTGCGGGTGGGGCTGTCGCGCTGTGGCTGCCTCGATCACGGCGGTCGTGCGCGTTACACCACCCGGCGCGAGATCGAACTGGTTCTCGGCAGGGGAGGCTACACACGTTCGGGTCGAACGACTGCCGGAAAGCGTGCCGTTTTCGGCATCGTGTCGATAAAGATCCGACCGACACCGGACGACTCAGCGGCCGCTCCCAGCCACGGTCGCCCCCGACGATGCCCGCCGTTAAAGTGGGGCCGACCACAGACCGCGGCGACCGGGAGAGGACATGCGGTACGGATTCATCTCGCATGTCGTCGGTGACGGTGATTCTGCCGATGTCCTGCGGGACAACATCGACCTCGCCGGGTACGCGGAGGACCTGGGTTTCGATTCCTTCTGGGTCGCGCAGCATCATTTCGGAGCGCAACGCGGGCACTGTCCGTCGCCGCTGGTCCTGCTGGCTGCGATAGCACAGCGAACCGCACGGATCCGCCTGGGTACCGCCGTGGTCGTCGGATCCCTGGAGGATCCGATCCGGTTGGCCGAAGACGCCGCGATGGTCGATTCGCTGAGCTTCGGTCGGCTCGAACTCGGCCTCGGAGCGGGCGCGGACGAGGCGACTTCACGGTTGTTCGGCCGCGACCACGACCAGCGGCACCAGCGGTTCACCGAGACCGTGCATCGACTACGCGAGTTGTTCTCGGCCGGTAGCGACCTGGTCCCGGGCACCCCCGAACTGGCGCACCGACTGTGGATCGGTACCGCCTCCGGTCCGGGATTCGCGCTCGCCGCCGAACTCGACCTCGGGGTGCTCACCGGAAGGACCTCGTCGCCGCGGGGACCCCGCGACGAGATCGCGGCCGGACGGGTCGCCGCGTACCGGGCGGCACAGCTCGCGTCCGCGACGGTCAGTCCGGGGGGATCCGTTGCGGTCGATCCGCAGTGAGGATGTACACGCTGATCACCATCACCCAGGCGGGAAAGACCAACGTCACCCAGAGCCTGAAACTCACGACCACCAGCAGGGTGAGTGACAGCAGGTAGGTGGCGGCAGCCAGCCACCGTGGCATCAGTCCGGTGCGCAGCCAGATAGTCCCCAGGGAGATCATGAACACCCCGGCCATGCGAACCCCGTAGACGTTGTTCACATGCAACATCACCTCACGTCCGAACAAGACGAGGTCGTTATCCGGAACATCGGAGAGCCGGGACACGGCGAGGAGCCCGCCGGCGACTGCCGTCGACACGGACGTCATGGCGAGAAACAGCAGCCCACTACCCAGGAAGACGGTCGAGAAGAATCGGTCTTCGAGATCCCCGAGCCGATCGCGGATGACACCGATGAACCACAGGAATGCGATGCCCGCGAAGGGCGTGAGGATCAGGGCTGCCGTGATCTGCGTCTGGTGGCGTACCTATGGGGCAGCGGCCTCGCCGGGCAGCGCACTACGCAGCAGCACGATGCTGGAGGCGAACAGGACACCGAAGACGACACCGGCGACCGCCGCGGCTCGTGGGGTCCGTAGCGGGTGGAACTCGGTCTCGCTCCGTGCGCCTGCCATGAGATCAGTCTTCGCCGAGGTCGAGCTCGAGGGCAACAGGCCCACCGCGGCCACAACGAACAGGACGCCGCGATCGGTGCCTACATCCACTGGCAAAACCGACACCCGGTCCTTCTGCCCGGAATATTCTGTCCGCCGTCGGCGACACGAGGTCGCATAGGCACGTGGTTTTTCGTTCGACCATAGATACTCGCAGTATTCGATCTGAATCTATTGAGTCGAAGCGTCACGGTTTCCTGCTCACGGTCCGATCAGCTGACATATCGCGTCTGCGGCGATTGAGTCTCTTCGGCTCGGTAGCTGCCCTGGATGGACCACATCGCATGAAGGGTTGATATGAAGAGCGAAAAACGTACCTGGGTCGCAGTGTTGACTGGGACTCTCATAGCCGTCGGTGGTGGGGCGATCGCCGCACCACCCGCCTGGACGCAACCGACGTCGCAGTCACCAGGAGTCGGGGGCGAGGTTCTCCGTGCCGAAGTGTCGCAGCTGGCGTTGTCGGCCCCGGGGCTACCCGGGATCGTACCGGTGGGGTCGACACGCCTCACCTACGCCAGCACCGATACCCATGATGCACCGACTACGGTGGTGGGAACATATCTGGAGCCGCTCCAGCCGTGGACCGGCCCGGGTGAACGCCCGCTGGTGGCGTATGCGGGTGGCACACAGGGGCAAGGCGCCGAATGCGCGCCCTCGGCGATGCTGTCGCAGGTGATCCGATACCAGCCTCCGGCCGATGTGGTCTTCGAATACGACGTCATCGCGATCTATCAACTGCTGTCCCGCGGCATGGCAGTGGTGATGACCGACTATCACGACCTCGGCACACCGGGAATTCACAATTTCCTCAACCGCAAAACGCAAGGCTATGCGGTGCTGGACTCCGCGCGTGCCGCCTTGCGGCTGCCCGGCACCGGCCTCGGTCCGGAGTCGCCGGTCGTACTCTACGGCTACTCCCAAGGCGGCATGGCCTCCGCTGCCGCGGCCGAACTGCAACCGAAGTATGCCCCCGAGCTGAACGTGCGCGGCGCCTACGTGGGCGGGCCCCCGGTGAGCCCGCAGGACTTCATCGCGCGCAGCGACGGCCGCCCCGGCGTCGCACCGGCCATCGCCTGGATTCTCAACGGCATCGCCGCCGACTATCCCGACACCCGTCCGGCGCTCGACGCTGCGCTCAACGACACCGGTAAGGCGATCATGCGCGATTCGATAGGCAAATGCGGCGGCGGCCTCTCCAGCACTTTCGCGCAACCTCAGAACACGTCCCAATGGACCACCAGCGGACAGCCGCTCGCGGTCGTGATCGATGGCTCGCCGGAACTGAAGAAGGCACTCGACGAGCAGCGGCTCGGCGGGTCCGCCCCCTCGGTGCCGGTACGGATCTACTCGGCCAGGAACGATGACGGCCCTGCTCCGTACCCGGCTGTGCACGGTATGGCCTCGAGTTGGTGCAGTGGTGGCGCGGCCGTTCAGCTGGATTCGGACGCCTCGGTGCCCGCCATATCCGCCGGATTTCTGGGCACCCACGATGTGGCCTTCTTCCCGTCACTGTCGACCTCCCAGCAGTGGGTGACCGATCGCCTTGCCGACGTGCCGGCCCCCGTGAACTGCGCGGCCCTGCCTTAGTCTGCGAAGGTATGACGGTGACCCAGTACCCCGATCGGACAGCAGAGGCTGCTGCCACTATCGCGCATCATCAGCTGATCGCATGCGCGTGACTCCATCCCATGCCCGGCCACGGTCGGTCCACGGGCCGATTCGGCCCGGACCGACCGGGCCGAGCGAACCGAGATGCCAGGGCGCGAAGTATCGGAAGCCGCTCCGATCCGTCAGAGCTACCGGCAGCGCCGATATCCTGAATTCCGCCGCGAATCGCAAATTCACCGACGCGCCGATAACGCGCGCTCAGCCACGAACCCGTATGAAACGTGTGGTAGGAACCGCGGCCCCGGTGCGAGAGAATTCGGCGATACCCGTTTTCACCGGCCATACCCGATCGAGTTTGTCGGTTGGATGAACGAGACACACATATGACAATCCTCAGACACGCGAATGTCCGCGATCCCAAACGTTATCTCTGGATTCTGAGCACCGTGGCGCCGGGTTGTGCGCTCTTGCCTGCCCAGCTGGTGAGCTCTACGGGACTGGCGCTGTTCTGGTGGATCGGTCCGATCCTCGTGTTGGTGGTGATCCCGACACTCGACGTAATCGTGGGCAGTGACGGAACCAGCCCGCGAGACGAAGACTATGAAGCGTTGTCCAACGATCGTTATTATCGCTGGTGCACATTCCTTTTCCTGCCCATTCAGTTGATCGGCCTGGCCATCGCGGGATACATGTGGTCCGGCCACGAACTGCAGCTCGTCGACAAACTCGGGCTGACCGCAACGCTGGGAATTGTTTCCGGTATCGGTATCAATGCGGCCCACGAACTCGGTCATCGGGCCGAACATCTCGAACGCCGGCTGGCGAGAATCGCGCTGGCGCAATCCGGTTACGGTCATTTTTTCATCGAGCACAACCGTGGCCATCACGTCCGCGTCGCCACTCCCGAGGACCCGGCAAGCTCCCGCTTCGGCGAGTCGTTGTGGGCGTTCATACCGCGCAGTGTGAGAGGCGGCTTCCGCTCGGCGCTCACGCTGGAAAGGGAACTTCTGTCCCGTAAGGGAAGAAAGTGGTTCAGCCGGGACAACCATCTGTTGCAGGCATGGTCGATGAGCGTCGTCTTGTTCGGTTCGATGATTATCGTCTTCGGTCCCGTCGTCATCCCATTCCTGGCACTGCAGGCCGTGATCGGCATCGGATTGCTCGAGACCGTGAACTACATCGAGCACTACGGTTTGCTACGAGCGCGCCGAGCCGACGGCCGATACGAGCGGTGCTCACCACGCCACAGCTGGAACAGCGACCGTCTGGTCACCAATATCTTCCTTCTCCACCTCCAGCGCCACAGCGACCACCACGCCAACCCCGGCCGCCGCTACCAGACTCTGCGCAGCTCCCAAGAGGCTCCACAGCTGCCGTTCGGTTACGCCACCATGATCCTGATCGCCGCCGTCCCGCCGCTGTGGCGCGCGGTAATGGATCACCGGGTCCTCGCCCACTACGGCGGCGACATCACGCTCGTCAACAGCAAACCTCGAAGGTGACCGCACGGAAACAACGGTGCGCCGATCCGCACGGTCTATCCCCAGGCACGCCGTGTCGCGGGCATATCGGCGTTCCCCGTTCTTTCCGGTACCACGCCGAGTGCCTGGTGGATGCCGAGTCCGCCGTCCTCGAAGCCCAGCGCGGACGCCGCCATATAAAGCCGCCAAATTCGTGCTCGTCCTTCGCCGACGAGTGAAACGGCCTGTTCCCAAGCGCTTTCCAGATTCGCGACCCAATTGCGAAGGGTGAGCGCGTAATGCTCGCGCAGGGCCTCGACATCACGAACTTCGAAACCGGCGCGTTCCATGGCCAGTACGACCTCACCCACATCGACGAGTTCGCCGTCCGGGAAGACATAGCGCCCGACGAAGGAACGATTCTGCATGATGGAGCCGCCCGGCGAGGAGATGGCGTGGTTGAGCAGCCGTCCGCGCGGGCGCAGCAGTGCGCGCAGGGTGTCGAAGTACTGGGCGGCGCGCTCGGAGCCGACGTGTTCGAACATACCGATCGAGGAGATGGCGTCGAACTCTTCGCCGCGCAGGTCCCGATAGTCGGCGAGCCTGATCTCGACACTGCCCGACAGGCCCGCGTCTGCGACTCGCCGGCGGGCGAGCTCTACCTGAGCACTGCTGATAGTGACGCCGACGACCTGCGCCCCATAGGTCGACGCCGCGTGCATCGCCATGGATCCCCAGCCGCATCCCACGTCGAGCAGGCGCGCGGCCTTCTGCTCGGCCAAGCCCAATTTGCGGCAGACCAGGTCGTGCTTCGCGCGCTGGGCCTCCTCCAATGAGCCGCCGTCGTCCGGCACGAACCGCGCGCAGGAGTAGGTCATGCTCGGTCCGAGCACCAGCCGGTAGAAGTCGTTGCCGACGTCGTAGTGATGACTGATCGCCGCCGCGTCGCGACGTTTGGTGTGCAACGGCCCGCGCTGCGGTCGCGCCTCCTCCGGGGGGCGCTGCGGACGGCGACCGAGCGCTCCGAGTTGCCGCGCCGCGGCGATGGCCTGCCAGGCCGCCCCGAGACCGAGGCGGGTGTCGTTCGTCGCGGTCGACTGCAGTGCTCGAAGCATCGTGAAGATATCGCCGTCGAGATCCACTGTGCCGGAGACGAACGCACGCGCCAGGCCGAGTTCCCCGGGCGCCCAGACCAGGTGGCGCAGCGCATCCTCGGATCGCACGCGCATGGTGCCGGAGCTTTCACGGTGGGGTCGGATCGTGCTGCCGTCCCAGAATTCGAACCCCAGCGCAGGGCGCGGGCCCAAGGTGGCACGCAGCAGAGGTTCGAACACGGTCGCGATCGTGGCCTTGTTACCCATCGGACCACTATGGCCCGCGTCGCGCTGCGGGTGTCGCAACGACGCGGGCCATCCTGGCCTGGGGTGCCCGGTTCAGTCCACCAGGGACGGCAGGACCAGATCTCGGTAGCGCTGCTTCATCGTCTCGAGCACTTCCCGGCCGTCGCCGGCCCAGACCGCGGCATTGAAGATCTCGACCTCGACGTCACCGCGGTAACCGGCGGTACGAACCCACCGGCCGATGGTCGCGAAGTCGATGACGCCGTCGCCCATCATGCCGCGCGACAGCAGCGGATCGGCGGTCATCGGGTTCAGCCAGTCACATACCTGATACGAGCTGATCCGCCCGGATGCACCGGCCTGTGCGATCTGTTCTTCCAGGGACGGATCCCACCAGATATGGAAGGTGTCGACCACGACACCCACGGTCTCCGCCGGGTACGGCTGCGCCATCGACAGCGCCTGTGCCAGTGTGGAGATCACCGCGCGGTCGGCACAGAACATCGGATGCAACGGCTCCAGGGCGAGCCGGACACCGCGCTCGGCCGCATACGGGGCCAGCACTGCGAGCCGCTCGTCCACCCGCTCCCGCGCGGCGACGAGGTCCCGGTCCGGTATACCGCCCACCACCATCACCAGTTCCCGGGTGGCCAGTGTCGCCGCGTCGTCGATGGCACGGCGGTTGTCGTCGAGTGCCGCCTGCCCGTCGCCCGGTTCGGTCAGGAAGCCGCCGCGGCAGAGACTGGAGACGCGCAGCCCCGCATCGGCGACGATCTTCGCCGCGGTGGCGGCACCGATCTCGTCGACCCGATCGCGCCACAGTCCGATCGCGCCGAGCCCCGCACGGGCAGCGCCGTCCACCGCCTCGGCGAGGGTCCACCGCTTCGTCGTCGCCGTATTCAGCGACAGCGACCGGTACGGATCGGCCGGATCGAATGGCGCTTGCTGTGCAGCAACCGATGTCATGATGCCGATCCGTTCAGTTCGAGGTAGATCCGCATGCGGTGCGCGGCCAGTTCCGGGTCCGACAGCATTCCGGCTTTGTCCGCGAGCCGGAACAGTTCGGCCAGATGAGGTACGGATCGGCCCGTGGACAGCCCGGCCACCATCGAGAAGCCCGGCTGCTTACCGTTGAGCCACGACAAGAACGCGATACCCGTCTTGTAGTAATACGTCGGTGCGGCGAATATGTGACGTCCGAGTGCCTGTGTGGAGCTGAGTATTTCCGACGCTCGCGCCGCATTGCCGTTGTCGAGTTCCTGTAGTGCGGTGGACGCGGCCGGATAGATCGCCGCGAAGATACCCAGCAGTGCATCCGAATGCCCCTGCTCATCACCGATGATCAGCTCGGGATAGTTGAAATCGTCGCCCGTGTACAGCCGTACCCCATCGGGTAGCGCGCGTCGCAGTGCGATCTCGTGTGCTGCGTCGAGCAGTGAGACCTTGACTCCGTCGATCTTCGATCTGTTGTTCTCGATGAGGTCGCGGAACGTCTCGGTGGCCGTATCGATATCGGTGCTGCCCCAATATCCGTGCAGCGCCGGATCGAACATGGCTCCGAGCCAGTGCAGGATCACCGGCCGATCCACACCGGCCAGCAATTTCTCGTAGACGTACAGGTAGTCGGCGGCCGACCGGGCGACCTGTACGAGTACCCGTGAGGCCATCAAGATCACCTGTGCTCCGGCGTCGGTCACCACGTCGATCTGCTCGCGATACGCCTCGACGATCCTGTCGAGTCCGGCCGTTCCGGAGAGGAGTCCGGCGGGGTCGAGCTGATCGGTTCCTGCTCCGCAGGCGAGCCTGCCACCGACCGATGCCGCCTCTGCGCCGGATCGCCGGATCAGTTCCGCGCTGGCTTGCCAGTCGAGGCCCATTCCGCGCTGTGCGGTGTCCATGGCATCGGCGACACCGAGCCCGTAGGACCACAATTCGCGCCGGTAGGCCAGCGTCGCGTCCCAGTCGACAGCTGCGGGCGCACCCGGCGTGTTGTCCGCCGTCGCACGCGGAACGACATGCGCGGCAGCGAAGGCCACGCGCGAGGTGATCGGTCGCGCCGGCCGCGTCCACGCACCCGGCCCGCCGAGAACGTACGGTTCGAACCGGCCGTCGATGGGCAGCACGACCGACACACCGGTGGACGTCGTCGTCATAGCGTGACCTCCGGAATCTCGATCCGACGGCCTTCGGCGGAGCTGCGCAGTCCCAGTTCGGCCAGCTGCACACCGCGTGCGGCGGAGAGCAGCCCGTAGCGGTGCGGCCGTTCGTTCACCACGTCGGTGAGGAACTCCTCCCACTGCAATTTGAATCCGTTGTCCAGATCGGTGTTCGCGGGCACTTCCAACCATTGGTCACGGAACGGCTCGGTGACCGGGAGATCCGGATTCCAGACCGGTTTGGGCGTATGCGAGCGATGCTGCGCAACACACTTGCGCAGGCCGGCGACGGCAGAGCCGTGCGTTCCGTCGATCTGGAACTCGACGAGTTCGTCGCGGTACACGCGCACCGCCCACGACGAGTTGATCTGTGCGACTACGCCGTTCTCCATCTCGAAGATCCCGTAGGCGGCATCGTCGGCGGTGGCCGGATACGGCTTCCCCTGTTCGTCCCATCGAGTGGGGATATGGGTTGTCGCTTTCGCGGTCACTGCCTCGACCTTGCCGAGCAGGCCCTCGAGCACGTAGTTCCAGTGACAGAACATATCGACGACGATGCCGCCGCCGTCCTCGGCCCGGTAGTTCCAGCTGGGCCGCTGGGCGGGTTGGCCGTCGCCCTCGAAGACCCAGTATCCGAATTCGCCGCGCAGCGAAAGGATCCGGCCGAAGAAGCCCTCGTCGACGAGCCTGCGCAACTTCACCAGGCCGGGCAGGTAGAGCTTGTCGTGAACGACTCCCGCGGTGACGCCGGCGTCGGCGGCCACGCGCGCGAGCTCGACTGCCTCGACCAGCGTTTCGGCGGTCGGCTTCTCGGTGAAGATGTGTTTACCCGCCTTCATCGCCGCGGCGAGCGCTTCGGCGCGGCGCGAGGTGACCTGGGCGTCGAAGTAGATATCGATGGACGGATCCGCGATGACGGCGGCGGCGTCGGTGCTCCATTCGGCGATGCCGTGTTGTTCGGCGAGTTCGGCGAGTGCGCCGGCATTGCGGCCGACCAGGATGGGCTCCACCGGAACGCGGGTGCCGTCCGCGAGCAGCAGCCCACCGCCGTCGCGGATCGGCAGGATCGATCGCATCAGATGCTGGCGGTAGCCCATGCGACCCGTGACGCCGTTCATGGCGATGCGGAGCGTGCGTGGGGGAGTGGAATCGGGCATTGGTATGTGCCTCTTCTGATTTGCGTGGCAGACGACCGCAGAATGGGTCGTGGACGGTGCGGTTGGACCCGCACGCGGCGAGTGGACAAGGCAGCGTCGGAATGCGCTTTCCAAGCTATGCTAGTCGCGAAGTCCGGTCAACCCCGCGCGTATCGATGGAACGAGGAACGAGGCCATGGCGGCTGTGAGATTGCAAGACGTCGCAACCCGGGCGGGCGTCTCCCAGGCGACCGCCTCCCGCGTGCTCAACGGCTCGGCACGGGTTCCCGGCGAAGGCGTCGCCGATCGGGTTCGCGCCGCCGCCGCCGAATTGGGGTATGTGGCAAACGCCCAGGCCCAGGCCCTCGCACGGTCGTCGACCGGACTCATCGGGCTCGTCGTGCACGATATTGCCGACCCCTACTTCTCCTCGATCGTGCAGGGTGTCCAGGCGGCGGCGCGCAGGGCGGGGAAGCTCGTCCTGCTGGCCAGTACGCAACGCGATTTCGATATCGAACGCGAATCCGTGAGCACCTTCATCTCGCACCGCGCCGATGCCATCATCCTGGCGGGTTCGCGCCAGAGCGGGGATCTCGACCGCGATCTCGAGAAGGAATGCGCGCGGTATCTGGACAACAGCGGCAAGGTGGTCGTGATAGGGCAGCCGCTGACCTTCGGTGCCGCCGTGGAGCCCGAAAATCATTCGGCGTCAGCGGAATTGGCGTATGCCTTGCTCGCGCAGGGGCACCGGGATTTCGCCGTCATCGGCGGACCGGGCAATATCAGGACCGCTGTCGACCGGCGCAACGGCTTCGTCGAAGCCCTCGCGACCCGAGGCGTGACGCCGCTCGTGGAGATCGCGGGGGACTTCTCCCGTGACGGTGGATTCAGCGCCGCTCGTCGCCTCTCTGCCGCGTTGGATCTGCGTCCCGGGCAGGTCGGCAATGTCGCGCCCTGCGTATTCGCTGTGAGCGATGTGATGGCGATCGGGGCTATCGCGGCGTGGCGTGCGCGCGGCCTCGCGGTCCCCGACGATGTCTGTGTCGCCGGGTTCGACGATATCCCGACGCTGCGTGACCATGTACCCGGCCTGTCGACGGTGGCGCTGTCGCTGGTCGATATCGGCGAACGCGCCGTCGCGCTCGCGCTCGACGACTCCGCGACGGCCGCGCATGTCCACGAATTCGTGCCCGGCCGCGTGATCCTGCGCGAAAGTAGCGTTTTGCGGCAGGTCTGACCTGCGAGAATTCGAAACCCTTGACACTGTGGGTCCGGTCACACTAGCCTCGGTCCCAGCTTCGGAAAGCGCATTCCCAGCGGGTGCAGTGCGAACCCCGCTCACTACTAGCTTTAGGACCCCAGATGGCGGTAGTCACGTCCGTCGAGGCCAGTTCCTCCGCACCGAAGGCGACGCAACCCGTCAGCACTCGGCGCCGGAAGCTCCCATCCCCATCCACTATGTGGTCGACCATTTGGCGGCCGCTCGCCCTGGTAGCGGTGCTCGTCGCCGCATGGTGGGCCGTCACCGAGTTCGAATTCGTCGAGCCCTACATTCTGCCGTCGCCGGCGGATACTTGGCGCACCGCCGCTGACAACTCGACATACCTGCTCCAGAACACCTGGGTGACGACCTACGAAACGGTGGTCGGCTTCGTTATCGCCGCGCTGATCGGCGAAGCCGTCGCGCTGGTGATGATCTACTCGCGCGGTATCGAGCGAACGATGTATCCGCTCATCCTCTTCGCGCAGGTCATCCCCAAAATCGCGATCGCACCGCTGTTCATCGTATGGCTCGGGTTCGGCACCAGTCCCAAGATCCTCGTCGCCGTACTGATGGCCTTCTTCCCGATCGTCATCTCCGGTATGGCCGGGCTGCGCTCGGTGGATCCCGAGATACTCGAGCTCACCTCCACGATGGGCGCGAGCAATTGGAAGACCTTCGTGAAGGTACGTTTTCCGGCCTCACTGCCCCAGTTGATGTCCGGCCTCAAAATCGCCGCCACCCTCGCGGTCACCGGCGCCGTCGTCGGCGAATTCGTCGGCGCGAACGAGGGCCTCGGCTACGTGATTCTGCAAGCCAACGGCAATATCGACACAGCGATGCTGTTCGCCGCCCTGATCATCATGTCCATGCTGGGCATCATCCTGTTCGCGATCATCGAGATCGCCGAGCAGTTCCTCATTCCATGGCACGCCTCCCGTCGCTCCACGGCTTCGGCCGTCGGCGCGGCATGAGCATGTCGGACAAACCGTCTTCGCGCCACAGCTGGAGAACTCGCATGAAATTCGGAATTCGCACACTCACGACGATCGGCGCCGCCGCGGTGGCCTCGGTCCTGGTACTGACCGGCTGCGGGGGCGGCGGCAACGACGCGAAGGATCCCGGCGCCGACGGAAAGACCACCCCGGTGTCGCTGATGCTCAACTGGTACCCCTACGGCGAGCACGCCCCGTTCTATTACGGGGTGCAAGAGGGCATTTTCGCCGAGCACGGCATCGATCTGAAGATCTCGGCCGGCCAGGGCTCGACCAAAACCGCGCAGGCCACCGGTTCGAAGCAGACCGACTTCGGCTGGGCCGATACTCCGGCCGTCCTCAGCAATATCGATAAGGGCGTCAAGATCAAGAGCGTCGGCGTCTACCTCCAGACCACCCCGTCGGCAGTGCAGGTATTCGCCGATTCGAATATCCGGACGCCGGCCGATCTGGCGGGTAAGACCATTGCCGTCTCCGCGGGTGACGCACCGACCACGACCTTCCCGGTCTATCTCGACAAGGCAGGCGTTCCGGCCGACCAGGTGACCCAGCAGAGCCTCGACTCGGCGGGCAAGATGTCGGCGATGCTCTCGGGGCGCGTCGACGGGCTGATCGGATTCGCACACGACCAGGGCCCCACGATCGCGAACAAGAGCGGTAAAGAGGTCCGCTACCTGCGGTATTCGGACCAGGGCCTGAACTTCTTCAGTAACGGGCTGATCGCGAATGAGGCCACCATCGAGTCCTCGCCCGAGCTGGTACAGGCCATGGTGGATGCGACGAGCGAAGCCTTCGCCGCCGCGGTCGCGAATCCGGAGGCAGCGGTCGCCGCGATGGAAGGTAAGGATCCACAGTTGCCGCCGCAGCAGGTATTGCTCCAGCAGTGGCAGCAGACTATCCCGCTGCTCAGCACGCCGGAGACCGCCGGTAATGCGCCGGGAACCAATTCCGAAGCGAATTGGCGCGCCACCGTCGATGTCCTCAGCAGCGCGAAGCTCCTCGACAAGGCCGAGAACCCGGCCAAGTACTGGGCCGCTGAGTTCACACCCACCACCAAGCCGTGACCGGAGCAGGTGACGATATGAGCACATCCACCACCACCATCGCTCGCACCGATACCGCGGTCGCGGTAACCGACCTGAACGTCCGGTTCTCGTCCAAACGCGGCGAGGTCACGGCACTGCACGACGTCGACTTGCAGGTCCGTCGAGGCGAATTCGTTTCGATCGTCGGCCCGTCCGGCTGCGGCAAATCGACACTGCTGAAAGTCGTCGCCGGCCTCACCGATCCGAGCGGGGGCGATGTCGAACTCGGCGGCGCTCCCGTGCGCGGGCCGCAGCGCAATATCGGCTACGTATTCCAGCGCGCCGCACTGCTGGAATGGCGGACCGTACGCAAGAACATCCTGCTCCAGGCCGAGATGCGCGGCATGAACAAACGGACGGCCGCGGCCGAATGCGCCCGTCTCATCGAGATGACCGGACTCGGCGGATTCGAGGATGCGCTGCCGCACGAACTCTCCGGCGGTATGCAGCAACGGGTTTCACTGTGCCGGGCCCTGCTGCACGAACCGGAAGTACTGCTGATGGACGAACCGTTCGGCGCACTCGACGCGCTGACCAGGGAACGGATGAATGTCGAGCTGCATCGGATCTGGCGGGAAACGGGCACAACCGTGCTGCTGGTCACCCATTCGGTGGCCGAGGCCGTATATCTCGCCAACCGGGTCGTCGTGATGAGCCCGCGGCCGGGCAGGATCATCGAAATGCTCGACGTCGACCTGCCCGCGCACCGGAACTACGCCACGACGATGGAGACGCCGGAATTCATCAGGGTCGCCAACCGGGTCCGGGATCTGCTCGGTTCGGTGGCGCAAGCGGACTGATATTCGATCCCCGCCGACTCACTGACAGGAAGCCGACCGCGTGAGGGTTCTGGTTGCCCCGGACAAGTTCAAAGGGAGTCTCGCCGCGTCCGAGGTGGCCGACCGGCTGGCGGCGGGCTTGGCGGAGGCGGGAGCCGACAGCTACAGAATGCCGCTGGCCGACGGCGGGGATGGAAGCGTCGATGCCGCGGTCGCGGCCGGTTTCGTTCCGCATCCGGTAACGGTGGCCGGGGCGGCGGGAACTCCGAGATACGGGCGGATCGCCGTCGGCGCCGGTACCGCTGTGGTCGAGGTCGCGAATACCTGCGGCCTGGCCACCCTGCCGAGCGGCCGCACCCTGCCGCTGGATGCGAGCAGCCTCGGTATGGGACAAGCCATCGCGCAAGCGTTGCGCTGTCGGCCGCACCGATTGGTCCTCGCACTCGGTGGCAGCGCCAGCACCGACGGCGGGATGGGACTGCTCGCCGCGCTGGGTTTCACCTTCGCCGACGCGAGGGGAAGGCGATTGCGAGCATGCGGACGGAGTCTGGGCCGAGTCCACACTGTCGACTCATCGCGGGCGGCGAGACCGGCCGGGGTCGAGATCGTGGTCGCAGGCGATGTCACCAATCCCTTGCTCGGACCGGACGGCGCGGCGGCGGTGTACGGCCCACAGAAGGGGGCCACCGACGCCGAGGTGCGGTTCCTCGACGCCGGCCTGCGCAACCTCGTCCGCGCCTTCGCCCGCAGCGGCTACCCGGACGCGCAGGCCTTCGCGGCCACAGCCGGAGCGGGCAGCGCGGGCGGGATCGGCTTCGCCGCGTTACTGCTCGGCGGCGAGATCGTGTCAGGTGCCGATTACTTTCTCGACCTGTTCGAATACGATCGGCACCTGCCCGGTTACGACTTGGTGGTCACCGGGGAGGGAAGTATCGACGAGCAGACAGCGCACGGCAAACTGCCTGCGGTTCTGGCTCGCCGCTCCCACCCCGTCCCGGTCGTCGCCGTCGCCGGGCGGAACACGCTGTCCCCGGACCGATGGGGACTCGCGGGATTCACCGACATCCATTCCCTCGGCGACTACACCGACAGAGATACCGCCGGTGATCCTGAACTGACCCGGCAGCTGCTGACCCGGATCGGCCGGCGGATCGGCCGCACCGCCCTCGTGGCGCGATGAATACGCCCGGCGCCACCCGGGTGGCTTCCGGCCGCGACTTGCCGGGCCCACTTTCTCAGTGCAGGATGCCGTAGGTGGCGGCGATGGTGAATCCGTGGTCGAGGATGTCGCACGTGACCGTCCCCTGGAAGCCGACGCCGCAGGTGGCGTATCCCAACGAGACTTTGTGCCCCTCCGGTAGAACCTTCGCTTCGCCGGAATAGGTGAATATCGGCGTATCGGAGGCTACGTAGTGGGCAGGTTCGTTGCCGGAAACGCGTACTCCGTTCGTCCCTGCCGGAGCGTCGATCGGCACGGCATCGCATCCCGACAGCCCGTCGAGGTAGATCGCGCAGTGGCGCCCATCCGGGGTTCGGAAGAAAACCGTCGCGTCGTGATCCGGAGTCCGGACCAGGTACTCGGCGTTGTCGACCGACGTCCATTCGTCGAGATCGTCAGCCGTTGCGGGTCCGGCGGCCAGCGCTACAGCGCCGGGAGCGAGTAGTGCGATCGCCGGGATCGCGAACAGTCGAGCACGGTTGAGCACGGTAAGACCTCCAGGATCGGTTGACGAGTGACTCGATGGATCGGTATTCGTGGGTTGCCATGGGCGGTCAGGTGGTGACGGTATCGGCCAAGGTGCGGTTGCCTCGCGCTACGTCGATCGCGCCGGAGAGATCGAGGTGGAGTTCGAGGTCCGGTTCGGCCGCGGGGCCGTCGTGATGGCTGACGCCCGTTTCGGTCACCACGTAGTAGAGGGTGCTCTCACCGATATGGACGGTGACCGTCCCCGTCTCGACCAGGTCTGCGACCGCGCGGCCCAGCGGCAGGGCGAACCAGTGCGCGCGGACAGCATCGGTGTCGCCGCGCTCGCCGAGTAGTGGTGTGCCCCAGGCCGACAGTGCGTCGAGCACGGGCCGCAGGCCGACGCCCACCGCGGTGAGTTCGTAGACCGTGGTCGTCGCCCGTGGGCCGACGCGGCGGCGCGTGAGTACGCCCTCGCGCTCGAGATCTTTGAGCCGGGCCGCCAGCACATCGGTGCTGATGCCGGGCAAGTCGGCGAACAGATCGCTGTAGCGGCGCGGACCCGATGACAGTTCGCGGACCACGAGCAGATTCCACCGGTCTCCCACGACGTCCAGTGCGCGGCTGACGGCACAGAAGTGACCGTAGGTTCGGCGGGACATGCCCTCACTCTAGCTCAGAGCTTGGAAATTCCAAGGGCATACTTGGAACTTCCAAGTAGAGTAGGCGGCAGCCGTGCCGAGAAGAGGATGTTGATGCAGGTCAAGCAGTCGAGCAAGTTGTCGGGCGTGTCCTACGAGATCCGCGGCCCGGTCGCCGAACACGCCGCGCGACTGGAGGTCGAGGGGCATCATGTGGTGAAGCTGAATACCGGCAATCCGCTGTTGTTCGGGTTCGAGGCGCCATCGGAAATCCTGCAGGACATCGTCCGTACGTTGCCGGCATCCAGTGGCTACTCCTCCTCCAAGGGGTTGCTCTCGGCGCGGCGCGCCGTCGTGCAGTACTACCAGGACCTGGGCATGGACGATGTCGATGTCGAGGAGGTGTTCCTCGGCAACGGCGTATCGGAACTGATCATGATGGCGATGACGGCGCTGCTGGAGAACGGCGACGAGGTACTCGTCCCCGCGCCGGACTTTCCGCTGTGGACCGCGGCGACCACGCTCAACGGCGGCCGGGCCGTGCACTACCAGTGCGACGAGTCCTCCGACTGGTACCCCGATGCGGCCGATATCGCGGCGAAGGTCACCGACCGCACTCGCGCGATCGTGATCATCAACCCGAACAACCCCACCGGCGCGGTCTATCCGCCGCATGTCCTGCGTGAGATTTTGGAGATCGCACGTCGTCACAATCTCGTGGTGTTCTCCGACGAGATCTACGACAAGATCCACTACGACGACCTCACTCACACCGCGACCGCCCCACTCGCTCCGGACCTGTTGTGCCTGACCTTCTCCGGATTGTCGAAGTCCTATCGATGTGCCGGGTTCCGGGGAGGATGGCTGGTGGTGTCGGGTCCGACGCACCACGCAAAGAGCTATCTGGAGGGTCTGACCATGCTCGCGGGCCTGCGTCTCTGCGCGAACGTACCCGCACAGCAGGCGATTCAGGCCGCTCTCGGCGGTCATCAGAGCATCTACGACCTCACACTGCCCGGTGGCCGGCTACGTGAACAACGCGACCGCGCCTGGGAAGCGCTCAATACCATCCCCGGCGTGTCCTGTGTAAAGCCCAAGGGTGCGATCTACGCCTTCCCGAAGATCGACCTCGATATCTATCCGATCCACGACGATGAACGATTCGTCCTGGATCTCCTCCTCCAGGAGAAGCTGCACATTGTGCAGGGCACCGGCTTCAACTGGCCCCGCCCCGACCACTTCCGCATCGTGACCCTCCCGCACGCCGACGATCTCGAGGCGATCATCGAACGTATCGGCCGCTTCTTGGCGACCTACCGCCAGTGATGTCGGGGCGGTTCCGCCATCGCGTGTGGCAGGGACTACTCCCGGCCGCCGCCGACGCACGCCGATGCCGGTTCGTCGAGCCGCGGCCCTGTGCGTGTGTGTCGGCCACCACACGGATTCGAGTTGACTCTCACACCGATGTGAGACTTTAACGTACCTTGTATGACACTCGAGCACGCGACCAACCAGCACGACAACCGGGTCACCCTCGTGGGCCTCGGGCCCATGGGCCTGGCGCTGGCAGAAGCATTGTTGAAGCAGGGGCATTCCCTCACCGTCTGGAACCGTACACCCGGCAAAGCCGACGAGCTGGTCGCAAAGGGCGCCGGCCGCGCGCAGACCGTTTCCGAGGCGGTCGCCGCGAGCCCGATCACAATCGTGTGCCTGAACGACTACGAGACCATGTACCGGGTCGTCGACCCCGCTACCGCCGAGCTCGAAGGCCGCGTCCTTGTCAACCTCAGCTCCGGGACGCCGACCGAGGCGCACGCAGCCCTCGCATGGTCCGCCGAACACGGCATCGACTATCTCGACGGTGCCATCATGGTGCCGCCGCCGCTGGTGGGCGAACCCGACGCGGTATTTCTGTACAGCGGTGAGCAGAGCGTCTTCGATCGGCACCGCACGACATTGGCGAGCTTGGGGGACCCGCGCTATCTCGGGGCTGATACCGGCCTGGCGGTGCTCTACAACACCGCTCTACTCGAGATGATGTACGCGACCATCAACGGCTGGCTACACGCGACCGCCCTGCTCGATTCCGCGAATGTGTCGGCCCAGAAGTTCGCCGAGTTGGCGTTCGGCTGGTTCATGCCCGCCGTGGTGGACTACGCGTCACTGGCCGAGCAGGCGCCAGACCTGGACGCCGCCAACTACCCCGGCGCTTTGGGCACGCTGGAGATGAATCTGAATGCACTGGAACACATCACCCGCACCAGCGAGGAGCAGGGCGTCCACTCCGGCCAGCCGCGGCTGATGAAAGAGATAGCCGAACACGCCATCGCCGAGGGATACGGCGGACAGAACTATTTCGCCATCTATGAGCTGTTCAAGCAGGCAAAGCCGCGTTCGTGACCGCGGCTGCGGCTGGTTCGAGGGCGCCGGCCTCGGTCACGAGTGCCATCGGGATTCATCACGAAGACCGACCGCCGATCGTCGGCGAACGCGATCTTCGCCGGACGCGATGGCTGGTGAGACTCCGAACCGCAGCTGATGGCCGGTCCCGGCACCGCGAGGGTGATAGCGACGGCGCGCAGCACCCGGCTCCTCGTCGTGCGTATGTGGCCGATGAGCAGCCCGGCCCGGTCGATGAGGACGACCCAGCAGGTGGGGATGAAGGTAGGAACTCTCGACATATCGAGGATCGTTCCGGGACCGCGCCCCGGACGCGTTACCGGTGCTGGGTATCTCCCGAGCCCGATGGCGAACGTGCAGCCGGCGCGGGCACACCGAAGCGCGACATGGTGCGAGGCCGGGTTCGTGGAGCGGTGACGGGTGTGGTGCCGTTACCGGTGATCCGAACAGTGGAACGCGCCGGAGTTCGCTCTTCGCGATGGGGGATGTTCGTACCCGGACATGAACACCTACTGAACAAGGCCGATCAATCGATCGTTATGGACCATATCCCTGCTGGGCGGAACCCTCAACGGGGGACGCGGACGAGATCGCGGGCGAAGTCGATGTACTGCCGGGCGACCGCCTCGGGGGTGAGCCCCCCGGTAGGTGACCACCACTGCGGCAGGGACGTGCACAGCGTCACCACCGCGCGGGCGGCTTCCCGGGGCAGTGGTGTCTGCATCGCGCCGCGCCGGCATCCCTCGCTGATCTCGTCTTCGACCATATGTTGCACGTTCCGCCTGGCCGCCACGATCCGGGCGCGGTGCGGCTCCTCCAGGCTGCGCATCTCGCTCGCGCCGATGAACCCCAGCTCTCGGCGGTGCGCATGGTAGAGGGCCAGGCATTCGACCAGCCTCTCCAGGCGTTCGACCGGCCCGTCGCCCTCCGCGCGAGCCGCGCGGCAACGTTCCTGGAGGTCGTCCATGGTCATGTCCAGGAGTGCGACCAGCAGATGCTGTTTGGTCGGCCAGTGGTGGTAGACGCCCGCGACCGACAGGCCCGCCCGGTCGGCGATATCGCGGATCGACGACCCGTGGTAGCCGACCTCGACGAAGGCGTTCAGTGCTCCCGCGACCGGCGGAGCGAGGCTCAACGGCGGGAAGTCCCGCCACTGCCCATCGGTCGCGACCGGTGCCGGAGTGGCGGTACGGAGGCTCGCGAGATCGGTCTCGAACAGTGCGGCGGCAGTGGCGAGCCGATCATCGCTGATCCGCGCGTGTCCGTTCTCGATCGCGCTCCAGGTGCCGATGCTGACGCCGATTTCGGGGACGGCTTCCCGGATCGTGAGGCCTTTGCGCTGTCTGGCCGCGCGAAGTCGCCGGCCGAGGGCTTCGCGAGCGTCGGCTTCGTCGTGCGCGTTCTGCTGTCCGGCCACTCCGTACTCCTTTCGCGGTGGGATGAGCGTAGTCGCCGTTGACATCGCCGCGGCCCATGGGCTAGCTTCCAGTTTTGTTCAAACCTACCGTTCGATCGCTCGGTTCAGGAGATGGTCATGTCGGATACTGCTCCACCGGGGATCTCGGTGCCGCTGCTCGAAGAGTTTCTGCGCACCGAGGTGCCCGGTTTGCTGAGTGGTCCGCTGCGGGTCGAATTGCTCGCCGGCGGCCGGTCCAATCTGACCTATCTGCTCACGGACGGAACCGGTCGCTGGGTGCTGCGCCGTCCACCACTCGGGCACGTACTCGCCACCGCCCACGATATGACCCGTGAGTACCGGGTGTTGCGGGCACTGCATCCGACCGATGTCCCGGTCCCGAAGCCACTGGTGATCGCCGGAGCGGAGATCATCGGTGCGCCCTTCTACGTCATGGAGTTCGCGTCAGGGGTAGTGCTCCGTGAACGTGCGCAACTCGACGCGTTCGGCGCCGCGTCCGAGCAACTCGCCGCCGGGCTGGTCGCGACGCTGGGCCGCTTGCATCAGCTCGCCCCCGAGTCTGTGGGCTTGGGCGACCTGGGGCGACCGGCCGGGTATCTCGCACGCCAACTGCGCCGCTGGGCTGCTCAGCTGGCCGCGTCGCACAGCCGTGATCTGCCGGATCTCACGAGTCTGGGGGAGCGGCTGGGTCGCATTCTGCCCGCCGGGCAGGCGCCGGGGATCGTGCACGGTGACTATCGCCTCGACAATGTGGTGGTCGATCCGGCCGACGGCCGGGTGGTCGGAGTCCTGGACTGGGAAATGGCCACGATCGGTGACCCGCTGACCGATCTCGCCTCGATGGTCGTCTGGTGGGACGGCATCCGCGGGCTGGACAGCCCGGTCGCCGCGGTCCCCGGTGATGTCCCCGGGTACCCCACCGGCGGCACCCTGGTCCGGACGTATGCCGAGGAAACCGGCCGCGACCTGTCCGAATTCGACTGGTATCTGGGTTTCGCCTATTACAAGATCGCGGCGATCTTCGAGGGCATCCACTACCGCGCACAGCAGGGGCTGACCGTGGGAGACGGCTTCGATCGTCTCGGCGCGATGGTGCCTGCCCTGGTCGAACGCGGTCACGCCGCCATCACCGAATTCGCCACGGCGCCACGGTGATGCGGTAGCGGGCTGGTCCGCCCGTCGTCGAGCGGCTGATTGCCGGAGTGCTGCTCAGGCACTGATTCCGTGCGTCAGGACAGCGGCGAGCTCGCGGTAGGCCTCGCCGTCGTCGAGGCCGGTACTCGCGCGCAGGCCGCCCTGCTGGATGCGCACCATCATGGTGGCCGCGAGGTCGGCGGCGAATGCCGCGTGCACGCCGCGGAATTCGCCGGTCGACACGCCCTCGTCGATCAGTTCCTGGACGCGCCGGGCAGCGATGCGGGTGTTGCGGTCGTAGACCGCGCGCGCGGGAGCGAATGCATCCAGGTCGGTCATGAACCGGATCGAGGCCACCGACAGTGCCTCACCGACCGCGGTGAGGTAGGCGGCGATGCGCTCCCGCGGTCCGGTGGTGGCGGCGACATTCGCCTCGACCGCTTCGGTCGCGTGTTTGAAGAAATGCACGGTCGCCGCGGTGACCAGCTGTTCCTTGCTGTCGGCGAGGGTGTAGAGGGTGGACTTCGAGCATTTGAGACGGGCCGCGATGGCGTCGAGGGTCAGGTGTGCGAAACCCTCGGTGCGGAACAGTTCGACAAGTTCGTCGAACAGTTTCGTACGGCGGGCCGTCGCGAAGGCCGAACGTTGCTCCATGCTCGACGACAGTACTGCAATCGCTCTTGCAGTACTGTTACGCCAGCAGTACTGTAGTTGTCGATCCAGTACCGTCACCCGTATCAGGAGGAGAATCCTGTGGCTGTCGATCGACTCCTGCCCACCGACGAGGCGCGGGATCTCATCCAGCTCACTCGCGATATCGCCGACAAGGTGCTGGCGCCGATCGTGGACGAGCACGAGAAGGCGGAGAGCTACCCCGACGGCGTGTTCGCCACGCTGGGGGAAGCCGGGCTGCTGAGCCTGCCGTATCCGGTGGAATGGGGTGGCGGGGGACAGCCCTACGAGGTGTACCTGCAGGTACTCGAGGAACTCGCCGCCCGCTGGGCCGCCGTGGCGGTCGCGGTGAGTGTGCACAGCCTGGCGTGCCACCCACTGCTGGCATACGGCACCGATGAGCAGAAGCAGCGGTGGCTGCCGGAGATGTTGAGCGGCGACACAATCGGTGCGTACAGCCTGTCGGAACCGCAGGCCGGGTCCGATGCCGCAGCGCTCGCGTGCAAGGCCACCGCCGACGCCGGCGGATACCGGATCGACGGCGCCAAGGCGTGGATCACCCACGGCGGCATCGCCGACTTCTACAACCTCTTCGCCCGTACCGGGGAAGGCTCCGGTGGTATCTCCTGCTTCCTCGTGCCCGGTGACATCGCCGGGCTGAGTTTCGGCAAACCGGAAGAGAAGATGGGCCTGCACGCGGTGCCGACCACGTCCGCGCACTACGACAACGCCTATGTCCCCGCCGAACGTCGTATCGGCGCCGAGGGGCAGGGGCTGCAGATCGCCTTCAGCGCACTGGATTCCGGCCGTCTCGGGATAGCCGCTGTCGCGGTCGGTCTGGCGCAGGCCGCGCTCGACGAGGCCGTCGCCTACGCCCGGGAACGAACAGCGTTCGGCCGGAAGATCATCGACCATCAGGGTCTCGGGTTCCTGCTCGCCGATATGGCTGCCGCGGTGGATTCCGCCCGCGCGACCTATCTCGACGCCGCGCGACGGCGGGATGCGGGGCTGCCGTACTCGCGTAACGCCTCGGTCGCCAAACTCGTCGCCACGGACGCGGCGATGAAGGTCACCACCGACGCCGTCCAGGTCCTCGGCGGTTACGGCTACACCCGCGACTTCCGCGTCGAACGCTATATGCGCGAAGCCAAGATCACCCAGATCTTCGAGGGCACCAACCAGATCCAGCGCCTGGTCATCAGCCGCCACCTCGCCCGCTGAAACGCCGCCGGCCGACCGGACGGGCCCGCGTGACGGCTGATGAACAACGGCGTCCCCGCCGAGCTGACCGATATCGACTCGGTGAAGTGTGGCTCATCGGTGAGGACTCCCGTACCGATGCCGTAGCGGGCCCGCCGTAGTGCGCTACGGCGGGCCCGCCCGAACAGATCGAGTCGGCCGTCATCGTTCTGTGCGAGCGGCCGGTCACCGCGCGCTCCGGGTCGTTTCCGCCGGGCCGACAGGTCGAATCGATCTGCGACGGTGAATCCGTGGGCTTCGACGGCCTGTCTCTATCGGGACGCAACGGCGGCGTGTCGGCCCGCGATCCGTCCGAACACCGATCCGTTGGTGAGTCCCGATCCACCTGGGTAATTGAAGTAGAAGATCCCACCGACGATCTCACCGGCGGCGAACAGACCCGGAATCGGAACCTGGTTGCTGTCGATGACCTGCGCGTCGGTGTTGATGCGCAGACCGCCGAATGTGAAGGTGATACCGCAGGTCACCTGGTATGCCTCGAACGGGCCCTGATCCAGCGTGTTGGCCCAGTTCGTCTTGCCGACGGCGAGGCCGTTCGTGCCGCGGCCGTCCTTGCGGTTGGGGTCGAACGGTGTGTTCGTGTCGACTGCCGCGTTATAGGCCCGGACCTCGTCGAGGAAGCCTTGGGGGTCGACGCCTTCGAGCTTCGTCGCGAGAGCCTCCAGCGTCGGCGCGGTCACCTTGGTGACCTGGCGGATCCGGTACTCGTCCCGCAACAGGGGAGTCACCTTCTGGTCGAAGATCTGCCACGCCATCTGTCCCGGCTGCTCGAGGATCTGGCGACCGTACTTGGCGTAGGTGTAATTCCGGAAGTCGGCGCCTTCGTCGAGGAACCGGCGACCCTGCGCGTTGACCATGATGCCGAAGGGGTAGCTGTGCTTCTGGAAGTTGTCGCCCACGGCGAGATCGCCGAACTCCGGGGCGTTGCGCTCCCAGCCGACGGCGTGGCACCCCGACCAGTTGCCGGTCGGGCTCGCACCGATCTCCATCGCCATCCGGTGACCGTCACCGGTGTTGTACATCGTGCCGCGGACCTTCGCCAGATCCCAGGACCGGCCGAGGTAGCGGGTTCGCCATTCGGCGTTGGCCTGGAACCCGCCGGAGGCGAGAACGACGGCGTCCGCTCGTTCTTCGCGGGTTTTCCCGGCGTGCTTGACCACGACACCGGTCACGCCCGTGTCATCGGTCAGCAGGGCGGTCACGTGGGAGTCGTATTCGATCTCGACGCCTTCGCGTTCCGCGCACTTGGCCAGGTAGTCCACCAAGCCCGGCCCACCGCCGTTGACTTCGACGGTCAGCCCGCCCCAGAACTTGAACCGCCCTTCGACCTTGAATGCCTGGCGCCCGTAGATCGGTAGGAACCGCACGCCCTTCTCCCGCATCCAGAGCAGGGTCGGGTAGCTGTTCTCCACCAGGAGGCTCGACAGCTCGGGATCGGTCCGGTATTCGCTCACCCGTGCCAGATCATCGAGGAAGTCTCCGGTGGAATAGGACCCGAAATCGGTGATGGCGACCTCGTCGTCGGTCAGGTCGGGCATCAGTCGGCGAAGGTCGTCCACGCCGTCGTAGGTCACCCGCATCGCCCCGGCGGTGAAGGCGGTGTTGCCACCGCGCAGTTTCCGGCCCGCGCGCTCGAGAACCAGCACCTCGGCCCCCTGTTCGCGGGCCGACAGCGCCGCGCAGAGCGCGGCGTTCCCGGCCCCGACGACGATCACACGTTTCTCGTTCATCTTTTTCGCGATTCCTTCCATATCTACCTCGGCGTCGTCATCAATGTATACCAAGGTGTACAAGCTGTGCATATCTGTTGACAGCTTGTATACATCTGGATACCTTGTGCGCTGTGGAGTTCCACACCTGGCTCTCAGATCAGCCGACCGGTCGGCTCGACCGGGGATCGGTCCGATGCGGCCAGGGGCGAACGCGGAACGGCGTGAGCCGTCGTGCCACAGTCACATCTGAAGGAGAGCACCACATGATCAACGCAGAGCCACCGCGGGGGACGGGCACATTGCCGAGCGCAGCGGCCGCGCCCCCCACGATGCGGGAAGCATCCAAGGTGGCACGGGCCGCGTTCATCGGCACCACTATCGAGTGGTTCGACTTCTACCTCTACGCCAGCGCCGCCACACTGGTATTTCCGGAGAAGTTCTTCCCCGGTCTGGGGCCCGCCGGTGGAGCGCTCGCCTCGTTCGCCACTCTTACCGTGGCATTCGTCGCGCGGCCGGTCGGTGGTGTCGTCTTCGCGCATTACGGCGATCGTGTCGGCCGCAAGGCGACCCTGGTCGCGTCGCTGCTCCTGATGGGTATCAGTACCTGTCTGGTGGGTCTCATTCCCACCTACGAGACGATCGGCGCACTGGCACCCATCGCACTGGTGCTGCTGCGGTTCGTGCAGGGCGCCGCCGTCGGCGGCGAATGGGGTGGTGCCGTACTGATGGCGACCGAGTTCGCGCCACCGAGCTCGCGGGCTCGACTCTCCAGCTGGCCGCAGCAGGGCGTGACCGCCGGCCTGATCCTGTCCACGGCTGTTCTGTTGCTCGTCACCACGACCATTCCGAGTGAGGCCTATCTCGCCTGGGGCTGGCGGATCCCGTTCATCGGAAGCCTCCTGCTGATCGTGGTGGGCCTGGTCATGCGCTTGAAGGTCCGCGAGTCACCGGTGTTCGCGGCCGCCCGGCAAGCCGCGCAGGAGGAGTCGAACGGTCAGCTGCCCATTCTGGAGGTGTTCCGTCGCTACACCCGGAAGACGGTACTGGCGTCGGTTGCCTACATCGCCGTGAGCACGACGTTCTATGTCGCATTCGTGTACCTGCTCTCGCACGCGACCAGTGACCTCGGGATCAGCAAGACCGCGGCACTGACAGCGATCCTGGTGGCGGCGTGTTTCTACTCTGTCGGGATCATGCTGTCGGCGTGGATCGCGGACGCGCGGGGCCGGCGGCCGGCGTTGCTCATCGGCTTGATCGGCGCGCTGGTGACAAGCGTTCCCATGCTCCTGCTGGTGCAGACGGGTGAGCCGATCCTGTTCGCGGCGGGCCTGTCGATGTTCTCCCTGCTGGTCGGAATGAGTTACGCACCGATCGGCGTGTACTTCGCGGAGCTCTTCCCCACGGCGATTCGATACTCCGGTATGACCGCGACGAATCAGGTGGGGTCTCTGCTCGGTGCGGCGATCGCACCCTTCGTCGCGGCCGCGCTCTACCAGGCGTTCGGTATGGTCGCTGTGGGGATCTACTTGATTGTGGTGACTGCTGTGAGTGCTGTAGCCGTGGCAATTCTCGGGGAGACCCGGGGCACGGAGATCGAGCGATGACCGCCGCGGATACGCTCGGCCGCGCATGCGACACGGTGAGCGCGCTCGACCTGGATCGGGTGCCACCCGAATCGATCGAGAAATCCGCGCGGATCATCGCCGATTGCATCGCGGTCTCCACGGCCGGCTACCGGACCGCGCCGATGTCGGCGCTCGTCGCGGCCGATACGGAGAACGGTCTGGTCACCGGAGGTGCACAGCGGAATCCATCCCATCGGTCCACCGTGTGGGGCGGCGGGCATGCTCCGGCTCACCATGCGGCGTTCCTCAACGCGACAGCCGGCAGTTTCCTCGAACTCGACGAAGGAATGCGACCGACAGGTCACCCGGGCATGCAGGTCGTCCCCGCGGCGATCGCCGTCGCGGAGGACGTCCACGCGTCCGGCGCCGACCTCTTGCGCGCGGTGATCGCCGGCTACGAACTCAGTGCCAGGCTGTTCCGCGCTGTACGGCTTCGTCGGATCGCCCATCCGCACGGCCATGTCGGTGCTCTCGGCGCGGCGCTGGCGGTCTCGATGCTGCGCGGCACGGATATCCGAGCGGCTACGGCGATCGCGTCGACGCTGCCGCTGGCCTCCACCTGGCAGGCCTGCTACGACGGAGCGACCGCACGCAACGCGTACATGGGGCACGCGGCAGCAGTCGGTGTGCGGTCCAGTGATCTGGCGCGCGCAGGCTTCACCGGTTCCTTCGCGTCCTTCGTGGTCTCGCTCGGCGACCTGCTCGGCGAAGGTCTCGACGAAGCGCCACTGATCGACGGCCTGAAGTACGACGCACTGGCGATCGACGCGGGTTATTTCAAGGTGCACAGTGCCTGCGCGCTGACACACACCGCGATCGATGCCGCACTCGAGATCGTCGAGTCGGGGCCGCTCGCCCCGGATACGATCGCGCGGGTGCGGGTCGAAACCGTCGCGGCCGTGCGCAAGGTCGACGTTCGAGAGGCGCCGAACGACCTGTCCTGCCGCTTCTCCATTTCGTACGCGGTCGCGGCGGCTCTGGCCACCGGCACGAGCGGCCCGGAGGCATTCCGATTCAGCCCGGATATCGCCGCCCTCGCCCGCCGGGTCGAGGTTCATGTGGATCCACAGCTCGAAGCGCGGTGGCCGGCGTCGTCGCCGGCCCGGGTCCGCGTCGAATCGGACGGCCGGATTCTCGAGTCCTTGGTCGAGAACCCCACCGGTCACCCTCCGCGTACCCTGTCCCGGGACCGGCATTTCGAGAAGTTCGCCGCCGCGATCTCGGATCCGGGCCGTGCGCGGGACGGGTGGACGCGGATCATGGATCTGCGGCGCCTCCCCGACGTCGATTCGCTGTTGGCATGGTGATCCTATGACCGAGCAGCTGCTGACCGTCCTGGGCACGGGCGGCACGATCTCTACGCGCCCCGGCGCCGACGGTGCCATCCCGCGGATGACCGCGAACGAGCTGGCGAGCTCACTCGGCGTCGAGCGTGTTCGCTCGCGAGACGTCTTCACACGATCATCGCGCGAAATCGGTCCGGCGCAAGCATGGACTCTGGCGGTCGCGATCGAGGACGAAATCCGTGGTGGCGCTACCGGGGTCATCGTGACCCACGGGACGGACACGATCGAAGAGACCGCGTACGCGCTCGCGCTGCTGGTCGACACTCGCATTCCCGTCGTCCTCACCGGAGCCATGCGCGCACCGCACCTGCCCGGCGCCGACGGACCCGCGAACCTGCGGGCCGCGGCGTGTACGGCGTCGTGCGCGGCGATGGCGGCGTACGGGCCGTTAGTCGTGATGCACGACGAGATCCATCTCGCACCGCTGGTCACCAAAAGCCACGGTGTGAGCGTCGCCGCGTTCACCTCGCCGGCGGCGGGACCGGTCGGGCGCATCGTCGAGAACGAGCCGCTGCTGCTCCTCGGCCCGCCGGTTCACGCCTCCCTGCTGGCACGGCGAGCCGCGCCCACCGCGCGCGTCGAAGTCGTGAGTGTGTGTGGCGGGGACGACGGACTCGCCGTAGAGAGCGCGGCACAGCGGTCCGATGGAATCGTGCTCGCTGCCACCGGCGCCGGGCATGTGTCGGCAGCCGCGGCGGCCGCCGCCAAGAGTGCGGTCGCCGCTGGTATCCCGGTCGTGTTCACGAGCAGATGCGCGGACGGACTGACCCTTGCCGAGACTTACGGTGGTCCCGGTTCGGAAACAGAGCTGCTGCGCGCGGGTCTGGTCCGAAGCAGGTTCCTGAGCCCCGCCAAAGCACGGCTCCGTCTGCTCTTCGGGCTGTCCGCGGGACTCGCCCCCGACGAACTCTTCCCCTCCGAAGAGAAGGGAACCTCCCAGTGACCTCGAGAGATTTCATCGGCTACGGTGCCCACCCGCCGGACTTCACGTGGCCGAACGGGTCTCGTGTCGCGGTGAACGTGGTGCTGAACTACGAGGAGGGCGGCGAGCGGAACGTGCTCGACGGCGACGAGGCCCGCGAGACCCTCCTCGAAGCCCACTACTCCGTGCCCGAGGGCGACCGCGAGCTGTTCGCCGAGTCGACCTTCGAGTACGGCAGCAGGGTCGGGGTCTGGCGGGTGCTCGACGCGCTCGACGACGCAGAGGTGACGCCTACGGTCTTCGCCACCGCGCGAGCCCTGGAACGTAATCCGGCAGTGACCGAAGCATTCCGGGCGCGCGGATGCGATATCGTCGGCCACGGCTATCGCTGGATCCCGCACGCGCACCTATCCGTCGAGGAGCAGCGTCGCGATATCGATCTCGCTGTGCAGACCATCCACCGGCTCACCGGAAAACCGGTCAACGGTTGGTTCACCCGACCACCGAACACCATCCACACACGTTCCCTTCTCGCGGCCGCCGGAGTGACCTACGACGCGGGCTCGGTCAGCGATGACCTGCCCTACTACGAGGATGTCGACGGGAAGCCGTTCCTCGTCGTCCCCTACTCGCTGGACGTGAACGACACCAAGTTCTACAAAGGGCAGTTCTTCACCGGGCGCGACTTCGCCGAATACGCGATCGACGGGCTCGGCGCAGCACTCGGCGGCCGCCGCCCGACCCTCTACTCCATCGGCCTGCACTCCCGGATCATCGGGCGTCCCGCCCGGCTGGCCGGTCTGCACCGAGTGCTCGACTACCTTGTTTCGCGCGACGACATCTGGATCGCGGGTCGGGATGACATCGCGTCCTTCTGGCGTGCCACCTTCCCTCCGGCAGCGGACTGACTCTCCCACCGGCCGCCGTGCGCATCCCACGGGCCCTGATCCGGGGAAGGGGGCGAGGAGTTCGCAGAATTGTCCGGCGTCGATTCCCGGGAGGGCCGCCGCCGATCCGGATCTTGTCCGGACGGCGGGGCGGTCGTGTACCCCCGGAGCGGCCGGGACGGCTAGCGTACCCTCGAACCGAAGGAGGACTGATGAGTACGCCCGTATACGAGCGACTTCGAGGCGCCATCCTCGACGGTACGTTGGCGCCCGGCCAGACGGTCTCCGAGAATCAACTCGCGAGCGAGTACGGCGCCTCGCGTACCCCGGTGCGCGAGGCGTTGCACCGCTTGGAAGCCGAGATGCTCGTCGAACGAATCGGCCGAACCGTCCGGGTGCGTACCACGAGCCCGGAAGAGATCCTCGACATCTACGAAGTGCGCATCACCCTCGAAGGCGCGGCCGCGCGAGGCGCCGCCCGGCGCGCGACCGAGCTCGATCGCGCGCGTTTGCGTGCGGCGAGCGCGGCCATGCGGGCGGCCGGCGACGATCCGGGCGAGCGCGCGGCGACGAACCGGGTATTCCACGAGACGCTCTGGCACGCAAGCCACAGCCCTACCCTGGTGGACCTGCTGGGACGGCTGAACGTCCACCTCATCCGCTACCCGAACACCACCCTCGAAGATGATGAACGCTGGCGCACGGTACTCGTCGAGCACGACGCCATGATCGAGGCCATCGAGAGCCGGGACGCCGCGCGTGCGCAGTCGCTCGCCGAATCCCATATGACCGGTGCCCGGGAAGTCCGGCTCGAGATGATGACGCAGCGGTCGCCGCAACAGGTGTGAACGTCGGTGGAAGTGAGATCGAACGGATGGACCAGCCCGGAACCGAGCGTGTATGGAAGGTCGGTGAACTCGCGGCCGAAGCCGGACTGACGGTGCGGACGCTGCATCATTACGACCGTATCGGGTTGGTACACCCGGCGGAGCGGACCGGCGCCGGCCACCGGCTCTACACCGCGAGCGATGTCCAGCGCCTGTACCAGGTGCTGGCCCTGCGTCAGCTGGGCCTGGGACTGGACCGGATCACAGACCTGCTCGAGGGCACCGTGGCGATGGCACAGGTGCTTTCTGCTCATCGCGACTATCTGGCCGCGCAACTGGTCGCGACCCAGGACCTGCACGCCTTGGTCGCGGCGCTGGCCGCCACGGCGGAGAGCAGACCGGACGCATCCGCGGATCGCTTCCTGGAATTGATCAGGAGGACCGTCATGGTCGACGACACCATGAAAGAGTATTTCACCGAAGAACAGCTGACGCAGCTCGCGCAGCGTCGGGAGAACCTCGGTGAACAGCGCATTCGGCAAGCTGAAGCGGAATGGGCCGAGCTCATTCCCGAGGTCGACGCGGCCATCGCAGCGGGAACGGACCCGGTCTCACCCGAGGCGCAGAAATTGGCGGCGCAGTGGATGGAGCTCCTGGAAGGGTTCCATGGCGGTGACGCAGGCCTGCGCGACAGCATGTACCAGATGCAGGCCGGCGAGGCCGACCGGCCCGAAAGCGAGTTCTGCGGACCCTCACCCGCCCAGATCGAGTTCATCACGACCGCGAACGAGGCCCGCCGATAGCGGCTCCGCCGGGCGCCGGAGTATCGGTTGAGACGCGGGAAAGACCGAGGGCCGGAGAAAACAGGTATGTCCCGGGCCATCCGACCGAGGTGTGGCGACGGGGTCGCGTAGATCCTGGATGTCGATCACGGAGGCCAGGACATCGAGGTTTGGCTATGCACCAGTATCGACGATCGCGATCATCGAACTCGGTGAGGGTCCCTGGGTGTACACAACCTCGAGGGGGCGGGTCCGCGCTCCTCGGACCGGTCCAGCCGATCCTCGCACAGAACAGTCCCCGGTAGTCTCATCGATAACCTGAACCTCAGTCGTCGCTGATAGCTCCGGTCTTCGACTGGCTTGCCGGGGGCCTGGCCGGATCTCCGAGAAGTGCCACCGCCGTCAGCGGACGTCTCCGCCCAACGCGCCACACTCTTCGTCGTTCCGGTATATCTCCAGTCTCCTCCGGTTCAGGTATCAGTCAAGGCCTGAACCGCAGGTTGGAACTATCTACCGCGACGGCGGGGCCGCACCCGGCTTCCCGCCGACCGGGTTACCGGCTCCTCCGAGCCGCCGGTCGAGCGCCATCGCCGGGTCAGCCGACCAACGGCCGGACCTCCTCGCCGAGCAGTGCCACCGGTCAACGGGATACCGCGTCTCGATGGACCTGATGTTCCCTCGGGCGAGAACGCGCTATCCGAATGCGACCGGCAGGGTGGCGTACCCGTGCAGGAAATTCGAATACAACGGTCGCGGGGTGCCTCTCGAAACGACGGTCTGCGCCGTGCGGCGCAGTTCATCGAGCACGACGGCGATCTCCAAACGGGCCAGCGGCGCGCCGATACAGAAATGCGGGCCGTAGCCGAAGGCCAGATGCGGGTTGGGCCGGCGATCGAAGTGGACCGTATAGGGATCGGCGAACCGCTGCTCGTCCCGATTGGCAGAGGTGTTCCACATTGTGACGATGTCTCCCGCCGTGATGCGCACATCGTCGATATCGACGTCGGCAGTCGCGATCCGGCCGAAATGCATGGTGGGGGCGAAGCACCGGATGATCTCCTCGACGGCTGTGCCGAGGTCGTCGACCGTGCCGAATCGTCGCCACAGCGCCGGATCTCCCGCGAACGCGTGTACCGCGTTGATCATGGTCAGCCGACTCGTCTCATCACCGCCCAGAATGATGCTGTAGCAGTTGGTGACGATCTGATCGTCGGTCAGCGGCGCATCCTCGAACTCCGCGCCGATCAAGCGGGCGATCAGCCCTTCGGCCGGACGTTGTCGCTGGGCTTGTACCTGGTCGAGCAGGCAGAGCAGGATCTCCTGACGCGCGGCCACCGCTGAGACGGCGGACTGTTCGGCGTCGTCGGAGCTGAGCGCCTGTTTGGTCGAGGAGACCAGCAGATCGTGTTCACTGTCCGGAATGCCCAGCAGATCGCAGATGGTCCAGATGGGAATACGGGAGGCGATCTCCTCCGCGAAGTCGAATTCACCCGAACCCACTCGCCCGGCCAGCAACCGCGCGGTGCGTTCACGAATTCGAGTTGTCAGTGAATACACCGCTTCCCGGGTGAGCGCCGGGGTCATCAGCCGACGGAGCCTGTCGTGCCGCGGTGGGTCGGTCACCGCCAGCATTCTTCCCGCGGCATTGTCGCGGCCGGCGAGCAGGGTGAGCAGGACATTGCCGCGCTGCGAGGTGAACCGTTTGCTGTCGCGATAGATCCGCACGGCCGGGTCGTGGGCGCACACGACCCAGAACCCGGGATGGGCGGAGGAACCCTCGTGCCAGAAGATCGGCGTTCGCTGCCGGCGGTCACGCCAGAATTCGGCTGTATCTGCCCGCATATGCGTTGCCGGCGCGGTGAGATCCCAGGACCGCGTATCGTCCAGGCCCGCCGACGGGAATGTCGTGGTCATCTGCCGCTCACCGGGTCCGGGTCGGGAATCGCCAGCAGCGGGGCCAGCTGTGCGGGCGACGGTGCGTCGAGCAGCATCCGCATCGTCATCTCCACGCCGAGCGTCTGGCGGATGCTACGGGTGAGCCTCGCCGCTTCCATGGATTCGCCGCCGAGATCGAAGAAGCTGTCAGCCGGATGGCATTCGGGGAGGGCCAGGATCTCTGCGAAGAGCTCACACAACACCCGTTCCGCCGGGGTCGCGGGCTCCGCCGCCGGGTGAGTCGAACCCGGGGGAGGAATCAGCTCCGCCACGGCGGCGAAATCGGTCTTCCCATGCGGCGTACGTGGCATTTCGGCGATGATTTCCACCCGGTCCGGCATGAGGTAGCCGGGCAGGTGTTCGACGAGAAATCCACGAACATCGCCCGCGCCGATCCCGTCGTCGACCACGACACAACAGATGAGCTGGGTATCGGTCGCGACGACAGCGGACTGACGTACACCGCGCAGGCGCAGTGCGGTGGTTTCGATATCGGCCGGCTCGATGCGGCGGCCGCGCAATTTGATACGCCGGTCCATACGCCCGAGGAATTCGAGCTGGCCGTCGGGTAGTTGCCGGACCAGATCGCCGGAGCGGTAGAACCTGTCTCCGGTCACCGGATCCTCGATGAACGCTTCGGCGGTTTCCCTCGGCATTCCGAGGTACCCGCCTGCCACTCCGAGTCCGCCGATCCACAATTCCCCCGCCGTACCGGGCTCCGCCGGTGCACCGTCCTCGCCGACGATCCGCAACGTGGTTCCTGCGATAGCGCGCCCGATCGCGAGCGGCTGCGCGGGTCCACCCAGCGGATCGCTGATGGTGGCACATACGGTGGTCTCGGTCGGTCCATAAGAATTGACGAGGCGGTGCCGGACCGTCCATTCGTCGACAACCGCCGGATTCGCCGCTTCGCCGGCGATGATGAGGCTCAGCCCCTCGGGCATCCGATGCTCGGGAATCGCCGCGAGTACGGACGGAACCATGATGGCATGGGTGATCCGCTGCGCGACGATCGTTTCGGCGATGGCCGTGCCATCGGTCAGTTGATCGTGCCCGGCGAAGACGGCTGTCGCCCCCGCGCCGAGCGCCGAGGTGATCTCCGCGATCGAGGCGTCGAACGATGCGGGGGCGAATTGCAGCATGCGGGAGCCGGGCTGTAGTTGCAGAGCCTCGGCGGTGGCATCGGCCATGGCGAGAATGCCACGATGCGGCACCGTCACGCCTTTCGGCGTCCCCGAGGAACCGGAGGTGAAGATGACATAGGCGAGACTGTCCGGGCCGACGACCGGATATGCCGGGCGGTTCGGCACCGCGGCTCCGGGTGACGGAATGGTGACTGCGACGATATCGTCGGGCAAATCGGGTTTCGCGGCCTCGGGGTCCAGCAACGCCACCCGGATGGGGCAGACCGTGAGGATATCCGCTGTGCGTTCTCGTGGCTGGTCCGCCGCCAGCGGTACATATACCGCACCGAGACGCCAAATGGCGAGCATCGCCGCGGTCGAATGGGGGGTTCGCCGTGGTGGCGCCACCACCGCGATCGAATCCGATTCGGCGACGCCGATTTCGGTCAGTTCCAGACATATCCGGTCGATCCAGAGATCGAGTTGTCCGTACGTTGATGTCGATCGGCTATCTTTCAGCGCGATTTCGTCCGCGATACCGGGTATTCGTTCTTCCAACCGTTGCAACCAGGCCCGATTCGGCGGTTGTAGCGGCACCTGATCAGGCGTTTGCACGACGGTGACTGTAATTGAGCTGATCGACCGGCGTATTGTGTGATCACCAACAATGGGAATATTCCGATGTTGCCGATCCGGCTTTCATCGGTCCGGCAGGAAGTCGATGAGCACCTGATTGACCTCTTCTGGCCGCTCGAGGTAGCCCAGATGGCCACATTCGTGTATTTCGACATAGCGGGCTCGGGGAATCGCCGCCGCAACTTCACGGCAATACAGTGGTGGTGCGAGTTGATCGTCGGAGAAGCCGATGATCAAGCAGGGCCGGGTGATTCGCGCATAGTCGGCAAGACGATCGGCGGAGTGGTCGATGCCGAGTTGCGCCCGGACGCCGGGCGTCATCGGTGCGGACGCCGCGAATTCGAATGTGTCGAGCCATTGCCGGGCCTGCGCGGGGTCTTCCAATGTGCGCGGTGACAGATGCAGGGCCGCCTCGACGGCCGCGCTGTACCGGGCCGGGAGCTGTATACCTTCGTCGTGCAGCGCGGCCCGACCCGCGTTGCAGGCGAGCAGCATCGGATGCGGTCGGCCCGCCGTCGCCAGCATCACCGCATGATCGACGAGGTCCGGACGGGCGAGAGCCAGCTCCTGCGTCACCAGCGCGCCCAGTGAGGTGCCCACGACGTGTGCGGGTGTGCCCAGGTATTCGATCAACGCCGCGGAATCGGCCACCAGATCATCGAGCGTGATCTTGTCGGAACTCTGCTCGGTCGCGGCGATTCCTCGATTGTCGAACGTCACGACCCGGAATCCGGCGCTCACCAGAGCGGGTACCTGGTAGGTCCGCCAGACGCGGCCCGGATTACCGCGGCCCATGATCAGCAATACCAGCGGGCCGGTACCGGCCTCCTGATAATTCAACTGGATACCGTTGATCAGTGCTGTCGACATCGTGCTCAGATTTCCGCCCGGTCCATACCTCGACCCGCCGCCGAGCCGTTCACGCAGAAATTAGCAGTGGATGCACCGCCGGGCCGCACCGCACCCCCAGTCGTGGGAGTAGGCGTCGCAGTCGGCGAGTTCGGCCGGTGCCCTCGCCCGTCGGCCCGTCCTGATGCGCCCGGCTGTCCGGTCGGGCAGGTGATCACCGGCCGCCTGTTCGTCGACCCGGCAGTAGCAGTGCGGGGACCAGGGCGAGTGCGATCATGACCGGGGCGATGAGGTAGGTCCGCTGAAAGGCTTCCGCCAAGAACGGAGTCAGCGCGGCCCGCTGTGCCGGGTCCATGGCGTGCACGGCTTGTAAGCTGCCGTCCGCCGGCAGCAACGCGGCCAGGGTGACCGACGTCGCCGCTGTGCCCATGGCGAGCGCGGTGGTGCTGATCATGTTCAGTACCGTGGATCCTGCGGGTTGCTGTTCCCGGTTCAGTGGCCGGGTCGCGGTCGTCAGCACCGGCATCATCGTGCCGCCTCCGCCCGCGCCCATCAGGAGCATGGTGGCACCGAGCGCCCAGTACGGCGCGTCCGCATCGAGTTGGATCACGAACAGCACGAAACCGGTGAGTGCCAACGCGATCGATCCCGGCAGGTAGCGACCGGGCGGGATCCGGTCGATCAGCCTGCCCGCCACCTGCATCGTGGCGCCCGATGCCAGCGCGAACGGAATACCCAGCGCGCCGGCGACCAGCGCCGATTCGCCACGCACCACCTGGAAGTACAGGGGCAGCAGCAACATCGAGCCGAAGTAGCCACTCGCGAACAGCGCCAGCAGCGCGGCCGATGTACCTGTCGTCCGGTTGCCGAGCACCCGCAGATCCAGCAGCGGCACCGAAATGGTCAGCGAGCGGCGCACGAACGCGGCAACGAGCCCGGCACCCACCGAAATCGGTATCCACACCGCTGGTGTCGCGAAACCGGCGTGTTCACCCGCCGCGGTCACTCCGTAGATCAGCAGCGCCAGTCCCGGCGACATCAGCAGTAGGCCGACCACATCCAGAACACGTGGCGGTTCCGGCGTGTCGCCGGGCAGTCCCTTCGCCGCCAGCAACAGAACAAGTACACCGAGCGGCAGATTGATGAAGAACATCCACCGCCAGGACACCGTGTCGATGAGGTAGCCGCCGATCACCGGACCCAACAGCGGTCCGACGAGGACGGCCAGTCCCAGCGTGCTCATCGATCGGCCCAGTCTTTCCGGTCCGGCGGCGCGCAGCAGGATCGTCATCGCCACCGGCATCAACAACCCGCCGCTCGCCCCCTGCACCACGCGGAACGCGATCAGCGATTGGATATTCCAGGCCAGCCCCGCCAGCACCGACCCGATCGCGAACGCGGTGACCGCGGTCAGATACAGGCGCTTGGCGCCGAATCGACCGATCAGCCAGGCCGAGGCCGGTACCACTGCGCCGAGCGCCAGCGAATACCCGGTGGCTACCCACTGGATCGTGCTCAGACCCGCGTGGAACTGTACGGAAAGTTTGTTGATCGCGACATTCACGATGGTCTGATCGAGCGTCGCCATAATCGCTCCGACCACGAGAACGAGCGCGACGGTCATCGGGTTGCGGGCGTCGGCGGGTGGCGCAGGCGTCGTCTCGGTGGTGATCATGGCCCTTGCTTTCGGTGCGGGTGGGGCGGCGAACCGGTATCGCCGGGTCGGCGGACCCATGCGGACAGCCTGCAACCTCAATCAATATTGAGGTCAATGGGTTGTGAGAATGGCGATACTCGCCGGGAACGCGCCCGGGTGTCCGTGGCGAGCACCGTCGGTGACCTCGGAACCGCCCCGAGCCGGGGCTCGCATCCGCGATGGTCCACGGCCCTGAGAGCGACGTCGGTCCGGCTTCCCGGTGAAACGCGAAAGGCGCATCCGGCGATCATGTTCAGGATCGTCGGAAACGCCTTTGCGCATCGTCGCAATCAGTCAGGGATATCGGTGGAAAACCAACAGCAGTTCGAGAAAATGGCTCGGCGAAGACGAACGAACCGGAACGTACTGATCGTTGCCGGGGCTGTCCTCGTCGTATTCGTGGTGTTTGCCGCCGTCGCCAACTTTGTCGGCGACGACGACACCGCAGCCGGGGAAGCGTCGCCGGTTCAGGCCACCACCGTGGTCGCCTCGGTGCCGGTGCCGGTGCCGGTGCCGGTGCCGGTGTCGGTGGTGCCGCCGCCCGCCGAGGTGAGCAGCGGCCCGGCGGCGCCACCGGAGACCTCCACGGTCGCACCGCCGCCCGCAGTCGCGCAGGCCTACTCCGATCCGCGGTGCGCCCCGGCGAGCCCCGAGGTCGTCGCCTTGGTCGCCGACGGCCTCACCACGGACGGGCACGAGCTCGCCAACGGCACGGTGATCAACGAGAACGGTACGACGTATTTCGGCGCGACCACGCTCGATGCCGTCGGCGATATGGACGCCCGGTCGGACGTGTGGATCGTGCGTGACGGTGCGGTGTACTCGTCGACGGGCGGCGCTCGGAACGGGACGAGCTTCCCGCGGGCGAGTGAGGTACTCGGGATCTCGCCGGGCGACCCGATCGTCACCGCCGTGGATACGTGCGTGGTCGACCGCACCGGCTGATCATCCGGAGAGGGTGAAATTTCGTGGGGCGGTCGGTGAGATGTCCGGTCAGATCTCGGTGCGGCGGTCGATGCCGAGTGTCGCGACAAGGTCCTCGTGGAGTTCGAACCAGACTCGATGGCAGGAGTCGACGTCGGTGCGATCCACCCAGCCGTGGTCTCCGCCTCCCACTCGCCGCAGCGCCGCATCGAATCGCTTTTCGTAGCCGCTGAGTCGCGCGAGGATCGCACCCATCCGATCCGCGAGTGGATGCAGGGCGCTGCCGATGGCAGCGAGCTCATCGAGGATCCGCGTATCCCAGGCCGTATCGGAGTGGTCGTTCTGGTAGAGGGCATTGTCGGGTGTCGGACGGAGTTGCCAGTCGGTGCAGGCTCGTTGGAGACGAGCGTTCAGCGGGAGGAAGTCGCGGTAGAGGCCGCGAATCCGATCTGCCTTTCCGATGGCGGCGAGTTCCTCGTGGAGTTGCTGTTCGTTTCGAATCCGCCCTGATTCGGTGAGCGACCACCCGTGAAGGTCGGCGAACGCCGCGCGCTGAATCCATCCGTAGGCCTGCGCGTCGAGCAGGATCTCTTCTGTTTCGGCCGGGTCGAGGCGGAAGCGATACGCGATCACCGGAGTGTCGGCGAACCCCAGAATCCGGACAGCGTGGAGGACGAGCAGATCCGGGGAGGAATCACGTGTCATGAGCTGGATCCGTGGCGGGAGGTCAGCCGGTCGTAGTGCTGCTGGCACGCCTGGGGCGAGTTGAATCCCATGGCTTCCGCGATCTGTGCCCAGGTCAGGCCGGCGCTGCGCGCGGTGAACAGTAGTCCGGCTTCCAGGCCGTCGAGCTCGGCACGAGCAGCGGGAAGCAGTGTCAGGGCACTGGCGATCTCGTCGCGGGAAAGGTCCATGGACCGCCAGAGCGTGTAATGCGCGAGATCGACTGCCGAGGGTGGTGCGGGTGCGGGTCGCCAGGGTCGTGCGGCCAGTTCGCTCGCACCGATCGTCAGGAGGTGCGTGGTCGCATCGTGTTCTCGCTTCGCGTCCGCGTGATCGTGGCTCGCCGGGTTCGGCGCATCGTGCTTGCCTTCCATACCCCGATCCTGCAGAATCAACAGAATGTTGTCAACATTCTGTTGAGGGGCGTGGTGGATATAGATCAGCGAGTGATACATCGGCTGAGCGACGCCGTCCCCGGGACCTGCGGTGGCAAAGCCGGCACGCTCGGGGCCCTGCTCCGCGCGGGTCTGCTCGTGCCGGACGGTTTCGCGATCACGTCCGACGCGTATCGAGCAGCCCTCGGAAACTCCGCCGCGAAAGTTGCCGATGGCTTGCGCGACGCAATTGCCGAGGGGCTGGCGAGACTCGGTGATCCCCCGGTCGCGGTCCGTTCGTCGGCGGACAACGAAGACACGCCCGGGGCCTCCGCCGCGGGACAGTACGAGAGCATCCTCGCCGTGCAGGGCGCGGGCCCGGTCATCAACGCGGTGAAAACGTGTTGGGCTTCGCTGCGGTCGCAGCGCGCGATCGACTATCGAGCCGCCGCGGCGGCGGAAGGACAAGGATCCGAACCCGCGGTGATGGCGGTCCTGGTCCAGAGCCTCGTCGACGCCGAGGTCTCCGGGGTCATGTTCACCCCGGACGGCCGGCAGGGCAGCACCGAGATCGAGGCGTCCTGGGGGCTCGGACTCGCCGTGGTCGGCGGTACCGTCACCCCCGACACCTACCGAGTCGACGCCGCCGAGGCTGTCACGAAGGTCATCTCGGACAAGCGGATCCGTATCGATCGCGACGGAACGGGGCTGGTCACACGCCAGGTCTCGAACACCGATCGGGCCACCGCGACGATCGATGACGAGACCGCGGTGCGAATCGCTCGGCTCGGTAGAAGGATCGCCTCCCTTCTCGGCGGCCCGCAGGACATCGAATGGGCGATCGCGGACGATCGGATCTGGATCCTCCAGGCCCGGCCCATCACAGCCGCGCTCCCACCACCTCCACCGGAACTCGATGCGCGAATCGCGTCCCCGATGTCCCCGACGTCCCTGACGGGCACAGCGGGCAGTCAAGGGACCGTGACGGGTACTGCCCGGATCGTGCGCGGCCCCGGCGACTTCACCCGGGTACTGCCCGGAGATATCCTGGTCTGCCCCTACACCGATCCGGCGTGGACGCCTCTGTTGCGCATTGTGAAGGGCGTTGTGACCGAAACCGGGGGTCTGCTCTCCCACGCCGCGATCGTCGCCCGTGAAATGCGCATTCCCGCGGTGCTCGGTGTCACCGGTGTCACCGATCTGATTCGCGACGACACCGCCGTCACCATCGACGGATCAGCGGGAACCGTGATCGTCCGCCGAATCTGACCCCCATCGAACCACCGGTCGAAAGGAAACGGGACCCGAGCCGATCGGGCTCCCGTCTCGGCGAGGCATATGGCAATCCGATATCTCTACATCACCCGACACGGCCACGCCGACCCCTTCGGCCGGCTCACCGACACCGGCCGCGAACAAGCACGCCTGCTCGGCGAACGTCTCGCGCACATCCCGCTCGACGCGGTCCGGCATTCGCCACTGCCCCGGGCAGCGGACAGCGCTCGCGAGATCGCACAGCACCTTCCGCCCCACATACCGGTCGCCGAAGCGGCGGAACTAGTCGACCACATCCCTTATGTACCTGCCCCGAACGAGACGCCGGCGTCTTGGATACCGTTCTTCGACGGTTACGACACCGAGGAAGCCGAATCCGGACACCGAATCGCGCAGTGCCTGCTCGCCGCCTTCGCGTCCACACCCGATCCCGCTGAGCGCGAGGGGGATATTCATGAACTCCTCATCACTCACGCGTATCCGATCGCCTGGCTCGTCAGAGACGCTCTCGACGCGCCGCCCGCCCGATGGCTCGGCCTCGACAGCGCGAACGCCGCCCTCACCGTTATCGAGTACCGCCCCGGCCTCCCGCCGGGCATCGTGATGTTCAACGATATGAGCCACCTGCCCCGCAGTCTGCAATGGACCGGCTTCCGGGAATCCATTCGCCCTTGAGCGGCCTCTCGAAACCCGTAACAGCAGACAGCCCGGGATCTCTGCCGGCGAGTCCGGGCCCGGGCGAAGTCGGCGGACCGGCCGCCGGACGGGCGTCGGTGTCACGGTCGACCGGGATCGTATTCCCATGCGTTGTCCGGTAGTCCCGGCCGGGTCGGGGTCTGGGTGATCCGCACGCCGGTCACGATTCCGACTTGTCCCAGCGTGGTCGGCATCAGGCAATCCCGGCTCGGTCGCCCGGCCGGATCGCCTGCCCACCCGGTGACAGACTTGTCGTACGGGCCGAACGGCGGGCCGCCCGCCAGGTTCATTCCGAAGCAATCGACTTCCAGGATGTAGGTGCCATCGCCGTCGCAATGAGCCGAAGCGCCGGTCGCCCATTGGTTCAGCACACAATTCCGCGGCTCCGCGACAGCCGAGCCGGATGTGATCGTGACTATCGTCGCGGCACCCGTGACGAGAACCGATATCGCGGCAATCTTCCCGAATACTCTCATTTTCACACCCTCCGATCTCTGTTCGTCATCCGATGAACGGGTAGCCGATCAAGATAGCCGGAAACAGTCGCGTTCGGGCGCAGTAGCGCGACCGATCGTGCGGTTCGCCCGATTCCACGTCGACGCCGTCTCGATCTTCCAGCCCTATCAGGCACAGGTGATCCAGGCCCTGGGCGCCGATGCCATCGAACTCAGTGGTGACGAACTCGGTACCTGGGCGAAGACTCGAGGGTCCATCGACGCCGCGACTCGGCTGCCCGACTACACGAACTTGCTGGACGATCGGTTCCTGCCGCCAGCGGAGTAGGCCCGCGCCGGGTCGCTGTCTGCGGTCACCGTCTTCGATGGGGGTGCGGCCAGGGCCTGTCCGGCAATAGGCTCGCTGGGTGCCCCTTGTGGAAGTGACCCATGCGCCCTCTGTCTCCGAAGACACGCTCCGCGAACTCGCCTCGGTTCTACCGCATCTCGTGTCACTGGCCGTGGAATGCCCGGAGGAACCGTACGACGGTGCTCTGCAGCCGGGCGACGTCGAGATCCGCTTCCGTCGCCTCGGCCCGTTCGATCGCTGCGGTCTGCCGATCGTGATCGAGGTGCGTTCCAAATGGTTCGAGAGCCGGGCCGCCGACCGCCAGGACCGCGTAGACGGGCTGCACGAGGAGATCAGCAAGGCGACCGGTCTCACCGATTTCGGTATCTACCTGTCCCTCCCGATCGCCGCGTGGTCGCAGAACGACTAGATGAGTAATTCCCGGGGTCAGTGGTCGTAGGCGGTCAGGGATCGGTGGGTGGATGAGCCGATCTTGTCGTTGTGCCAGATAGCGGCGGTGAGGGCGAGGAGGCGTTGTAGGACGCGGACTGCGACCCCGGCTATGGTGCGTCCGCCGTGTCGTTCGAGGTCGAGCTGTCCTTTCAAGGTCTGGTTGATCGATTCGACGATCTGACGCAGCGGTTTGAACAGCTGCGCGCCGGGCCGCTCGGGTTCACCCTTGCGGGCAGGCCGCAGCAGATGCAGTCCGGCCTGGGCGATGCGGGTTTCGAAGCCGGCGCCGAAGTAGTTCTTGTCGGCGATCAGGGTCTGGGTCGGCCGGTCAGCGACCAGGTGTGGGTCGGCTTCGAAGATGCCGATCAGGGTTTCGCGTTCATCGGCTTTCGCACCGGCCAGCGCGAACCCGATTGGCAGCCCGCCGAGGGTGGCGACCAGGTGCAGCCGCAAGCCCCAGAAGTAGCGCGAATGTGAGGCGCAGTACCCGTAGTCGGCCCAGCCGGCCAGATCGGAGCGTCGAACGGTTTCCTTCGATCGTCCGCATTCGACCGGGGTCGAGTCGATGACCCATACATCGTCGGTCCACAAGGTCGTGTCAACCGCCAACGCCCGAATCACATGGCTGATCAGGTCGGCCGCATCGCGCAGCCGCCTGTTGTATCCGGACTGCTGAGGCAGGTACCGAAACAGATGCCCCAGGTGCTTGCGGGCGTGCCGGAGCCAGCGGGCCTCGGAGGTGAATCCGAGCAGGGCCTGCATTACCGACAAGGTAACCAGTTCGGCGTCGGTCAGCCGCGGCACGAACCCGACCGCGGGACGCCACGGAGCCATATCGGGCGCAGCTTTCAACAAGTCGTCGGTTTTGACATACAGTGCGGTGGCGAGGGTGTCGATCTCGTTGTTCACACCTCGATTTTCGACACCCTCGCTTCATATTCGAAGCTGCGGTGCACACCGAGATCCTTTACCCGGCAGTAGAATTCCCAATAGTCACATTCATTCAACGGGTCGTCGGCTCGTCGGGGACCAACCCACCGTTCACAGCCCGCGCCCAGAGCCTGTGATGCCATTCGTTGGCATCAGTCGAAGGCCGAGTCACGAACACCGGATCGGGGCCTGTCTCGATCAGATGCAGCAACGTCCAGGCCACGCCGTAGCAGTCATCCGGTCCGAAGCAGGCAGCGAGCGCCGCTGCCTCATCCGCGGTCACCGGCGCCGTTATCGCCTCGAGCTGCACGACGCGCGCATCAATCTCGGCCTCATCGGCATCCCAGTCCGGCAAGGCGCCCTCAGCAACGAAAGCTCGTACCTCAGGTCTCATCGAGCAATCTTCCCCCAGATTCCGAGTCGCAACTCCACGATGTGACCATCACCCCTGGGAATTACTCATCTAGACGAGTAGTTCCGATGTGCCCGGTCACCTCTGGTCGGCCCCCGGGGGTGAGCGCAGGGCCGATGGCCTGCAACGGCATCATGAAGGTCCGTCCCTGAAGGAGTGCCGCCCGTGCGACTGGCTTTCGATCCCGTGTTCGGCGAAGTGGATCTCACCGCTTCAGCGGAGGAACTGGCCGGCCTGGCAAGGGCAGTGGCCGAGGGCTACGGGTTCATCGGCTCCACGTCACCACTGGGTGGTGGCACCTTGGCAGGGGTCGGCGTCAGGAAGGCTTCCGGCCCCGTTCGGATCGAACTGGACGCCTCACGGCAGGTTCTGGTGATCAGCGGCGCACCCGGTGCCAGAGCGATCCTCGCGGCCAACCTCCAGAGCATGGCCACCGCCGAGGACGGTGGTCACCTCCACATCGACTACTTCCCTGGACACCCCTACCTCGTCGAAGGGTCTCTGCCGATCGTGGTCAACAGCCCTCACGGAGGGATGCCGACCCGATGACCGGCGGCAGGGCCCGCGGCGACCAGTCATCGTAAGCGACCAGCGAGCGGGTGACCGGTGCACCGATCCCTGTTGTTGTGCCAGATCCCGGCCGCCATCGCCAGAACACGCTGGGCAACCCGGACAGCGACGCCCTCGACGGCCCGCCCGCTGTGTTTTCCAGGTCGAGCTGCCCTTTCAGGGTGTCGTCGACGGACTCGACGAGCTGGCGGACATTCTCGAGCATCGGCTCGCCGTACCGCTGCTTCTCCCGCTCGAGTGAGTGCCGCAACAGTTCGATGCCAAGTTCGGCGAGGGCGAAACTTCGAACTACTCGACTAGGTTCCGTCCTGCGGATTCAAGCACTTTCGCGAGTGACGATCCGGTATCCCACATCCACGGTGGCCGATTCGATCGAAGTCCCGGCCAGCCGGGCCAGCAGCAGATCCGCGGCCTTGGTGCCGATGGCGTCGATATCCACGCTCACCGTGGTCAGCGCCGGGTTGATATGGCGGGACATCTCGAAATCACCGAAACCGGTGATGGCCAGCTGTTCCGGGACGGCGATACCGCGGCGTACGGCGGCGAGCACGGCGGCGACGGCCAGCACGTCGGTGGCGAACAGGATGGCGGTCGCTTCGGGGAAGCGTTCCAGTGCGGTGTCGAGCAGGGCGACACCGGTGTCCATGGAGATATCGCGGCCGGGCAGATCGACGATGCGGACCGGTTCGCCGGGTAGCAGTTCGCCGACGGCGCCGGTGAATCCGTCGCGGCGCCGGATCGCGCGGGCGTCGCCGGAACCGAGGGTGCCGGCGAAGACCAGCTTCCGATGGCCGCGGGATACGAGATGGCGGACCAGATCACCCGTGGCCGATTCGTTGGAGAAACCGACGAGGGTGTCCAGCGGGTCGTCGATCCAGTCCCAGGTTTCGACTACGGGTGCGCCGTAGGTGCGCAGCAGTCGCAGCGTATCGGGGGTGTGCAGCGTGCCGACGATGAAGAATCCGTCGGGACGGCGCTGGATGAAGCCGCGCACCAGGTCTTCTTCGCGTTCCGGGTGGTAGTCGGTGTAGCCGACGATCAGCTGGTATCCGGCGGGGTTCAGCCGAGCGGCGGCGGCGCGCAGGGTGTCGGAGAAGATCGAGGTGGAGATGACCGGCAGGATCGCGGCGATGGTGCGGCTGCGATTGGAGGCCAGACTGCTCGCGGCCATGTTCGGCAGGTACCCGGTGTCGGCGATGGCGCGTTCGACCCGTCGCCGGGTCTGCTCCGATACCTGATCCGGGAAGCTCAGCGCCCGCGAGACGGTCTGCGCGGAAACGCCCGCCGCGCGGCCGACGTCCTGCATGGTGACCGATTTCGTGGACGACTTGGCGCGTACGCGCCGCCGCCGTTCCACTCCGGCCACGCCACCTCCCGAAAACCCTGCTCCTGCTGTGTGCGGAGCATACCCGGCCGAACGCGCTGGGCCCGGCACGGTGCGTTCGCCGCACTGTAGCCAGCGCGTTCCCGGCTAGCCGGCGACCTATTGCATTACCGCTAACGTTACCGCTAACATTCGTGGCGCAGAACACTATGGGACTACTCGTACAGTGGTCCGGGACAGGGAGTAGCAGGATGAATGTGCTGGACGGTATCCGGGTTCTGGATCTGTCGATCGCGATGGCCGGACCGTTCGCCGCTCAGAAACTGGCTGATCTCGGCGCCGATGTGATCAAGGTCGAGCCGGTGGGCGGTGAATGGCAGCGGCACGTATCGGCGGGCGGCGCCCGCGGCAACGAGGTGAACGCGTCGTTCCTCTCGCTCAACCGCAATAAACGTTCGCTATCGATGAACCTCAAGGATCAGAACGGTCGCGAACTGCTCTACGAGCTGGTGCGCACCGCGGACGTATTCCTGCAGAACTACCGGCCTGGCGTGGCGGGGCGGCTCGGCGTGGACTACGAGACCCTCCGCGCGATCAAACCGGATCTGGTCTACGTCTCGATGTCGGGCTATGGAACAACCGGCCCGTATGCCGACCGGCCCGGCCAGGACGTCCTGGTGCAGGCGATGAGCGGTGGCCTGGCGAGTGCGCAGCGCCACGGCGAACCGCTGCGCCCGGCGCCGTTCTTCCTGGCGGACGCCATTACCGCCTACTCGGCGTTCGAAGGGGCGATGGCCGCCCTGTTCCATCGGGAACGCACCGGCGAGGGCCAGCTCGTGGAGGTGAATATGCTCGATTCGATCATCGCCGCGCAGATGCAGGAGATCAGCGTCGCGACAGTCGGCGGAGTCCGGCAGGAACCGACCGATCAGATCCACGCGCACTCCTACATCCGCGCACCTTACGGTGTGTTCCCCACCTCCGATGGTCAGCTCGCACTCTCCTTCGCCGAGATGGACGCCCTGGCGGAAGTGTTCGGTGACGACCGTTTCCTGCGGTACGACGCCGAGCGCGACGGTTTCACCCATCGCGACGAGATCTCCGCGCTCGTCACCGAGAACCTCGCGCGCAACACCACCGGACACTGGCTGGACGCGCTCGGCGCCGCGGGCGTATGGGTCGGCCCGGTCTACGACTACACCCAGCTACGCGCGGACCCGCAGGTCCGGCACAACCAGTCCTTCGTCGAATACGACCACCCCACCGAGGGCACCGTGGTGACCCCCGGTTTCGCGTTCCGGCTGAGCAACCAGACCCAGAAGGTCTATCGGCCGGCGCCGCGCAACGGCGAGCACACCGAGGAAGTCCTGGCGGAACTCGGCGTGAACACCGACCGGATCGAGGAACTCGAATCCGGCGGCACCGTCCACCGTTACCGGTCTCCGGCCGTCTCCCGGATCTCCTGACCACGAATCCCCGAAAGATCTCTCCATGACTACAACCGCCCCACCGGTTCAGCAGGCACGCCGCGCGGCAGCGGCCTCCGCGGTCGGCAGCCTCGTCGAGTGGTACGACTTCGCGCTCTACGGCGCGGCCGCGGCCCTCGTCTTCAACAGTTACTTCTTCGTCGACGCCAGCCCCACCACCGGACTGCTGGCCTCCTTCGCCACCTTCGCGGTGGGGTACTTCGCACGTCCCTTCGGTGGCGTCGTGTTCGGGCATCTCGGCGACAAGATCGGGCGCAAACCGGTCATGATCGTGACGCTCGGCATCATGGGCGTCTCGACCGCGCTCATCGGCCTGCTACCCAGCTATCACACGATCGGGATGGCCGCGCCGATCCTGCTGGTTCTGCTCCGGATCGTCCAGGGCCTCGGTGCCGGCGCGGAGTACGCCGGTGCTGTCGTGCTGTCGTCGGAAGCGGCGCCGCGAGGCCATCGCGGCTTCTACGCTTCGTGGTCGGGGGCAGGTGTCTGGCTGGGATCAGCGCTGGGGCTGGGCACCTTCCAGATCGTGCTCTGGCTGACCGGGGACGATTTCGACAAGTGGGGATGGCGCCTGCCGTTCCTGCTCAGCCTGGTCATGCTGGTGATCAGCCTCTACATCCGGCGGCGAGTGACCGAGACCGAGAGCTTCGAACAGGCGAAGACCGAGGAGACGAAGATCCCGCTGCTGGAATTGTTCCGGACGGCGAAGGGGCGATTGGCGCTGAGCCTCGGATCGAATTTCATGCTCTCGGGATTCTCCTACATCCCGCAGGTCTGGGCGCTGAGCTACCTGACCAACGATATCGGTCTGGCGGCCATGGCCGGGCTCGGTATCAATGCTGTGGTCCTGGTGGCGGGCGCGGCGTTCATGCCGCTCTTCGGCAGACTCGGTGACCGTTTCGGCCGCCGCAGGCTGTTCCTGTTCGGCTCAGGTTTCGGAATCGTCTGGGCTTTCCCGATGTTCGCCCTCATCGACACCCGCGTACCCGCCTTGATCATCCTCGCGTTGGTGGTCTGCTTCGTCGGCGCGGTGGCCACCTGCTACGCGGCCCAGGCCGCGTTCCTGGCCGAGATGTTCCCGCCGGCCATGCGGTACTCCGGTGTCGCCTTCGCTCGCGAGGTCAGCGGCGCACTGCTCGGTGGCACCACGCCGTTGATCGCCACCGCGATGTTCGCCGGTTTCGGGCATTGGTGGCCGATCGCGGTGTGGATGGTGGTCATGGCGACCGTCGCCTTCGTCTCGGTCCATCTGTCCGCGCGCTACCGCAGCGATGCCGATCAGAGCAGCGACGACCACTTCAACCATGTGATCGACCGCCCGAGCGACGCGGTCCCGGCAGGAGGAATCCGATGACGGGAGCGCCCGAATTCCACGACCGCTGGTTCGAGGACTACACGCTCGGTGAAACCGCGGCCGGCGGGACCAGGATCATCGAGGCAGCCGATATCGCCTGGTTCGCCCACCTCACCGGCGATCACCACCCGGCCCATACCGATCCCGTATTCGCCGAACCCAGGTTCGGCAGCGTGATCGCCCACGGCGTGCTCACTTTCGGTGTGGTCGTCGGCCTCACCGTCGAATACAACGGCCGCGCCGTCGCCTACGGCTACGACCGGATCCGATTCCCCCGGCCGGTCCGGCCCGGCGACACCATCCACGCGACCTCCGAGGTCGTCGATCTCGCCGAACACCGCAACCCGCGTATCGGGCTGGTCACCAAGCAGTACACCGGGACAGATCAGCACGGCGACACCGTGCTCTCCTGCAAACACGTGCTCGCCGTCGACCGCACACCGCAACCCGAGGAGCCGAATCAGTGACCGACCCCGCCGATATCGAAACCGTTCTCGCCGCCGCGCATCTCGCTCGCCGGCCCGCCCGGCGCGCGGCGGCGACCACCCGCGCGGCGTGGCTGCGCGCGCTCGCCGCGGGGCTCGACACCGCCGCCGATGAGCTGGTCGAGATCGCGCACCGGGAGACCGCACTTCCGCTACCGCGATTGCGTAACGAACTGGTGCGCACCACCTTTCAAGCTCGGATGTTCGCCGATCGGCTGGATCAGGGCACTCTGTTCGAGACCCGGATCGACCCCGCCGACCCGGCCTGGCCGATGGGCGCGCGCCCGGATATCCGGCGCACTCAGGTAGCGATCGGGCCGGTTCTGGTCTTCGCGGCCAGTAATTTCCCGTTCGCCTTCTCCGTCGCCGGCGGTGACAGCGTGAGCGCGCTGGCGGCGGGCTGCCCGGTGGTGGTGAAGGCACACGAAGGGCACCCGGAACTGTCCCGCGCCACCGCGCGGATCGTCACCGAACACCTGCGTGCGGCGGGTGCACCGGACGGCCTTTTCGGCCTGCTCGAAGGCCGGGACGCCGGTGTGACCGCCGTGCGCGACCGGCGTATCCGCGCGGTCGGGTTCACCGGTTCGGAGGCAGGTGGGCGCGCGCTGTTCGATCTGGCGGTATCCCGGCCGGACCCGATCCCGTTCTACGGCGAACTCGGCAGCACCAACCCGGTGCTGGTGACCGAAGCCGGATGGGAGCACCGCGCGGACGAGATCGTCACCGGGTTCACCGAGTCCGGCACGCTGGGATCGGGACAGTTCTGCACCCAACCGGGCGTGGTGCTGGTCCCGGACCTGGCCGGCTTTCTGGACCGGCTCACCCTGCCCGCGGTCGGTCCCATGCTGAACCAGCGCATCGCAGACGGTTACGGGCACGCGCTGGAGTCGGTGGCCGGACATCCGGATGTCGAGGTCGCCATGACCGGTCCGGCGTCCCCGGACGCGCCCAGCGCACGCATCCTGACCAGTACGGCGCGCGCCGTACTGGTCGACCCGGCCATCGTGAACACCGAGATCTTCGGGCCCGCTTCGGTTCTGGTGGAGTACGACGATCCCGGGCAGGCGCTGGACGTGCTGGAACTGATCGAGGGCACCCTCACCGCGACCGTGCAGGGCGCGACGGAATCCGACGATCAGGCCACCGACGCCGTCGACGTACTCGCCGAGCGCGCGGGCCGGATCATCTGGAACCAATGGCCCACCGGGGTCACGGTGAGCGATGCCCAGCAGCACGGCGGACCCTGGCCCGCCACCACCGCGCCCGTCTCGACCTCGGTCGGTACCGCGGCCGCGTTGCGGTTCGCCCGCCCGGTCGCCTACCAGAATCTGCCCATCGCAACGCTTCCCGAGGAGTTGCGCGGATGACGGTGTGGACAGGTCTCACCTGGGATCATCCGCGCGGCTATCAGGCTCTGCGGGCGGCCACCGCGCACCCGGACGCCCCGGCCTGCGATATCCGCTGGGATATCCAGCCGCTCGAGGGGTTCGAATCGGCGCCCATCGCGGAGACCGCGCGACATTACGACCTGGTGGTTCTCGACCACCCGCATATCGGTGAGGCGATCGAGACCGGGGCATTACAGCCGCTGGACGATATCTTCACCGCCGCCGAACTCGCCACCTGGCGAGCCGAGACAGTCGGGCCGTCACTGCGGTCCTATGAGATGGCCGGACGGCTCTGGGCGGTGCCGCTGGACGCCGCGACCCAGGTATCCGTGCGCGGGGACACCGGCATACCGGTCCCGCAAACCTGGGCGCAGGCCGTCGAACTGTCCGGTGAGGTCGCGGCCGCCGTGCCCACCTCCGGACCGCACCTGTTCCTCACCCTGTGCGGTATCGCGGTGGCCGACGGTGCGTCTCCCGGCGACGACGACATCTTCCTCGGTGAAGCGGAATTCGGCGCTGCTGTCGAAATGCTCCGGCATTTCGTCCCGGACCGGCCCGGCGACGGCAACGACAACCCGATCGCCCTGCTGGAACGGATGAGCGCGGCGGACGGACCACAGTACTGCCCGCATGTCTACGGCTATGTGAACTACACCCGCCGGCCGCGCCCGCTGCTGTTCGGGGACGCCCCGCGCGGGCGGGCCGGGCGGCGCGGTTCCGTACTGGGCGGCACCGGTATCGCGTTCAGCGGCCGCGGCACCCCGGACGCCGCACTGCTCGACCATGTGCGCTGGCTCATGTCCGCCGCCGCCCAGCGCCGGTTCGTCACCGCCGAAGAAGGACAGCCGGGTGTGCGCTCCGCCTGGGAAGACGACACCGTCAACGCCGCCAGCCACGATTTCTACCGAGCGACCCGGGCCACCATCGAGGACGCCTGGATCCGGCCCCGGCACGCGGGTGCCATCGCCTTCCAGAACGCGGGAGCCGCAGCGGTGCGAGCCTGCCTTTTCGACCACCACGACATCCGCCGGCTCACCCGCGAGGTGAACGAGAGCTTCGAGATCAGCCTCCGGCCGGCCACGACCGCGAGGACCATATCGTGAGTATCCCCTGGCCACCGACCGCCGAGACCCTGCTCCCGGCCGACCACGACCGCGCCGTTCTGGTCGGACGGGTGATGGGCGCACACGGCCCGAGCGTGGTCACGGTGCGCGACAACCGCCTGATCGATATCACCGCGCGGGTCGCCACCGTGCGGGATCTGGCCGAGTACGACGACCCCGCCGCCTTCGTTCGCGGTTGTGCGGGCCCGGACCTCGGGCCGGTCGCGGAGGTGATCGCGCACACTCCACCGGAATTCCGGCGGCCCGAGATCCCCCGGCTGCTCAGTCCGATCGACCTGCAACCGGTCAAGGCGGCGGGCGTCACTTTCGTGGTCTCCCTGATGGAACGCGTCATCGAGGAACGCTGCCGCGGCGACGCCTCGCTGGCCGACCGGGTGCGTGAACAGATCACCGAACACGTCGGCACCGATCTGTCCGCACTGGAACCGGGTTCGGCCGAGACCGACCGGCTCAAGGAGCTATTGGTCGCCGAGGGCTGGTGGAGCCAGTACCTCGAGGTCGGGCTCGGCCCCGATGCCGAGATCTTCACCAAATGCGCGCCGATGGCCAGTGTCGGGACCGCCGCCGATATCGGTGTGCACCCTCGTTCCACCTGGAACAACCCGGAACCCGAAGTGGTGCTGTTGATCTCGTCGGCCGGCCGGGCCGTCGGCGCCTGCCTCGGCAACGATGTCAACCTGCGTGATTTCGAGGGTCGCTCGGCGCTGCTGCTCACCGCCGCCAAGGACAACAACGCCTCCGCGGCCGTCGGCCCGTTCATCCGGCTGTTCGACGCCGCCTTCGATCTCGACACCGTCCGCAAACTGACCGTGACGCTGCGGATCCGTGGCGTCGACGCTTTCACGCTGCATGCCGAATCGTCCATGGCCGAGATCAGCCGCGACCCGGAGGAACTCATCCGCCAGCTCATGGGACTGCACCACCAATATCCCGACGGCGTGGCGCTGTTCCTCGGTACCATGTTCGCCCCGGTCCAGGACCGAGCCGAACCGGGACTGGGATTCACCCACCGGCTCGACGATCTGGTCGCCATCGAGACACCTACCCTGGGCGGCTTGATCAACCGGGTGCGGACCAGCGACATCTGCGAGCCGTGGCGGTTCGGCACCGCCGACTTGTTCCGGAGCCTCTCCGCCCGGGGGATGCTGTAGGGCAGGTTCGGGCGTCTGTAGGGAAATTTCAGGCGCGGGTGTCTCGGGCGAGTTCCCAGAGAAATCCGAGGGTCTCGTCGTCGATATCGGTCTGTGGTTCGCGGCTTCTGCCGGCCGCCCCGTGTATTTCGGTGTGCAACTGCTCCATCCTGTGGTCGAGCTCCGCGGCCGTCGCGGCGGCGCTCGCCAGGTCGTCGATGAGACGCTGGGGTACGTGCCTGTCGTATTTGTAGAAGATCTTGTGTTCGAGGGTCGCCCAGAAGTCCATTGCGACGGTTCGTACCTGGAGTTCGACGGTGACATTCACCGGCCCGGTGGACAGGAATACAGGGATCTCGAGGATAGCGTGCAGGCTCTTGTAGCCGTTCGGCTTCGGGTGGGCGATGTAGTCCTTGACGGCGAGGACGCGGACGTCGTCCTGCGCGGTGAGCGCCTCGAGCACCTGGTACGTGTCGGTGATGAAGCTACAGGTGATCCGTACGCCCGCTATATCGGTGATGTGCTCACGGAAAGCGGGTAGCTCGGGGCGAATATTCTTTCGTATCGCCTTCTGCAGAATGCTCGTCGGTGACTTCACTCGGGAGGTGACGTGTTCGATGGGGTTGTAGTGGTGCAGATGCCGGAATTCCTCACGCAGAATCGTGACTTTCGTGAGCAGTTCTTTCACAGCGAACTCGTATTCCATGACGAAGCGGGTCATATCCTCCCGCATGCGGATCATGAAAGCGATACGCGCTTCGTCGCCCGACCCGTGCCGGTCATGACCTCGCCTGTCCTCTTCTGTCGCCATCTCGACCTTTCGATGTCCTTCCGTTCCCAGTAGGGGATATCGGGCACAGCCAGGCCTGTCCGCACCGACCACGGTACGCGGCCGGATCGCACGCGCCGCCCAGCGACCTCGCTACGAGGGCGGAGCGGTCGACGTCGCATGGGTCCTGCGCCATCGGCTGGGGCTGCAGCCGTAGTGGTTGCGGAACCAGCGGGTGAAATTGCTGTGCGAGGAGAAGGCGAGCATCTCGGCAATCTCGGTGAAGGCGTATCGACGGTTCGTCACCAGGCGATCTGCCAAATCGGCGCGCACGTCGTCGAGGATCGAACTGAAGGTCTCGCCCTCCTGCGCGAGGTGTCGGTGTACGGTCCGCCGTTCGATGCCCAGGCTGCGCGCGACCTGTTCGGCCGAACACCGTCCCGTCGGTAGCAGCGTCTCGATGAGATCGCGGACGCGACCTGCGGTGGTCGGCTCCTGCACAGGTTCTGCCGTTCCCAGGAACTGCTGGGTATATGACCGGAGCAGCGGGTCGGATAAGGCGTTGGTCGCGTCGAGATCGGTTGTATAGACGACGATTCCGTTGAATTCGCGGTCGAATCCGATATTGCCACCGAAGATCCGATGGTGGGTGTCGAGATTCCCGGGAGCGGAATGGGTGAAATCGACTTCGAGTGGACACCAGCCACTTCCGAGGAAATCGCGCAGCAGCGAGTGCAGGACTCCGACCCCGAGTTCGACGGCTTGGCGGGTCTCACCCGGCTCGCCGAGATCGATTGTCAAGGCGATCGTGCCGACGCCGTTGCGCTCGGTCAAGTGCGTGTGCAATGCCTCGTTGTACATATTCTCGTGCCGGGCGAGTATTTTCAGCGCACTGCGTACATCGGGTTCCTCGCGGATGGCGAGGCTGAGGGGGCCGAGGCTGGATATCCGGCGCAGTTCGGCCAGTCTGAGTCCGAAATCTTCGTGGCCGGACTCACCGGCGGCGCGTTCCAGCAGGTCGGCGACCGCTACTGCGGGGACCCAACGGTCCGGCAGATTGAGGCCGGCCGGGTCCAGTCCGGCCGCTCGCACGAGACGGGCGGGATCGAGCCCGAAGGATTGGCCGAGCGTGACGAAATTGTTCAAGGCGGCATAGCGCGCCAGCGGCTTTCTTCCCATCGCCTGTCCCTAAATGAATAGTTTCCTGTCCCGTCAGGATAAGCATTCATTCGAATTTTCACCTAACGTGGGTCACGTCACAGCGAGTTCGCGAAGACCGGAAGGACGGCGACATGGCTGCGGAACGCACTCGGCCCGCCCTTTCCGCAGGGGCTCGTATTCGGTAGTCCGTACGCCGTCGCATCCGTGCGGCGAACATCCGACACGGCATCAGGTGTCCCCATCGGCCGCCCTACCCGCCGGATCGTCCGATGTCGCGGCGCGATCGTGCGCACAGGGTGCGGTCATGAGGAAGAGGAGAGTTGTCGTGGCCGGAGCGGTTCGAATGTACGAGACCGGTGGACCCGAAGTGCTCCGCTGGGAGGAGCTCGAGGTCGGGCAGCCCGGGCCGGGCGAGGTTCGGATCCGGCACGAGGCAGTGGGGCTGAATTTCGCGGACACCTACTTTCGCAGCGGGCTGTATCCGGCCCGGTTGCCGGCGGGAATGGGTGTCGAGGCCGCAGGCGTGATCGAAGCGCTCGGTGCTGGTGTTACCGAGTTCACGGTGGGTGACCGCGTCACCTATACCGGGAGCTCACTCGGCGCGTACAGCACGGAAAGAGTTCTGCCCGCACAGCACCTGATCGGTCTGCCGGCTGACATCCCCTTCGAAACCGCCGCGGCGATGACGATGCGCGGACTGACCACCGCGTACCTACTGCGGCGTATCCATCCGCTCGAGCCCGGCGCCACGGTCCTGCTACACGCCGCCGCGGGCGGTGTCGGCCTGATCTTCACCCAGTGGGCGAAAGTGCTGGGCATCAACGTTATCGGGACGGTCTCGAGCGAGGAGAAGGCAGAGGTCGCGCGGGCGCACGGTTGCGATCATGTCGTGATCTACACCAGGGAGGACGTCGCGCCCCGGGTCCGTGAGATAACCGGTGGAGCGGGCGTGCCGGTGGTGTTCGACAGCATCGGCAAGACCACCTACCGGGCTTCCTTGAATTCCCTGGCCAGGCGTGGGCTGCTCGTATGTTTCGGTACGGCCTCGGGGCCGGTGCCGCCGATCGACGCGATGGAACTGGCCGTTCAGGGGTCGCTGTTCGTCACTCGGCCGGCTCTCGCCGACTACATCGCCGACCCCGCCGAACGAGCCGAGCTGGCCGGCGAATTGTTCGGCCACGTCGCCGCGGGGCGGATCCGAGTCGAGGTCAACCAGCGTTACGACCTTGCCGACGCTGCCGGTGCGCACCGCGACCTCGAGACCGGACGCAGCATCGGCTCCTCTGTTTTCACACTCTGACCGGGCGCGGAGCACCGGTTACCGGATCACAACGTACGGAGGACAAGCATGACAACATTTGCCGGACCCCGACAGCTCACCGGTCGGCGGCTCAGCGTGCTGCCGTTGACCCGGTCGATCGGCGCCGAGCTTTCCGATATCGACCTGGCCGAGGTCGCACGCGACGACGAGCTGTTCGACGAGATGCGGGCACTACTGCTCGAATACAAGGTGCTGTTCGCCCGGGACCAGGACATCAGCCGGTCCGAGCACATCGCTCTCGCACGGCGATTCGGCGACCTGGAGGATCATCCGGTCGCGGGCAGCGATCCCGACCACCCGGGCCTGGTCCGCATCTACAAGGATCTCGACAGCCCGCCGGAACATTACGAGAACGCCTATCACTGCGACGCCACCTGGCGGGAGAGCCCACCGATGGGATGCGTGCTCCGTTGCGTGGAGACCCCGTCCGTCGGCGGCGACACGATCTGGGTGGATATGGCCGAGGCCTACCGCCGACTGCCGGAGGAGGTGAAGGCGCGGATCCGGGGCTTGACCGCGCGGCACAGTATCGAGGCGAGTTTCGGTGCGGCGATGCAGTTGGAGGAGCGGCACGCTCTGCGCGAACGTTTCCCGGATGCCGAACATCCGGTGGTGCGAACCCACCCGGAGACCGGCGAGAAGATCCTGTTCGTGAACTCGTTCGCCACCCATCTGACGAATTTCCATACGCCCGAGAATGTTCGATTCGGCGCCGATTACGCCCCTGGCGCCGCCGAGCTACTGCACTACCTCATGCGCCAGGCGAGCATTCCCGAATACCAGGTGCGGTGGCGGTGGACGGCGAACAGTTTCGCGATCTGGGACAACCGCTCGACGCAGCACTACGCCGTCCAGGATTACTGGCCCGCTGTCCGCAAGATGGAGCGCGCCGGGATCGTCGGCGACCGCCCGTACTGACACCGATCACCTGTCATTCGAATCTCATCGGAGGAATTCCATGTATTTTCACGACGACGCTCTGTTCCCGGAGAACCAGGAAAAGCTGGTGATCACCGTGGCGCCCTACGGCCCGGAATGGGAGCCCGGCGATTTCCGCGAAGACCTCCCGCTCACCATGGACGAACATGTCCAGCAGGCCGTCGACTGCTACGACGCGGGCGCCACCGTGCTGCACATCCATGTCCGTGAACTGGACGGTAAAGGGTCCAAGCGCCTGTCGAAGTTCAACGAGCTCCTCGGCCGGCTGCGCGACGCGGTGCCGGATATGATCCTGCAGGTCGGTGGTTCGATCTCGTTCGCACCGGAGGGTTCCGGGGCCGAGGCCGTGTGGCTGTCCGACGATGCGCGGCATCTGCTCGCCGAGCTGGATCCGAAACCGGATCAGGTGACCATCGCGATCAACACCAATCAGATGAACATCATCGAATTGATGACCGACGACGATATCGCCGGTACGTCCTTCACCCGCCCCGAGGTCTACGAGGCGTACCGGGAGATGCACGTTCCCGCCGGCCCCGGCTGGGTTGCGGAGCATCTGAAAAGGCTGCAGGCCAAGGGAATCCAGCCCCATTTCCAACTCGCCAACATCGCGCAGTTCGAAACCGTCGAGCGGTTGATCCGCCGTGGCGTATACACCGGACCGCTCATGTTGACCTGGGTGGGGATCGGTGGTGGTTTCGATGGGCCGAATCCCTACAACATGATGGAGTTCATCCGCCGGGTTCCCGACGGCGCGGTGCTCACGCTGGAAACCCTCATGCGCAGCGTCCTGCCGGTCAACACGATGGCCATCGCCATGGGACTGCACGCCCGCTGCGGGAACGAGGACACCCTCTGGGGCCGCAAGGGGCAGAAGATGACCTCGGTCCAGCAGGTCGAGCAACTGGTGCGAATCGCCGGGGAACTGGGCCGTGAGGTCGCTACCGGCAAGGAAGCCCGCGAGATCTACCAGCTCGGCGAACGCTACAGCGGCGCCGACGAGACCCTGGCCAAGATCGGATTCGCGCCCAACCGGAAGCCGGGCCAGATCGGATTCACCCACCACGCCTGACCGTCCGCCGCGCGGACGCCCGACGATCACCGCGGGCACGGACCGAGGGGTCCGTGCCCGTTCCTTTCCAACCCCGGTGGGGCTCTCTTCTTCTGCCTCCGCCGGATCCGTAGGAGCACCGATGGAGTTGCACACTACCGCCGCCGGAACGGCGGATCACGACACCGCTGTCCCGGCCCGGGCGATCACCGGCTCACCACCGAGCCGCCGCAGTATCTATCCATGGGTGGTGTTCGCGCTGGCATTCGGACTGCTGCTGGCCGACTATATGTCCAGGCAGGTCCTCAGTGCGATCTTTCCGTTCCTGAAAACCGAATGGATGCTGTCGGACTCGCAGCTCGCGTCACTCACCAGCGTCGTCGCCCTCATGGTCGGGCTACTCACGCTGCCGCTGTCGATAGTGGCGGACCGTTGGGGCAGGACCCGCAGCCTGGTGCTCATGGCCGTGCTGTGGAGTGCGGCAACACTGCTGTGCGCGGTCGCCGCGAGCTACGAGCAGATGCTGGGCGCACGATTCCTGGTCGGGGTGGGGGAGGCCGCCTACGGCAGCGTCGGTATCGCCGTGGTGCTCAGTGTGTTCGCGCCGCGTGTGCACGCCGCTCTCGGCGGTGCTTTCATGGCCGGTGGATCTTTCGGATCCGTGCTCGGCGTCGCGCTCGGTGGGGTGATCGCGGTACAGCTCGGCTGGCGCTGGTCGTTCGCCACCATGGCGGTATTCGGGTTGATTCTCGCGGTGCTGTTCCGAGCCGTGGTGACCGAAGCGAAACTGGCCCGCTATGCCACGGATCCGGTGGCCGTCGCCCCATCCGCCGTGGACACGGTCCGGGCGCCGGTATCCACGCTGTTCACCAATCCAGCGGTGCTGTGCGCGTACCTCGGCAGCGGTCTGCAGATATTCACCGCAGCGGTGCTGCTGTCGTGGACGCCGAGCTTCTTCAACCGTCAGTACGACCTCCCACCGGACAAGGCCGGACTCGTCGCGTCGATAGTCGTCCTGTTCGTCGGTGCGGGCATGGTCGGCTGCGGCTACATCACCGATCGGGTCAGCCGCGCCGATATGTCGCGTAAATGGACCACGGCGGTCGTGTTCTGCCTGATCTCACTGGTTTGCCTGACCATCGGATTCGGCCTCGGTACCGGGCCCGCGCAGTTGATCCTGATCGGTATCGGAGCCTTCTTCTCCGGTGGATCCTCGGGCCCGACCGCCGCCATGGTCGCCAACCTGACGCACCCGTCGGTGCGGGCGTCGGCTTTCGGCACCCTCACCCTGGCGAACAGCCTGCTCGGACTCGCGCTCGGACCCTTCGTCGTGGGCGTGCTGGCCGACCATATCGGGCTGACCGACGCTCTGCGCCTGGCCCCACTGCCGTACCTGCTCGCCATCGCCGCCTTCATCGTCGGTAAACGCGTCTATCCAGCCGGGCTTCGCCGGCTCACCGCGCTCGACCCGGCCATCGCTCGATAACACCTGAGAGGAAACGAATTTCATGGATGGCACCGCCGACCCGACAGTCGTGATCGTCCCAGGACTCCGCGACCACGTGGCCGACCATTGGCAGACTCTGCTGGCAGAGCGCCTTCCGCAGGTGCGGACGGTACCGCCGCTCGAACACGACAAGCTCTCGCTGAGCACACGGATCGCCGCACTGGATGCGGTGCTCGACGAAGTCACCGGCCCGGTGTACCTCGTTGCGCACAGCGCCGGCGTGATGATCACCGTGCATTGGGCGCGGTCCGCGACCCGTCCGGTGCGCGCGGCGCTGCTCGCCACCCCGCCGGACCTCGAATCCGCACTGCCCGCCGGGTACCCGGCATCGGCGGAACTCGACGCCGGCGGCTGGCTGCCGATCCCACGGCGCCGGTTGCCGTTTCCCAGCGTGGTGGCCGCCTCCACGAACGATCCGCTGGCCTCGTATCGGCGGGTTTCCGGGATGGCGGAGGCATGGGGCGCACGTCTCGTCGATATCGGCGAAGTCGGGCATCTCAACCCGGCCTCCGGGTACGGGTCGTGGCCGCACGGCGAGCGGCTGCTCGACCAATTGATGGACACCTGGGTACCGATGGCGGGGGAGGCTACGCGGTGAGCAAGGTGGTCACTTCGGAAGCGGTCAGCAGACGTGTGAGAAGCGGCTCGTCCGTCACGGAGTCCGAGCTGATCGACTGGTGCCGCGAGCGACAGGTGCTGTCCCTTCGACCGCACGCGACCTCGCCCGGCATCTGCAAGGCGCGCTGCTCACCGCCGCTATGTTCGCCCTCGGTAGCGGTGTCCGGTTCCGCATCCTCGCCCGGATCGGCGCACGTCCGCTCGTGCCGGCCGCTGCCCGGCCCTGTGGGTGAGCGCGCTCGCCCTCGTCGGCGCGTCGGCGGCCACCTGACTTCAGCAGCGGTCTGGCACGACCGGGCGCCGGAGTCAGAGGACCTGGCGCAGGAACTGCCGGGTTCTGGGGTTCTGCGGGTTGCCGAAGAACTGATCCGGCTCCGCGTCCTCGATGATTTTTCCCTCGCTCATGAAGACGATGCGATCGGCCGCGGCCTTGGCGAAGCCCATTTCGTGACTGACCACGACCATGGTCATTCCCTCGTCGCGCAGGCGGACCATCACGTCGAGGACCTCTTTGACCATTTCCGGGTCGAGCGCGGAAGTGGGCTCGTCGAACAGCATGACCTTCGGTTTCATGGCGAGGGCGCGGGCGATGGCTACCCGTTGTTGTTGCCCACCCGACAACTGCGCGGGGTAGTTGTCGGCCTTGTCTCCCAGGCCGACCATTTCGAGCAGTTCCCGGGCTTGTCGGCGAGCGAGGTCCTTCGTGACTCCCAGGACATGCCGCGGCCCCGATGCGACATTGTCCAGGGCGGTCATCATGGGGAAAAGATTGAAGCTCTGGAACACCATGCCGGTGTGATGACGCTGTTTCGCGAGTCGAGTTTCGGACAGGGGGCGCCGACGATCGTCGTCGGCGAATCCGATCATTTCACCGCAGACGCGTACCGTGCCGGAATCGATCGTCTCGAGGCAGTTCAGAGTCCGCAGCAATGTGCTCTTCCCGCTGCCGGAGGGCCCCAATAAGAGGACCACTTCTCCGGTGCCCACCGTGAAGTCGATTCCGTCGAGCACGACCAGGTCGCTGTACGACTTCGTCATGTTCCGGACTTCTACCATCATCGGAGCTTTCTCCGCGATATCGGTCATCGGTTCACCGCCTCTGCCTCCAGTGCACTCTCGTCCGGAATCTTCGATTCCCCGGTGCTCTTGTGTCTGTAATTGCGGTCGTAGCCTCGTCCGGCGCGGGCTTCGAGCATCTGCTGGATCAATCCCCACAGGGTGGTCAGCACCAGGAAGTACAGCGCGGCCGCGCACAGGCCTTCGAGTACTCGGAAATTGACCTGGACCAGGAACTGCGTTCGCCGGAGAAGTTCCTGCACCGAGATCACCGAGACCAGCGTCGTAGTTTTCAGGAGGCCGTTGAAGCTGTTTCCGAGCGGCGGAATCATCACCCGGAGCGCCTGGGGGAGCACGACGACCCGGAACACCTTCATCGGAGACATTCCGAGCGCCCGCGCGGCTTCGGTCTGACCGGCGGGGACGGACATGATTCCCGAACGCACGATCTCGGAGAGGTAGGCGGCCTCGTTGAGTACCAGCCCGAGTAGCGCGGCCTCGATGACACCGAGTTTGATTCCGACCTGCGGCAGGCCGGTGTAGATGATCACGAGCTGGACCAGCAGCGGGGTGCCGCGCATCAACCAGACGTAGAAACCGGATATCGCGCGCAGCGGCAGCAGTCGCGACGATCGTGCCGCGGCGACCACCACCGCGAGAATCAGCCCGAGGATCATGCTCACGACCGTGAGCCATATCGTGACCCACGCGCCTTCGAGTAATTGCCGACTCGTCAGGATGGAGAAGAACGCGTCCCAAGACCACATGGGGATGCCTTTCGATAGAGCTGCGGATCAGCTGGTCAGCGGGCCCGTGGCCACGGCGATATCGCCTTCGTAGCCGGTGACGCCGTACTGGCCGAACAGATCCGGGAGGTAGCCGTCGTTCCGCATCTCGGCGAGAACCCGCGCGACCTCGGCCGCCGCCTTACTGCCCTTGGCGAAGCCCATGGCCAAGGGCGCTTCGTTGATACCGCCGACCGCCGTCTCGAAGCGGCCGTCCTTCTGATAGAAGGACGTGACCGACTCCACGATCGACGTGCCGTCGATCTGGCCGGCGGACAATGCTTGGTAGGCGTCGGCGTTCGTCTTGAAAGTCTGGACATTCAGCGCAGGTTTGCCTTCGGCGGCGAATTGCGCGGCGAGCGCGGTCAGGGTGTCGAACTCGTAACCGGGTGCTTCGACGCCGATCGTCTTGCCTGCCAGATCCTCGACTCGGGAGATCGATTCCGGATTGCCCGCGGGAACCGAGATGGACACCGCCTGCACTTCGTAGGGGACGAGATCGATCGTCTCCGCACGTGCCGGTGTGTAGAACATCCCGGTATCGATCATGTCCCACCGGCCGCTCTGAACGCCCGGAATCTGCGCGTCGAACTCGATGTTGACGAACTTCGGGGCGAGGCACAGGCGCTGGGCGATCTCCTTACCGAGGTCGACCCGCATACCGATGACCTCGCCGTCGGCGTCGACGTATTGCATGGGCGGCAGGGTCGCGTTGGTCGCCATGGTCAGCGCGCCCTCCTGCGCGAGGTCGGCCGCGCCGAGCGTCGGTGAACAATCCGTCGGGGCGGCGACCTCCTCCGATGAACCGCATCCGGTGACGGCGGCGGCAACGACGAACGCTGCCGCGAATCCGATGATCTTGCGCATTGGCGAGCCTTTCGAGATGAACTGCACCGCAACCGAGTTGCGGGGGAAGTCGAAATCGATCCGTCTGATCCGTGGGATCGATTGCATAAAGAGTGACAAAACACGTGGGCACCGTCAATGTGGTTAACCCATCCGGCATCGAAGTCATCAACTGTTAACGAGCCGGCGGATCGGTCGACGAGTTCGTGTGGTCCCCGTCATGGGCACGGCAGGAGGCACGTTCGATCAGGCGCGCACCGATCCGATAGGTCCGGCCGTCCGGTCCGGCGGCCTCGTTGATCTGCTGGAAGAGGAGATCCATCGCGACGTTCGCCAGCTGAGCGGCACCGTTGTCCACGACCGTGATCGCCGGCTGCCACATCGCCAGCCACGGCATGTCCTCATGGCAGACCAGGGACAATTCATCGGGTAGCGAAACGCCGCGCCCGGAGAGGGTGGGCAGGATGCCGAACACCGCCTCGTGGTTGGCCGCGTACAGCGCGGTCATCGGCGCGGCCCCGTCCAGCAGGGAGTTCACCGCCTCCGCGCCGAACTCGGTGGTGAAGGGCCCTTTGCGCACGAGGTCGTGGTCGATGTCGATCCCGGCATCGGCGAGTGCGAGCCGATACCCCTCGAATCGCTCCCGGCCCGAGGTCGCGTCGGCGGTGCCGCCGATATAGCCGATACGGCGGTGTCCCAGCGCCAGCAGATGCGCGGTCGCGTCCCGGGCTCCGTCGAGATCGTCGGCGAGCACGGTGGACGCTTTGCTGCCCTGCACCGACCTGATGAGGTTGACCACCGCCCGACCCTGCGACAACAACGCGTTCGACGCGCTCGCGCTGCGGCCGCTGCCGATCACGATCGTGCCGTCGACCCCGTGCTCGCCGAGCATCGCCAGCACGTCGTTCTCCCGGCCCGGGTCCGCGTCGGTGATACACAGAATGACCTGGAAACCGCTGGTCGAAGCTCTTTTCTGGACCACCTCCGCGACGGTGTGGAATGTCGCGTTGAGCAGATTGTTCATCACCAGCCCGATCAGGTGCGATCTGTTCGACCGCAGCGCGCTCGCGGCGCGGTTCGGTCGATAGCCGAGCGTGCGGGCGGCCTGTTCCACCGCGGCCCGGGTCTCGGCCGAGATCAGGCTGGAACCGCTCAACGCACGTGATGCGGTACTGCGCGATACGCCCGCAGCCACCGCCACATCGATCAAAGTGACCGCCATCGAACCCTCTTGTCTCCATTCCGTATCCGGACTTCCGCTATTCGACACCGCCGGCGTTACGAGCACGTTTCCGGCTTGACGGCGGTGGTCATCTGGCGGCAGTCTATGCAATCGATCCCATCATGGTCGGCAAAATGACCATCTCCGGTGGAATTTCGTTCGAAAGGCAGCACCATATGAATCGCGATGACGTCTCGTGGTCCGGATACTGGCCCGCGGCCCCCACCCCGTTCACAGCGGCGGGCTCTCTCGACGCGGAGGCGCTCGGGTCGCTGATGAATCTGTACGCGGACATGGGGGTGGACGGCGTACTCGTCAACGGCAGTACCGGTGAATGGTTCAGCCAGACCGACGACGAACGCCGAACAGTCACCGAAGTGGCGGTCGACGCAGTCGCCGGTCGATTCCCCGTCGTCGTGGGAATCAGCGCCTACACCGCCCGGCAATCGTCGGCATTGGCGGTGCACGCGTCCTCGGCCGGTGCCGACGGCGTCCTCGCCACACCGCCTCCCTACGTCCACACCTCACCCGAGGAGACACTGCGGTTCTTCGAGACCGTCTCCTCGGCGACGTCTTTGCCGTTCATGGTCTACAACTGGCCGCGCGGAGTGTCCGTCGATATCGGCACCAGCCCGGGGCTGTTCTCTAGCCTGGCCGATCTCGACAACGTCGTCGCGATCAAGGACAGCACCGGCAACTGGCTGTCGATGCTCGACACTGTGGAAGCGGTGGCGGGCCGGGTCCGGGTGTTCGGCAGCTTTCTGCACCGGCGCGGCCTCGCCACCCTGCTCGAACTGGGTGGTGACGGCAATATCGACGGCGGCGGTGTCGGCGCTCCGTTCGCCGTGCCGTTCTACCGTGCGGTGGCAGCCGGCGACGCCGTATCCGCTCGCACCTGGGCCGACAGGTACCGCGCGTTGTCCGGGAGGCTGATAGCCGGCGACTACAGCGGCGTGTTCGCCTCACCCATTCCGCAGTTGAAAGCCGTGATGAACCTGCTGGGTCAGCCGGGCGGCGCGGTGCGCGAACCGCTGCTGCCGGTCACCGACGAGACGACTCTGGCAGCGCTTCAGGACATCATCGACGAATCCGGTATCGCCGAAGCGTCGGCGCAGACTCTGGGAGCCGGCAGTGCGCACTGAGGTCGACGCGCTCGTCGTCGGCGCCGGAATAGTCGGCGCCGCTACCGCATTGGCGCTCACCCGGGCAGGATCTCGGGTGGCGGTACTGGACCGTGGGATTCCGAACTCGGCCGGTTCGGGCACCACTGCGGGAAATCTGCACATTCAGACCATTCACGCTCGCCGGCCCGGCCAAGGTGTCGCGGTCGATGTCGAACATCTGCTTCCTCTGCAGAAGGCGACCAGTGGACTGTGGGACGTGCTCGCCGGATCCGTGCCCGATCTCGGTCTCGTCCGCTGTGGCGGATTCATGGTCGCCGAGACCGAGGACCAGGTACGCCGGCTGCGTACGAAGCACGAGTGGGAACGAGCCGCCGGGATTCCGACCGAGGTCCTGACCGGGGACGAGGCGCGTCGTGCGCTGCCGCTGCTGGGCCCGGCGATCGAAGGTGCCACCTGGTGTGCGTGGGACGGCTTCGCCGAACCCGATATGGCGGGGCCGGCGCTACTGCGGCGAGCGGAAGCCGAAGGCGCGGTGGTGCACCCGAACACCCCCGTCACGACATTGCGCCGAGCGCGCGACAGCTGGCAGGCCGGCACACCTGGCGGGACCTGGCACACTCCGGTCGTGATCGACGCCGCCGGTCCGTGGATGGCCGATATCGCGGCACTGGCCGGAGTGCGGCTCCACCTGACACCGACGGCTCTGCAGATGCATTCCCTCGCTGCCGCCCCCAGCACTCTCGAAGTACTGGTACAGCATGTCGGCGAGGGCATGTCGATCAAACAGGACCGTCGCGACCGTCTCGTTCTCGGCGGCGGCTGGCCCGCCGGACCGTTCCACGCCACCGATCCCGCCCCGATCCTGGAGAGCAGCACTTCCGGCAACCTCGCCCAGGTGGCGCGACTGCTCCCGGACCTGGCCGGTGGGCGACTGCTCGAGGCGTGGACCGGACCCGTCGTCACCACACCCGACGAAATGCCGGTCATCGGTGAACTCGACGGCGCACCCGGGATCTTTGTCGCGGGTGGCACGTACTCGTTCACCTTCGCGCCACTGTGGGCGGAGTTGCTCACGGCACTGGTACTGGGGAAAGAACCCGGGCTCGACGTGTCCGCCTTCTCGCCCTCCCGGCTCACCCAACTTCCGACGCGGTAAAGGATCTTTCTCATGGCTCTGGTCACGATGTTCGTCAACGGGCAGGCGATGTCCGGCGGAACGCTCAACGACGCATTGAACGACGCGAAGTTCCTCGGGCGGGTCCGAACCGCCGCCAAGTACCGGTTCTATTCCGTCCGTGACGAATTTCCGGGTCTGCATCCCGTCGCCGCGGGCGGCTTGGTGATACCGGGCGAACTGTACGAGGTCGAGTACGACGTGCTGCGCGAGCAACTGCTTCCCCGCGAACCGGCCGAACTCGAACTCGGTGTCATCGAACTGGCGAACGGCAGCGGATCGCTGTCCATGCGGATGCGCGCGGACGCACTCGGCGCACCCGGTGTCACCGATATCAGTGACCGGGGTGGATGGCTGGCATATCTGGAGGAAAAGCGATGAAGGTCGTGCGCGGCGGCACTGTCGTGGAATCGAATTGGTCCGCACCGGCCGATCTCGTGATCGACGGCGACAAGGTGCTGGCGGTAGTCGCCCCCGGTACGCCGGTCGACGAGTCGGCGGAGATCATCGACGCCACCGGAAAACTCGTCCTGCCCGGTGGGGTGGATCCGCACTGCCACGTAGGTTTCACCTCGGGCGAATTCACCTCGCTGGATTCCTATCTCGAATGCACCACCGCCGCGGTCTTCGGTGGCACCACCACGATCATCGACTTCGCCATCCCGCGCCCGGGGCAGCGGCCGCTCGACGCCGCGGTGGAGCAACGCGCCAAAGCGGCAGCGGGATTGTGCGACTCGGCTCTGCACGCCTGTGTCGTGGACTGGGACGAGACCACGGCGCAGCAATTGGCGACCATGGCCGATGCCGGTATTCGCACGGTGAAGATGTTCACCACCTACGCCGGCGAGACGATGGCGAACGAACACACCATCTTGAACACCATGCGGGCCACTCGCGATCTCGGCGGGATGGTCATCATCCACTGCGAATCCGACGCGATCGTCGCCGATGCGCAGAACTGCGCGGCGGCGACAGCAGATATCGACGCCTCCCATATGTCGAGCACGCGGCCCGAACTGGCCGAGACCGCATCCGTCGCGGCGATCCTGGCCATCGCGGAATCACAGGGCGCCCCGGTCTATTTCGTCCATCAATCGAGTCCGGCCGCGGTCGAACTGGTGGTCGACGCCCGTAAACGTGGACTGGTCGCCTTCACCGAGGCGGTCGCGCACCATCTCACCCTCGACGCCACCGAATACGCCGGGCCGGAACCCGAACGGTTCGTCTGCTGTCCGCCGCTGCGTGCGACCGACACCGTCGAAGGGCTCGGCCGTCAGCTGTTCACCGGGAACATCACCACCATCGGATCCGACCACTGCTGCTATGACACCGCGCAGAAGCGATCGCACCGGCACGACGTGCGGCATATGCCCAACGGGCTACCCGGTGTCGAAACACGGCTCCCGGTCATCTTCTCCCACTACGTCGACGGTATGGGATTGTCGCCCAGCAGGTTCGTCGAGCTGACCGCGACGAATCCCGCTCGCACCAATGGTCTCTACCCGCGGAAAGGCTCCCTGATGCCGGGAGCGGACGCGGATATCGCGATCTGGGACCCGGCACGCGAATGGACGGTCACCACCGGCGAACTGCATATGGCCACCGATTACACCCCGTACGAGGGCCGACGTCTCCGGGGCAAGCCGGTCACCGTCCTGGTGGGCGGGGTCGTTGTGGTCGACGACGGTCAGCTCGTAGATGCGACACCGCGTGGCCGGCATCTACCGGCCGCGGCTCTGGACTTCAGCGGTGCCTTCCATATGTGAATCACCCGGCGCTCGTTACTGCGACACTCCGCCACTGGTCGATGGTCGACCCGATCGATCCGAAACAAGCAGTGCGCGGCCGCTCTACGGTTGGACGACTCGTGCGTTGCGGCGCGTCTGCGGCGCATCGTATCGCGCAGACCGCAGAATCGCTGGTCATGGCGATCAATGTGGGGCGCAGATCCGCACTCGGCCTGCTGGCGGGGCTGCCGTTGCTGGGCATCGGGACGGCGTTGCCGGGCATCGGGACGGCACGAGGGCAGTCGGCGCTACCCGGAGTCGGTGTCGATCCGCACCGGGTGCCCTCGCGATACACGATGACAGGGTTCCGTGCCGACAGTGACACGACTTTGGTGGTGTACGAGTCGGTGGACGGGACGCGGTTCACGCCGGTGGCCGAGCGTGCCTACACGCCGCCGACGGGGCTGGTTCGTGACCCCAGCGTGCTGTTGCACACCGACGGTTGGTATTACCTCACTTACACCATGGCCGCCGACGCGACCTCGATCGGTGCGGCACGCAGCCGGGATCGGATCAGTTGGACGGCGATGGCGGCTGTGCCGATGCTGGTGCCCGGCCGCTTGGAGGGTGCGTGGGCGCCGGAATGGTATACCGATGTGGCGGGGCGGGTCGGGATTATCGTGTCGCTGACCTGGGGTCATGGTTTCACCCCGCATATGGTGGTACCGCGCGGAACGGAGTTTTCCGCATGGACACCGCCGATACCGCTGCTAGGTTTGAGTCCCGGCGGTCCGGGTTCGCTGGGCTATATCGATACGGCGTTGGTGCGGCTGGGCGGGCGGGTGTGGGCGTTCGTGAAGAACGAGGACACGAAGCTGATCGAGCTGGCGGTGGCCGATAATCCGTTGGGGCCGTACAGCTTTGTGGCGAAAGGGGATTGGGCGGGCTGGGGTGGCCCGCGGGAGGGGCAGTCGGTGGTGACATTGCCCGACGGCGGCCATCGCATCTATCTCGACGCCTATACCGAGGGCCGCTATCTCTACAGCGACAGCTACGACGGGTTCCGGACCTGGTCGGCGCCGACCGAGCTTGCCGGGCTTTCGGGCACGATCCGGCACGGCACGGTCCTCACCGAATTCGGTTCGCCGACAATTCCTTGACGGGCGCAGTGCCGGCACACCGCGCGACGGTCCGGTGGTGTCTGCTCCGCGACGACCAACCGCCGCGCCGACCGGTGCCGGCGCGGCGGCGGAGACACCGGTCGGCCACGGTGCCTGGAGCTGGGTGGTGGTGCCGGGCATCGACACACCCCGACGTCAGCAGCGCAAGTACCGGTGTCCGGTCGTAAGACGGACCGGCCGCGTCGGCTGGTCGCCGAATGGGATCGCGACCGTCCAGGCGGCGTCACCATCGGGTGGCGATCCGGGGAGGTGTGTAGTGAAGTCCGCGTACCGCAGGGACAGGCCGAGTCGGACTCGATAGAAGCGCTCGGCGGCAGCGGGGTCACGGGATTCATGGACGATCCGACCCGGTATCCGGGGTCCCCGCGGGTGCGTCCATCCGGCGAACGCTCCTGGTTGCCAGAGCGAGACGGCCGCTCCGAATGGATCGATGACGGTAGCGAGGATTCCTTGATCGGCAACCGGCGTGGGAGCGATCAGGCTGGTGGCGCCGTCGGCGACAGCGAGGCCGTGTGCCGCCGCCGCATCCCCGACCGCGAGGTAATAGCTGATGTGGGGTGGAGTTCCGGGCGGATAGAGAGGACTGTCGAGATTGCTGAGCCCGGCCACCCAGTGGTTGTCGGCTCGCGCTTTGATCGCGCCCCGCCAGTCGCCCGGATCTACCAGACATTCCCAGCCGAACTCGTCGGCGAACACTCGAGCGGCCGCATCGACGTCCGCGGCCTTGCAGTCCATCCAGCAGAATTCCCCGAGAGGCCGCGAGCCTGAGGGAAGTGGGCGGATCACAGCAATTCCTCTCGTCGGGTTACCGGTCTCCCGACCAGTGGAGATAGAAGGCTATCGCGACCCGGCCGCCGGCGGTTCCCGCGGCGTTCCGTGATCTCATCGAGCGGTGGATGTCGACGTCAGTTCGGATCAGGGCTGTCTGTATCGACGAATTCCGACCTGAATGTCAGGAGATCGCTTTCCGATAGACCTGCCGGGAACCACCTTCCGGGCCGGGCGCCGCCGCCTCGGCGGGTACGAAGCCCAGGCTCTCGTAGAAGGCTCGTGCGCCGCTTGCGGTGGCGCCCGGATGGTCGATTCCGAAGGTCACTACCTCGATGATTCCGGGTACCTGCGTAAACCTGCGTGTCGCGTGAGTCATGAGCGCTGAGCCGACATTGTTTCCGCGCTGCTGTTCGGCGACGACGAGCCAGTGGATGCGGTATGTCGGGGCCTTCACACCGAACATCACGGCGCCGAGGATCTCCGTGTTCGGAGCGACTGCGATCAGCGCTGCTGACCGGAGGATGTGCTGGTTCACCGAGCGCTGGAATCCGGGGTCGTCGACCATGGGGCCGAACCACAGCTCGACCTGGGCTGCCAAGCCGAGAATGGAAGGGAGGTCCTGCTCTCGTGCTGGTCTGATGTCCATCCGAACAGTCTGACAGGGGTGGCGGCCGCCGGGACTTCTCAGACCTTTTCGAGGACAAGGCCTTTCGCCGGCACTGAAACTGCACGACATCCGCTTCGCCCGGACATCGGGTTACCGGGGGTGGTATCGCCGGTCCCAGGCCCAGCCGACTCTGGAGCCGCAGTGCGATCGGCGCGAAGCTGCACTCATGACGACAGAGACGGTCGCCCTGGTGACGGGAGCGAACAAGGGACTCGGACGTGAGACGGTGCGCCGACTGGCCCGACAGGGCTGGGAGGTGTTTCTCGCTGCCCGCGACAGCGCGCGTGGCGCCGCAGCGGTGGACGAGCTGGCCGGAGAAGGCGTGCGGGCCCGCTTCGTCGCGCTCGATGTGACATCGGACGAATCGGTGGCGGCGGCGGCCGCCGCGGTGGGGGCCGCGGTGGGTCGCGTGGACGTGCTGATAAATAACGCCGCCACCGGCGGGCCTCGCACACATCCGGCCGTAACGGGAGTCGACGAGGTGCGTGAGGTGTTCGAAACCAACGTCTTCGGCCCCATCCGTGTCATCCATGGTTTTCTGCCGCTGCTGCGTGCGTCCGGCCATCCGCGCATCGTCATGGTTTCCAGCGGTATGGGCTCGATCCCGACCGTCACCGACCCGCGCTGGAAGGAATACCTGCAACCCATGCTCGGCTACCCGGCAACCAAAGCGGCGTTGAACATGCTCACCACCATGTACGCCCTCGCCCTGAGCGATATCCGGATCAATGCGGTCGACCCCGGTTACACGGCCACCGACCTCAACGGTCACACCGGTGTCCAGACCGTCGCGGAGGGGACCGACGCCATCGTCGAACTGGCGTCCATCGGTCCCGGCGGACCCACCGGCGCGTTCTTCGACAGGAATGGAACAGTCCCGTGGTGAGGGCAGCACTCACGGCCGTCACCCTGCTGATAGTAGGGTCGGCGCTGGTCATATCCGTGGTGAGACCGGAGGATCGTCCGATGGAACAAACGAATCCGAGTGAGCTGACCGTCCTGTCGATCGGACTGCATCCCGGTGCAATCGACTACAGCCGGTACCCATCCCTCGACGAAGCCACCCTCACCGCGCGCATCGCGGCGGGAGAAGCCGCGCTCCGCGAAGCCGGATTCGATATCGTGTCCTGCCAGGTGCCCGCGGATCCCGATGCGGCCGAGACGGCGTTACGCCGCTGCGCCTCGGACGGATCGTTCCGGGTCGCCATGATCGGTGCGGGCGTACGCATGGCGGCCGAGCACACCCTGCTGTTCGAACGGCTCGTCAATGTGGTTACCGACATCGCACCCGGAATACGCCTGTGTTTCAACACATCGCCGGAGAACACTATCGAAGCGCTTCGACGCTGGGTACAGCCCGACGAAGGGTGAGGGTCGGCGGACGTGCCCACCGGCCCCTGCGCGGGCCGCACGGTGCCGGAGAGTTCCGGCTCATGATCCCGGCCGTCGACCGGTCGGGTGCGGCCGCTGTGAAAAAGCCAGTCGCCGGAGCCGCGCCCAGTCCATCGGTCGTTTGAACGGGCGCACGCCGGGACGGTCGCGGGGGACACGCACTCGGAGTGCGCCGGCGGTGATTGTGCATCGGATCGGCGTGGGAAGTACCAGGGCCTCACCGTCGACACCGACCGGAATCTCGGGCTCATCGGCCTCGATCAGGACTTCACCGCCGGTGTGTCGAGTGAGGCCGCGCTGGTGTGCGCGACGTAGGAGGCCGACTGCCTGTCGTGCGCTGCCCACCTTGATCGTCACCATACCGAGTGTCCCGCGATCCAACCGGGCCCGGCGGCCCAGACCCGCCAGGTCATGGGTTTCGTACGGCCCGTTGCTCACCAGTACCGCCTGCGGATCCTCGATCGTGGACCCGCCCTGGTGCGCGACCAGTCGGGCGCCGCGGTGACCGCCGAGCATATCGGGGAGCAGCTGCAGGATCGTGGCGGTCTTGTCCTCCCGGTATGCCGGGCTCTGCACCATCTGGGCGTAGACGCCGAACGACGCGTTGTTGACGAAGGCGCGGCCATCGATATCACCGAGATCGACGCGGAGTTCCGTGCCGTCCGCGAGTGCGTCCAGGCAGGTCGATGGATCGGAGAGATCCAATCCGAGATCGGACGCGAAGTGGTTGCGGGTACCGGCACTGATCACCAGGAACGGCAGATCGTTCGCTGCGGCGATACCCGCGACGAGGGCCTGCGTACCGTCGCCGCCTGCCACGCCGAGCAGATCGGCGCCCCGTGCCACCGCATTCCGTGCCAGTGCCGCGATATCGGCCGCGCCCGCTCCTTCGAGCAGGGCTACCTCGGCGCCGAGTGCTTCGGCTCGTTTCTGCAGATCGAATTTCCCCACCTTGCCGCCACCCGAGCGCGGGTTCATGACCAGGAAGGGCCGCCGCGGCGGTGGCGCCGGACGCTCGGGCATCACCGTATCGGCTCGAGCCTCGCCGAGCGCCGCCCGAGCGCAGGCCTGGGCGAGCATCGCCAGTAATGACGCCAGTACCACCGCCCACAACAGATGCGCGCGAATGAGGAGGGTGATCACGGAGATCGGCGTCAGCACCAGGATGCCCAACGATATCCACCGCAGAGGGCCCCGGCTCGTCAGGAACCAGAACGAGGCCGCGGCTCCCACCGCGAGAGCACCGACAGTCAGAATCAGCAGTGTCAGAGTGTGCAGCCCCGCGAAGATCAGCAGTACGGCCGCCGAACCGAACGCGGCGAGGAATGCCGCTCGGGCCAGCACGCGCGGCCGGCCACCGGCGGGACCCGCGGTCTCACCGGGCTCGTGATGAGGCCGCATTCCGGGTACCCCGCCGGAGTCCGACTTCACCCGGGCCAGAGCACCGGCCGGAACCGGGGTGGACCATAGCCGCCGGACGGTATGCCGATCATTTCGCCGCGCTCTTACGCGCGCGAGCACGACGTGGGGCCCGGGCTCGGGCGGCGCTCTCCGATTCCGCGGCGGCTTCGGCTTTCGGTTCGCCGGACGAATCATCGCGCCAGCTGATCTCGATCTCCACCTCGATCTCATCGCCGTCGACTTCTATCTCGAACTCCCAGCGAACCTGATCGGCGACGACAATCGAGAGGGAATCGCCCTCCGTGCCGAGTTCGGTCTCCGCACCGCCGGCCAGCGCATGTCCGAGGGCGATGAGCCGCTCCGAGGCTTCTTTCCGGGAGAGTTCGGACTTTCTCTTCAGCTCCAACTTGGGCACGACCACTCCTTGACTCGGGGCAGTGCGCTCCGCCCGGCAGACTCGGGGCAGTGCGCTCCACACGCGGCGACTGTCAGCCGAGAGCTTTCGCTTTGAGGGTTTCGAACTCTGCCCGGTTGATGGTGCCCGCGTCGAGCAACGATTGCGCATCAGCGATCTGTTCGGTAGCGGACTTCCCGGCCACCTGCCGGATGTAGTCGTCCGTCGCCTGCCTGGCATTGTTGTGCGCTTCGATCTGCCGCTGTGCCATACCGCGGCCTCTGGCGATGAGGTAGACGAAGGCCGTGATGTAGGGCACCACGATCAAGAAGATGATCCACAGTGTCTTGACGATCCCGGACATCTCCCGGTCACGGAACAGATCCGCGATGACATGGAACAGGATGATCAGATAGGCGACGAACGCGAATACGACGAGCGTGTACCACAGTAGTTCCCAAATAGTATCCAACATGGTCGACCACCCTTCGAATGCCGCAATCCAGCCCGTGGACCGCGTAGCTGTCGAGCAGATCGAATGCCGCGCTCACCCGGCAAGGCCTGCGCGCCCGAAGTCTAGGATTCTCGCGGCGGTCCGGTCTCACCCGCAGCGGGTGAGATCGCATCCATCGTCGCCGCGCCGACGATGGATGGGCAACTGCCGGGACCGGCGACGAAACTGTCCGGTCTCATCCCCTCCCGGTGGGAACCGCGCCGGTGCCGGCACCGCGTGGCAGCTACTCTCCGAGAAGAGACCGATCACCACTGTCGGTCAGCTACTCCGACCGGAGTCCGAAGGGGCGAGCAGCGCACACTCGCACGTCATCGCGTAAGAGCCCCTCCGATGACAGGCCGAACAAGCGAAACTGTAGGCGACGCAAAAGAATACCGTCTTCGTCCTTGCTAGTTTGTCGGTGTAAAGAATCAGGACCCGCTGTCGCGGGCCGGTTCCAACAGGACGGAAGAAGAGGTCGATGCCGGAAACGAACTACTCGCCCGACCGCCATTTGGTCGGGCGGGCCATTGCCGACATCACCGGAGAACCGGCCGAGGTCGGCATGCTCGGTTACGGCAAGGCCGGTCAGAAGACCACCGGAATACACCTGCGGTTGCGCGCCCGCGCTTTCGTCTTCGCGGACCCGCTCACCGATCGGCGGGTGCTGCTGATCGTCAACGACCTGCCGCTGATCTTTTCCAGCATCACCCAGGAGGTGCTGCGCCGCCTGGCTCAGCGCTTCGGCGACACCTACACCGAGTCCAACGTGATGCTCACCGCAACCCACACCCACTGCGGGCCCGGCGGTTATTCGCACCACCGGTTGTACAACAGCTCGATCGGATTCCGCCCCAAAACCTTCGCGGCGATCGTCGACGGCATAGTCGAGGCGGCCGAGCGGGCCCACGAGGATCTCGCACCCGCCACCCTGCGCCTGATCCACGGCGAGCTGCGCGAGGCCAGCGTCAATCGCTCGCGCACGGCATTCGACCGAAATCCGGAGGAGGACAAGGCGTTTTTTCCCGACGCCATCGACCCACAGACCACCCTGCTGCGCATCGATCGCGAGGGCGAACCGGTCGGCGCCATCAACTGGTTCGCCACGCACGGCACGTCGATGACCAACCGGAACACGCTGATCAGCGGCGACAACAAGGGGTACGCGGCCTATCACTGGGAACGCGTGGTCGAGGGCGTGGACTATCTGGCGGACCCGGATCCCGACTTCGTCGCGGCCTTCGCGCAGACCAACGCCGGTGATATGTCGCCCAACCTGGACGGCAAGCCCGGCCACGGCCCCACCGACGACGAGTTCGAGAACACCCGGATCCTCGGCCTGCGCCAATACGAGGCCGCGGCGAAACTCGCCGCCGGGTACATGCCTCGAATGGCCGGCAGCATCGATTGCCGATTCGTCCACGTCGATCTGTCCGCGGTGACCGTGTCACCAGAGTTCACGGGAGACGAGCGGGAGCGCCGCACCGGCCGGCCTGCTGCGGGTGCGGCTGCTTTTGCCGGCGCGGGGTACGACGGGCCCACCCACTGGAAGACCTTCCGTGAAGGGCGGAACCCGGGCTGGGATCTGCTGTCGAGGTTGGCGTACCGGTTCGCGCCCGCACTGCGGGATGTGCAGGCGCCCAAAGCGATCGTCGCCCCGGGCGGACTGCTCAATCGTTTCGGGTCATATGTGCAAGAGATCGTTCCGGTACAGCTTTTCCAGATCGGCGAGCTGTTTCTGCTCGGTATTCCGGGCGAAGTGACGATCACCGCCGGCCTGCGGTTGCGGCGCACGGTGGCGGCTGTTCTCGGTGTCGAGGTGGCCAACGTCCTGGTCGCTGGATACAGCAACGCCTATATCCATTACGTCACAACTCCTGAGGAGTACCTCGCACAACATTACGAGGGTGCGAGCACTCTGTTCGGCCGTTGGGAGTTGCCGGCCCTGCAGCAGATCGCGGCGCAGCTCGCGACCGCGATGCAGGACGGCGCCGCAGTGCCGTCCGGTACCACCGCACCCGATCTGTCGGAGCTGCAGCGACCTGCAGAAACAACACCGACGCCGGACTTTCCGCCGGTGGGACACGATTTCGGCGACGTGCTCACCGAGCCGGCGTCCGCGTATCGCGCCGGGGAGCGGGTATCCGTCGAATTCGCCGGCGCGCACCCCAACCACGATCTACATCGCGGCAGCACCTATCTCATGGTGCAGCGACGCGACGAGGAGCGTTGGCGAACGATCGCCGGTGACGGGGACTGGACGACCACTTTCAGCTGGTCGCCCGGCCCCGCCTCGAGCTCGCGAGTCACCATCGGCTGGCACAGTCCCGCCGACGCGACACCCGGCAGCTACCGGATCCGGTACTTCGGCGACGCTGTGCAGCTCGGCGGCGACCGCGTCCCCATCAGCGGCACCTCACCCGAGTTCCGGATCCACGGTGAGGATCACGGCGCTCCAGGCCTTCCTGAAATGGAGTGAGAGGTATCGGTCGAAACCGTGCGACGTGCGACGCGGACGGGGCGTCGCCGGTACGGCTCGTCACCTGGAACAGCCAGCACCCGGCGATGCGCCGCGCGGATCACCGACCGGCCCGGACGGAGCAGCGCTGAGCGTTATCGGCGACCCGTACTCGCCCTCGGCGCCCGTCGTTCGCGACCGGCGTGACAGGTCGCCGTTCCAGGCTTCACGCCGGTGGATCGAAGGGGGACCCGTCTCTCGTGCAGCCGGTGTTCTCCGGTGGCAGCAGGCCCGTGAAAAGGTACTCCCGTTTGATCCGCTCGGTGCAGGTGCTCGGCACGTACATGCTGCTGTGGCCGATACCCTCGGTCACCACAACCCGCGCGGCGGCCAGTTGCGCGGCCCCGGCCTCGGCCCCCGCCAGTGGGGTGGCCGGATCGAATCTGGTGTTGAGCACCAGGATCGGTGCGGCGGTGCGCCGATTCCACGGGCCCATATAACGGTCGGCGTCGTGACCCTGCCAGAACGCGCAGGCGGTACTGCTGAAAACCGCGATCCGCCCGAAATACGGCACCCGCTGATCCTCCGATACCGCTGCGCGACTGTAGACGCCGACATCGGTCGGGACGATACTGTCGCTGCACTGGATCGCGTGGTACGCCTCGGTTCGGTTGCCGACATAGGCCTGGCTGACCGGCTGCAAGCCGGGAACGGCGGTGGCCGCCTCGAACAACGTCTGCAACAACTCCGCGAGATCCGGGAAGGTGGACGGCTGCGAAAGACCGGCTGCCGCATTGACTATGTCCGAATATGTCCATACCCGGCCGTCCGCGCCGATCGGGGCCAGCCGAGCACGCTCGGCGAGAGCTGTCCATTTGAGCCGGGGATCACCCGCGGAGAACGCGCAGTTCGGACCGGCCTCCGAACACTGTCGCAGAAAAGCGTCGAACGCCGCGGCGATGCCGTCGGCCACATTCTGCCGGGTGTCCAGCGGAAGAGCGGTGCCCTGCCCCGCATGGCCCGAGACATTGCCCTCGAAGTCCAGTGAACCGTCGAACACCATGGCCCGCACCCGACCGGGGAACATGTTCGCATAACTGGCGCCGAGCTGTGTGCCGTAGGAAATGCCGTGATAGGTGAGTTCCGGGTCGCCGACAGCGCGACGCAACAGGTCGAGATCGCGCGCGGTGTCGCCGGTGGAAGAGTGGTTGAGGATCGGTCCCGCCTGCCGTGCGCAGCGGTCGGCGAACTGCGCGGACCAGTCGTAGAACGGCGCCTCCTCGTCCGCGGTGGTGGGCATCGGGGGCATGGAGGTGAGGAACGCCGACTGCTCGTCCTCGGTCGGAAAACACCGCACTGCGGTGCTGCGGCCGACTGCCCGGGTGTCCCACGAGACCACATCGAATCGCGACCGCAGTTCGTCGGAGAACAACCACGGCCACCGTGCGCGCTCCCGCAGCCGGTCGACCCCGGAAGCGCCGGGCCCGCCGAAGTTCACGAACAACGTCCCGATACGCCGGCCCGGATCAGTGGCAGGCAATTTGATCACCGCCAGCTCGATCGAGTCACCTCGCGGCCGGTTGTAGTCGAGTGGCACCTTCGCCGCCGCGCACTGGAACCCGTCCTGGCAGTCGGACCACTGCAGCACCGGGGTCTCCGCGGATTCGGCAAGACGATCGATATAAGGGTCGGCGCCGCCCTCAGCGAGGGCTACGGGACCGGGCAAGGCGATGACACCGATACCGACCGCGAGTGCGAGAACTGCCCGCCGGATCCGATGAAAACCGCTGGCCCCGAACCTCAGATCCATTCCAGAGCCCTTCGTGTGCACACTTCTATGAACCGAACGATCCTGTCACACTCACCAATTCGATATCCGGTGCGGCCCGACCATCGTGTGAGTGGTGGCCGATCGGCATCCGGCCACGGGGCGACCCGGCCGCGATTCGCGTCGGTCTCCCGGGCGGCCTCGCGGGGACGCCCCGACGGCCGGCCTCACCGCCGCCCCGTATATCCCGAAGCGCGCGATATCCCGAAGCGCGCGCCGTGACCAGCCGATTTCCACCTTCGAACCCCTCTGAGGTAGTCTCATCGAGCGCCTGAATACGAGGCGCAACGGGCTGTGGCGCAGTTTGGTAGCGCACTTGACTGGGGGTCAAGTGGTCGCAGGTTCAAATCCTGTCAGCCCGACAGAAAGATACAGGTCAGGGCGTTACGGACAGTATAGCCGTAGCGCCCTGACCGTCATTTCCCAAACTTTCCCCAAACATTGCGCGCGGGGTCTCCAACCTAACCGCTCCAACCCTCGTACCCATCCAGGATAGCCCGGTGATCGCCCGCGACCTGCGGCTTGTCGTAATAATACCGGTCAACCACCCGATCATACGTGTGTCCGGCCTGACCGCGAGCATCCCCGCCTGCCTCACGGATCGCCGTTAGGCCGTGTTTCAGAAGTGATGTGAGCTGGTGGCGCCGCTGTGCGGAGCCACCAGCGTGGTAATTCAAAGGCTTTGTCGGCGTTGGTGTGTTGGTGACCCGAGAATGGCGATGTCTCCAATAGGTGGTTTGGCGACCAAGAAAAACCGGAGATACCGGAGACCTCGTGACCAAGGTAGCGGTGCCGGGGCGGGCGGATCTGACTGACGCGCAGTGGGCACGTCTGCCACCGTTGCTGCCTCGTGGCAAGAAGGCGGGCCGTCCGCCGAAACGAACGAAACGACAGCTCATCGACGGGATCCGGTGGCGTACCCGGTGCGGAACGCCGTGGCGGGACGTAAGCGAATGCTACGGGCACGTGGCAGACGGTGTACGGGTTGTTCCGCCGCTGGCAGCGTGCCGGGGTGTGGGCATTTATCCTCCCGCAGTTCACCGCCGTGCTCGACGGCATCGCGGTGCCGCGCCTGGGGCCTGGCCGACCGCGGACTCGCCCGGACGAGGTCCGGGCAGATAAGGCCTACAGTTCTGCCGCGAACCGTTCTCACCTGCGTAAACGCGGGATCAAGGCGACCATTCCGATCAAGAAGGACCACGCGGCCAATGGGAAGTAGAGAGGCTCGGCTGGTGGCCGTCCGCCCATGTTCGACGCCGAGGACTACACGCTGCGGCACGCTGTCGAATGCGGTACACCATGGCCCGGCGACCACGCGTCAACATTCAAAAAGGTGACGGCGGGAAAGCCAAGCCATACCAGGTGAGGCAAGTGCTCACCGCGATAGACAAGCTCGAAAAGATGGAACCGGAGGAGGGTGCCTGACATGTCCGCTCACAAACTGCCAGACTCCGCACACTACGCCTACCGAGTGCTTTGGTCGGCGGAAGACGATGAGTTCGTAGCCCTTTGCGCCGAGTTCCCGTCCCTGTCCTGGCTCGCCTCAACCCAGTTCGAAGCGCTCGAAGGGCTCCGCATGCTGGTCGCAGACACCCTGAAAGACCTTGAGTTTCACGGCGAGGTGATCCCCGAACCGCTCTCCGAGCGGAACTACAGCGGCAAGTTCCTGGTCCGCACATCTCCGGATCTGCATGCGCGCCTTGCACGCGAGGCGGCCGAGCAGAAGGTGTCGCTTAACCAGCTGGCGAACCAGAGGCTTGCCGCAAGCTAGCCTCGATCTTTCGTGAGGGTGGGAGTTGGCCCGAACAGCGGGTGGGCTGCCGGGTTCCACGAGCCCGGAGGGTGTCTTCTTGATTCGCAGGGACGGGTTGATACTGGTCAGGGAGCTGCGAGGCGGGTGAAAGCGGTGAGCGCGAGACCGGTCCACGGGTGGTGAGCCGCCAGGCGCAGCTGGACCCGGCGGGCGTGACGGGCCAGGCGCGTCGGGATCGAGAACAGTCGCAGTCGTAGTGTTCTCGGTTCCCATCGGCGTGCGTCATGGTCGGCGAAGGCCAGTGTCTGTGTCCAGGCGGTCAGGTCCATGGCGAGTGCGACGATCGCTGTCCAGATGCGGTTGGCGTTGTAGTTGTGGAACGGGAGGTTGCGCAGGCCGGTGTCCTTCGCGGCGCGGGTTCGGTCCTCGCAGCGGGCGCGGCGGCGGTGCCGCAACTCCAGCTCCGGCAACCGCGTTGTCGTGGTGTTGGTGACGAATGCGGTCAGCCGGAGACCGTCGTGGTCGGTGAACCGCAACTGCGCACCAGGGTGCGGTCGTTCCTTGCGCACCACAAGCCGCATCCCGGGCGGCCAACCCGACAGATTCAGCAGGCCGGTGACCTCGGCAACCCATGCGCTGGGCCGGACCTTCCCGTCGGCGTCGCAGGCGGGGATCCAGTCGCCGCCGGTGAGGCCGTCGAGGGCAGCCACGATGTCGTCGGTGAGGACGAACCCGATCGAATAATGGGCTCTGCGACGGTGGCAGTAGTCGAGGAATTCGTGGGTGCCGCCACCGCAATCGGCGCGGACCAGCAGTTTGGGCCCGACTCGCCACCGGTTGACCTGCGGTATCTGCGCCAGAGCATCAGCCAGTTGTTGTTTGTGGTCATGGGCGGTGTTCGAATCGGCGTTACCGGGGCGCAGCATCACCGCGGCCGGTTCCCCGGTCCCGGCTTCGCCGTGGTCGATGAACGCCCACAACGGGTGGAAACCGAAACCGCGTTTGAACGTCGGTGCCGCGTGTTGTTTCTCTGAGTGCGCCTCGGTCGAAGTGGCATCGAGATCGATCATCAACGGCGCCGCCGCGTCGACCCCGTAATCAGGGGCAGCCGTTCCGCCGATTCCCACTAGGACACCGTCGGATCCGAGGCCACCGCGCCGATCACACCGGGCTCGGCCCGCAGCAACGCCAGATCCGAGACACAATCCCCACCGAGCGCGAGCATCACCGCCGGATCACCCACGATCTTGCCCGGATCGTGCACCGCACGCCACTGCGACAACCTCTCGGACAACTCCCTGCTCAGCCCGGTCTTCTCCATCGTCGGCAGCAGCAATCCCGCCCCGGCCTGCGACACGACCGGCGTCCCGTCGTCCTCGATTTTCAGCGACGTATACCACGACATAGACTCGCCCAGCGAAAATGTGCTCCTGAAACTGCGCGATTCGACCTTGGACAAGCCGGATTATTGCAGTTCAAAGCACGGTTTCGCCAATTCCGGCACCTTGCAACGGAATTGGGCATGGGGGTATTAGGTTAGGGCCTGAAACCGTACATGCCACTTGAGGCGGGCTGTTGGGCGGCTCGGGGCGTCGAGGGGGGTCCTCGACTACTTGGGGGTGTTGAATTCCCGAAGGCGGGAACCGGGTTGGTTGTCATGCCATGATCGAGTACATGACAACTCGAAAGGCTCATGGCCGGTAACCGCCATCTCACGCTCCACGCAACACTTCCGGAGCGCTACGCACGATTCGAAGTACTTGCCTCGTCGATCGACTACCGCGGCCGACTGGTGGTTCTACTCGTCGATCCGGCCGGCGGCGGGCCGTCGGCGCAGCAGCATCGGCGTCGTCCCATGCGGCCCTACGACGCACTCGCTGTTGTCTGCGACCGCGCTGATGCTCACGAGATTCCGTTGCGTGGGCTGGATCAACTGTTCGACGAGATCGACACCTTCGGCGACGGGGTCATCGTGGGTGCCGCACGGGTTCCTCCAGCACATACCGACAACGACTCGTATCTGGATCCGGTGCCCGCGGAAGAGCTGACGTTGACCCTCAACGTGAAGCTCTTCGATGGCGACGGAAACCAGGTCGGGGCTTTCTATGCGGGTGACGGCATCGAACAACTGCTGACCGACCCCGACGGGCGGATCTGGATCAGCTACTTCGACGAAGCCGGCTACTGGTCGCACAATCCGGACGGCACGCGCTCCTATCGCTTCCTGGTCGGCCTGGCTCGCTGGGACAACCCCCTGGCCACCCCCTGGCTCGCACCCGACCACACCGGCGACCGTGTTGTATGGTGCGACTGTTATGCAGTTAACGTGGGTCGAACCAACGTCTATGCCTGCCCCTATACCGACTTCCCGTTGGTGGAGCTCGATGCGAGCGGGGTCCTATCGATTACACCGAATCCGGTCACTCGATGCTACGGCCTGGCGGTGTCGGGATCCACGCTCGCATTCCTGGATCAGCACCGGCATGGCGACACGATCGAGTGGCAGATCCGTCGAGCTTGTCGACGGGACGCGGTGATCACCGAAACCGACAGACAGACGCTGGTCCTGCCCGGTGGCCGGCCACCGAGGTGCTGGGCTCGGGGGAAGATCGGGCGGGACGCAACACTGTGGCTCTATGAGGATGGCAACCCTCGACAGTGGTACCGCTATGAGATCGATTGCTGAGATGCGCTGGTGCGCGGTCAACCTGTCGAACAGGAACAAACGCACCGGGACCGCCGCGATCAACCGGTAGTTCTCGCCGATGCGCGGGGCGGCGACATTGCCTCGGCCGACCGTACTCCTCGGGGATCTTCAACCCGAAGATGCTCAGATCATTCAGGTAGCGCGGGAGGGCTTCAGAAATCGGGGACGGAACTGGACCACGCTGCCTTCTCGACAGCGGCGGCGGGTATGAACTCGTGGTCGCCTTCGGTGCAGGTGGCGCGACCGAACAGAAATGTGAGTTGCCGGGCGATCACGCGCTGTCGCCCGGCGCCGGCGGTCCGGTAGAGACGGTCACCGAGACCGGTCAGCTGGTCGGGATCTGCCGCAGCCACCGGTCGCTTGGTAACGGTGTCGAGGGGGAAACCGCTTGTGCAGGTGAAGAAACCGGGACCGTCGAGGTGGAGGGTCATCGCTGCCCAGCAGATCGGGCATTCGATCTCGAATTGTTCTTCGAGCAGCTCTGCCAGCCTCAGCGACCACGCTGTCGCGTCCTCGAAGGCCAGCATCGCTTGGACCCGATAGAGGAAGGTGTCCGGCTCGTGATCCTCTTCGGGGCTGCTTTCCGCTAGTTCGGACAGCACCTCGGTGCGTAAGGCAGCGATGTCGTCGACGTATCGTTCGCGGATCTCTGCAGTATAGGGATCGGCTGCCGCGAGCAGTGCCCCCGCGAGCGAAACAGCTTCGAAGCGATCGTGCGAGGTACCGGCGCCGGCGATGGCAGCGAGTTCGGGCAGGGCCGCGCACGCCACGCTGCTGTCGTATTGGTGGTAGAGCTCGTTCCACAACTCCGTCCATACCGTCGTATCCGTTCCGCTGGTGGACAGCTCGGCCAACAAAGCGACGGTTTCCGGATCGAGACCATGCGACATCGACTTATCGAACCATCCCAGCGCTCCCGCCTGTGCGGCCGGCCGACGCTATCGCGGCATACGGACTGCTATCGGGATATATGGTGAATCGGTCGATGATTCCTGCCCCGGTGCGTTGGGCAGGGCCCCGGACGATGGGCGAACACTGATGGGAGCATTCGGCGTGCACGCGGTACCGACGGTGAGATACCGGCTGATCGGCGACGACGACGATGAACTCTGGGGTTACACACGCGATGCGGCGGGTTTGTTCGCGCCGGGTTCGTCCGAGCCGGAGGCCAAGGGATCGCGGCGGGTCGAACTCCTCGGATGCGCACCACAGGGAAACCTGCGCCGCGGTGTCGAGCACCTGGGTACGCGGCGCGCAGCTGTCGGCAACGCCTGTTTCGACTTTCTGGATTCAGCCGGGCAGTGCATGGCCCGCTACTTCGTCAATGAAGTCACCGTCGAACAGGTAGAACCGAGCCCGGCCGATCCGGAACTATCCGATGTCACGGTGAGTTTGGTCTGCGACGAGCTCTCGCCCGAGGCGGAGTGGCCCTGGGGACTGTTCCGCTCCGGTCGCCCCACTCCGAACGGAATGTGGCGGCCGCTCGGTCCGGCAGCTCGGCGGGCATGGCTGTCGGTGGCCCTGCACCGTCGTGCGTACCGACCTCGGCCGGACGACCCACCGGGCAAACGCTACGAGCTCGACGGCCGATACATCGTCGACGAGGACAGCTTCTACTGCGCGATCGGCGAAGCGGTGAACGGTCCGGGCGGATACTTCGGCTGGAACCTCGACGCACTGGACGACTGCATGCGCGGCCGGTTCGGCGCAACACCACCTTTACCCTCGTCTGGACCGCATCCGATACGGCCAGGACATCCCTCGGCGGAGCGGAGTGTCCGGGAGCAGGAGCGTTCTTCGAGGACATCGCGGAGATCTGCGCTCAGCGGCAGGTCGACCTCATACTCCGTTGAAGGCCCGGCCTCCCCGTGTCGGAGCAGAATACGGTCCTCAGCGAGAGCTGCGGCGCGGCGTCACCCGGCAGGCGTAGCGCTCGGGCGGAGAATGACGGGCTCATCGACCTTCTTCCGGCCTGTTCGGTCTCGAGAAGCGCTGTTGGAGAATGATTGTCGATAACGCTGCGTACCTGGGCATTACGTATATGGCTCGGATCGCCGGGAGCGCAGCCGACACCCGGTCGCGGTCATCTTCCTCGTGCACGAGCAGAAGACGCCACGCTCAGGGGGCTTCCTATCCGCCGCCCCGCCAGAGCGGGCTACCGGGCGGCGACCTATCCGCTGCTGTCCGACGTCGGGCAGCTGAGATCGGAGAACCTTCTGGTCGTCGGTGAGCATCAGCTCATCCAGGAGGCATTCACCACGGGATCGGGCAAGTACTACATCGGTTACGGCGTGTGGCGATGCCTCACCCACGGTCGGCGAAAGCAGCCACAATTGACGCTGCGGATGGACAACACCAGTCAGGTGGCGCCGCTACCGGTCGACATCAGCGGAGCGACTCTGTCGAGGTGGAGATACTGGCGTCAATCCCAGCCTCGACCGGTGACGTGATCACGATGCACCCCGATTCGTAGTCGACCGCGGGAGCAGCCGGTCCGGGTCGAGGGCACCATGGACGATGCCACTACGCGGGCTCTGTCGGACAGGTTGTCGGGCGTGGCATCCGTGGCCGTCGGAGAGGAGCGGTTAGGAGCTGACCCCTCGATCGGCGATCCCGCCCGGTATGCGATATCGAGCCGACCGGGGCTCGGATTGGATCCGCGGCTGCTGGGTAGTCGGCTGAAGTCCACCACAACCGATAGGTCGGAGGTAATTATCGTGGCCGAAAAGCAGAGTGGTCCTCGCGAAGGCCTGGAGGGCCTTGCCGAAGGAGTGAAGGGCAAGGCCAAGGAAATCGGGGGCGTTGTTTCGGGCAACGACGATCTGCGTGATGAAGGTATCGCTCAGCAGGACAAGGGGGAGGCGCAGCGAGAGGTCGCGCAGAAGGAGGCCGAGGCCGAGAAGGCGCGCGCGGAAGCCGATGTGGACGAAGCGCGGCAGCGTTCGCACCAGGGCCGGGACCAGTAGCTTTCTCCCCGCAACAAATCGTTATCCCGGGAAAGATAAAATGCCTGTCTTGCCGACCGGCGGCGCAGCCGCACGACATTGACTTTGCCAGGAGCCAGGCGTGTACTGGAAATCTGCAAGGTCGAGCTCGTTACAACTGGTGATGGGTGTAGTGGGCATTATGGGCAGCGCCGATGCCGTGGCCGACTATGGCGCGGTACTCGGCCGGTCGGGACCGTATCGCTGTGGGCACGGACCGTAGGGATTGACCGGGATCTCAGGTCCCGTGATTCCCACTGAAGAATTCAGGTTTTCTCATGATCATCCTCGGAATTATCTTGCTCGTCGTCGGATTCATATTCGATATCCAGATTCTGTGGGTTATCGGAATCGTCCTTCTCGTTATCGGGTTGGTGCTGTTCGCATTGGGGTCGATGGGCCGCGCGGTCGGCGGGCGCCGCCACTACTACTGACCCCGCCGGGCGCACGTGGCGTAACCGCGGCTGTCATCGGCCGATGGCAGCCGTCGATCGACGCCGTCGACGAATAAACACCGAGATGAGGAGAAGAAATGGCAACCAGCACAATTGTCGCGATTATTGTGGTCGCGGTTGTCGTTGTCCTGATCATTGCCGCCCTGATCTGGATTACGACGAAAAAGACCCGGGAGCACCGACGCATCGAGGCGGAGCGAATTCGCGACGAGGCCGCCGGACGCGCACACCGGGTGGGGCAGCGTGAAGCGCTCGCCGAGGAGACCGCGGCCGAGGCCCGGGCGGCAGCGGCCGAAGCCGATGCGAAGAAAGCCCGGGCGGCGGGCTTGCAGCAACAGGCAGCCGCACATCGCAGTGCGGCGGCGACGTCTCGCGACGAGCTGAATCACGAGTTCGAGCGCGCCGACGAAATCGATCCGGACGGGAAGAGCCCGGGTTAGGGCACTCCCGGCCGCCGGTGCCTGCGCGTGCGCGGGCACCGGCGCATCCCTTATAGGCTGCCGCGCCGGCGGCCGGTTCTACCCCGCATGATCGTGGGCGGCGCGTCGCTGTGCGCGGGAGCGTGCGCGGTCGTGCGCGATCCGCAGAAGCTCCCGGAGCGGCTCCTCGGTCCGTAGGCCCGGTTCCACCACGGCCAGCCAGCCGGCTTTTCCGTATACGGGATGAGCGATCACGGTATCGGTCACGCTCGGATCCGTATCCGCGGGTTCCGGATCGCGCGGCGCGCGTCCGGTCCAGGTGGTGAACAACTCCGTACCGGCGTGGATGTTCACGCGGAAGGCGCCCGGCCGGTCGAGCCGGGATCGTTCGTCGTCCGGGTAGTCCTTGACAACGACCGTGGCGAAGGGCTGGCCGGCCGGGATCTCGCCGTCCGGGGCGTAGTAGAAGAACTTGTCACCCCACGCCAGTTCGGGGGTGCCGTCGCCGGGGCCGGGTTGCAGGGTCAGCACATTGTCGAGGGCGCCGAGGAATTCCGTGATCTCGTCGATGTTCATGACTTCAAGCGTTACATTGAAGTGCTTGTGGAGACTTATGGCGAGTACTGGCAGGATCCAAGGGCAAAAAGTCGCAACCGGGTGGAGTTGCGGACCGCTGATATCGCCCGCCGCACCGGCTACTCGGTACAGCAAGTGCGCAATCTCGAGCGCGACGGCGTTCTCCCTCCCGTGCCTCGTACGCCCAGCGGTTACCGCGTCTACGGCGACGCTCACGTGTGGTCGGTGCGCGCCTACCGGGCGCTGGCGGCGGGCACCGGCCCGGTGGCGGCCAAGCGGATTCTGCGCGAGGCGCGGGAGCAGGGCCCCACCCGGTTGTTCGTGTTGTTGAATCGTGCGCACGCCCGGCTGGACCGGGAACGCCGGGATGTCGAGTACGCGCGGGACGCGGCTCGGGCCATCGCCGACGAGCCCGTCGGCGATATCCGTCCGGCGGATGCCATGAGCATCTCCGAACTGGCCCGTGCCCTCGGGGTCCGGGCCTCGACCCTGCGGCACTGGGACGCGGCGGGATTGGTCGTGCCGCATCGTGCCGGGCGATCGGCCCGCCGGTACACCCCCGGTGATGTGCGGATCGCGCGGCTGGTTCATCAACTCCGCCTCGCCGGATACGGTATCGAGTCGTTACGGGAGCTGATCCCGTGGCTGCGTGACGCCGGAGGATGGGACGGGATCGCGCGAGCTCTGGCAGAACGGGACGCCGGTATCGATACCCGCTGCGCGGCCTTGTTCGAGGCTGCTGCCGCGCTGCACATGCTGCTGCGGACGCAGTAGCGCGGCCGGGTTCGCACTGCTGGATGCGGTGGCCGGCGGGCGCTGGTGACCTTCGGCAACAGTGAGGGGATCCCCGATTGCCGCTGAGTACACACGGCGTTACCGAGCGGCGCACAGCATATTGCCAGGTTCACCGGGCAAGGTGGACACCGAAGCGATACGAGGAGGTTCCCAATGATGGTCTTTGCGACGGCTGCCGCCGGTTTCGCGGTGCTCATTTCCATGGTGATATCGAGCCATATGGCCGCTGCGGCACCACGCACCCTCGTGCGGGTGCGCAACCGGTGACCTGAGAGTTCGGCGATTCACCGGTAGGCGTGGAGCCGCTGTCCACATACCGCGTGACCACGGTCACGCCGCCGATCCCAGCATTGTGCTGGAGGGCGAAATTCGCGTACGCGATATCGCCTGTCCGAGGGCGGGCGGTCTGGGCCTTCGCCGGCACGGGCGCGCGTGTGTGGACGATATGAACTCAGCCTGTGGCAGTTCCAGGGTTCGATGCCTTTTTGTGGCGGTCGTAGTAGCGCGCCACCCGGACGCGGTTGCCGCAGCGTTGCGCTGAGCACCAGCGCCGGCGGGGATGGGCGGGGAGGAACAGGAGGACGCAGTCCTGTGCCTCGCACTGTTTGAGACGGGTGATCGACGGATCGGCGAGCAGTTCCGCAGCCGATTCGGCCAGGGCGGCGGCCAGCCGGGCACCGGCGGATCCGGGGCGCCGGGCGTCGGCTGTGAGTGTGTTGCCCGTCCATTCCAGATGTCGGATGGCGGGCGCCGCGGATTGGGCATTGTTCAATCCGCGGAGCGCGGCCGCGGGTGGGCGCCGGTCGTGCAGCAGCGCCTCGAATACGGCTGTGAGGTGTGTGCGGATCCGGCGGACCTGGTCGAGATCGTCGGCGGTCGGGTGGGCCGGACCTCGTTCGGGTAACCGGTCGGCCTGACTTCGCAGCCACTCGGCGAGCTGATCGGGGGTGCTCAGTAGATCGTCGTCGGCTGGGCGGGTGTTGACCAGGTCCAGGGCCAGTGGCTCGCCGATCAGCGGGGCCTCACTCATGAGGCTAATGCTACATGAGTCATTTGACGTATTAGTTGGAGTCTGATCAACTAATGCATCTTCGTCGCAAGAAAGGGTGTTACCGCCATGGGTCTGCCCGTTGTTCACCACGATCGCGTCGACATCGACGGCGTGGAGGTCTTCTATCGCGAGTCCGTGCCGGTTCGCGCAGGCGCGCCGACCCTGCTGCTGTTGCACGGCTTCCCCTCCGGATCCCACCAGTTCCGGCGGTTGACCGATGCCCTCGGCGATCGTTACCGTCTCATCGCGCCCGATTACCCTGGCTTCGGAAATACGACGGCCCCAGCGGATTTCCGGTACTCGTTCGACCGGCTGGCCGATATCGTCGAAGGGTTCGTCGGGCAGCTCGGGCTGCGTCGATTCGCCATGTACCTCTTCGACTTCGGCGCCCCGATCGGCTTCCGGATCGCCGAGCGTCATCCCGAATGGATCACCGGCCTGGTCGTGCAGAACGGAAATGCCTATGAAGCGGGACTTTCCGACGGAGCGCGGGAGTTCACCGCGCTGCGCCCGGAAGACGAGGGCGCCGAAGAGACGATCCGCGGGCTGCTGACTCTCGACGGCACTCGCGGCCAGTACGAGACCGGTGTCGCCGACACCACGGTGCTGTCGCCCGAATCCTGGTTACTGGACCAGTATTTCCTCGAGCTGCCGGGGCGCCGGGCCGCACAGATCGCGCTGGCCTTCGACTACAAAACCAATATTCTGCGTTACCCCGCCTGGCAGGCCTGGTTGCGTGAGCACACTCCGCCCACCTTGCTCGCCTGGGGCGCGAATGATCCCTTCTTCCCCGCGCCCGGCGCGCACGCCTACCTGGCCGACCTCCCGGATGCCGAACTGCACCTGTTCGATACCGGGCACTTCGTTCTGGAAACCCATCTCGCCGAGGTCGCGCCACTCATCGCCGGCTTTCTCGACCGACTGCCGAGCTCGATGCCCTGACCGCGATCACCTTTCCACTCGGCGCGCCGACCGGGTAACCGCCCGTACTGCCGCGGTCACGGAGTGCGATGATTCCGGGAGGGAGGAGGATTCGATGGCTTCGACAGATCCACGGGAACCGCGAACACGGGTCTCGATCGGTGAATGGGTGGCACGGGGACTCGCGGTGGTGCTGCTGGTACCGGTGCGATTGCTCTGGGAAGCGGTGAGGTGGTGCGGCCGGGCGGTCGTCGCTGCGTGCGTCTACATTCTGGAACGGCTGCTGGCACCGGTAGCGCGGTTCCTCTGGTGTCGGTTGGTTCGGCCGCTGTGGCTGTTTGTGAAGGACTGGCTGCTGAGGCCGCTGCGGCACGCCGTCGAACAGTGGCTGTGGCAGCGGTTGCTGCGCCCGGTTCTCGTCCTGCTGTGGCGCTGGATCCTGCGGCCGGTGCTCGGCGCGATCGCCGTAACGGTCGAGTGGCTGTGGCGGTGCTTCGTGGAATGGCCGCTGCACCAGGTATGGCGGTGGGTGCTGCGGCCCTGCGGGAAGGTTCTCGCGTCGATCGCCGCCTACGGTTGGCGCGGGGCGACCGCCGTGGTGCGGATACTGGTCGTGATTCCGTGTGCCTTCGTTTATCGGACCGTGCTGCGTCCGGTCCTGCGCATACTCGGAACATGCTGGGATTTCGTCGTCGTACGCCCGATCGCATTCGTCCACCGGCGGGTACTGGTCCCGATGAACCGGGTCGCAGCGGATCTGCTGAACACGGTGTTCGGCCGCTGAGCCGGGGCGCCCGATCTCACTCACTGGACAGGTTCCGGCGGTCGGTCCGGGCGGCTGGCAGCATCGAGGCGGTTGTTCGTGGTGGGAGGAGGAAAGGAGAGCATGCCGAGAATCGCCGACGCGCGCGACGCCGCGGCACCGAGTTCCACCGAGCAGCACGCGCGGGTGGTACGGATACTCGGTGCCGCCGCGACATTGGCCACCGAGAAGGAACTCGAACGAGTCCAGATGCACGAGGTGGCGAAGCTGGCGGGTGTAGCGGTGGCCACGCTCTACCGCTACTTCCCGTCCAAAACTCATCTCTTCGTCGCGGTGATGCTCGATCAGATCGACCGTATGAGCGCGAGATACGCCCGGCGCGCACAACCGGAACAGGCCGCCAAGGACGCGGTGCACGACACGTTGCTCCTGGTGGTGCGTGGTCTGCTCCGGCGCCCGCTACTGGCTGCGGCGATGATCCAGTCCAACAGCACGGCCCGGGCGTCCGCGGTGCCCGATACCGCTCGGGTGGATCGTAATTTCCGGCAACTGCTGTACGACGCCGCCGGAATCGAGCAGGTGACCGAGCGGGACGCCGGGCTGCTGCGGGTGCTGATCCATGTGGTCTTCGGCATCATCCAGTCGTGCCTCAACGGGCGCATCACCGTCGCCGACGCGGAAACGGATCTACGTGTGTCGTGTGATCTGCTGCTCGTCGAATGGCCGGAGTCGTTCGCCGCGGTCTGACCCGGTACTCGTCAGGCGGTCAGACCCCGCCGGATCACTTTGCCCGTCGCGTTGCGCGGCAGGGATTCCGTGGTGATCCGCCAACGCACCGGCACCTTGAAATACGAAAGCCGCGCGGCGGCGTACTCGTGCAGGTGCCGTTCCTCGACCGCCGCGCCCGGCCGTGTCACGACGATGGCCGCCACCTCCTGACCCAGATCCTCGTGCGGGACACCGATGACCGCGCATTCGTCGATATCGGGATGTTCGTCGAGACATTGCTCGATCTCGGTGGGAGAGATGTTCTCACCCCCACGCAGGATCAGATCCGAGCGGCGGCCGGTCAACCGCAACCGCCCGTCCTCCAGCACACCGGAATCGCCGGTGCGCAGCCAGCGGTCCGTCGAGATCGCGGCGGCGGTCGCCGCCTCGTCCTCCCAGTATCCGAGCATGACGAACGGACTCCGCACACAGACTTCGCCCTCGGTGCCATCCGGTACCCGCTCGCCGGAGGGGTCACGGATCTCCAGGGATACGGTCGGGATGGGCCGGCCGAGGGTGCCCGGATGCTGTTCGAGATCGGCGGTGGTGGCCACCGCGACAGCGGTACTGCACTCGGTGAGACCGTAGCTGTCGACCAGCGCGTTCGCGGCGAACGGGAAACGCTGCCGCAGCCGGTCTTTGAATGCGATGGACGACGGTGCCGAGGCGAGGGCGAATCCGGTCAGCGACGAGAGATCGTGTTTGTCGGTGTCACCGTGGTCGAGCAGTCGCGCCGCCATGGTCGGTACCGCGCCCCAGTTCGTGACCCGCTCCCGTTCGATCAGCCCCAGCACGGCGTCCACGTCGAAAGCGCCCTGGTGCATCACCACTGTGCCACCGGTCGCGAGCCGCGGGATGACCAGATTGTGCAGGCTCGCTATATGGAACAGCGGTGAGGTCAACAGGTAGCGCAGCGAACTCGGTTCGGTATCGGCCCAGGTGCGCCCGGTGAATGTGGCGGCCAGCGCGTCGGAGAAGCGATGGTAGTCGACGACGGCCAGCAGGTTTCGCTGGGAATGCACCGCGCCCTTGGGGCGCCCACTGGTTCCGCTGGTGTAGAGAATGACCGACGGGTCGTCCTCGGCGACGTCGGCCCGGGGGAGTGGGGCGCCGGTGTGGGCGGTGATGAGCCGTGGCACGTCCTCTTCGACAGTGAGGACGGTGACCCCCGAGGTGTCCACATCGGCCAGCAGTGCCGCACGTTCGGCGTCGACCACCAGTACCTTCGGCCGGCAGTGCCGCAGTCCGTACTCGATCTCGCGCGGCACCCACCAGCTGTTGAGCCCGACGCTGACGGCACCGAGGCATTGCGCCGCCCAGAACGCCGTCACCCATTCGGGACAATTGGCCGCCAGGATCGCCACCCGGTCGCCCTTGCCCACCGCGCAATCCGCACGTAGCGCGGTGGCGAGCGCGGCGACGGCGTCCAGATGCTGCTCGTACGACACGCGGCGGTCGCGGGTCACCAGGTAGTCGCGGCCCCTCCACGTCTGCGAGGCGGCCACCAGGTCGCCGACCGTACGATCGCGATGGCGCATCACCGGCAGGGTGATGCCGAGCACCTCTTCCGGGACTGTTTCGAACCGGCCCCCCGGGCCGGTCAGCCGCGTGATGACTTGGTTGAGGCGCTGCTGGGCGTCTGCCGGTGTCGTCATGATGGCGACCCTCTCGTTCACGGTGCGAATTTGCTGGCAACTTCTCACGGTGCGGGTCGGAGGTCGGCGGGCGTTGCCACTCAGCGAGACCGTCCCCCTCTGGCAGATCGCGTTCGCGGTAACTCGCCGTTTCTGCTCCACGGGGGCCCACGGGTGTTAGTGTGATGCGAGAATCAATTTCAGTTTTTGCCTATGAAAGGCTTCTGAACAGCTCATTTGGAGAGTTCGATGACCATCATTGATTCGCGGCCCGGTGCCACCGAAGAGGTCCGGAAGCCGGAGCTGCCGCCGTCCATGGTCGAGCGGATGACGCGGATTCTCGATGCGTTCGACGGTCGCGCGGCACGGTTGTCGCTCGAAGAGGTGGCCTGTCGCGCGCAACTTCCCCGCTCCACCGTCTATCGCATCCTGCATCAACTGACTCAGTCGAGCTGGGTCGAGCACACATCCCTCGGCTACGCGCTCGGCCGGCGCGCGCTCGGCCTGGGCGGTAGCGATGGGCACGATCGGATCCGGGCCGTCGCGGCGCCGCTCCTGCACGACCTGCATCTGCGGACGGGCCTGGTGGTGCACCTGACAGTGCGCGACGGGGGCGAAAGCCTGTATCTCGACAAAGTGGGCGGGCGGTTCGCCGCGCATCTGCCCTCCCGGGTGGGCGGTCGAGCCCCGGCCTACGCCACCGCGGGCGGAAAGGCGATCCTGGCGTATCTGGAGCCGGAGTCGGTCGATCGTCTCTACGACCGGGCGCTACGGCGCCGCACCGGAAACACGATCGGCGAACTCGCGACGCTGCACCGAGAACTCGGCCGGATCCGGCTGCGCGGCGGACTCGCCTTCGACGACGGTGAATCCGTGCCCGGGGTGGCGTGCGCCGGTGCGGCGGTGCGCGGGCCCAACGGTCCGGTCGCCGCGGTCTCGGTGTGCGGCGACGCGCGCACGGCGCAGCTCGATCGCGTCGCACCACTGGTCGCGAACCTGTCCCGTGAGGTTTCGCGCAGCCTGTACCCCGAACCGCCCGATCGACCGGCGGAAGACCGGCGCGATGCCCGGCGACTCGAGGTTCTCGGTACCGGCTGAGCGGACGGTGAAGACGAACCGGCGCAGCTTCTGGATCGTCACGAGCGGGATGCGGACGCGAGCACGCGGTGGTAGCCGACCACTGCGGTGCCGGTCGCGAAGATTCGAACGGAAAGTAGGAGCCATGGGTCAGGTACTGGACCGGATCGAGCAGTACGCGCAGGAGATCCGAGCCGCGGGAGCCGAGGGCGACGAGCTCATGCGCTTGTCCGACACTTCGGCACGACGACTACGGGAATCCGGTGCCGTGCGAATGCTCCAGCCGAAGACACACGGCGGACTCGAATGTCATCCACGCGAGTTCGCGGAGACCACGATGGCGATCGCCGCGATGGACGGGGCGGCGGGCTGGGTCACCGGGATCGTCGGTGTCCACCCGTGGGAGCTCGCCTTCGCCGATCCTCGCGTGCAGGAGGAGATCTGGGGTGCCGATCAGGACACCTGGGTCGCCTCGCCCTACGCGCCGATGGGAGTGGCGACCCCCGTGGACGGCGGCTACCTGCTCAACGGCCGATGGTCGTTCTCCTCGGGCACCGACCACTGTCAGTGGGCTTTCCTCGGCGCGCTTGTGGGCGATTCCGGCGGGAAACCGGTGATGCCACCGAATTCTCTGCATGTGATCCTGCCGCGGTCGGACTACGAGATCGTCGCGGACTCGTGGGACGTGATCGGACTGCGTGGTACCGGTTCCAAGGATCTGATCGTCGAGAACGCTTTCGTTCCCGAGTATCGGACGCTGTCGGCGGCGGAGGTGATGGACGGTACTGCCGTGCAGCGGGCGGGCCGCACCGAAACCCTCTACCGGATGCCGTTCTCCTGCATGTTCCCCCTCGGCATCACCTCCGCGGTGATCGGTATCGCCGAAGGAGCGCTGGCCTGCCATATCGCGGCGCAGCGGGAGCGTGTCGCGGTGACCGGGGTCCCGATCAAGGACGACCCGTACGTCCTCTTCTCGATCGGTGAGGCGGCCGCCGAGATCGCCGCTTCGCGGGCCGCGCTGCTCGAGAACGTGGATCGGTTCTGGGACAGTACGGAAAAGGGCCGGGAAGTGAGTTTCGAGGAACGCGCGATCGGCCGGCGCACCCAGACCGCGGCGGCATGGCGGGCGGTTCGCGCGGTCGACGAGATCTTCGCCAGGGCAGGTGGCGGCGCGCTGCACTATCGCTTTCCCATGCAGCGGTTCTTCCGCGACGCGCACGCCGGCCTGGCGCACGCGATCCACGTACCCGGTTCGATTTTCCACGCCTCGGCGCTGACACAGCTGGGCGGTGAGCCGCGAGGTATCCACCGCTCGATGATCTGAGCGGGTCCGCTGATGGGCCGGTGAGAGCCGGTGGCATCGCGGCGGATACGACGGGGGCAGGGTGCGAGAATCGCCCGATGGATGACTACACCACTCATAAGCAGCGCGCCGAGGCACTACTCAGTGGCCTTACCGCCGGGGAGACGGTCAGCGGAGCGGAGCGGCGCAATGTGATCGCGCAGGCACAGGCACATGCTGCCCTCGCGCACGCGGAAGCGCAGCGCGAGACCGCGGCGGCCATTCGTGCGCTCGGGGCGTTGCCGGCACGAAGCGAAGTCTGAACGAAGCGGACGGGCCCGCGACGGGAACGCGACTCCGGTGCGACCCGGCGGGACAGCAGGCCGGCCCAGCGTGACCGGCCGTGCTCACCCCGGTCCGCACGCTCCCGGCGGGCGGGCCGTAGATGGTCGTTCGACCGCGGGGATCAGGACGGCGCCCAGGCGCGTTCGTCGATCGCCAGCCACGGTGCCCTCGCGACGACGGTCGGGGTCATATCGGTAATCGCCTTGGTTCTGCGGTGGAGATGGGATTGGTCGACGTAGCCGGCCTCGGCGGCGACATCCGCCGGCGAGCGTCCCACCGCCAGAAGATGGGCGGCACGGTCGAAGCGGACCAGTTCGGACGCATGCTTGGGCGAGACCCCGACATGGGTCCGGAAACGCGACCAGAGTCGCTGGCGGGTCCAGCCCGTCTCTGCGGCGAGGGTTTCGACGCGGACCAGGCCGCTGGTGTGGACGGTCCGGCCCCAGGCGTACGCGATCTCGGGTGCGACACCGAATTCGCGCGGTACCCGGCTTCGGAGGAACGCGGTCGCGAGTGCGAACCGGTCGTCCCACGACGGCATCGAACGGAGTCGCTCGGTCAAGATGTCAGTGCCGCTGCCCCACAGTTCCGGTAGCGGTGTCACGGTGCCGCCGATGATGCCGCTGTCTCGGAGCATCGCTGCGGCGACAACCGGGGACAGCCGGATCTGCAGGACGTCGCCGGTCCCCGCGCCGGTGATGCGCAAGGTGCCGGCCCGGAGGCCGACGATCGCGTTTCCGGTGACCGGGCGCCCGAGCACGTCGTAGACGACTCCGTTCTCGCTGAGATCGAGCAGGACCGTGACGGAAGGATGCGGGATCATCGTGATATCGACGGGGGCGACGTCGTGGTACCGGAAACCCGCCATCTGGACTCCCGGAGCCGGGGGGCGGGCCGGGACGGTCACGTCGACCCGGCTCCAGTCCCATCTGCCCGTCGCGGTCATGCGTTCCAGACTAGCCGGTTCGGGATACCGTGACATTCGTCCAATACGGCGTCGTCGGCCCGCGGCGAAGCTGTCGGCATGAGCGAATCGAGTCCCGCCCGGTCCCGCGAGGATACGACTGTCCACGGATTGCACGTCGTCCTCGACGGGAACCCGGCGGCACCGCCCCTGCTACTCGTCCACGGCTCGGGCGCCACCGGTTCGACGTGGGAGCCGGTGGTGCCGGCGCTCGCCGCCGAGTATCGGGTGATCACGATCGATCTTCCGGGCTGCGGCCGGTCCGAGCCGGCGTCGACGTACGCCGTTCCCCAGCAGGCGGAGCGGGTGGCGACGGTGCTGGACGAGTTCGGCGTCCAGAATGCGACGGTGGTCGGTCACTCCAGCGGAGGGTACGTCGCCACTGCCCTCGTGGAACGGCGTCCGGACCTGGTCGGCGAACTGGTCCTGGTCAGTACGGGGCCCAGTCTCGCAGCCCTACTCCCCGAGCCGGCGATCATGCGGGTGGTCGCCTCGCCGCTCTTCGGTCCGCTCGTGTGGGCGCTCCGTACCGAGTCGATGATCCGCCGCGGACTGGCAGCGACCGCGGCGGCCCCGATCACGGTGCCCGATGGGGCTGCGGCCGACTTGCGAAGGACGTCTTATCGAGCTTTCCGCGCGATTCTCGCCGCCAACAGTGATTACATCGCCGCGCGGACTGTGCCCCAGCGCCTCGTCGACGCCGGAAAGCCCGTCCGGGTGATCTTCGGAGATTCCGACCCTCGTTGGGACCCGGCATCGGCGGGCCAGTACGAGGCGGTGCCGGGTGCCGAGCTGGAATACCTTCGCGGAGTCGGGCATATCGCGATGCTCGAGGACAGCGACGCCCTCGCCCGCTCGATCCTCGGCCGCGCACTCTAGGACGGTCCGGACGTCCTGATCCGAGGAGTATCCGGCCTTCCTCGGCTACCCTGTGCCGGGTGACTTCCGTTCTGCTGCGCCGGGCCCTGGCCGATCCGGATTCTGCGATATCGAGGTCGTTGCCGGAGCAGGTGGAAGTTCTCCTGGAAAGCCTTGATACCCCGCCGAGATTGGGTGCTCACCTTCGCGCGGTCCACGATGTGGCTCGGCAATTGGCCGACTGGGTCGCACAACATCACCCAGGTGTGCGGTTCGACCGGCCGGCGATGCTGTTCGGTGCGGCAACGCATGACATCGGAAAGATCATCCATCCGGATGAGCTGTCGGGACCGGGCTCGGCCCACGAGCAAGCCGGGTACGAGCTGCTCCTGTCGCGGGGCTTCGATGAGGGGTCGGCTCGATTCGCACGCACCCACGGATCCTGGACAACCGTCGATATCGGAGTGGATGACCTGCTCGTCGCTCTCGCCGACAAGATCTGGAAGGCGAAGCGGGTTCCCGCGCTCGAGCAGTCGGTGGTGCAGCTACTCGTTGCTGCCGGCGGCCGAGAGCCGTGGCAGGTGTTCATGGCACTCGACGACGAGCTCGATCGGATCGCCGCAGACGCCGACCGCAGACTCGCTTTTCAAGCGCGCTATCCGGTCGTCGCTGAGTGAGCGTCCGGGAAATCTCGTCATCTGTGACCGGTGGTGAGTTGTCGGCGGGTTCATCTCTCGAACAGAGCCAGCCATACGGACCGCGCGTCGTTGAGCGGCGTGTGGTCACGGTTGTGGGAATTCACCGGTGCAGAGATAGCGCTCCCACTCAGGGGTGGTGAAGGTGCAGTTTCCGGAGTTGACTGTGCCGGTGAAAATCGCGGCGGTCGCTTGAACCGCTTGCCACAGCGCGTCGTCCGCTGCGGTCCGCTGGAAATTGACTCGCCAGCCCTCCGCTTCGGCGCTGGCGTGGAAGCAGAAGACGCCGTGCTCGGTGTCCGCCACGAGTTCGCTCAGTTCCAGGAACCAGCCCGCGTAGTCCCGGGGCGAACCCGCGGGGCCACCCAATGTTCGCCAGACGACCGAGTTGCCGATTCGTTCTTCCGCTTGGTCGCGCCAAAATTCGGCAGGCGGCAGTTCTCCTTCCGTCGTGGTGAGGGTGAAATTCACGCCACTCGTCCACGGTGGAACCATATGATATTCGGCGGGAAGTCGCTCCACGTCGATCTCGGTGCACTCGATTCGCACGAGACCGGGGAAGTCGATTTCGAGGAATAGCCCTTCGTTGGTTCCGCCCCCATCGACCTCTTCAACGATGTGGTCCGGCGACCACGCCGGGATCGAGTTGTACCGCATCACATTCCGAGCGATCACCAAGTACGGCTCCACGACCTCTGCGGAGCCAGGCGTCCAACCGGACCTGAAGTGCTCCTCCAATCGCAGGGTGATGCAGCCGAGGGACCGGAGTTCGCTCGTATCGATCAGCGGGGCGGGTGAGTCCTCGAACCACCCCCGCTGCTCCAGCCACTGCTCCAGCGCGGCGGCCGTGTCGATTCTGGTCACCGCCTCATCATGGCAGCCGTGTTCCAGCCAAACCAGTTGTTATTTGCGAACATTCCCCGCATCGTCTTTGGGAGAGGTAGCGAAATTCGGGGCTTTGGCCGGCGGTGAGTTGTCGGCGAATTCGGCCGCGCTGGGTTCGGTGGTGCCGGTTCGGTGGACGTGGTTGCAGGTGAATGATGTCGGACTGGCGTGGTGTGGCCGGAACATGAAGAACTTTAGGTAGATCAGCGGTTGTCGAGCCCATGTTCTGCCAGGAGTTCGTGTGTCAGTATCGCTGAGTTGTCTGTGTTCGTCATGCCCGGCCCACAGAGAGTCGCCGGGGCCGTGTTCGGCGTATCCGTCCTCGTGCAGCGACGAGCAATGGGAGCTGCTCGAACCGCTGCTGCCCGCGCCGGGCAACACCGCAGGCAAGGGTGGGCGCGGTGAGAAACATCCCCGCCGTCTGGTGCTGGACGCGATCTTCTACCTGGTGCGCGGTGGTATCGCTTGGCGGGCGCTGCCCACCGACTTCCCGCCCCCGACGACGGTCTATGACATCTTCTCTCGATGGACCAAAGCCGTTGTTCGGCAACGTATTACCGATGTATTGCGTGACCGGATCCGGGTGCGCGCAGGCCGCGGGGCCACCCCGACGGCGGCGCCGGCCCTTCGCCGAGGTGCGGCCAAGCGCCAGGCAGCGACTCAGCGCTGTGACCAACCGTCGCCGGAACCCGCGTTCCGGCACTGGGTCTGCGGGGTGCTGCAAGGCTGAAAAGGCTTCTCGCCGACGCCGAGCTGGAGAAAGACGCGTTGCGGGAGATTTCCAAGGGAAAATTTTAGACCCGGCCACCAAGCGCCGCACCCGGAATCCTCGTCGCCGCTGTTGAGATTCTCGCCAGACCGTGCGTTCAGTCGCTGGCCCGTGAGGGGTGATAGCGGAGATGTTCTCCTTACCCATACTGGCTACCGCACCCCCATCGAGTACGAACTATTCTCCGAGAAAACACCCTTTACCGCTGCCAGGCGATGACCGGTGACCCAACGAGTGCGACGACAGGGTGAGCCGCGCACGGAGTACCCCGACTCATCCGGAAACTGCCGGTATGCCGTTGAGCCGCCCCCAGTAGCTGAGTCCATCTGGTATTAGAGTCCCGTTCGGCTTGATAGAGGCCAGGAGAGGACACTGATCCACATGGCAGGACGCAAACGGCACTCCGCCGAGGACATCGTGCGGAAACTGCGCCGTGATTCTGCTCACGGAGCTCTTTGAGCTCCTTCGCGGCGTCGGTGTCGAGGCCGCCGTACTGGCGTCGCCAGTTGTAGAGGGTGGCCGCGGAGATCCCGAGGTCGGCGGCGATCTCCTCACCGGTCTTCCCAGCAGCGGTGAGTTCGTCGGCCGCGAACCGCTGCGACATGCCCATGACCGTCATGAGCTTGTCCACGGCTGCCCGTCGCGGCGACTCCGGCCGACCCGGACGCCGCGTTGCGGGCCTGGCTGCGGTCCTACGCGGTGAAACACCAGGGTCACGGGTTCCGCCGAGCGTGGGCCGCGCCGCGGTTCGACGAGGGCAGCGGTGTGAACATCAAGAAGGTCCACCGGCTGTGGCGGGAGGAAGGGCTGCAGGTCCGCGAGCATCACCCGCGCAAACGCGCCGGGGTGTCGTCGGTACCGCCGGTCGAGGCCGACGCACCGAAGGTGTTGTGGGCGTTGGACTTCCAATTCGACTCGGCTGTCGATGGTATCCGTTGCGCTGCAACAGTTCTGCGCCGACAGGTCGGGATGTACTACATACCGCCTGGTACTCCGTGGAACAACGGGTTCATCGAATCGTTCAACCGGCGACTACGGACCGAGTGCTTGAACCGCAACCACTGGACCAGCCTGCTCGAGGCCAGAGTGGTGATCGGCGACTTCAAAAACGACCACAATGCCCGGAACCGGCATCCCGCGCTGGGGTACCGGACACCGGCGGAGTACGCAGCCGGCTGCGCCCACACCCACCACCCGGTGGCGTGCGGGGTCAACCGAACACGGAACGACATCACCTGGCTCTGGTCCCGGGTGGACTCGTTATCGGGGACTGCTCACGCACTGCTCCAGCATCGGGAGGGCCCAAAGCTTTCGAGGTAGATGGCTGGCGGCGACCACCGCCAGCACAAGCATTGAGAAGGACTGCGCCGCAATCGGTTTCTCAGCGTTGGGAGGCGGCCAAAGGTGCTTCTATGCCGGTCGCGATATGGTTCCACTGCCGGGATGTCATCAATTCCCCAGTTGAATCCGATTCTCTCTGTGTACCGATAACCGCGGATAAGCGGCCGGTGAATGTGTGCTGCGCGGTTCCGGGAATCCGGAACAGCTCTCGAAAGGTAGATACGTCATGGGCAATCTCGCCGAACTCGGGAACCGTAACTCGGAGGCATTGATGGGTGCCGCCGGCCCTGCCCTGCGCGAGGCATTGCAGCGACACCTGAACGACGCGCGTGCCGAGCAGCGCAGCCACTTGCACTCCTTCATCGCGCCCTCCGAGTAGTCCGGGCACAGCGCACGATCCGTGGACGTGCCGACGCGCCGAGCCGTCCACGGGTTCGGCGGATCGAATGCTTGGACGCGCATCGCAACGAGAGGATCAGAACCGATGGACCATTATCCTGGCGAATTCCCCCACGGCAGGGAGCAACAGCGCACGCAGGCGTGGGATTGCGCCCGAGGGATTGAACGATGAATCCTCCCAATGGCCTTGCCAACGGCAATACTCGGGCCTCGAGACTTGCCGCCTATTCCGATCTGTGTAGCGATGCCGGTCCGATCCATGCACGAGTAGCGGCCAACCTCGGCGTAAAGCTGCTGGCCGACGAACCGCTTCCATTCCATCAGGTCGCTTCGCCTTGCTTGCTGCGGGTGCTGATCTCGCTCGAATCTCCGGAGATTCCGTTCTTGAACGATCCGAGAGAACTGGCGGCGGGGCGGCGATCACCACAATGGGAGTTCCTTTGTGAACAGGTGGAGAACTGGGATGGCTTGTCTACTCGCCAGCAGCTGCGGGTGGTGAAGGTCCTTGCAAAGCTGGCATTCTGGGAGATGATCGTTGCCCTCGTCGCGCCCGGCAATCACGATGCCTCGGAGTACGAGACGCGAGCACTGGCCTCCAGACGGGACGCCGCGCTTCTGCAGCTCGATCCTGGCGATCGTGATGCCGCCACGGGAGTGCACGACTTCACTGCTCGTACTGCGCTGGACGAGCACTTACCGGGCACTGTGCGCCTCGGAGCAGCAGTCAACCTGGTCGTCCACCATGCGCTCTCGGGTGGGCAGCTCGCCGACGTCGAGCGCTGGGCGGCAGTCGCGGAGCCGCTGCTCGGGTCCATTCCGGTCGAGGGTGAGGGTTTGCTGCTACACAGCTGCTACTGGCGAGGGGTCAGCTTCGTGCCGTATCTCAAGGGCGATCACGACAGTGTCAGGTGGATGCTGGACATGGCCGAAGAGGCCGCGGTCCAAGCCTGTGACGAGGAGTGCAACCCAAATTCGCTGCCTGCTCTGGAGAATCTACATCCGCTGCTGGAGACGCGTGGCCGTGCGGCTCGGGACGCTGGTGATCTGGAGTCGGCTGAGCATTATTATCGCCGCTTCGTCGATCACGATCCGCTCGATCCGAAGGGATGTGTCCGCCTGGCGGACTTCCTTTTCGGCACTGGGCGAAAGCGTGAGGCGCGAAACGAATACCTGCGCGCGGTCGAACTCGGCGTGCCCATGACAACTTACGCAACGGCACGGGCAGCCCTATGTCTCGCCCCGGAATAGTCCGGTGGGGCCACTGACATCCCACTCTCCATGAGAAACAGATAAGCACACGATACCGTCGAGAGTGGTTGTTACGGACGCATTCTCAACGCTGGGGAACGCGGGCAGACATCGGTCGCGTTACGATTGGCCCGCCGGGATGTCCTCTGATATCCCGGTTGAAGTCCCAGTTTCCCGTGCACCGATAACCGCGGATGAACGGCCGGTGAATCTGTGCTGCGCGGTTCCGGGAATCAGGAACAGCTCTCGAAAGGTAGATACGTCATGGGTAATCTCGCCGAACTCGCGAACCGTAACTCGGAGGCATTGATGGGTGCCGCCGGACCCGCCCTGCGTGAGGCACTGCAGCGACACCTTAACGAAGCGCGTGCCGGAAAGCGGAGCAACTTCAGCTCCTTCCTCGCCCCCGCCGAGTAGTCCGGACAAGTGCGTGACCCGTGGACGTGCCGACGCGCGGAGCCGTCCACGGGTTCGCCGCACCGAGTGCCAGCGGTCGCGCATCACAACGAGAGGATCAGAACTGATGGAGCAACAGCCTTGTGAATTGCCTTGGCATGGTTGGTCATCGGAATTCTCCGCACTACAGCGTGACGGGTGGCGGCCGTTGCCGTTCTACGAGTTCGTGGTCAAGATCCACGGCCGCTGCAACCTGGCCTGTGACTACTGCTACATGTACGAGATGGCGGATCAGAGTTGGCGGTCCAAGCCGAAGGCGATGAGTCGGCAGATCTTCCTCGGCGCCTGCCAGAAGATCAAGGAACACGCGGTCCACTTCGGACTGCCGGTGCTCGACCTCGTTTTCCACGGCGGGGAGCCACTGCTGGTCGGGCCAAGCGATCTGGAGTACTTCGCACGGACCGCCCGGGAGATCCTGGATCCGGTTGTTGAGGTGCGCCTGGGAATTCAGACGAACGGGGTCTTGATCAACGACGACGTACTGCGCATCTGCGACCAGTGGAACGTCAAGATCGGTGTCAGCCTCGACGGCGGAGAACCGGAGCACGACCGGCATCGGCTCGATCGTGCCGGCCGCGGTAGCTATGCCCGTGTCGTTGCCGGACTGGAGCAGCTGATGCCTCCGCACCGGCGGCATCTGTTCTCAGGACTGCTGTGCACCGTCGACGTGAGGAACGACCCCGTGCAGACCTACGAGGCAATGCTTCCCTTTGCGCCGCCGGCAGTTGATTTCCTTCTTCCCCACGGCAATTGGACGACGCCACCACCGGGTCGCATACCGGACTCCGCCGAGACGCCGTATGCCGACTGGCTGATCACGGTTTTCGACCGATGGTATGGCGCACCGGTACGGGAAACCAGTGTGCGGTTGTTCGGTGACATCATCGAGCTACTGCTGGGCGGCCAGGCGGGTTCGGAATCCGTCGGACTGTCGCCGATCCGCACGGCCACCATCGAACCCGATGGCTCGCTCGAACAGGTCGACCAACTGAAGTCGGTGTTCGACGGTGCCGCGCGAATTCCGGTTCGGGGCAGCGGCAACATGTTCGATGTGGCGCTGTCGGATCCGTCGATCGTGGCCCGTCAGATCGGCGCCGCCGCGCTGAGCGATACCTGTCTCGCGTGCCCGATCCACACCGTCTGCGGCGGTGGGCATTACGTGCATCGCTATCGGGAGGGCGCCGGCTTCCGCAACCGGTCCGTGTACTGCGCGGACTTGACCAAGCTCATCACACACATCGAATCGCGGGTGCGCGCCGATTTCGAAGCGGCACTGGCGATCAGTGGCACGGAAAGCCACACGCCCGCCTGACACCACCTGCCTCGGCCAGCTCTCCGGACCTCACAGGAGCTCGACCATGACTGACCCCGGACTGCGCGGCAATCGGAACTTCGCCTTGCTGTGGTCGGGAAATGCGGTGTCGCTGATCGGATTTCACTGCACCCGCATCGCCACGCCGTTGCTCGCCTTGGCGCTCACCCATTCCCCCACCATCGCCGGTTGGGCCGGATTCGCGCTCAGCGCACCGAATCTGATCTTCCAGGCCGCCGCCGGTGTGGTGGCGGACCACTACGACCGGATCCGCGTACTCCGGATCTGCCAGCTGGTCGGGCTCCTCTCGGCATGCGTGGTGACGGCGGCGGTCGTCGCCGATCCACAGGGGCTCGCGCTGATGATCATCGTCGCCGCGTTCCTCGAGGGCACCGTGTACGTCTTCATCGAAATCTGCGAGGTCGGTGCGGTGCGTGATGTCGTGCCCGAATCTCAACGTAAGGCAGCTTTTTCGTTCCTCGAGTCCGAACAGCCGATCGCGTTGCTCATCGGGCGCGCCGCGGGCGGCGCGATCTACGGGCTGGCGCGCTGGCTGCCGTTCGCCGTCAACGCCGCCTCCTATCTGTACTGTCTGGTCGCCCTATCGCTGATCCGCCGCGAGCAGCCTGCGACGCCGGTGGCGCCCCGGGCGCGGCCGAGCATACGCGATATTGCTGCGGGCGTACGCGTCGTATGGAATGAACCGCTACTGCGTCTGTCGACAACGGTCGCCGCACTGTCGAACATGATCATTCAGATCGTGCTTTTGCTGATCCTGTTCGAACTGACTTATGACGGACGTCCGGCTTGGATCGCGGGCGTCGTGCTCGCCGCCGCAGGCGTCGGCGGAATCCTCGGCGCTGTGGTGGCAGCCCGGATCACCACCCGTTTCCCTGCCGCACTGATCTATCGCACCGGGTTGTGTGTGTGGACGGTGCTGCTCATCCCGATCGCAGTGAGCGACAACGCCTTCGTACTCGCACTATGCTCGGGCGGCATCGGCGGCATCGGCGTGGCGTGCAGTGTGGCGTTGACGATCTATCAAGTCGAAGTCATCCCTGAGCAAGTATTCGGCCGCGCCGTCGCGGCGATGGGACTGATGACCAACGGTGCGGCGGCATTGGGCTCGCTCGCCGCCGGCTATTTGCTGTCACTGTTGGGACCTGGTCCAACGGGGTGGATTTCGCTTGCGCTGATGTGTTTACTGGCCGGCATCGTGAACGTGAGTCGGTCTGCGCGTCCGACCGCGCTCCGTTCGGCGAGTTACGGCGCGCCGCTGGAGTGAGCTGTCGTGCGGGCTCGGCGTCCTGCGTGAACATGCGCAGGGTAACGGTTTTCACCGCCCGCGCGGCCTGCCCGGAGGCGAGGATCTCGCACGCCTTCTCGGCGCCGACCTTGTCCAGGATCCTGTTCCATGCGAGCGCGGCGTCGTGATCGATGAACGACTCGGAGGTTTGGATGGTCTTTCCGGTTCGGGGGTTCACGACGCGAAAGAGGATTCGCGGGTAGGACGACCCGCCCTCGTGGGTCTCGACTCGAACGCTCGACATGCGAAACGGCTCCATTCGAGAGCCTGATCAACCGCCGAAGTCCCCCGACGTGAGGTCAGTTTATTGATGGCTTTTGTCGATGACGATCTACTACAGGGTGTCTTACGTGGGTGTAATTCGTTGTCCGGCATGATGTGATCCGTGGTCGACAGGTTTGCTGAGAGACTGGTCCCGGATGCGTTGTGGGACATTGTGAAACCGTTGCTGCCGGAGTTCACGCCCAGACCGCAGGGTGGTGGGACCGCTCCGGTGGACGAGAGGGCGGTGTTCACGGCGGTGGTGTTCGTGTTGACCAGCGGATGCGCGTGGCGGCACCTGCCGCCGTCGTTCGGGGTGAGCGTGCGACCGCGCATCGACGGTTCATGGTGTGGGCCGATGCCGGGGTGTTCGATGCGTTGCATCGGGAGATACTGGACCGGCTCGGAGCCGCCGGCGAGCTCGACTGGAGTGCGGCGAACCTGGATGCAGCGTCGATACGGAAGAAAAAGGGGGATCTCTGACCGGTCGCAGTCCGGTCGATCGCGGGAAGAAGGGATCGAAACTCCATGTCGTCTCCGATGCGAACGGGATCCCGCTGGTCACTGGTGTTTCCGCCGGGAATGCTCACGACTCGGTGATGCTGCAATCGATGGTCGCCTCGATTCCGCGGGTCCGGTCGGTGCGTGGCCCGCGCCGTGGCAAACCCGCCAAGCTGCGTGCGGGCAAGGGGTACGACTACGACGTCCATCGCCGCTGGCTGCGCGCTCGCGGGATAGTGCCTCGTATCGCCCGTCGTGGGATCGAGGATCCCCTGAGGCTGGGCCGTCATCGGTGGAAGATCGAGCGCACGATCGCGTGGTTGACCGGATATCGGCGGTTGACGATCCGCTACGAACGCCACGGCCGTCTCTTCGCAGCATTTCTCCAACTCGCCGCCGCGCTCACCTGCTACAAGAAACTCTCCACATAAGACACCCTCTTAGTCGTGGAACGAACCTTCGCCTGGATCAGCAAACACCGCCGCTGTGTCCGCGACTACGAAACCCGCCCCGACCACCACGAAGCCATGGTTTACATCGCCACCATCATGACCATGTCACGCCGACTCGCCTGAGCATGACCGAAGTTCCCGGACGCTCACTGAGGATTGTGGCGAATCGTCACTCGATCCCGCGCGACCTTCCCGGCGAGCGGCGTGCTGGGCGCCGGATTCGGGTGGGTCAATCACGCAGAGCACGTTCGCGCAGGGTGGCCAGTGTCCGGGTCAGGATGCGGGAGATCTGCATCTGCGACACGTTCAATTCCGCGGCGATCTGGGCTTGGGTCCGGTTCTCGAAGAACCGCATATGCAGCACCCGCTGGTCCCGCGCGGGCAGATCCTGCAGCAGGGGTGCGATGGTGAGCGCGTTCTCGGTGAGCTCGTAGGAGGGATCCTCGTCGCCGAGGGTGTCGGTGTTCTTCGTTGATACCCCGCTGCTGTCGTTCTGCTCGGCCGAGGCGTCCAGTGAATCGGTGCGGTAGGCATTCCCGGCCAGCAGGGCCTGGGTGACCTCGTTCAGATCGAGATTCATCTCCACGGCGATATCGAGGGCGGTCGGCGTCCGGCCGAGCTGCTGACTGAGGCGTTCGATGGTGGGCCCGAGGGCGACCTGGGTTTCCTTGACCCGCCGCGGGACGCGGACCGCCCAGGTGTGATCCCGGAAATGGCGGCGGACCTCGCCCATGATCGTGGGAACGGCGAAGGCCACGAAGCTCGATCCCCGGGTGGCGTCGAATCGGTCGACGGCCAGCACGAGCCCGAGCGAGGCGATCTGGTGTAGATCCTCGTAGTTCTCGCCGCGGCCGGTGAACCGGCGGGCGATGTGATCGGCCAGCGGCAGGCATCGGCGCATGATCACCTCCCGCAACCCCGGACGCCGAGGGTCGGCGGCGTCCATTGTCGCGAGCTGTTCCAACAGCGGTTCGATCCCGTCGTAGCTGTCGGTCCCGCGGTTGGCGCGGTGTGCGGTGGTGGGGGCGTCGTATGCGGCCACAGTCGTCATCGAGAACCTCGCTTTCCGTTACCTCCGCGCGAAATGTGCCGCGGGAGGGCGACGATCCCGGGCTACCGCGTTCGGGTGGGGGCAATCAGGACGGGCGGGTCTTCTTCGTTATGTGAACGCTTTTCGGGGGAAGAGCTTCGTTATCCGGACTGTGAGTAGGGGCGCATCGGGTCCGTGCCGGGGTCGAGTCTGCGGTGGTCGCGGTGTGGGGCGGGCCATTGCGTTCGCCGCCCCGGTTGATCCGGACGAGCGCACATGGTGTCGTAGAAGAGAATGGCCGCCGTTCCACATTTCTGAGGTTCGGCGGTGGGTTGGATCGACCGGAGAGGCTGGTCATGCGGAGTCTGGTGTTCGACAGTGAGGATCTGGGCGCGACCGAGGAATTCCTCAACGATGCCTACACCCACATGGAGATCGGCAACGACAGCCCCCGCAGCGTGCGCACCCGCATCCGCCGGGACATGCTCGGCCCCGTCAGCCTGGATCGGCTCGACCTGGGATTCGATATGGCCTACGACGCCGACCCGTTGAACAAGGTTTGCCTGGTCACCGTGCACTCCGGTGCGGTCGAGGAGAACTACCACAACACGGGACAGAACGTCTTCACCCCCGGCGATTCCGGTCTGCTCACCCCGCACGACCTGCCGTTTTCCGGGGTGGTTCGCTCCTCGCGCTACGACATCACGATGTTCGAACCGGAGCTGCTGGACCGTCTCGCGGCCACGAACGGCTCGACGCGACCCGTCCGTATCAGCGGGCGCCGGCCGGTGAGCCCCACCGCGAATCGACAGCTCACCGCGGTGATCACTCATCTGCAACGCGTCGCCACCGACCCGGCGACCGTCGGCAGCCCACTGCTGGCGGCCACCGGCGCCGATTACCTGGCCGCGACCGTTCTCGCGACCATGCCCACCACGGCGGTGACCGAGCCCGCCGCCACCGACCGCCGCGACGCCCACCCGGAAACGGTGCGTCGTGCCGTCGCCTACCTGGAGTCCCACCTGCACGAGGATGTGACGATCACCGAGGTCGCGGCCGCGGCATTCGTGACGCCCCGGGCATTGCAGCTGGCGTTCCGCCGTCACCTCGGCACCACGCCGTTGCGGTATCGGCGGCGGTTGCGCCTGGCCGGCGCCCACGAGGATCTGCGGGCCGCGCGGGCCGGGGACGGACAGACCGTCGCCACCATCGCCTACCGGTGGGGGTTCACCCACCCGGGCCGTTTCGCCATCGCCTACCGCAACCACTACGGGCGCCCACCGTCGGAGGTTCTGCATGCCTGACCGTGGGCTCGCCTATCCGCCATACCTACCTCCTCCTTCCGCATAGGCCCTTCTCCTTCCGCATCGGCCCTTCTCCTTCCGCATCGGCATCGACAGTCGCCTACCCGGAGTCGTAACCGGTGAAACGGGACGCGGCGACGGAGATGCCGGGTAAGCGGATGAGTGTGGCCGTCGCCGGCTGCTCGTATCCGGCGATGCGGGACACGACCTCGCATGATTCGCCTGCGCGGGGCCGATCGGCCCCGCGGACGCGGTAGGGTCACCGATCGTGGCCGGTACGGCTCGGAAAGCTCGCTGTCGGCCCCGCGCTACCCGCGTCATCACGCGGTCCGCGTTGTCACCGGTTCGTCGCGAGTCGCGGAGGTAGATGATGTCTCAGGCCATCGAAGGCATCGACCCGGCCGTGCCGCCCAGCGGCCCGGGATGTGTCGAGTGTGAAGCGGCGCGGGGCTGGTGGGTGCATCTGCGGCGCTGTGCGCAGTGCGGGCATATCGGATGCTGCGATTCGTCCCCCGCCCAGCACGCTACTGCCCATTTCGCCGCGACCGGGCACCCGTTCGTCCAGAGCTTCGAACCGGGGGAGGACTGGTTCTGGGATTACCGGTCCGGTGAGATGTTCGGTGCGGGACCGGAACTCGCTCCGCCCCGGGATCATCCGCGCACCCAGACCGTGCCGGGGCCGCAGGACCGGGTTCCGGCGGATTGGCAGGACCACATCCACTGACCCGCCGGTCCGGTCGGTCCCGAACCGCTTCCCGGACATGTGGGTACAAGGGTCGTCGACAGACCGAGACGGTCGCCCCTCCCTCACGACGGGCCGGCCAGTCGGCGGCGTACGCGGGCGAACCTGCTGGGCCGAGGTGGCCGGCGGTCCGGGTCGAACCAGCCGGGTAACGGTTCCCGAGCGGCCAGCCACCACTGCGGCACCCCGGTTCCGGGGCGGTCACCGGTGTGGGCGGCGACGATTCCGCCGACGATGGCCCCGGTGGTGTCGATATCGCCGTCCGCTTCGATACAGGTGGCGACGGCGGCCGGATAATCGCCCAGGTGTGTCGCCGCTGCCCATATCGTGAACGGGACAGTGTCCTGTGCGGTGACCCGGGAGCCGTTACCGAGCTCATTCGCGGCCTCCTGTGTGGAGGCGCCGAGTAGTGACCGCGCCCGGCGGATCAGCCCACGCGTCTCACTGTCGCCGAGATGGCCGAGTACGGAATCGACGAATTCCGCGGGGCCGGGCCGGTTTCCGGCCAGGCGAGCGCGGGCGGCCCCGGCGGCGGCGAGCGCCACCGCCACTGCACCGGCGACCCCTTCAGGATGCATATGCGTGACCTCCGCCGACCTGGCCGCCTCGGCGGCGGCCCTTCCGGGATCGCCCGCGTAGAAGGCGCCCAACGGTGCGACCCGCATGGCCGCACCGTTGCCGCGGGATCCCTGGTTCTCGAACAGCGCTCCCGCCACGTCCCGCCAGTGCGCACCGGCGCCGATCCGGCGCAGCACCCCGACGGTGTTGAATCCGTAGTCGCGGTGCGGCTGGAACCGGCGCGCGAAAGCGGCGGCCAGCCGGTCCTGATCGATCGAGCCGTTGCGCAGGAGTTCCGCGACTACGCTGCAGGCCATTTCGGTGTCGTCGGTCCACGCCCACGGCCGCTCGGTGGGCAGCTCACCTGCCCGGAGTTGCGTGAGGGACCGTCGCATGACCGGGAACTGCTGCCCCAGCGCGTCCCCCACCGAAAGTCCGGCCAGCGAATCGAGCATCGAATCGATATGCATCGCGTCGAATCGTAGCCGGACCGGGTATCCGTCCGAATATCACAGTGATCACCGGGAGGCGGCGTGTACTTCGAGACCGACCAGAACATCAGCGACGGTGTCCACACATTCGCCGAGCTGTACCGCTACCGGATGTTGTACAACGCGCTCGTGTTCAACGAATGGGCAGGTGGCGGCCGGTACGACGTCCACAAGAGCATCCGGCACAGCGACGGCGAACTCTGCTTCGGCGGTGGCTGGTTCGTCGTGTACGCGACTCTGCCGACGGGCCAGATCGCGAACCACTACCGGATTCGGCACTGGGGCCTGTTCCGGATACCCGAACGGCAGGTGCCGGTGGTGTGGGACGGGCATACCGCGCACGAGGCGGCCGACCGGATGTTCCGTTTCCTGAAGGCGCAGGCCCGCCCGGACATCGGTGGCCGGCCCACAGCTTGATCGGCGATATCGGCCGGCGAGCCGCTGCCGACTCGTCCGAGCCCGGCGGGGCCGTCACGATGCCGACACCGGGAGGTCGAGTCGCGACGGAGCCGCCGCGGCATGCGAGATCGATCGCCCGGCTGTGGCGGATATCCGCCGAGGTGGTGGCCATCGCGACCGGTGGTGGGGAACACCGCCGGAAACGACGGCGTCGACATGTTCCCGGTCCGGCCGGGCACCCGCGCCCGTGCACGGCCGGGGGCATCGGTTGTCGGACGAGAGTCCAAGTGCCTCTTTCTCATTGGTTTCTCAGCGTTTCTGAGGCGTTATTGAGGGGTGGGGCCAGTACGGTGTCGCGTGCCGGGTCGGCCGGTGGTGTTAGTGAGTGAAGGGACGTGGGTGTGGCGCGCAGAGTAGTTGTCACGATGGTCGATGATCTGGACGGCGAATCCGCTGCGGCGGAGACGGTGCCGTTCGGCGTCGACGGATTGCTGTACGAAATCGACCTCTCCGAGGTGAACGCGCGGGAATTCCGCGCTGCCCTGGACAAATGGATACCGTTCGCGCGCAGAGTCGGCAGGACGCGCCGCGTGAAGGGGCAGACACCGGACCGGCCGCAATCGGCGAAAATGGTGCGGGAGTGGGCCCGGCGCAACGGGCACGAGGTCCCCGACCGCGGCCGTATCCCCGGTGCCGTGCTGGACGCCTATCAGCGCGCCGCAGGCTAGCACTCGGGCGATCCGCGTGCGGCCGGCCGTTCCCGGCGGCGATCAGTTCGCCGGGTCGGGCGGTGCGTGTACGGCGATCTCGCCACTGAGAGTATGACCGCCGTTGAGCCGCAAGCGATCCCCGCTCCAGAATCGGCCCGGGTCGTACCAGTCGGGGCTTCGGGTGTCCGGTAGCAGCCCCATGGCCTGGTAGGTGGCCGCCACGATCTCCGCGCAATAGGCGTTCTCCACCTCCCGGGCAGCAGGCGGGCGGGAGCGGCGGCGCGGCAGGCGGACCCGCCCCCGGAACCAGCGTCCGGCCAGTGCCGCCGTCGACGGGAAAGGTGTGCCGTCGAGCCGCGCGACCGTGCGCAGCATGCCGTCCTCCATCTCCCGGGTGGCGGGCGGCTCCAGCTGCCGTAGCCAGGCCTGCTGGCCGTACCGGTTCGCCCAGACCATCACCGCGTCGCGCAGATTGTGCAACTGGGCGCCCCGGTGTGCGCTGCCCGACCACATATCCGGTAGCGACCGACCGAGTTCCGCGTGCCAGATCAGCGCGGGGAGATCGTCGATCACCACCGACATGCCCACGTGGTTGACCGGACTGTTGGTCGTCATCCGGATCATCCGGTCGGCCGTGGAATGCCCACGGAACAACCAGATATCGCCTGTCCTGGTGATCTCGACAGCCCGGTCGAGATCGAGATCCGCACCCGCCATGGAAGTAGCCTATGCGCATGAGGTGGTGGAAGGTATTGGGTTTGGCGGGAGCTGCCGGTGTGGTGGCCACGGGTGTGGTGGTGGTGCGCGCCGAACGCCGCCGTCGCGCCTACACTCCGGACGAGGTCCGGGAGCAGTTGCAGGCCCGTTTCGCGCAGGCGGTGGCCGCAGAGGAGGCCGTCGAACTCGCGGAGCCGGAATCGCGATTCGCTCGGGTGCGTGCCCGGATGCGACGGTTGTTGCGCCGCTGATCCCGGTCGCGGTCGATCGCATGCAGTTTCGGCAGCCCGCCGTCTGGGCGGATGCTGAGACGACGAGCGCATCTGAGGTCGGTCGTCTTATTCGACCCGGTAGCGGCTGTCGATGTTTCCTGTGAGGGTCATCAGGAGACCGGGGAGTTCGGAAGCGGTGTTTTCGTCGAGGCCGGCGACGGTCTCATCGGCGAGTCGACGCCAGACCACTCCGAGCTTTCCCACCAGGGTCCGGCCGTCATCGGTCAACTCGACCAGGGTCGCGCGCTTGTCCATAGGCGATGGACCCCGTCGGACCAGGCCCTTGGCCTCGAGTTTCCGGATCATCACGGTTACGCTCGGCGGTTCGCAACCCAGTGCGTTGCTCAGCTGTGCCTGAATCGTCGCTCCGGAGTGCGAGAGTTGCAGAAGCAATGCCTCCTGGCCGGTGCTGAGTCCGAGCGGAGCCAAGAGTTCGGCAGCGCGGGCGCGATGACGCAGGCTCAGGAGCCGGATCGCTTGGTTGAGTGCTTGCGCATCGGCGTCGTCCATCGGTCGATTCAATCCTCACGTGCTCTGTCCCGGTTCGCGACCCCGCCAAGCCTCAAGAGATACGTCGACGACGTCTATGAGGTACGGAAAGTTCTTCGGGCCCGGCCCTGCCTATGGTCGTGGCGGCCTGCGGAGGTCGCAACTACCTGGTGTCGACGACGTGCTCAGCGCGTTCCACCTCACGCAGCAGTACGTCGGACTGAGGCCGCTTCCCAGTTTCAGCGAGCACAACGTGGTTCGGCAGCCGGACCCGCACGGCGCTGCACGTCGTCTACGCGAGCACCTTCGCGTTCATGTTTCGGGCGAACTGGAGCGAGCATCCGCATAGGTCACCCGTCGTCGCGGTGCTTCCGCTGGGCAGCGCATCCGCATGCAGTAGCACTCGACCAGCTCGAGATCCAAGTGAGCCGTTGCAGTGTCAGCCGCACCTCGCTCGACCCGGCGAAGCCGACCGCGAGACCCGGCGGATAGTTGCTCGGCCTCCTGAAGCTAGACGATGGCGGTGGACCTGATCCGCGCGAACGCGATGACCTCTTCGGCGAAGGGGGACGCCGTTCGGTGCGAGAAACAGGCCCGGAGCCGATCGATCGCCTCGTCGAGTTCGGGCCCGGGTCCGCGGTCGGCGAGCAGGACGACGATCGCCTCTCGCGTTCCGATCCGTTCGCCCGGTTGAGCCAGGAGTTCGTCGAGGTAGCGCTCGGGCTCGGCCAGCATGATCGCCCGGCGCGCGTAGGCGTGGACCCGCCGGGGCAGTTCGGCGCGGATGGCGTCGATATCGGCCTGCAGGGCGTGCCCGCTCGGTTGGCCGGGATCGACCCGCAGGGACCAGGGCCGGGTGAGCTGCTCCGGCAGACCGTGGTCGTCGATCAGATCCGGGCCGCTCGCCTTCTCGAGCGGTATCGGCGGCAGCCCGTGCTGTGCGTTGCGCCAGTTGCCGAATTCCCACCACGCCCTGGGAGTGGCATCGAGATGCAGGCCGAACTTCAGGACCTGCTGACCGTCGGCCCAGGTACGCGACACTCGGGTGCGCCCGACGGACGCGACGCCGTCCGGCTCGACTCGCACCCAGGGGGCCTCGGTGCCGTCGAAGCCGTACGGTTGTAGCAACTTCGCGGTTTCGCGCAGCAGTCGCCGCAGTGCCGGATCCGTTCTGACCATTCCGGCAGACTATCGATGCCACCCGACAACTCGGCCCGCGGTCAGCCCGTCAGCGCCCGGCGTCCCGCCGGACCGCCGTCGGGCGGCGGCCTGGCCGAACCTCGGTGAGATCGGCAGGCGGGAACGCGCCCTGTTTGCCGACGGTCTTGATCGCGTGCCCGATCCGGCGCAATTGACCGCGATCACGACTCGACCAGGTTTCACGGCATACGGGCAGTCGCGCCGAGCCCTACATCCAGCACCGATCCGGTGACATAACGTCCGGATTCACCGACCAGATGGCCGACCGCGTCGGCGATCGCCTCGGGTGGACACCATGGGATACGCATGGGGCTCATCCGCGCGTAGCGTTCCTCGACATCTTCTCGTGCCGGGTTCTCGAGATCGGGGGCGAACAACGAATACAGAGCCGGGTTGTGCAGCATCGGTGTATCCACATTGGTGGGGCACACGATATTCGCTGTCACCCCGCTTTCCGCGTATTCGAGTGCCACGGACTTGACGAGCCCGATCACGCCCCATTTCGACGCCGAATAATGGGCGAGGTTCGGGGTTCCCTGGCGTCCGCTCATCGACGAGATGGCGACGATCCGGCCCGACCCGGCGGGGAGCATATGGGGGAGGACCGCCCGGACGCAGTGGAAAGTTCCGGTCAGGTTCGTCGCGAGCATATCGGCCCACATGGCATCGGTGAGTTCGATGGTCGGCCCGAATCCGACGATGCCGGCGCAGGTGACGAGAATATCGATACATCCCGATTCCGCGGCGACATCATCGGCGAAGGATGTGACGGCGGCGGAGTCCCGGACGTCGAGTACGGACGAGTAGCACACTCCGGCGTCGTTCTCGATCAGCCGGGCCGTCTCGGTGAGATCGTCTCGCGTCGCCAGCGGGTAAGGGGCGGTATCGCCGGGCGCGCACAGATCGGCGAGCCGGACGGTGGCACCGCGCCGGGCGAGCATCCGCGCGACAGCGCGACCCTGTCCGCGCGCGGCACCCGTCACGATCGCGGTGCGGCCGCCGAGATCGCCGCCGGTCGTATCGTCAAACATCGGCCTCTCCTGTCTCGAGCTCGACCAATTGCTTGACCTGAGCTTTTGCTATCTTCCCGCCCGGAGCCAGGGGCATCCGGTCGAGCACGCGCAGGCGTTCGGGTAGGTACTCCCGGGTGATTCCCTGCCCGCGAAGCCACGCGTTCAGCTCCGTCAGTGTCAGCGGACCGGCTTCCGGGGCCAAGGTGACCGCCGCGCACAGCCGTTCGCCGAAGATCGGATCCGGCACCCCGACCGCCGCGACCATTTCCACCGACGGATGCTCCCGGACGAAATCCTCCACTTCGACTGCGGAGATGTTCTTACCGCCGCGGATGATCAGATCCGCCAGGCGGCCCACCACCCGCAGCCGATCGGTCGCGTCGACCTCCACGATATCGCCGAGCAGGATCCACCCGTCCTCGGTGAACAGTTCGGTATTCGCCGCGTCGTCGTTCCAGTAGCCGGGGGACATGAGCGGTCCACGCACCGCCGGTTGCCCGCGCCGGACACCCGGACCACCGTCACCCGTCCCGTCGTCGACGATCCGGACGTTCATCTCACCGATGAGATGGCCACCGGTGCCCAGCCGGGTCGGCTTGTCGTCGTCGACTGTGGTGGCGCTCGCCGCTCCGGTTTCGTTGGAACCGTAGAACTGCAGGACCAGCGCCCCCGTGGCCTCTTCGAAACGTTCGGCCTCGGCGTAGGGTACGGCCTCACCGCCGGTGAACATGACCCGCAGCGCCTCGGCACGTGCCGTCGCCCGGTCCGGGAGCTGCAGCATCATCCGGAACTGGGTGCTCACACAGGCGAGAATCGTCGCGTGGTGTTCGGCCATCAGATCGATGGCGACGGTGGGGTCGAACCGCGGCATCACCAATGCCGGGCGGCCCAGCAGCGCGGGCAGGAAATGCGAGGTCCACAGCCCGAAACCGAAGGGAGCGGGCACGAACGCGGCGACGACCTCCTGCGAGTGCATTGCGGCGTTACGGCAGGCGATCGCCGCGAAAGTGCTCCACCTCCGCTGCGTCTGCATCACCAGTTTCGGCCGGCCTGTCGTCCCGGATGTGCTGTTGAGCAGGCAGATATCGTCCACGGTGAATTCCGCCGACCCCGCGGGACGGCTGCGCACCGCGGGTTCGCCCTCGCCGGTGGTCACCGTGGCGACGCCGGTTCCGTCGACGAGCACCAGCCGGCCGGGAGTGGCATCGCGCGTGCGCAATTCGTCCAAGAGCTCCGTGACCGGACGGCCCCGGTTGTCGCTGGTGGTCACCAGCACGGTCGCACCGGACGCGGACATCAGATGAGCGAGTTCCGCCGGACCGGATCGCGCACCGACGGCGACGGCCAGCACACCGGCCCGGTAGGCGCCGACCAGCGCGGCATGGAACTCCACCGTATCGGGCAGGTACACCGCTGCCGCGGGGATGTCCCCGAGCGCGCGCAGTGCTGCGCAGATCCGGTCGGCGAGCTCGTCGTACCCGGCCCAGGTGGTGATCCCGGACGGGCTGATGTAGGCAGGATCGTCGGCGCGGGTAGCGGCCCGATGGCGGACCAGGTCGCTGACCGAGTAGCCGGTGAACGCCTCCGGGTCCGCCGTGAACTCGGGTGCGCCGGCGATATCGGCGAGGTGCGCTCGTGGCATCACAGGGCTTCCTCGAGCATCCCCATGGACGCTCGATAGGCGGTGTCGAGCTCGGCGGCGTCGCTCTTCGGCTCCGACAGCGAGCCGCGGATCATGACATACCCGCGGTCGACGATACGAGACACGCGGTGCAGTGCCGGTTCGGCGACGACCACGGTGATGCCCGAATCCGCCAGTTCGCGGACATGGTCGAGCAGTTCGCCGGATATCTTGGGTGAGAGTCCGGTGGTCATCTCGTCGAGCAACAATGCTCGCGGAAGGCCCAGCAGAGCCCGGGCCAGCAGCAACATCTGTTGTTCGCCACCGGAGAGAACGCCCGCGAGTTGCCGCGAACGGGTCGCCAGAATCGGGAATCGCTCGAAAGCCGGACCGAGAGCGTCGTTTCGGGCGCCGAGCAGGCGGGCGCCGATCTCGAGGTTCTCGCGTACCGTCAGGCGGGGGAACAGTTGCCGTCCCTGCGGGACGAACGCGATTCCGGCGCGGAGCCGCTTCTGGGCCGGAGCCTTGCCGAGTTCGGTGCCGTCGAGGGCCATCGCACCGGTTGCCGGTGTACTGCCGAACAGTGCGGAGAGCAGACTCGACTTTCCGGCACCGTTCGGCCCGACCAGCGCCGTGACTTCCCCGGCGCGGGCTTCGAGCGCCACATCCCGGACCGCGACGGCACCGCCGTACCGGACGGTGAGCCCCTGGGTGGTGATCATGGAGTCTCCTTCGAAGCGGGTGCGTGCGGTCCGCGGATGCTGGAGGGTTTACGTAGGTTTCGCGTCATCGGGCCTCCTCGGCGGGATCGGTGCCGAAGTACACGGAGCGCATCTCGGTGCTGCGCATACAGTCCTGCGGGCTGCCGGTGAAGGCCACCGCGCCGTCGGCGAGCAGCACCACCGAATCGGCGAGTTCGGCGATCAGGTCGACATTGTGATCGATCAGGACCACCGAACGTCCGGCATCGCGGACCTGACGGACAGCGCGGGAGATCGCCGCGATCCCTTCGGTATCCGAGCCGGCGAACGGCTCGTCCAGGAGCAGGACCCGGGGGTCGGCGGCCATGGCGCGGGCGATTTCGACAAGGCGCTGGGAGCCGAGGCCGAGACTGCCGGTGGGCACCCGCTCGGTGGTGACGCCGTACTCCCGGGCCACCTCCGCCGCTGTGTCCAGTACCGCCCGGGGTGTGCCGGCGAGACCGCGCAACAGCGCGCGCAGCGAGGCGCCGTAGGAACCGATCGACCGGCCGACGATACCGGGCACGATGTTCTCGACCGGCGTCAGTTCCAGTGCCAGTTGCGGGTGCTGGAAGGTGCGGGCGAGCCCCGCCCGGGCACGTACCGCGGGTCCGGGACGAAGGACGCGACCCTCCAGTTCGACCGCACCCGCGCTGGGGGATTGAGTGCCGACGATGCAGTCGACCAGTGTGGTCTTTCCGGCGCCGTTGGGGCCCACCAGGCCGAGGACACTGCCCGGGGGCAGCTCGAAACTCACATTGTCCACGGCGGTGACACCGCCGTAGTGTTTGGTCAGCCCCGTGACCGACAGCAGCGCCGGGGCAGCGATGGGGGACATCGTCGTCACCTCCTGTTCTGATTCCGGGATGAGGTGAACCGCTGGAGGATCCGGTGTACCCAGCCGATGGCGCCGCCGGGTGCGAGCAGGAGGATCACCAGCACCACCACGGCCAGCAGCAACTCACCCGAGCCCTGGTACCCGGGCATGTTCAGGGTGACACCGACAACGATCAACGCGCCGAGTGGAGCGCCCCACGCCGAGCCGCGGCCACCGATGATCGGCATGAAGATGGCGAGGAAGACCAGGTCCAGACCGAAGGTCTCCGGCGTCACCGCTTGGACGGACACGGTGAACAGAGCGCCGCCGGTGGAGGCGATCGCCGCGCCGACGGTGAGCGCCACCACGGTCAGGTGCGTCGGGGAGATGCCGGTGGACTGTACCGCCGGCGCGTTCTCCCGGGCGGCGGAAAGCGAGAGTCCCCAGGCCGATCGGCGTAGCCGGTCGATCATGACCGCGATCGCACAGACGAAACCGATGGCAGCCACCACCTGCGCGTAACGCGGCGGATCCCAGCCGAACAGCGACGGCACCGGAATACCGGAGATACCCGAGGCACCGCCGGTGATCGTGGTGGCGTCACCGAGCCAGTGCTCGAACGCGATGGCGAAGAGCAGAGTCACCGCGGCCAGGTAGAAACCCGATAGTTTCCTGGTCGCGATCGCGAGCACCAGGGCGACCGCGCCGGCGACGAGCATTCCGGCGAGCCAGCCCCACCACGGCGACAGGTTCTGCTTCACCGAAAGATAGGCCACCGCGTACGCGCCGATGGCGGCATAGGCGCTGTAGGCCATGGACAGTGAGCCCGCCAGTACGAAGGGCAGGTACATCCCCAAGGCCACCAATGCGTAGGTGGCGGCAAGGAAGACGAGGTCCTGGCGGTACAGGCTGGGGCCCATCCAGAGCAGCACCACGGCGACGACAGCGAGACATATTCCCAGCTCACCGAGCGCGGTTCGGGCCGCGGGCCTGGTGGTCGTGATCACGGCGGTGGTCATCACACACGCACCTTTCGCTGGAACAGGCCTTCGGGCCGGAAGGCGAAGAACACGAGGGCGACGAGGAATATCGCGACCGAGCTTCCGGTCGCGCCGAAGTAGAAGCTGCCGAACACCTGGACCCAGCCGAGCGCGAGCCCGCCGATCAGCGGCGCCCACGGTTTGCCGGTGCCGCCGACGACCAGGGCGAGGAATCCGGTCAGCGTCCAGGACAATCCGCTGGTGAACTGCGCGCCGGATTTGGCCGCGAAGACGATTCCCGCGATCCCGGCGACGGCCCCCGAGATACCGAACGCCCACAACCGGACCCGCGCGACGTTCACGCCGATCATGCGCGCGGCTTCGTGGTTGTCACCGACGGCCCGAAGCAGCTGACCCGTGCTGGTGGTCCGGAGCCAGACGACGGTGGCGAGGAGTACCACCACCGTGACCACGATGATGATGGCCGTCGTGCCCTGAACCGATACCGAGCTCACCCGGAAATCGGGCACCGGCACCAGGTTCGCGACCGAGACCGGGGTCCGGCCGAGGATCGTGCCCGCCAGCTGTTGGATGGCGAACAGTGTCGCGGTGACCGCGACCAGGGCGGGGAGTTCGGCACCTCCGGAACGCCGTTGCACCGGCCGGACCACGACGATCTCGGTCAGTAGTGATATCCCCACCGCCAGTGCGATTCCCAGTAGCGCGCCGAGCAGGATCGGCACCCCCCAGTGGGCGCCCGCGTACCCGGCGAGCAGAGCAGCGGCCATCGCGTACGGGCCCGCCGCGAAGTTGAAGAACGAGGCGCCCACCACGACCAGATAGATCGACAGGGCGACGAGGGCGAAGAAGCAGCCGATCTCGGCCGCGGCGAGCCACAACTGCGGATCACTCATCGACCGGCTCCTTTCGGGGTGCACTCCGGCTGGTACTGCGGCCAGGGGCCGGTGGGTACATTGCGCGCTCCGAACTCGATGAGCACCAGTCCGCAGGCCGAATCGGGGGCGATGTGATCGTCCGGCGCGAACGACAGCGTGAGCGGTGACTGGCCGAAACTCGCCGGCAGGCCACGGACCTGCTGCATCGCTTCGTTGAGGCGGTGCCGATCGGTATGGGTGCCCGCGAGTTCGATCGCCCGCGCGAGCAGCATCACCGAGTCGTAGGCTTGGGCGTCGTAGGCGGTCAGCGAGTAGTCGGGGCCTTTCACGGTGCGCAACCAGCTCTGCAGGGCCGCGGTGCGCGGATTGTCGTCGCTGAGACTGCCCATGTAGACGAGGCCGTCGAGGGAGCCGGGCGCGGCGAGTTTCCACGACTGGGGTTGATTGCCGATGGACGCCAGCGAGAACCGCTGGAGGCCGGGCGCCAATCTGTGCACGGTGTTCTGCGCGAGCAGTTCGAAATTCCCGCCGACGCTCGCGACCAGTACGACATCCGGATCGCTGTCGAGCAGCCGGCTGACCCCGGCGGTGAGATCGGCGGTGTCCACGGCGGCCTTCTGAGTGCCGACGACATCGACGCACTCGTTGAGCTTCGGCGAGAGCGTGGCGAGGATTCCGGCGATCGCCGGGCTGGAATCGGCTATCACGCCGAGCCGTTTCTTGCCCTGCGCCGCGAAGGCGCCGCAGTAGACGTCGGCGTATTGAGCCAGGGGATTGGGCACCATATACGCGAACTCGTTGCCCGGGGGACCGGCGACCGCGTCGGTCAGTGCGGTGGGTGCGATGGTGACGACCTCGGTGGATTGCGAGATCTGTTTGGCCTGAAGGGCCGATCCGCTACCGGTCGCGAGGATGACGGCGGCGGCGCCCTGGTCGACCAGTTTCCGGATGATCGAGGGGGTGTTCGTCGGACTGCTCTCGTCGTTCTCCACCACCAGCCGCACCGGTTTGCCGTCGATCCCGCCTTCGGCATTGAGCCGATCCACTGTGGCGCGGACCGTATCACCGGCGATCGTCGAATACGACGCTCCCGGACCGGTCGAATCTTCGTCCATACCGATGACGATGTAATCGTCCACCGGCTCGCGGACCTGGGCACATGCCGCCGGCATCAGAGCCGCGGCCAGTACCCAGGAAAGAACCCGGGCACGTCTCATGGGACCACCACCAATCAAGCGAACGCTTGGTTTCAACCAAGCGAATGCTCGATAGTGTGGCCTGCGCCACTGTGTCTGTCAATGGGTTGCCGCGACTCCGGCGCCGAGCTGCTGTGCGCCCGAGCGCCACGAATCCCGTTACGTCTCGTTGATCAGGGCATTCGACAGTTCTTCCAGCCGTCGCTCGATCCGGTCGAGCCGGTCGGCGATCGTCCGATCGGCGCTCCCCGGGCCTACGCCCCCGCGCAAGTCCGGCGCGGCGCCGCCGTCGACGAATGCCGCCACCACGGTGTCGGTCACCTCGTCCCGCCGCTCGGCGAGATGGTCCCGGTGGTAGCGGATCGACCACCACACGCTTTCGCGCAGCATTCGCGCGAACTCGACCGGATCCAGCCCGGCGCGTAGTTCACCACACGTACTCGCCCTGGTCGCGGCATCGATCCAGAAGGTGTGGGCCGCGCGGACCGCGTCCGCGATTTCCCCGGGCGCGCCGGGACCGTGATACGACTTCTCGTTCTGGTAGATCTCGGTCGCGTACGGGTGCGCCTCGGCGATCTCGATCGACGAATGGACCAGCGCGCGCAACTCTTCGCGCATCCCGTTGACATGGGGGAGCACCGATCGGTAGCGAGAGTTCAGATCGATCAGGAAATCGCTGAGTATGGCGAACGCGATCGCGTCCTTGGACGGAAAGTGGTGGTAGAGGCTGCCGGACAGCATGCCGACACCCTCGGCGATATCCCGGACACTGGTCCCCGCCACTCCGTTCTCGACGAAGAGTTGCGCGGCTACACTCTTGATCTGGTCTCGGCGGTTACCCACGTGCTAATGCATACCCTCGGCATCGACCGCTGTCGAGGAGTCGGGCACGCCCGTCCCTGTAACGACTCGGGGCGGGACGGCGACGACCACAGCGCGTCCCGGCTTGCGCCGGTGCGTCGTGCCGATTCTGTTCGGGCGCCGAGGGGTCGGCGCGGACGAACCGGTCGGCGATGTGCACGCTCCGAACGATGCTTCACCAGCCGCGGCGGACCGGAGATCCTTCCGGCAGGCTCCGCGGGACCTGTGATATCCGTGATGTCCGAAGGACATGACGGATCGACGATGGAGGGGCTCGATGAAACCGCAGTACGTGTATCGCTGGGTCAACAATCACGCGTTGATCCTCCTGTTCAAAAAAGCCGGGCTCCGGCGCGGTGATCTGTTCGCGCGGTTGAACTGCGGCGCTGAGGGAATCGAGAATCCGTACGCGCTGATCGAGGAGATGCGCGGCGACGGCGGGTTGCGGCGGACGCTTCCGGTGTGGACGGCCTTCGATCACGATTTGGTTCGGGACATTTTGCGCGACAACCGTTTCGGCGTCGGAATCCCGACCGTGTTCGGTACGCCGCCGCCCGTGCGACGGGCACTGGAACGCCGGCCCCTGCCGCCGAGCCCGGTGGACGCGCCGTCGATGCTGGTGATCGACCAGCCCGAGCACACTCGGATGCGTAAACCGGTCACCACCGCCTTCACCCCGCGCGCGGTCGCCCGGCTGCGCGACCGGATCGAGACCGTCACCGAAGAACTCCTCGCCGCGCTCCCCGACGACGGGCCCACCGATCTGGTGGCGCAATACGCCGCGCAGGTGCCCATCGCCATCATCTCCGAGATGCTCGGCTTTCCCGACACCGACCGTGAGATGTTCCTGCGCTGGGGCGATGACATCAGCCCGTTGCTGGACCTCGGAATCTCCTGGCGGACCCACCAGCGGGCGATGGAATCCTCCGAGCGGGTACACCGGTACCTCACCGAGCACATCGAACGCCTGCGCGTCGAACCGGGCGACGATGTCCTCAGTAGCCTGGTCACCGCGGGGGACCTCTCCACCCACGAACTGTGCGCGTCGGCGACGCTGCTGATGGCGGCGGGTTTCGAAACCACGGTCAACCTGATCGGCAAGGGTATCGTCTGGCTGCTCCGCCACCCCGACCAGCTGGACCGGCTGCGAGCCGAACCGGAACTCTGGCCGAACGCGGTGGAGGAGATCCTGCGAATCGACCCGCCGGTGCAATCCACCGCGCGCACCACGCGGACCGCGTTGGAGGTCGGCGGTGTCCGGCTGCGCGAGGGTTCGACCGTTGTGCTGTCACTGGCCGGCGCGAACCGCGACCCCGCCGTGTTCACCGACCCGTCCCGGTTCGACATCACCCGGGACAACGCCAAGAGCCACCTGTCCTTCAGCAGTGGAATCCACGTATGCCTGGGCGCGGGGTTGGCGCGGATGGAAGCCGCGCACGCGCTGCGCGGTCTGTTCGAGACGTTCCCGGATCTGCGGTTGACCGATCCGCCTGTGCGGCGGCCGCTGTTCACCCTGCACGGCTACGAACACCTTCCCGCGCATACGGGCCCGCGTGTCCGGAGCCATCAGCCCGCTGGTTGACCCACACCGGTGTCCTGTGCCCGGGGGTGGACTCGCTGAACGTGGGCAGCTCACCGATTTGCGTGGTCCGCGAAGCTCTGCCAGTCGATATGACGCAGGGTTCGTCTCCGGGTTCATGCGTCGTACGTGATGATCATGAAATCGTCGAGACCGACCTGCTTCTCGCCGCCGCGCGGTTCGAGATCGGTGAATTGTCGTAGCGATGTGAAAGTCGATACGCGGCCCGCGGTCAGAGCGTCGACGATCTATCCCATGCCGTGGTGTAATTCAGCCGCGTTTGTCGACGGGCTGAGCAAGCGGGCGTGCAGGTCGAAGCGACACGGTCAGTATCCGACGTATCCGGTATTGGCGTTGCTATCGGACAAGTTGACGATCCCGGGTACATTGCTCAGCGAACCGTACCGGTCTATGGCGTAGGCGGCGCCCGCGCAGATGTTGTCCACCGGATCCCAGATATCGTCGTGACCGGGCAGCTTGTGGGCATTGAAGGTCGGGTCGATCGTCTGCATCAGCCCCTTCGACGGTGTTCCTTTTTTCGCGTTGCTGTCCCACAGGTTGATCGCGTTCGGATTGTTGCTGGATTCCTTCTCGATCATCTTCGCGATGATGGCAGCGTCGGAGTCTTTGACGTCGTAGCCGTTCTGGCGGAGCACCTCGATCGCCTCAGCGATCCACTCCTTCACCTCACCGGGCGGGTCTACGGTCGGTACACCCGAGGTGCTGGTGACCGGGCCTCCGCCGTCACCAGCCGAAGCGTAAGCAGACGAGAATTCCGAAATGGTGTTCGACGAAGGCGCAAAATTGCCGTTTGTCCGATATGTGGGGGTATAGCTCGGCTCGTTGCCGGTGATCTTGCGTGCTGCGCCTGCCGCCTGGTCCGAGACTTCTTCTACCTCTTCGAACGTCGTTTTCAACGTTTCCCCGATCGCGGTGAACACGATGTCCTCCCACTCTTTGGGCAGTGTCTTCGTAACAACGCCTGTGTCCTCGTCGGTCGCTGTGATGACTGCCTCGCGAGCGGCGTCTATTTTCAGGTTGAGCTCGCCCACCGAGGTTTCGATGACATCGTAGGCAGCGTTGACCCTCGAGCTGACGTCGGAGGTTTCCACGAGTACGCCGTCGTCCTTGTCGCGGTAATCCGATTTGACCTTGTCGACCTCGGTCTTGTGCTTGTTGTATTTGTCGATCATCGTCCCCTGATCCTCGGGGTCGGTGATCCCCTGCTCGCGCAGCAGCTCGTACACATCGGGCACCTCGAACGGTTTCCCCGTCCCGAGTAATTCGACCTGGTCGTGGAGGACTCCCTCGGAGATGGCGAGCAGAGCTTTCAAATAGTCGGGCGCACAGGCCGGGAGCTCATGGAGATCGCCGATCCGCTTGGTCTCCTTGGGGCTCATTCGTGCCTCGCTCTCACCGGGGCAGACGACGTCGACACACGTCGATTATCTGATCTTCCCGAGTGTGGGAACGGATCTGTCCGTCCCTCAGGTGTTCCGCGATGGCCGGATTCGGTTCGAGGGGGTCGTTCGCATGTGGGTCAGAGCACGACGGGATGATCGGGAGCCACGCGCCCGCCCAGGTGGACCCAGCCGCCGGGGTCGTGCCGGGTGAACAGCTGTGAGCCCTGTCCCTGGATGATCTCGAGGTCGCGTTCGAGGCGCGCGGTGAGGGCCATGGCGCCGGCGCCGGTGGCCTCGTCCTCGGCGATGCCCATGGCGGGAGCGAACATCCGGGAACGTACCGTGCCGCGCGCCCGGTCGGTCCAGGCCCAGGCGTAATGCTGCCCGCTGTCGAAGTCGGCGGGGTGCAGCGTGCGGAGGAGTTCGAGGTCGTCGAATTCGTGGAAGGTGAAATCGGGTGCCCATTCGGCTCTGGCCCGTACCCAGGTGAGGCCGTCGGTCGCGGCTACGGCCACGGGACCGGCGGGGACCTCGATGGTTCGGACCGGGGTGCCCTGATCGGCGAGCCACCAGGCTGTTCCGACGGTGGGGTGGCCGGCGAAGGGGAGTTCGACGGCCGGTGTGTAGATGCGCATCCGGGCGATACCGCCCGCTGGGGGCTCGACGACGACCGTTTCGCTGTACCCGAGCCGCGCGGCCAGTGCTCGATGATCGATTCCCTCCACATCGCCTGCCCGGGCGATGCCGAGGGCGTTGCCCCACTGCCCGGCGGCGTCGGTGAAGACCCGCACAACCTCGACCTGCGTACCACCCTCCGCTTCAGCAGTCACGAGGCCGAGGCTACTCGGATGTGCCACTCGCCTCCGTGAGGCCGGGCCGCGGGCCCGACTGGGGCGCCGACGGTAGCCGCCCGGGCATCCGGCCGGAACGGCCACCGTCGGCCGGTTGTACCCGCCCACGTCATCGAGACGAGCGGAGCGGGACCGCTGTGCGGAGGACGGTGTTATCGACCCTGGTGTGAACGCTGCCGCAGTTCCTGCACGTCGGCTTCGGAGCGTGCCTTCTCGGCCTCGGCTTCCTTCTGCGCGACCTCACGCTGCGATTCGGCCTTGTCCTGCTGGGCGATACCTTCGTCCCGCAGGTCGTTGTTGCCGACCACGGTGCCCGCGACTTCCTTGGCTTTGCCCTTCACGCCCTCGACGGCGCCTTCCAGTCCTTCCCGGGGGCCAGTGCGATTCTCGGCCACGATATCTACCTCCGAAGGTCGGTTGTTCGGGTGGACACCGACCGCGTACCCCGCGTTCGCGACTTCAATCAGGCCTTCGCCACCGGCTTGAGTATGCCGTTGCGGCATCGTTTTTCATGGAGTGGAGCTCGAAAACCACATGGGAGGACGGGATGACCATGACGGAGCAGCGCTTCGACCGGACCGAGAGCGACGAGGCGATTCCGGCGCCGCCACCGGCCTCGCGGCCCGCTGCCGAGACTGCCGCCGGCGAGCAGAAGCCGACACTGCTCGACCAGATGGGCGGCCCGATGGGGTTCGTGTACTCGACCCTGCCGGTGGTGGTGTTCGTGGCGGCCGACGCGGTGTTGCCACTCTCGCCGACGATCGGGATCTCGCTCGCGGTCGGGGCGGCACTCACCGTGTTCCGGCTGGTGCGTGGGGAGCGGTTCTCCTCCGCGATCGGCGGGTTGCTGGGTATCGGAGTCGCCGTGGGCATCGTCGCGTGGACCGGGTCGGCGAAGGATTTCTTCGTGCTCGGGATCTGGATGGCCCTGGCGGGATTCGTCGTCACGTTCAGCTCGGTGCTGGCGCGGCGGCCGCTGACGGGTGTGGTCTGGAAACTCGTCCACGGCGGTGAGCGGGACTGGCGAGGCGACCCGATGACGCTACGCGCGCACGATATCGCCACCCTCGCCGTAGCGGCTGTGTTCGGCGCCCGGTTCGTCGTCAAGGAATGGCTGTACCTCGCCGACTCGACGACCTGGCTGGCGATCGCCAAGATCGCGATGGGAACACCGTTGACGGTGCTGGCCGCGCTCGTGGTGCTCTGGGCGTTCCGGCGGACCACCAAACGTCTGGCGATCTGACCCATTTCGCCCTGGCCGAGCGTGAGTGCGAATTCTCAGTCTTCCGCGCGTTCTTCGAGTACCCCGGCGAGCGCCGCGGCGATCAGGGAGACCGCCGGATCGGGGTCCGTGGCCAATCGACGCAGTTCCGCCAGCGCTATGGTGCCCGGCATCTCGGCCAGGGCCTGCGCCAGGCGTATCCGTACCGCGGGGTCGGCCGGATGCGCGGTGAGTTCACCGGCGAGTGCGTGCATGATCGGGGTCGCGAGCGTGGCGTCCACCGCCAGGCTGCCGAGGACCTCGGCGGCGTCCACGTCGTTCGCGCCTTCGACCACCATTCCGACGAGTACCGGAACCGCCGCGGTATCGCCACGCCCGCCGACGGCGAGGGCGGCATGCCGGCGCACCGCCGCGTCCGGGTTCTCGAGTGCTTCCGCCAGGACCGCATTCGCCTCGTCGCCGGATATCTCGGCGAGCGCCAGGACCGCGCGCTGCCGGATATCGCCGTTCGCCGAGGACAATCCGGCCGCCACTCGCGCGATACCGTCACCGCCCGCTCGCGCGAGGGCCCAGCGCAGGGCGCCGGCGACATTGGGATCGGATTCGGAGAGTACCGCTGCGGCCAGCATATCGGTGGACACCGGCATCTCCTCCGCGGAGGTCAGGACGGTTTGCTGGCGGCGCGCGGCGCTCGACGAGTTGAGCCCGTGCAGGAGCTCGACGATACGCAGCACATCCTGCCAGCCGGTCGGCGCGGAGTGCTCGACCGCCCGGAGCCGGTCGAGCAGCTCCTGCTCCCGCCGCAGCCGCTCCTCGGTCTGCCGGATGAGATCACCCACCAGCGCCGACGGGGTGAAGGCGGGATCCTGCAGGGCGCGGCCGACCTGTCGCAGCGACAACCCCAGCGACCGCAGGCTTTCCACGTGGAAGATCCGCCTGATGTCCTCGGTCGTGTACTGCCGGTAACCGCCCACGGTACGGCCGGTCGGCCGCACCAGCCCGAGGGAGTCGTAGTGCCGGAGCATCCGGGTACTCACCCCCGAGTGGCGCGCGACCTCACCGATCAGCACGCGGCGTCACCAGCGCGTTCCGGACCGAGCGCGACGATCCGTTTCGCCTCCTCGGCGCCCGGATCGAACGCGGCCTCCGGGTCGTGGAGCAGCCGTTCCGTAGCACGGGCATGCGCCCGCACCGCCGGATCGGCATCGGCCGCCGCGCTTCGCAGGACGGGTTCGATCACCTCGCCCAGCGCGACCAGGGCCCGGCTGAGGCTCAGTTGTACCGCGCGCTCACCGCGGCCGAGCCGGGTGGCCAGGTCCGCGGCCAGTCCGGCTTCCTGGCCTTCCGGGACGAGGACGACGGCGGCCCGCCACGCGCTCCGCGCGACCTCGTCGTCGGTGTCGTACAGCAACGAGCGGGTGATCGACGGCCATACTGCCTTGTCGCCGATCTTGGACAGTGTGTGCAACGCCTGGCTGCGCGCCTGCGCGCATTCCGATCGAAGTTCTTCGCGCAGCACGGGCACCGTGATCTCGGCCGGGAGCCGGGTCAACGCCCAGGTGAGCATGTCGCGCACGAAGAAGTCCGGCTCGATCGCGCACCGTGCCATGAGCGCGGTGATGAGGCCGGGGTCGGCGTTCGTGCCCGCTGCCAGAGCGGCCTGGAGCCGAACGGACGAGTTCGCGGCACCGAGCGCTTCGAGCAGGCGTGTTGTCGAGGAATCGGGTGATGTGTTGATGGGGACCACCTCCTGCACTCAGTGAAAACCTTGTCACAGTGTCAGGGTCAAATACGTGATGTGCGGTCGGCTCGCGCGGTGGTCACCGGCGGGGACCGGAGCCGTCGGCGAACCCGTCGGCGAACGGATCGGTGCGGCGGCGCAGGCGTCCGTACCTGCACCGTATCGATCTGCCGGATCATGTTGGGCGGCTTGACCGGATGGGGTATACCTGCGGTGTACCGATCTCGATGTCACAAGGAGAATTCGCCGTGCCCGACGGCCCTATCGAACTTCGCACCGATGTGGCGCACCCGGCCCGCATGTACGACTACTTTCTCGGCGGCAAGGATTCCTATGATGCCGACCGGGCCGCCGCGGAGCAGGCGCTACAGGATTTCCCGGCGGTCCGGCTGACCGCACGGACGAACCGTGAGTTCATGCGTCACGCCACGCGCTACCTCACCGAGCAGGGTGTCCGCCAGTTCCTCGATATCGGCACGGGCATCCCGACCGAGCCCAACCTGCACCAGGTCGCCCAGGGACTGGCGCCGGATTCGCGGGTGGTGTACGTGGACAACGACCCGATCGTGCTGGCGCACGCGCGGGCGCTACTGGTGAGTTCCGATCAGGGCCGTACCGCCTATATCCAGGCCGATGCCGGTGACCCCGAGGCCATTCTCGCCGCTCCGGAACTGCTGGCCACGCTGGATCTTTCGCAGCCCGTCGCGGTATCGCTCATGGCCCTGCTGCATTTCGTACCCGGCGATGTCTACGACATCGTGAACACCTTGATGGCGCCGTTGGCGCCGGGTTCCTATCTGGCGATGTCGCATGTCACGACGGAGTTCGACGACGGCCCCGACGATCCCGAAGGCATGGCTCGGTTGTTGCAGGTCTATGTGGACCGCGGGATTCCGGTGCGGCCGCGCACCCGCGCGGAGGTCGCGCGCTTTTTCGAACAGCTGGAACTGGTGGATCCCGGTGTCGAGGTGATCCACCGGTGGCGCAATGCCGGTATCGAGCATCCGAAGAGCCACGACAAGAAGGTATCGCTCTACGGCGCGGTGGGCCGGAAGACCGGATAGCCTCCACCGGATCCCGGCCCGCCACGGTCACCGGGCCCGCGCGCGGGCCAGGTTCCAGCTGTTCCACGTATCGCTGTCGAGTCGGTATTCGAGCTGGTCACGGAGATCGATGCGCAACGCGGCGGGCAGGCGATCGAGCGCGGGGACGATATCGGCCGACAGGCCGGCGAGGTAGTCGAGATCGATCTCCTCGCCGCGCTGCCAGCGGTCGATATTCTCCTGAGCGACCAGACCTTCGGGGTTCAGCGCGGACAGCGCCAGCAGAGCCGCCATGGCGGTCCCCACGGTGACCCGGGGTAGCCAGGCCAGTTCGAGGCGGAGTACGGCGACGATCACCAGGATGTACACGACACCGAGCCAGAGCTCACAGGTCCCGACCAGCAGGCGGAGGACGGTGAACCCGTACGCCTCCTGATAGGTCCACATCCGTCCGAGGGCGGAGGCGACCATCACCAGGGTGAGAACGCTCACGGCGCACAGCAGTCCACGCAACCACCGGCGGTCGGTCGCCGAATCCCGTGCGGCCCTGTGCAATACGAACAGGATGACGGCAAGCGTGAGCACAGTGACCGTCGACAGCTGCCAGAACCCGGTGCGCGCGTATTCGGCGTAGGTGAGGCCCGCGGTGCGCTGCACATAGCTGTCGCCACCGAACAGCGCCACCAATTGCGCGCCGACGAATACCGCGAATACCGCTACGAGCGCCCCGACCGGCAGGCCCCACTCCGACCGGGTCAGCGTCCGGGGCGGACTGCTCTTCCGTTCGCCGGCGCCGGTGGCGGCCCCGGCGAGCAGATAGACGGCGCTCAGACTTCCGATGCCCGCGATCAGGAATACGACGGCCCAGCGCGCCACGGTATCCCCGTCCATCCGTGGCATCAGCGCTTCGACCAGCGCGGCGAAAGTAGCATCGGCGCCGGCCAGCAGCGGTACGAACACCACCAGCAACCCCAGGGTGACGGCGACGGAGACACCGAGGCGCCGCCGGCGAACCCCGGAGCCGTTACGCAACTCTGTCTGCGCCGTGTAGACCCATGCGAGGGCGCCGAACGAAGCGAGCGGGACGGCCGCCGCGTCGCGGAACATCCCCCGGCCGGATCGCCGGCCCACCACCGCCAGCGATCCGGCTACCGCCGCCGCGGCGACACAGAGGACGAACAACCATCCGGCGGCTCGGAAGGTGCCGACCGACAGCAATGCCAGTGCCGCGAGCGCCCACCACAGCCGGTCCCGATCGACCGGCAGGGCGGACGCTTCCGGGTTCGAGGATCGGCCGGTCCGGCGACGGACCGCGATCACCGCGCCCGCCACGCCGGCTCCTGCCGCCAGCCAACCGATTCCGGGGCGATCGATGGGCACGGTCGCGGCCGCGACCAGTCCGGCTGTCGCCGCCGCGGTCAGCGCGCCCGCCGGGTAGGCCACCCGGTGTCGGCTGGGCGGCCGGGCGGGCGTCCGGATCCGGTTCTCCGCGGCCCCCGGACCATCGGGGACGCGCGGTCGCAGGCAGGGTCCGGGACTCTCGGCGGTCGCATCGGCTCCGGCGGAATCCGTCGTATCGGCTGCTCGCGCGGTATCCGCCGATTCCGCGGAGCTCGACGACACCGGTGTTTCCGCCGCCGGTTCGGTCGGTGGTGTTCTTTCGGCGGTGCCGTCCGGGGCGGATGATTCGGGCACAGCGGTCCTCCTGAGGGTGCGCGGTATCGCCCCGGAGCCGATCGGCGGCCGGGGTGGGGAAAGAGAAGGTCAGTGGGTGCGGGTCTCGGTGGCCGGCAGGGTCACGCGGATCCGTGAGCCGGGGTCGATGACCGCGATGCGACCGTGGTGCAGATCGATCACCCAGCGTGCGATGGCGAGACCGAGTCCGGTGCCGCCCCCGTCGGTGCTGCCGCCGCGGGTGAAACGATCGAAGATGCGCTCGCGTTCTGCGTGCGGGATACCTGGACCGTCGTCGTCGACATCGATGACGGCATCGCCGCCCACAGTTCGGGCGTGGAGGCGGACCTCACCGCCGGCCGGTCCGTGCCGGGCGGCGTTGTCCAGCAGATTCAGCAGAACCTGCTGCAGGCGGCCCCGGTCGGCGTACACGGTGGCAGTGCCGGGGTCGACCGTGCCGCGGAAGCGGATACCGCGGCCCAGACCCGCCGTTGTCACCTCGGCCTCGGCCACGACTTCCGCGAAAAGCGCGGTGATGCTCAGCTCTTCGCGTTCCAGGGGTACGGCGCCCGCTTCGATACTGGACAGGTCGAGGAGTTCGGCGACGAGACGGCCGAGCCGGTCGGTCTGGGCGAGCGCGGTTTCCAGTGTTTTCGGGTCGGGCTCGGAAACCCCGTCCACCAGGTTCTCCAGTACGGCGTGCAGCGCGGTGATCGGCGTGCGCAATTCATGGGAGACGTTGGCGATCAGGTCGCGGCGTTGCCGGTCGGCGGCGGCGAGGTCGGCGGCCATCCGGTTGAACGCCTCGGCCAGTTGCCCGACCTCGTCGCGCGAGGATGCGCGCACCCTGCTCGTGTAGTCGCCCTGCGCCATCCGCTGGGCCGCAGCGGTCATCTCACGTAACGGCATGGTGATGCCGTGTGCCAAGAATTGGGAGGACACCAGCGCGATCACCATGGCGGCCAGTGTGGTCATCGGCGGCAGCCAGCCGATCCGCAGCCGGAACCAGCCGAAGGCGAGCCCGCCCGCGAAGGTCATGAGCACGGCCAGCTTGAGTTTGACGGAACGAATCCGGTCCAGCGGACGCGGTAGCACCGCCGCCAGCCGATCCGCTGCCCGGCGAGCTCCGCGCACGAGCCCGGGCCCGTCGCGGTGGCCGGCCGCCGTGCGTGCGGCGATACCCTCACTCATCGAGCCTCCAGGGCATAACCCACCCCGTGGACGGTCCGGATCAGATCGGCGCCGAGTTTTCGGCGCAGCGCCTTGATATGGCTGTCGACCGCGCGGGTGCCCGCGGCATCGGCCCAGTCCCACACCTCCTCGAGGAGGCGTTCACGGGCGAGGACCGCCCGCGGCCGGCGGGCCAGCCGCGCGAGCAGGTCGAATTCCAGCGGCGTGAGCTGGGCCTCGGTACCGCCACGCCAGACGCGGCGCTGGTCGGCGTCGATACGCAGATCGCCGACCACGGTGATCATCGTGCCGTTGTGTGCCCCGGCGCGTTCGACCCGGCGCAGCAGGGCGTGCACCCGCGCGGTGAGGACCCGCAGCGAGAACGGTTTGGTCAGGTAGTCGTCGGCACCGACACCGAGCCCGACGAGCTGATCGGTTTCGTCGGTGCGGGCCGTGAGCATCAGCACGGGCACCGAACGTTCGGCCTGGATTCGCCGGCACACCTCCAGCCCGTCGTAGCCGGGCAGCATGACATCGAGTACGACGAGATCGGGATCGAACGTGGTCACCGCCGCAACTGCGGCGGGCCCGTCGTGGGCCGTGTCGACCGTGAACCCTTCGGCGCGCAGCCGTGCGGCCACCGATTCGGCGATGGTGGGCTCATCGTCCACGACCAGGATCCGCCGCGCCGTCGCTCCCCCTGCCGGTGCGTTCTCTTCCATGCTCGGGGAGCCTAGTCATCGCGTGTGGAGAGAACGGGCGCCAGTTGTGGAGATTTCGTGTGCTACCGGTGCGGTGCGCTCGGGCCGTCGACCCGGGACCGCGCTCGCCGCTGTTCGGTGAGCCTCCGGCCCACCTTCGTTCGCTACGGGCGGTGCGGGCCGGCGAGCCCGCTGGGCATCGACCACGGCTCCCAGCAGGACCGCGAAGTTGGTGACCCACAACCAGATGAGGAAAACGACCGCAGCGGCCAGTGACCCGTAAACCTTGTTGAAGGAGTCGAAATGCGAGGCATAGAACGACAGGCCCGCGGAACCGGCGAGCCATAGAATCACCGCCATCGAACTCCCCGCCGACGGCCAGCGGAACCGTTGCCCGGTCACATTCGGCGCCACCCGGTAGAGCAGCGACAGCGCGAAACTCACCACCAGGGCCAGCACGAACCATTCGAGGATCGCCCAGGCGCCGTGGACGAAGGGCAGGCCCGCGAAGAGGCCACCGAATCGCCCGGCCATCCCGTTGGTCACCACGAAGCCGATGCCGGTGGAGACCAGCATCAGGATCAGCAGTGCGCTGAACGACAACTGCAGAAGTATCGTTCTGGGTCTGGACCGGCTCTCGACGACGCCGTAGAGCGCGTTGGCGGCCCGGATGAACGCCCCGATATAGCCGGAGGCGGTCCACAATCCGGAAACCAGCCCGGCGATCGCGATGGGTGCCGACCAGGCCCGGACCTGCTGCAGGTGCCGTACCGAATCGGCGAGCAGGGTCCCACTGCCTTCCGGGCCCAGATGCCCTGCCGCGCCGGCCAGCGCACCGGTCGGCTCCGGCCCGGCCAGGCCGAGTACGGCGACGGTGAGCAGTAGGGCCGGAAACAGCGACAACATGCTGTAGTACGTCAGGGCTGCGGCCCAGTCGGACAGCTGGTCCGACCACGCCGCCCGCAGTGTGCGCACCGCGACCCGAGCCTCGGCGCGTCGCAGCACTCGTGCGCGCAACCTGCGAAAACGCCGTTTCACCCGGTAACACCTCCGGTTCTGTCGGCTACCCGCGTGGTGCGCGGCGCAAACGCGACCATCCCGATGGCCGGGCGTCGGGTGTGATTCACATATGCGAACCGCCGTCGACGCGGACCTCGGTTCCGGTGACGAAATAGGCATCCGATGAGCCGAGCATCGACACGACAGCAGCGACCGCGTCGGGCCCGGCGAACGGTGCGCCGCCCGGCAGGGGCAGGGCCGGTGCGGCCTTGGCGAACAGAGCGATATCCGCGTCGGCGGGCAACCCGGGGCCGATGCTCTGCCCGGATGCGCCGCTGCCGTCGGTCATCCCGGACGAAATGGATCCCGGTTGCACGGCATTGAACCGGATACCCTGCTTGCCGAACTCCATTGCCAGCGCGTGGGTCATCGCCTGGATACCGCCCTTGGAAGCGGCGTAGGCCGACATGTACGGATGCGCGAACGCCGCGGAGGTCGAGCTGAAATTCACCACCGCCGGGTCGTTTCCGGCCCGCAACGCCGCGATGGATTCGCGGGTGACCAGGAACGTGCCGACGAGGTTGATGCGCAGGATCTGCTCGAACTCCTGAACCGAGGTCTCCTCGAAATGGGCTGAGCGAAGGATTCCGGCGGCATTGACGAGGGTGTCGAGGCCACCGAGCAGCCGGACGGCGTCCGCGACTCCGGATCGGACGGAATCCTCATCGGAGATATCCATGATCGAGGTGGTCAGTCGTGCCCGGTCGGTGCCGGACCCGGCGAGGGTGTCCGCCAACCCGGTCTCGCTGATGTCCACGGCTGCCACCCGGCCGCCTTCTCGCAGTATGCGCAGCGTGGTGGCCTGGCCGATACCGGATCCGGCACCGGTGATGAGGACACGGCGGCCGTCGTAGCGCTGGGGATCGGTCATCGAGTGGGCTCCTGTCGGAAGTCGGAGGGCGAGGCATCGGCGCGCTGCCCGACTCCCGAGGATGCGGGTCGCAGTGGAGGAGCGACCGCACGATTCCGCTGAGTGGACGTTTCGGTCCGGTACCGGTATCCGCGCTCCGAGAATCACGGCATGATCGATGAACTCCCCACCGCGAACGAGGTAGTGGCGCTGCCCGAGACGATTCTCGGCACGGTCACCGCCGAGACACTCGCCGGCGGCGACCATATGAACATTCTGCAGTACCTGAAGTGGGGTTCCGCGGGTGCCGATGCGCTCGTGCGTGCGGTCGGGATCGACGACAGCTACCGCGCTGAGCGGCACATGGGGGTGTTCACCGCCGAGCACCACCTGGCGTATTACAGCGAGCTGCGCGAAGGCGACCGGTTCGCGGTGGGCGGCCGGATCCTCGAGCGGAGCACGAAAGCCGTCCACATGATGATGTTCCTGGCCGATACCGCGCGTGGGCGGCTCGCCAACACGTTGGAAATCCTGCTGGTCCATGTGGACCTGCGGCACCGTCGAGCAGTCGAGTTGCCCGCCGATATCGCTGCCGCGCTGGACGAGCACATCGGGTGTTCGCGCGCGCTGCCGTGGTCGGTTCCCGTCTGCGGTGCCATCCGAATCCGGCGGTGAGGAGCCCGGCGTCGGCTGGACATCACAGGGTGCGCGGCGGTGGTGGCCGAGTCGCTCGGTCGGCGCGATGGTCGCGGAACCGATCCGGCTCCGGCAGATGCAGGGCCAGCAGCGCGGTGTCGTCGGTGACACCGGAGCCGAGGGCATCGAGCAGTCCGGTGACCGAGTCGACGGTCCGGGTGGCCGATGCCGGGGCCAGGTCGCGAGCGAACGCCAGGAACGCCGACTCCCCGTAGAACCCCTCGGCGACGCGAGCTTCGGTGAGGCCGTCGGTGTACAGCAGGAGCGTGTCACCGGAGTCGAGGGTGAAGGTCACCGTGGCGACGGCGGCGTCCGGGAATACGCCGACCAGTTGCCCGCCGGGAGTGTGCAGGTAGTCGGCGGTGCCGTCGGCGCGCAGCAGCATGGCGAGCGGATGCCCACCCGAGGCCAAGGTGACCGTGGCGCGGCCGTCGGCGGAGCCTTCGTCGAAGGTGAACCGGCCGTAGAGCACGGTGCAGAAGCGGGGGTGCCCCCGGCGGTGGTCGCGCACCATGGTGGTGTTGAGGTGCTTCAGGACCGCGGCGGGGTCCGGGTCGTACACGGCGGCGGCGCGCAACGTGTATCGGACGAGAGAAGTGATCGTGGCCGCGACAGCGCCTTTGCCGCAGACGTCACCGAGAAAGAAACCCCAGGTTCCGGCCGAGATGGGAAACAGGTCGTAGAAGTCGCCGCCGACCTCGTCGGGGGAGGCGGCATGGTAGTGCGCGGCGACGTCGGCCCCCGGAACCGGTTCGAGCGCGGAGGGCAGCAGCGTGCGTTGCAGGGTCGCGTTCAACCGCTGGAGGCGTTCGCGTTCCCGGTCGGCCTCCCGGCGTGCGCGTAACAGCTCCGTCTCGTAGGCGCGGCGTTCCCGGGCATCGAACACGGTGGTACGGATCAGCAGCGGCTGTCCGTCCGCGCCGGTCTTCACCGTGGAGGTCACCAGGACCGGCAACCGGGAGCCGTCGACCGCGCGGAGTTCGAGCGCGATACCGCTGATCTTCCCCTGCATTCGCAGCAGTGGTGCGAAATGCGTTTCGTGGTACAGGCGACCGCCGACTGTCAGGAGATCGCTGAAGTGGCGGCGGCCGACCAGGTCTTCGCGCCGGTAACCGAGCCAGTGCAACAACGTCGTGTTGACCTTGGCGATCCGCCCGTCGAGCAAGGTGGACAGATAGCCGCAGGGGGCGTTCTCGTACAGGTCCTCGACGTCGTCCTCCAACAGGGCGGTGAACTCCGCGCGGTGCTCGGGATCATCCGGCTCGAGCTCGGAACGCTCCGGGTCCGGACCGTCCACGCGGCACATCATCATGGTAGGTCGGCCACGAAGTCGGCGATCGCGGCGGCAGTCTCCTCCGGAGCGGCCAGCTGCGGGCAGTGCCCGGTCGCGGCCAGGGTCACCAGCCGGCTACCGGGAATGCGGGAACGAACGAACTCGCCGACTTCGCGTGGCGCGATCGCGTCATTGGAACACTGTGCGACCAGCGTCGGGACCTGCACAGCCGAAAGATCGTCGCGGTTGTCGGACAGGAAGGTCACCCGCGCGAAGACCCGGGCGATCTCCGGATCGGTGCGGCAGAACGTGGCCTCCAGCTCCCGCGCCAGCTCAGGCTGCTGCGGATTGCCCATGATCACCGGTGCCATGGCCCCCGACCAGCCCAGATAGTTGGCATCCAGTGATTCGAGCAGCTCGTCGATATCGCCGGCACTGAAACCACCTCGGTACCCCGTCGCCGGGTCGTCGATGAATCGGGGACTCGGCGCCAGCAGTACCAGGCCACGGAAGAGCTCCGGCTCCGCGGCGGCGGCCAGCACGCCCATCATCGCTGCTACCGAGTGGCCGACCAGGACCACCGGACCCGGGCCGACCGTGCGGCATACCTGCCGGAGGTCCTCGGCGTAACCCTCCATGGTCGAATACCGGTCCGGGTCCCACGCCGCGAGGTCCGAACCTCCCGAGCCCACGTGATCGAACAGGACGACACCGAACTGTTCCGCCAGCAGTGGCGTCACCAGGCGCCACAGCCCCTGATCGCAGCCGAACCCATGCGCGAGCACCACTACGGGTGCGCCGGCGCGACCGGTCACCACCACGCGATTCCTGTTGAGCACATCGACCACGGACCCATCTTCGCAGAAGGACCGGCACCGGACCGTGCACGCCGGCATCCACCGACGTGGTCGATCCGGACGACCTCGCGGAAGAACTGCTTCGGCAATTGATATCGACGCCGTTTCGCGGTTCTGCCGAAGGATTATCCGGTTGCCGGTAGTTTCGAATAACTATCGTGTGTTGTTCGCCCAATGAGCGAAGCCGGTCATGATTCCGATTCCGCGGCAATATCGGAATACCGACGATCCGAATATGTACCGCAAGGGTTGATCGTCACAGTTCGATGATCGTTTTGCGGACGAGCGGAAGAATTGAATTTCGAACGGGTTCGGCCGGTAGTTCTGCTATCCGGTTCGTTACTCCGCGAGAAGAATTCCAACGATTCCGGCACATGGGCCGCCGGGAGCTCGGGCGCCACCGTACACGGCCGTCGGGAGGCGGTCTCCGAATCGGGAAACGACTGTTGCCCGGGCCGGCCCCTCGTGTCGAATGGTCGTGGCCACCGAAAGGCGCGGCCGTGCGATATAGAAGAGTTAGATCAATCAGCGCTGCCGGATTCGAGAGAATGGTTCCTGACTATATTGATCCGGGGTGCTAATCTGCAAAAGCGGGGCTTCCGTAGAAAGGGGAGTCCCACCCGAACGAGAGCCCTGTCGGTACCGGAGTTCGGGGATTCGTCGATCGCATCCTGTGGTTCCGAGGGCTCGGTCGTTTTGCGGTTTTTCCGGAAAGCAATCCGAATATCGAAATCGGAGGAAGAGGGAAACATCATGAGTGCGATAATCGGTCTCGGCTCCGCAGCTGCGGGGGCTACCGTCAGTGTGCTGTGGGCGTTGGGCGCCCTGATCTTCTGAGAGCGGGTGGCCGGTATCGCCCGGAAGGCAGGTCCACCGCTCACATGTCCGTCCCCCCCACCGCCGGTCCCATGACGCCGGGGCCGGCCCGGGATCTTCCCAGCCGGGAGAGTCGTGATGGTTCGCGCGTCGAACCGCGACGTTACAAACTTGTTCCATGTCAGTGTGCGTCATACCGTTGATGCGGGCCGAACCGGTACACGGTGCGGCCCGCCTGCTGTGACGGTATCCGGGGACGCCGGTGAGCCAGAGCCCGAAGGTGGACGCGGCCGAATTACGCGCATTGGTATCGACACTGGAAACGCTGATCGCCGAGGCCTCCCGGGTCACCGGGGAGCTGAAGGCCGTCCTGGCCACCGCCGAGCAGATCGAGGCCCGCAGCGTCGTCGCCTCGACCACCGACCGGACCGGTGCCGCTGCCCGCGGCACATCGGACCAGGATCGCGGTGGCAACGGCGAACAGACACTGGGCGGATCGCAGGTCGTGCGCAGACCGGCTGCGAGCCCGTGGGCGCGGAAACGGGCGAACGCGGCCGCGCCGGGGCGGTCCGGAGCGTCCGAGATACCTGCCGCCGCGCTTCCTTCCTCCACGAAGGGAGTCGATGTCCGGCGCACAGCGGTCCGGCGCACAGCGCCGCCCCCGGCCTCGGTGCCCGGGTCAGCGCCGTCGGTCGCCGCGGCGGCACCTGAGCGCGATGCCGCCGCGGCGGTGCCACCCGTGGTCGCGGCACTGCCCGATTCGCCGTCGTTCGAGATCGTGGGCGCGGCGGGTGGGGCGCTGTACGGAACCGCCCCGATCGATCCGTTACCCGGACCGCTGCCGCGAATGACCGCCGAGCCGGCCGCTCCGTCGCGTGAGACCCGGCCCGCGCCGAAGTTATTCGGGACCGACGCGGCGCCGTGGACCGCCGATGGCGACGGACCGGCCGAATCCACGCCGTCGGAGCGCAGCGTTCCGCTGCCCGAGTCCCTGTTCGCCGCAGTGGCGCACTTCGCGACCACGGCACCGCCGGATCGGAGTCGGCGCCGAGCCGAGGACCGCGCGAATACGACCGCACCACCGGTCGATACCCCCGGCTCGGTGCGAGGACCCGCCGACCGGTCGGCGGGGCCGGCATTGTCCGGGCAGGGCGGCCGGATCCCCGGTGCGTCGCCCGAGACGGCATCGGTCGCCGCGCAGTACGAAACGGCCCGGCCGCCCAGCCCGGTGCCGCCGTTCGGCGAATCCCCGGCGGAACTATCGCTGCCGGTGGAAATGGGTGTGTCGCCGGGACCCGATACCGCCGGGCCGCGGATCTCGGCGGGTCCGCCCGGAGTCGAACCGGCACCGCGGTCGCCGGCGCCGCTGCAGCTGGTAGGCGAACCGCACACCGCAGAATCGTCCGAAGTGCCGGAAATGCCGGCCGCCCGGCCGGATCCGGTGCCGACCCCCGAATTGCCGACCGTGTTACCGATGGCCCGGCGGGCCGGGGATTCCGAGGCGATCCGTCTCGTACGGGATATGGCCCGCAGGCACGGCCTGGAAAATCGCGGCTTCGAGACGGCCGAGCTCGATACCGGTATCGTCCGCGAGATCGAGGCCGCCCTGGACGACCTGCTCGGGAAGTACACCGTCCCGCTCTACGGCATCGAAGTGGCCGAACAACGCGAGGACACGATTCGCCGCGAGCGCAAGAAGGCCCCCGGTCCGGGGCCGGTCGACGCTCTGCAGGTGTGGATCACGCTGGAGCGGGCGGAGTTGACCGGCCCCGGTGCCACCGGGGCCGGTCAGACCAGAAGACTCTTCCGCCGGGCCGGTAGCGCCGACCGTCCGGTGTACGCGGCGGTGGCCCGTGCTTTCGCCGCCGCTCTCGACGAGGCGGGCGGCTACCGCGCACGGCAGGATGCCTGGCGAATCCTGATGGCCGGCTCACTGAGCGGAGGCCCGGATATCGCGGGCGGCCTCTTGGACCCTCGCCGGGCGCTGATCGAAGGTTTCACCGACTTCGAGTTGCGGGGGAAACGCGCGGGCGAGCCGGCGATCACGCTGCACGGGGCCCTGCTCAAGATGGCTCAGGCCAAACCCGAGGAGACCTCGGCCTGATCTGCGCGCGAGTAGGCATTCCGCAGTCCGAGATTGTCGCGCAGGGTACTTCCGGTGTACTCGGCCCGCAGTATCCCACGGTCCTGCAACAGCGGAACGACCTTGTCGACGAATTCGTCCAGCCCCCACGGCACGAGATGGGATCCGAGGATGAAACCGTCCGAGCCGTTGTCCTGGACGAATGTATCGATCTGTTCGGCGACCCGGGCCGGGGTTCCGACCAGCGGGCCACGTTCGAACTGATCGATCACGACTTCACGCAGCGTGAGTTTCTTCGCTTCGGCTACTTCGCGCAGGCGCCGTACGGTGGCGAAGCGGTCCTGGTGCAGGAACGCGCGACCCTGAATGATCGGCGCGGCATCGGGATCGGGATCGATATCGGGTACCGGGCCCTCCGGATCGTAACCGGACAGGTCGCGATTCCAGATCTGCTCGAGCAGGATCAGCGCGGTCTGCCCGGTGACCTGTTCGTTGCGGACGGTGTGGTACTTCTCCAGCGCCTCGGCCTCGGTGTCACCGAGGACGAAACTCGCCGAGGGCAGAATCTTGATATCTTCGGCCGCCCGGCCCGCGGCCACCGCGCGCGCCTTGATATCGCGGTAGAACTCCGCGGCCTCCGGCAGACCGCCGTAGGGGGAGAAGATCGCATCGGCGTTGGCGGCTGCGAAATCGCGGCCCTGCGGCGAGACGCCGGCCTGCAGAATCACCGGTCTGCCCTGCGGGCTGCGCGGTACCGTGAACCGACCGGAGATATCGAATTGCGCGCCGTGGAAGGCGAAGGCGCCGGCTTCCGGGCGGGCGAGGAACCGGCCCGACTCCTTGTCCGCCACCAGATCGTCGGCTTCCCACGAATCCCACAGCGCGCGTACCGCGTTCAATGTCTCCTCGGCGCGCACATACCGGTGGGCCGGGTCGAGGAATCCGCCGCGCCGGAAGTTTCCGCCGGTGAACGCGTCGAAGGAGGTCACCACATTCCAGGCGGCACGCCCGCCGGAGAGGTGATCGAGACTGGCGAACCGGCGGGCGAGCTCGTAGGGCTCGTTGAAGGTCGCGTTGATCGTGCCCGCCAGGCCGAGATTTTCGGTGACCGCGGCCAACGAGGCCAGCACTGTGAAGGTGTCGGGACGGCCGATGATGTCCTGATCGAAGATCTCGCCCGCGCGTTCGCGGAGCGCGAGTCCCTCGGCGAGGAAGAAGAAATCGAATCTGCCCCGCTCTGCCGTGCGGGCGGTGTGTTCGAAACTGCCGAAATCGATCTGGCTACCGGCATCCGGATGCCACCATGCGGTGTGGTGGTTGACGCCGCCGAGATAGGCGCCGAGGATGACCTGCTTACGGGGAGTGCTCATGGTGGCCTCGCTCAGGCAGTCGCGTAACGGTTGGGGACAGTGGTGGGGAGTCCGAGCAGCGCGCGCAGGGAGCCGTCCGGGTAGGCGGTACGGAAGACACCACGGTGCTGCAAGATGGGAACGAGGTCGTCGGCGATGGCGGTCAGGTCATCGATCGCTACCCCGGGCCGTAAGCGGAAGCCGTCTATTCCCTGCCCGCTCCAGTCGATGAGCAGATCGGCGAGTTCGTCGGCGCTTCCCGCGAAAACGAGGGCATCGGAAAAATATTCGACTCCGGCCGCATCGTCGAGGCGTGCCAGGCGCTGCGGTCCGGTCGCCGCGGCGGTATCGAGGAACACCTCGAGGTCGGCGTAGACACGCAGGCGTTCACCCACGCGCCCGACCTGCGCCGCCGCCTCGGCCACCTGGCCGAGTATCGCGGCGAGGCTGCCTTCGCCGGTCGGGGTGATGAATACCAGATCCGCGCTGCGCGCCGCGAATTCGTAGATCAACGGCGCATGCGCGAGCGCGGTCACCACCGGCTGGCCCTGCGGAGGCCGCGGCGTGATCGATGGTCCGCGGACGCTGAAATAGCGTCCCTCGAAATCGATGCGGTGCAGTTTGGCGCGATCGATGAAACGCCGGGTGGCCACATCGCGGATCTCGGCGTCGTCCTCCCAGCTGTCCCATAGTCGCCGGACCACTTCCACGGCGTCGGCGGCTTCGTCGAACCGGTCGTGCACAAAGCCCGGGAAGGTGCCGGTGGTCCGGACCTCCGCCAGTTCGGCGGTGGTGAGTTCGCGTAGCGGGCGGCGCCCGAAATGGGCGGCTTCCTCCGCAGTGCCCGAGACTCTGACCTGCCAGCCCGCCCGGCCGCGTGAGGTGTGGTCGAGCGTGGCGATCGATGTGGAGACGTGGAAAGGCTCGGTATGGGTCGTGGTAACGGTCGGCACGAGCCCGATGTGCCGGGTCACCGGCGCGAGCCGGGCGGCGATCAGCTGGGCGTCGATCCTGGCCCGGACGCGGTCGAGGGCACCGTCGGCCGGTGCGTGACGGTCCCCGGGGACCGCGAGACTGTCGTCGACGGTCAGGAAGTCGAGCAGGCCGCGCTGGGCTGTCACGGCCAGATCGGTCCAGTATCGGGGGCTGAAGAGTTCGGCCGGGCGGGAATTCGGCTCCCGCCACGCGGCTGGATGCCGGCCCGCGCCGTCGAGCGCTACGCCGAGATGTATTTTCGGTGCCATCGTCTCCCGTTTCCTGTGCGTACGCGAGTGGTGTAGAGGTCAACGCGTAGTTCGCGCGAGCGGGGCCGCCGGGCCGCGGGTTCGCGGCGCCGGCCCGAATCCGAGGCGATCGGCGCGGTACCGGTGACGGGGCCGATAACAGGTGGCCGGGCGATTTCCGGCCTCGTCCGCGGCGGTATGTGCCGCCGGTGACCCTGGATCTGTCAACGATTGGGATCAGGTCGAGCCCGGCGAAATACGGCCGCCGACCGTCGCTCCCGGAAGCACCGGATTCGGCCCGAAACCGACACCACGTATCGGCCGTGGTCGGCCGGGAATCGAGGTATGAGCGCTACCGTGGCACGCGGTGACCTCCCGAGTGCTCGCCGGTGATTCACCGGATGATCGGCCGGAGTGATTACTACCGACCGGAAGGATCCGGCTCGTGCCGAAACCGGATGTGTCTCGCAGGACGGCATTGTTCGACGCCGATGCGCGGTTGTCGTGGGTGCTCGCCGCGCTCGCCGGACTCATCGGCGCGGCGGCGTTCACGCACACCGCGGGCTATTTCGTCACATTCATGACAGGTAACACCGAGCGCGCGGTGCTGGGGTATTTCCGGGACGAGCCCGATATGGCGGCAGCAGCCCTGGGATTGATCGCCGCGTTCGTGGCCGGGGTCGTCGTCGCCTCGTGGTGCCGCCGCCGCTACTGGGCCAGGCATCCGCACGGTCCGACCCTGCTGACCACCGTCTGTCTGGCGATCGCGGCGGGAACGGATCTGTTCCTGTATAGGGCGAACCCGAGCGATATCGACTTCGTTCCCATCCTTTTCGTCGCATTCGGCGTCGGGGCCCTCAACACCTCGTTCCTCGCGAACGACGAAGTATCGGTCCCGCTCAGCTACGTGACAGGCACCCTGGTCAAGCTGGGGCAGGGGATCGAACGTCATGCCAGCGGCGGTGATTACGCGGACTGGATCGGTTACTTCCTCCTGTATTCGAGTTTCGTACTCGGCGCACTGGCGGGCGGTCTGCTGAGCCTGCTCGTCGCGGGCTGGGCGATGCTCATCACGGCTACCGCCGTCTGTCTCGTCGTAACCGGCTACACCTATCTGCACCTGGATCGGCACGGACCGCTTCCAGAATGACCTCGGCGGGCCGGTAGATTTCGCCCGTTGGTTCTCTGCTGACCCGGGGTCGCCGTGGTCGTGCTGGGATGCGTTTCGGTCGGATGTGCCTTCTCGAGTGGGGCCGGCGGGGCTGCCGGCGCGCCGGTCCGGATTCCACTGCTCGGCGTTCGTGGCAGCTCTCGGAATCGGCCGGTAGCCCGCTTTCGGCAGTGCGACCATCGAGTCCTTTACCGTCCGTTGCCGACCGGGTACCGCACCGCAGGGGATTCCGATCGCCCAGCTGTGCGCCGATGACAGCCGGTGCTACACCTTGGTCGACGACGAGTGGCGACCGGGCCGGGCTCGTGTAGTAGTACGCCACGTCGGGCGTGCGATGCCGAAAAGGGGTGCCGAGCGGGTGGTTTGCGGGTTTCGGGGTCCTGGTCGGCGAAACGTGTTGGTCCTCCGATCCTTCCGGACCTAGGCGGCGAGCGGGAAAATAATTACACTCGGCCTCAGGCTCTGGCTACGAGCCTGAGGCAGGGGTCGGGTAGCTGGAAGGTGTCGGTATGGATATCGAGATTGTTCCGGGAGTACGGGGTTCGCACGATCGGGTCGGCCCTCGGCGCGGCAGACGAGCCCAGTGCGGCGTCGGCTCGGCGCTCCGGCGGAGCTCGGCGCTGATCCGATAGGCGAATTCGCCCATTGCACCGCGTCGGCCTCACAAGAGAGTGTCGAGTTGGAACTGTCGGGCTCCGCGGGGGTGCGGGAAACCTCGCGAGCGTGGATCGGTCAGAACTGGAAACGCTCATGGGCAACGAAGCTCCGGACCGCCCTACTGCGACGATGGCGGACTATCTGGACGATGATCTCAGCACGCGGACCGTGTCGGCGTTCGTCGTCGAGGCCCGCCGGCGGGGTGTCGATCCGTCCCCTTTACTGGATACCGATTTCTTTTTCCGCGGCACCGACTAGTTCGCTCGGTCGGATACCGAACGCCCGGCAGATCTTGTACATCTGTGCCATCGTCATCGCCCGTTCGCCGCGCTCGAGCCGGAGGATGGTCTTCTTGTTGTAGCCGGTCTTCTCTGCCAGAGCCTCCTGGCTCCAGCCGCGCCGCGCCCGCATCGCGCGTACTTCGGCCCCCAGTGCCGCGTCCAGGCGTGCCTCTTCGGTGGTCGCTTCCTCCGACTCCGCGGGCGTCGCATTCATGTCGTTCATTCTGGGATCGGGCAGGTTCTGAATCAAGTGCCCGATAGTTTCGCGTCGGCCGACTTCCTATCTCGTGAACGATGACCGAACTGGGTTCCAAGGGGACCAAAAGGGGTTGTAAAGAGACCGAAAAGGGACTACGGTGAGTAGAGCGGTTGACTATCACCGCAGTTCACGCCCCAAGGCGCCGGTTGTGTTCGCACGGCAAGCGCGGCCGGTGCCCCGGGCGCCGATTCCCGGTACGGGAACAGGAGGGTCCGATGGGCTGGAGCGGAGACCCGGTATGGCTGGCCGATGTGCTGCGCGGCGCAGGCCTGACGGTGATCGAGCACGACGGCTGGCGCGAGCGCGGGCACGGCGACTTTCTCGATATTCGTGGTGTGCTGTGTCATCACACGGCCGGAGGTGGTCCGAACGACTGGCGAATAGTGCAGGACGGCCGGCCCGGACTGCCGGGTCCGCTGGCGCAGCTGGTTCTGGAGAAGGACGGCACCTACCGGGTGATCGCCGTCGGTGTCTGCTGGCACGCCGGGCGCGGCAGCTGGCCCGGCTGGCCCACCGACAACGCGAACTATCACACCATCGGTATCGAAGCCGTCTCGCGGGGGACACCGCCGTGGGACTGGACTCCCGTACAGCTCGATGCGTACAAGCGTGGCTGTGCCGCCCTGCTCCGGCGGATCGGTCGCGGCGCAGGCGATTGTGTCGCGCACCGGGAGTACTCGAGCGAAGGAAAAATCGATCCGGCGGGCATTGATATGAACGCCTTCCGCCGGGACGTACAGGCAATCCTCGACGGAAGAGGTGACGAGATGGCGTTTCTGGAAGAGAAGATCACCAATTATCAGGGTGATCAGGTCACGGTCGGGACATTGCTGCACTATCTGGACAAACACGTCGGGCTGGCCCTGGACCAGCTTTCCGGTACGGGGACCGCCCGCGGGGCGAACTTCCCCGGCTGGGATTTCCTGGGCGACCGTACGACCGCTGAAGCCCTCGGCGTCATCGGCGCGGCCCTGAAGATCCCCGGTTTCCGCGACCCCGCTACCGACGAGCGCGCCTGAGGAAGGGTACGCCGGACTTGCCGCTGTAAAGGAGGGCAGCATGATCAGCGAAGTGGCATCTGTCCTCGGCGGCCTGGTCACCGGCGTCGGCGGGGTATGCGCGGCCGGGATCTTCAACAGGCGTAAGCGCCGTGCCGATGCCGTCGCGGTACTGACCCGGGCGGCCGCCCAGATGGTCGAACCGCTGTCGCGGCAGCTAGCGGCGATGACCGCCGAACTGGAGGCGCACCGTCGAATGGTCGCCGACGCGGAACGACGCTGCCGGCTCGCCGCCCCCCAGCACGCCAGCTGGGACATTGTGGTCCGGTCGTCGCTGCTGAATCTGGGAGTCGATGTGCCGCCTCCGCCACCGCTCGAACCGGAAGAGATTCCGATGACCGGTTCTGCGCCGGGGTGAAGGCCGGGAATGCGCCGCAACGCCGCGAATTCATTGTCCCGATAATTGATCGGCTATTGCTATAACACTTCCGTCGGGATCGAATAGCCCGAGGCGTTGCCGGAACAGCGCCACCGGACACAATCCGCCTTCGTCGGTAACAGTTCGCCACCTACCGGAATGGATCGCACATGCAGATTCAGATCAACACCGACAGCAATATCGACAGCGGCGAAAAACTGATCCGCCAGGTCGAGGAGGAGATCGCTTCGACGCTCGCGCGCTTCAGCGAGCAGATCATCAGCGTCGAAGCCCACCTGAGTGACCAGAACGCGGGCAAGGGCGGCCCGAGCGACAAGCGATGCGTATTGCAGGCCCGCCCAGCCGGTCAACAGCCAGTCGCGGTGAGCCACGACGCCGCCACGATCAGCGACGCCTGCCGTGGCGCGGCCGAGAGTATGGCGCATCTGCTGGCCAGTCGCTTCGGCCGGCTGCACGAGACAAAGGGTGGCGACTCCATCAGGCACCCGCACAAGAACCACCCGCACGGCGATTGAGTCCGATACCCGGGACCGCGGGTCGTCACGGGTGCTGACCGCGGCCTCGGTCGTCGTGGTCAGTGGTGCGCGGGCGTTGGATCGGTCGGATCGGCGGTGCTGCGGTCCAGCACGATGACGAGGACGAGCGCGGCGACCACCGGGAGGCACGCGAGGAGCACGATTGTGCTGGTGGAAGCGCCGAGTGCGATGAGCGCGCCACCGACGATCGGACCCAGTACCGATCCCAGCCGTCCCATCGAGGACGCCCACCCGACCCCGGTGGCCGCGGCCCGGTCGGGATACAGCGAGACAGCGACCGCCGCCTGCCCGATCATGCCCGCCTGCAGGCCCAGGCCGACCCCACCGAACACGATGAGCAGCAGGACCTTGTCCGCGCCGAGGAAACCGGAAACGGTCAGGAAGACGATGGCCGCGACAGTGGTCGCCGCCAGCACCGAGGTCATCCGGAAGCGCAGCGCGCCCACCATGAGCAGTCCGGCCCCGATCATGCTGCCGACGCCCAGCGCGGCCGAACCCAGCGGGGCCAGCCCGGTACTGAAGCCGTAACTGGTGAGTAGTGTCGGCAGCCACGACGAGAAGATGTAGTACACCGAGAAGATGAGGAAGGAGAAACCCCAGAGCAGTACGGTGCGGGTTCGTACCCCCGGATCGAAGAGCCGGGCCACGGAGGCGCCGTGTTGGGCGGCGGTGGGTTCGACCGCACCGAGGACAGTGCGTTCATCCGGCAACCCCAGCCACAGCAGCGGGAACAGGACGGCCGAGGCCAGCCCGCCGGCGATGAACACCGACTGCCATCCGTAGGCGCCGACGAGCCGGCTGCCGAGAAGACCGGCGAGCAGCGCGCCGAGGGAGATGCCCATCGTCACGAACACCGCGATGGACTGCCGCAACCGTGGCGGATTGAGGACGGTCGCATGGGCGACGGCCGCGGGCATCACCGCACCGAGACCGAGCCCGGTGGCGAAGCGCAGCACGGTCAGCTCCCAGAGGGAGGGCGCCGCCGCGGTCAACAGCGAGCCGCCGGTGAACAGGAGAACAGCGGCGAGGATGACGCGTTTGCTCCCGAACCGGGCGACCAGCCGGCCGACCGCGATATATCCCAGTGCCACGCCGAGGCTGGTGAGCGAAAGCGCCGGGGTGAAATGTGATGCGGACACTCCCCATTCCTCGGCGAGCGCGGGTATCGAGAGACCCAGGGCGATGGTGTCGTAGCCGTCGAGTACGACAGCGACGAACGTCAGGGCGAGCACGACCCGGTCGGGGCGGGTGGCGGTGCTCCCGGAGAGGTCTGTGGTGGGTCGGCCCCCGGCGGCGTCCTCGGGGCCGTTCACGAGTTGTCGAGCAGTCGATACAGCGTCGCGGTGATGGCGGCGGTGGCTATTTCGGCCGCGAACTCCGGCGTGCCCTCGGCATCGAGCAGTACCGCCTGGGTGAACAACGGGCTCAGGTGGGCGGCGACCGTCCGGCGCAACTGCTCCGGTGGGGTGCCGGAACCGCCCGCCGCCGCCCATACGGTGCCGGTGACGGCGGTGAACAGCTGATGTAGCGCGGCGAGATTCTCGTCGTGGGCTGCGGCGAGGCCGGGCGGCAGCCGGCGGGTTCGCAGATGCCGGATGGTCCGGCCCGCCTCGGCGGTCCGGTGGTGCACCTGTCGCACCAGTTCGGTCAGCCACTGCTGCCAGTCGGTGCCGTCGTAGTGGGGGAGGGAGTCGGAGAAGTCGGCGAAACCGGCCGCCATGGCTACCTGGATGAGGTTCTCGCGGGTGGCGAAATGGCGGAACACGGTGCGGCGGCCGACTCCGGCAAGGGCCGCGATCTCGTCGACGGTGACATCCAGGCCGTGCTCGTGCATCGCGCGTCGCGCGGCGTCGACGATCGCGTCGGTCGTGGCCCGCGTCCGCCTCGATGGGACTGAACTGTGCCGTTCAGCGGTACCGGTCACTTTCTCCACTCTCCTCTTGACGCGCCACAGCTCCGCTCCGACACTTGACAGTGTCATATGACACTCGAGAGTGCCACCTGCGAGTTTCGAATTACGAGTTTCGAAGGTGAGTCCGATGTCGACTGAAACGCGGGAATCCAGGCTCGAGCATCGCATCGCGGCGTTGTACCGCACCGACCCGCAGTTCGCCGCTGCCCGCCCCGACCCGTCGGTCACCGCGCGGGCGGAGAAACCCGGACTGCGACCGTTCGAGGTCGCGCAGATCGTGGTGGACGGTTATGCGCGGCGTCCCGCAGTCGGGCAGCGCGCAGTCGAGTTCGTCACCGACCCGGGGACCGGTCGTACCACGGCGGAACTGCGGCCCCACTTCGAGACCGTCACCTATCGCGAGGCCTGGGACCGGGCCGGCGCGATCGCGGCGGCACTCGCCGGTGACCCCGTGCGACCCGGTGACCGCGTCTGTGTCCTGGGGTTCGCCAGTGTCGACTACACCCTCGTCGACATGGCGCTGACGCGGCTGGCCGCGGTGGCCGTGCCGTTACAGGCCGGCGCTACCGCCGCGCAGTTGCGGCCGGTCGTCGCCGAAACCCGGCCCACCGTGATCGCGTCGAGTATCGATCACCTCTCGGATGCCGTCGAGCTGGTGCGGACCGGCCGCTCGGCGCGGCTCATCGTGTTCGACTACCACCCGCGGGCCGACGACCAGCGCGCGACCTTCGAATCTGCCGTGGCGCAACTGGCCGGTTCGGTGCCGGTGGAGCACCTGGCCGATGTCAACGCCCGCGGTGCCGCACTGCCATCGGTACACCCGCCGCCGACCGATGAACCGGACTCGCCGGCGCTGCTCATCTACACCTCCGGCAGTACCGGAGCACCCAAAGGCGCCGTGATCACCGAACGGCTGGTCGCCGACCAATGGCGGGCCTCGACCAGCGAGCGGTGGGGTCAGCGTGGCACCGAACCGGCCATCGCGCTCGGTTTCATGCCGATGAGCCACATCATGGGGCGCGCGATCCTCTACACCGCGCTGGCCCGCGGGGGGACCGTCTTCTTCGCCGCCAGAAGTGATCTGTCGACGCTGCTCGATGATCTGGCCTCGGTCCGGCCCACCCAGCTGGCCTTCGTGCCCCGGATCTGGGAGATGCTGTTCCAGCGGTTCCGCGGCGTGGTCCAACGCCGTGCCGCCGGTACAGCGGATGCGGCAGGGGTCGAGGAAGCGGTGACGGCCGAACTCCGCCGTGACCTGCTGGGCGGTCGGTACCTGGCCGCCACCACGGGCTCGGCGCCGATCTCGCCCGAGCTGAGGGCGTGGGTCGAATCCTTCCTCGATCTGCACCTCGTCGACGGCTACGGGTCCACCGAGGCCGGAAGTATCGCCGTCGACGGCAGGCTGCGCCGGCCACCGGTGATCGACTACCGGCTGGACGACGTCCGGGACCTCGGTTACTTCCACACCGACCGGCCGTACCCGAGAGGCGAACTGCTGATTCGATCCGAGGCACTGATCCCGGGCTACTACGAGCGCCCGGATGCGACGGCCGAAGTGTTCGACGCCGACGGGTGGTACCACACCGGCGATATCTTCGCCGAGGTCGGTCCCGATCAACTCGTGTACCTCGATCGGCGCAGTTTCGTCCTGAAGCTGTCCCAGGGCGAATTCGTGACGGTGTCGACAGTGGAGGCGGCTTTCGCCGAGAGCCCGTTGGTCCGCCAGATCTACGTCTACGGCAACAGCACCCGGTCCTATCCGCTGGCGGTGGTGGTACCGATCGAGGGCGCGGCGGAACGAACCGGTGGCGACATCGACGCATTGAAACCGCTGATCGCCGATTCGCTGCACGAGGTCGCGAAATCGGCCGGTCTGCAGTCCTACGAGATCCCGCGTGACTTCCTCGTCGAGACGCGGCCGTTCACCCCGGAGAACGGTCTGCTCACCGGGATCCGCAAATTCGCCCGGCCGAATCTGAAGCAGCGCTACGGCGCCCGTCTGGAGCAGCTGTACGCCGAACTGGCCGAAGCCGAGGCCGGCGAGTTGCGCGCGCTGCGCCGCGACGGACACCGCCGCCCGGTGCTGGCGACTGTTGTCCGCGCGGCGGGCGCGCTACTCGGCGCGACGACGGGCGGTATGCGTCCGGACGCGCGTTTCACCGATCTGGGCGGAGATTCGTTGTCGGCGCTGACCTTCGCGCAGCTGTTGCGGGAGATCTTCGATATCGAGGTGCCGGTGGGTTTCATCATCGGCCCGGCCACCGATCTGCGAGCTCTCGCCGGCTACATCGACGACCAGAACGGCGGCGTCCAGCGACCGACCTTCGCCGAGGTGCACGGTGCCGAGGCCACCGCGGTGCACGCCGGTGATCTGACGCTCGGAAAGTTCCTCGACCCTGCCACGCTCGCGGCCGCGCCGGATCTTCCGGAGCCGAGGGAGCGGGTGCGGACCGTCCTACTGACCGGCGCGACCGGTTTCCTGGGCCGACACCTGGTGCTGGAATGGCTGCAACGGCTGACGCGCACCGGCGGCACGCTGATCTGCCCGGTGCGGGCGCCGGACGATGCGGCGGCACGGGCGCGGCTGGACGCGATCTTCGACACCGATCCGGAACTGGCCGCCCGCTATCGGGAATCGGCAACCGGCCACCTCGAGGTAGTCGCCGGCGACAAGAGCGCGGCCGAGCTCGGGCTGGACCACGCCACCTGGGCGCGGCTGGCGGATACAGTCGATCTGATCGTGGATCCGGCCGCCCTGGTCAATCATGTCCTGCCCTACCGCGAACTGTTCGGTCCCAATGTCGTGGGCACTGCCGAGCTGATCCGCCTCGCGCTGACGACTAGGCAGAAGCCCTATACCTACATCTCGACGATCGGTGTGAGTGATCAGATCGACCGGTCCGTGTTCACGGAGGACTCCGATATCCGGGTGATCAGCCCGGGCCGTTCGGTCGACCGCGGCTACGCCAACGGGTACTCGAACAGCAAATGGGCGGGTGAGGTGCTGCTCAGAGAGGTCGGCGATCTCTGCGGTCTGCCGGTCGCGGTGTTCCGCTGCGATATGATCCTGGCCGATACCGGGTACGCGGGTCAGCTGAATCTCCCCGATATGTTCACCCGGTTGGTGCTGAGCCTGGAAGCCACCGGTACGGCGCCCGGCTCCTTCTACGAACTCGATGCCGACGGCCGCCGGCAACCGGCCCATTACGACGGGCTCCCGGTCGGTTTCATCGCCGAGGCAGTGGCCGCGCTCGGTGCGCGGGTGGGGAGCGGGTTCCGGACCTACCACGTGATGAACCCTTACGACGACGGTATCTCGCTGGACACCTATGTCGATTGGTTGATCGAGGCCGGCCACCCCATCGAACGGATACCCGGCTACGGCAGGTGGTTGCAGCGATTCGAGACCGCTGTACGTGCGCTGCCGGAGCGGCAGCGCCGGTACTCGCTGCTGCCGCTGCTGGACAACTACCGGAAACCGCAGCAGGTGGTGCACGGCTCCATCGCGCCGACCGACCGCTTCCGGGCGGCGGTGCGGGCGGCGGAAATCGGTACAGCCAAGGATATTCCGCATGTGACGCCGGAGATCATCGTCAAGTACGCGGCCGACCTCGAGCTGCTGGGACTGCTGTGATGGGCGGGCGTGATCGTTGGATAACGTACTCAGCGCCGAGGGGGTCCGGGTCCGGGTCGAGAACACGGCTGTCCGGCCACTGGCAGACTGGGCGGATGGGCCGATCCGCTGCATACCGTCCCACCCCCGCGGACCTGGCGGCCGCGGGTGGGAAGACCATTGCCGATGTGCTGGCACCGGATCTGCGTGTGCTGTTCTGCGGGATCAACCCGGGACTGTGGTCCGGGGCGACCGGGCACCATTTCGCCCGGCCCGGAAACCGTTTCTGGCCCGCACTGTTCCGATCGGGGTTCACGCCGCGACTGTTCCGGCCGGACGAGCAGGACGATCTACTCGGGTTGGGACTGGGCATCACGAACGTGGTGCCCCGTACGACCGCGAAAGCGGACGAGCTGACCGCGGCGGAGTTGCGCGACGGCGGACGAGCTCTCGCCGAACGGGTGGCCCGGCACCGGCCGCGGATCCTCGCGGTCCTCGGCCTGGGCGCCTACCGGACCGCGTTCGGCCGACCACGCACGACCGTCGGGCGCCAACCGGATTCGTTCGATGCCACGGAGGTATGGGTACTGCCGAACCCCAGCGGCCTCAACGCCCATTACACCCTGGACGCGTTGGCCACCGAGTTCCGCGGTCTCCGTGTGGCGGCGGACAGCGTTCCGGAGGACCGGCGGCGATCCGGCGGGTAGCACCGCGGTGCTACTTCGGGTTCGGCCGAATCACCCACCGGCGACCGAGGGGATGATCATGACCTCCGTACCGGCCCCGAGCGGTGTGTCAGAGCCCCGCAACATCCGGCATTCGTCGCCGTCGACATAGAAGTTGACGTAGCGGCGTAATGCTCCGCTCTCGTCGCGAAGGCGGCGTTCGAGCGCGGGTGACCGCTCGCGGAGAACGTCGAGCACCTCGCTCAGGGTCGCGCCGTCGACATCGAGTTCCCGCTCGCCACCGACATAGGTCCGCAGCGCGGACGGCAGACGCACGCAGGCCACGGTGTTATCCGATGACCCGGGCGCGCACGCACAGCACATCCGGCAGTTTGTCGGCAACCAGCTGCCAGTGCTCGCCCTCGTCGGCGCTGCAGTAGACCTCACCGTTGCGGGTGCCGAAGTAGATTCCGGTCGGGTCGGCATCGTCGGAACACATGGCGTCGCGCATGACGGCCGCCCAGAACGGCGTCCGCGGGAGCCCCTGGGTCTGCGCCGACCAGCTTTCACCGGCATCGGTACTGCGGTAGACCGCGCATTCGGCATCGGGTGGAAAGCGGAACCGCTCCATATCCGCGACCAGCGGGAAGGTGTAGATCACGCCGGGGCGGCGCGGGTGCGCGACGATGGGGAAACCGAAGTTGGACGCCGGCAGCCCACCGTCGATGGACTGCCAGCTCGCGCCGTCGTCGACGGTGCGGAACACACCACCGTGGTTCTGCAGATACATCGTGCTCGGGGTACCCGCGTCCATGGCGACCTTGTGCACGCACTGTCCCCACTCCGGCAGTTCGCCGGGCATGAAATCGGCGGTGACTCCCTTGTTCGTCGGCTTCCAGGACGCTCCGCCGTCGGTGGTCTGATAGACCCCGCCGGTGGATATGGCCACGGCGATCCGCTGCGTATCCGCCGGGTGCGGGATGACCGTGTGCAGTGCGAGCCCGCCGCCGCCCGGCGTCCATTCGGTCCGGTGCGGATGTTCCCACAGCCCCCTGACCAGTTCGAATGTCCGCCCGCCGTCGGAGGAGCGGAACAGGGCCGACGGCTCGGCACCCGCGTACACCACATCCGGTTCGGCCGCGGTCGCGGGCGCGATCTGCCAGACACCCTGTAACGCCGCCTCGGTATCCGCGGGGAATGCCAGCGGAGCGTCGTCCGGCTCGCTCCACGTTTCGCCGAGATCATCGCTGGTGACCATGGTCGGGCCGAAATGGCTGTCCAGTACTCCGGCCAGGACCCGCGGCCGCGGCCGGCGGGTATCGATCGCCAATGCCTTCACATCGGCCACTGCGAACCCAGGTCGACTCACCTCCCAGCTCGACCGGCCGTCTCTGCTACGCGCCAGGAACAGACCTTTACGGGTCCCGATTCCGAGTAGAACATCCATCGCCGACCTCCAGGTAGTCACCGCCACGCCGACGCGTGCGAGCGTACTCCGCGACCACGAGCGGAGATGCCCGAACGTGCCGGGCGCGTCGATTCGGGTGCTTGCGGTGGGTGCGCGGCGATCAGCCGATACGGGGGCCCTTGGTTGCCGGATCGAATATTTCGGCCTGGGGCGGAACAGGTTCCGCGCCGGCCACGGCCGTCGGTGTGGTATCGGCGCCCAGGCCTTTCTCGGCCGCCGTGGTCCGGATCGCGTCGACGACGAGCAGCAACGCCGCCCGCCGCGCCGTGTTGGTGCGGTAGGCCAGCGAGACGGTCCGGGTGAGCACGTCGCCGAGTGCGACGATATCCACTCCGGGTGGCCGGAGCGCCAAGCCCAGGTCGGAGACGAGCGTGACGCCGAGGCCGGACGCCACCATCGCCATCGCGGTCGCCTGCTCCTCGACCTCGTGGTCGATCCGCGGTCCTATTCCTACCGATTGGAACGCCAGCCGGGCGGCATGCCCGAAATGCGAGCGCGCGGGCGCGAGTATCCATGGATGTTCGGCCAGTTCGGCCAGGGTGACAATGGGCGTCGGGACCGCCCCGGGCGGGACGGCGGCATAGATTCGTTCGACGGCGATGACCGCGCGTTCCAGACCGCTGTCCCAGGTCATCTGGTAGTTCGAGTAGTCGAGAACGAAGGATAGGTCGAGTGCCCCGTCGCGGACCGCCGCGGCGGTCGCCTCCGGCGCGAGTTCCCGCGTGCGCACCGAGATACCGGGGTGGGTGCGTGCGAGTGTGGTCAACGCATCCGGTAGCAGGCCGGACGCCACTGAGGCCCAGACACCGGCGGTGACGGTGGCGGACATTGTTTCCCCGGCGTCCTCGAGCGCCTGGGTCGCGCGCTCGACCGAGGCGAGTATCTCCTCGGCATGCTCGGCGAGCAGCACTCCGAGATCGGTGAGTTGTAGCCGGCGCCCCCGTCGCTCGAAAAGCCGGGTGCCGACATCGCGTTCCAGTTGCGCGAGCTGCTGGGACACCGCCGAGGCGGTGTAGTGCAGCGCGGTCGCGGTTGCCGTGACCGTGCCGCGTCGATGCAGCTCACGCAACATTCGTAGCCGGGCCAGCGACAGATCCATGTCAATGAGCCTAGGCGTTCGGTGTCGTCACGGCCGAGTGTTGTGCAGGAACGCTGAACACTGCCGTCAACGAACCGTTAATAGACGCGCGGTCGGGTACGAATGCAGGCTGGTTGGACCGGGATCGAGCCATCGGCCGGGGACGACGTGGTCCGAACAGGGGATCACGCGACTCGGCGTTTCTCCTTGGGTGATGGTGTGTCCGGCACGAACACGAAGAGGAGGTGGTTCGCCATGACGATGATGCAGGAACCGGCCGGAGGCGCCGCACAAGTTACCGCGCAAGCTGTTCCGGTCGCACCGGCTGTTCCGGCCGCACCGGCGGCAGTGACGCTCACCCCCGCGCTCCGTCGTTCCGAGCCGTATATGCGCCTGCAGTGGACGGACTCGATCACGGGCGCGGTCGGATATCTTGTCGTCCACACACTGCGCGGCGGTCTCGCCACCGGCGGCACCCGGATGCGGTCCGGCTGCACGGTGACCGAGGTCGAGGATCTGGCTCGCGGTATGGCCAACAAGACCGCGACCTTCGACCTGCCGATCGGAGGCGCCAAGGGCGGGATCGATTTCGACCCCAAGGATCCGCGCGCCGTCGAGGTGCTGGAACGGTTCTGCGAGGCCATGCGCCCCTGGATCGACTCGCACTGGGTAACTGCCGAGGACCTGGGGGTGCCGCAGCATCTGATCGACGAGGTCTTCGAGAAGCTCGGCCTGGGTCAGAGCTATCACGCCGCGATCCGGCGCGCCGACGATCCGGCCGCGACGCTGGAGCGGGTCCGTCGCGGGCTGGACGCGGCGGTCGAGGGTGGTTTCTTGCTCGGTGACGTGATCGGCGGTTACGGGGTCGCCCACGCCTGCCTGGCTGCCGCGGTCTGGTGGGGTCAGGTCCCCGCCGCGACCACCGTCGCGATCCAGGGCGTCGGCACCATGGGCGGGGCTGCCGCCTACTACCTGTACGAGGCCGGGATGAAGGTCACCACTGTGGCAGATGCCGCCGGTACCCTGCACTGCGCCGAGGGTCTCGACATTCCCGTGCTGCTGGATCTGCGCGACGGTTTCGGCGAGATCGACCGTTCCCGGCTGCCCGCCGGCATCGAGCAGTTGCCGCGCGCCGCGATCATGTCCGCCGAGGTGGATATCCTGGTCCCGGCGGCGATCTCCTACGCGATCACACCCGACAACTCGTTCGATGTCCGCGCCCGGATCATCGTCGAGGCCGCGAACGCCGCCACCACACCGGAAGCCGAGACGATGCTCGCCGCGCGCGGCATCCCGGTACTGCCGGACTTCGTCGCGAACGCCGGGGCGGTGGCCTGGGCGTGGTGGCTGCTGCTCGGAGAAGTGGATGACACCCCACAGAACTCGTTCGATCGCCTGCGCACCATCATGCACGGCAAAGTCGCGCTGCTCCTCGCCGCCTGGGCCGATCAAGCGATCACCCCGCGTGAATCCGGGCACCGCTGGGCCGACGAACCGGCACCGCTGATGGGCGCGGTCGTCATACCGTGATGCGTGGACACAATCGCCGAGTACCCGCACCCGGTCGCCGGAAACCCCTGGCGGCCAGGTGCGTGCCGGTCGCCTGATCTCGATCGTCCGCCGGGCCGGGCACTGGGAGTCGCCATATCTTGTCGAGATGCTCGGTGCGAGTACTCAGTCGAGCGTGGTCATCGCCTGCCCGGTGGCGGGCCGGGGCAGGAGGCGCTGGAGAACATCGGTGATGGTGATCAGTCCGATGGGTGTGGTGTCGCCGGGGGCACTGACCACGGCGAGGTGGCTGCGGGTTTCCCGCATCGTGCGTAGTGCTTCGTACACCTTGGTCGTGGTCTCCAGGGTCAGTACCGGCCGCATGAGCCGCCGCGCGGTGATGCCCGGTTCGCCCTGGAGGCTGTCGCGTACGTGCAGGAAGCCGTCGATCCGCTCGCCGTCGCGGACGAGCAGGCGCAGGTGCCCGGTCTCGCGTGAAATCGCCTGGATCGCTCGGGGTCCGGCGTCCGGGGCGACGGCGCCGGGGCGGGAATCCGCACGGACGATATCGGCGACGGTGAGCTGTTCGAGTTCGAGGGCGCTGATGAGGTTGCCGTGATACCGCTCGTCGAGGGTGCCCATGGTCGCGGAGTGTTCGACGAGATGGCGCAGTGTGGCGGGATCCTGTCCGGATTCGACCTCACCGGCCGGCGTGACCCCCACCGCGCGCAGGCACCGGTCGGCGGCGCTGTTGAGTGCGGTGAGCAGCGGCCGGGTGAACCACATGAACGCGCGCATGGGAATGGCCAGGATCGTGGCCGATTTTTCCGGATGTGCGATCGCCCAGGATTTGGGTGCCATCTCACCGACGACGAGATGCAGGAATGTCACCACGATCAGCGCGAGGACGAATCCGAGGACGTCGGCGGCCCAGAGCGGGGCACCGAGATTTTCGAACAGCGGTGTGAGCCAGTGGTGCACGGCGGGTTTGGTGACCGCGCCCAGCGCGAGGGTGCATACCGTGATTCCGAGTTGGGAGCCGGCCAGCAGCACCGACAGTTCCGAAGAGCTGCGTAGTGCCGCGCGGGCGGCGCTACTGGTTTCGGCGGCGTCCTCGAGCCGGTGCCGGCGGGCGGCGATGAGTGCGAACTCGACCGCGACGAAGAAGGCGCTGGCGGCGATCAAGCCGATCGTGATCGCCGCGACGACCCAGGGGTTACTCATCACCGCTGTCCTCCATGCCGCTGTCTTCGGTGCCGCTGTCTTCTGTGCCGCACTCTTCCGTGCTGCGGTCTTCCGGCGCGGTCCGGACCGTGACGAACACCGACGAGGGAACATGTTTGTCGACCCGCCGGACCTCGGCGAGCAGGGTGCGTGCGGGCCGCGCCGGATCGTCGAGGTATTCGGCGATGTCGGTTCGCAAGGCGATGCGGACGCGGTCACCGGCCTCGGGAAGTCCGCCGAACGCGCTGATGACCAGTCCGGCGAGGGTTTCGTGATCGCCGCTTGGCAGGGTGATCCCGAGGCAGCGTTCGGCCTCGTCCAGATGGACGGCCCCGGCCATCAGCCAGCCGTCGCCCTCGGCGACGATATCCGCGGCGACGCCCGGGTCGTGCTCGTCGGCGATCTCACCGACGAGTTCCTCGGCGATATCCTCGACCGTCACGATGCCCGCGAAACCACCGTATTCGTCGACGACCAGTGCCATCTCCTCACGGTCGGCGCCGAGCCGGTCCACCACTTCGGGTAGCGGCAGGGATTCCGGCACCAGGACCGCGGGCCGCAGCCGGGTGGCGGCGGTGCCGGTGGGGCGGCCGTCGATCAGGTCGTGGAGGTGGATCACTCCGCGCAGATCGTCGCTGGATTCACCGACGACCGGATAGCGCGTATGGCCTGTCCGCATCCGGGCGAGTACCTCGTGCACAGGGTCGTCGATATGGACGGTGTCGACCCGCGCGCGCGGGACCATGGCATGCTCGGCGGTACTGGTCGGGAAGTCGAGGATACGGTCGAGCAGTGTGGACAATTCGGCGGGCAGTTCCCCGGAATCACGGGACGCCGCGACGATATGTTCGAGGTCGCGAGGTGTGGCCGAATGCTCGACATCGTGCACCGGTTCGATACGCAGCACGCGTAGCAACACATTCGACGATCGGTCGAACAATCGGATCAACCACCCGAAGAATTTCAGATACGCCGTCGTCGACGCGGCCAGTCGCCGGGCCACCGGTTCGGGGCGGGCGATGGCCAGGTTCTTCGGCACCAGTTCCCCGAACAACATCTGCACCAGGGTGGAAAACGCGATCGCCAGTACCGCGCCGGTGGCCGCCCCGGCCGCAGTGGGCACCCCGGCTCCGCCCAGCAGCTCGCCGAGCCCGCGGCCGATGAGCGGTTCGGCGACATATCCGACGAGCAGCCCGGTGACCGTGATGCCGAGCTGCGCGCCGGAAAGCATGAACGAGGTCCGGCGAGTGACTCGCAGTGCCCGGGCGGCCGCCTTGTCGCCGCCGGTAGCCCGTGCTTTCAGCCTGGATCGGTCCACGGCCATGAAGGCGAATTCCTGGGCGACGAAATACCCGGTGAACGCCGTGATGAGTACGACGATGCCGATGCCTGCGAGGATGTTGAGGACGGTCAGCACGGTCGCACCCCGGCCGGTAATCGGGGAGGGCGGTCGTCAGTGGTCGAGCCGGGCTGTCGATGTTTTCGTTTGCGCGATGCGCGTTTCATGAGCTCTCTCTGCGGGGGAGCGGTAAGGGTCCATCGGTCGGCCGCGTGGTGGCCGTCGCGCTACTTGCGGCCCGCCGCCCAGCGCATATTCCACTGGTAGGCGCGATCGAGATCGGCTTGGCTACCGCTGATGTATTCGACCTCGCGTTGCACGGTCAGGCCACCATCGGCAGCGGTCAGCAACGCGACCGCGCAGATACGGGCCCCATCGACAGCCGAATCCAACCGCACCTCGACCTGCGGCCCGGATGTCGGGAACATGGTGACCACGCCGTCCACCGCCGCCCAGTTCGGCGCGCCCTCGTAGATCATCGCGAAGATCAGGATCCGGCGGAACGCCGCAGGATCGGCGAGATTGATGTGCAGGTTCTCGCCACCGGACACCGCGCCGGTGCGATCGTCGCGGTCCAGGGCGATGTACGGAGGCTTGTGCGCGTCGCCGTAGCTCCGGCCCAGCGCCTGGATGACACCCGTGGAGCCGTCCGCCAGTTCGTAGAGACAGCCCAGGTCCAGATCGACTCCGCCGCCGACGCCGAGCAGTTTGGCGAAGAATCCGGTCTTCTTCTGCGCGGGCTGTGGGTTCGTCCAGTTCAGGTTCACCCGCATCACACCCTGGCGCTCACCTCTCTTGGCGAGGTCGACCCGGCGCTCGGTCTTGGTCAAGGTCAACTTGGCCGGGCCGGCCGCAGAGCCACCGCTCGTGCGCGGCGGCCCCGACGGCCCGGATTTCTTCGTGTAGTCGATTCCCATCGTCTGTTTCCCGGGTCAGACGTTCACGCCGTAGTCACGGGCGATCCCGGCCAGCCCGGAGGCGTACCCCTGACCGATGGCGCGGAATTTCCATTCCGGGCCGTTGCGGTACAGCTCGCCGAACACCATCGCGGTCTCGGTCGAGGCATCCTCGCTCAGGTCGTAGCGGGCCAATTCCGTGCCGTTCGCGCGGTCCACCACGCGGATGAACGCATTGCGTACCTGGCCGAACGACTGCTGCCGGGCGTCGGCGTCATGGATCGAGACGGGAAAGAAGATATTGGTGATCGTCGGTGGCGTGGCGGCGAGGTCGACATGGATCACCTCGTCGTCGCCTTCACCTTCGCCGGTGAGGTTGTCGCCGGTGTGCTCGATGCTGCCTTCGGGGGAACGCAGATTGTTGTAGAACACGAAATGCTGGTCGGAGACCACTTTCTGTTCCGGACCGGTCGCGATGGCACTGGCATCGAGATCGAAATCCGAGCCCGTCGTCGATCGCACGTCCCATCCCAGCCCGACCGCCACCGCGGTCAGGTTCGGTGCCTGCTTGGACAACGAGACATTGCCGCCCTTGGCGAGACTGACACTCATTCCGGGTTCTCCTGATTCTCGAGGGTTCATCGATTGTCCGGCCTCGCTCATCCGGCGACCCGGCGGCGACACAGGCGGTATCGCCCGACCGTACTCGGGAACCGGCCGGCCACACCATGCGTGCGCGAATGTTGCCCGAATCGTATTCCGGCCGAAGCGGATCAGCACGCGCAGGCGATTCGGCCCCCCGGCCGTCCCGTGCCGGTGGCGCTGTGAGTTTGCCGAGTCGCGCGTGCGGACATAGATCCGACACTAGCACGCACCACTGTATGGTTGTCGGTGGCGGAAGGAGGTGACCCGTGCCCGCGTCCCTGCTCAGAATCGGCGAGTTCGCCGCCCGCGCCGAGGTCAGCCCGCGCACGATCGACTATTACACCGGCCTCGGCCTGCTCACTCCCGCCGAACGGACCAGCGGCAACTACCGGCTCTATGACATCGCGGATATCGTCCGTGTCCAGCTCATCCGCCGGTTGGAGGCACAGGGGGTGCCCCTGGAGGAGATCGCCACCGCGCTGGCCGCCGGACCGGGCGATATCGGCCGAGTGCTCGAGAGTATCGACGACGATCTGAAACTGCTGCACTCCGCGGCGGAGACCGCGCCCGCCGAAATCCACGGCCTGCTGACGGTGATCAGCGCCCGCATCCACTCCTTGATCACCGTTGCCCTGCAACTGCCGCCCGATATCCCGATCCTGTGAACCGTGCCGCTGCGCTACGTGGGTGGTCCGCAGGCGTGTGGGGCGGTCGGTCGTGGTCGCCGTGCCGGGTGCCCGCACAGGCACCCGGCACCACTGTCGTGTGGGCCTGTCGCACGCTTCGCCTCACCCTGAATCCAACGGTGCCGCAACAGGTCCGGTGATCCATACGATCCGGCGGTAACCGCCGAACGCGCAGAGATTCCGAGGGTCGGGTGGCAATTCTGAATTCGAGACACGGGTGCCGGGCCGGACTGGCACCGGCCGCGGCGGGAGCGCTGCAACAGCAGATCGCGCCGCCCTGGCGGATCGGCTCTTCGGCCGCACCGTGGCCGGACTGAGCCCCCGGAAGCTCGGCCGAGAGAGTCCGGGTCACCTCACCCGCAGGCCGGATCCTGCTCGTCCAGCCGGGACACCAGTGTCTTCGGCGCCACGGTGCGGTAGGCGTCGGTGACGATCTCGCCGATTTCCGCCCAGTCGACCGGTACGTCCAGATAGACACCGAGCCAGCCGCGATGGCCGACATAGGGCGGGCGGAAGAATCGGCCGGGTTCGGCGGAGACCATGGCTTCCTGGGCGCCGGGCGGTGCCGCACACCAGAATCCCAGCCGATCGTCGTGATGGTGATCGGCGAACATGACGAAGGTCTTCTTTCCCCGGATGAACCAGGTCGGTTCGCCGTGACTGAGTCGTTCGGTGGTCTCGGGCAGTGCGGTGCACAGCTCGCGCAACCGGGTCAGGGGCGTCTCGGCCATGGCCGTCACCCTAACGCGGTCAACCGGTGTCGCGAGTTGCCGGACCAGCCGCGCACCGCGGGCCCGATTCCGATGCGCCGCCCAGATCGCGGCACCGCCGACCGTCAGTGCGGTCAGATCCGCCACCTGCACATCAGGGTCGGCGGCACGCGCCTGTTTCGCGTTGTGCAGTAGGCGTTCCAATGTTTCACCGAAGCGAAGTGCCGCGGTCGCGAGTACGGCGTGCGGGCAGCTCTGATCGGCGGTGAGGGCATCGCATATCTGCGATCGCCGAGGTCAGGAAGCGGTGGCGCGACGGTCACCGCTGGCACGCCGATATCGAAGCGCTGCGGGTGATCCACCCGGGTCTGCGTACATTCGGCGACTGGCTCGCCGAATCCGGGGCCGGTGTCCTGGGTGACCACCTGACCGGGGCCGGGCGGGCGGACTAGGTCCTGTCCGGCGAATCCTCTCAGTTCTTGGCTACCCTTCCGCTGTGGAGCTCTACTTCGATCCGGTACCACTGCTGGGTGACACGCACGAGTCGTTCCGCGGGCAATGGGTGGATCGGAAGTGGCTCAACGTGCCCGGACCGTTCTACGGGGCCGATACCGACAACTGCGCTACCGGGCGACTCCACGCGCCGGGGCTGGTGCTCTATGAAGGCGAGTACTACACCGAGTACGTCTACCGTCAGCCCCGAACGACGGAAGAACTCCGGCAGCTGGTCGACGCTGCTGAGGCGGAGGTCTTCTCCGGCTACGGCTGTAACGGTGACGAGTACTGGACACCGGTAGCGGTCCGGGAATGGTGGCGCGACCGAGGCCGGATCCGCGAGTACCTGGCGGACCGGCGTGAGGCATGGGTGGCCGACGACGAGAAGTCGGGACAGGGTATGGCTGCTGCCGCTCGCGACTACGCCGCCTATCTCGACGGTGAGCTGGCCGCGCACTTGCGGATCTATCTCTTCTGGCTCGACGAGCGGCGCTCTCCGACACTGACGGATCGGCTGCCGGAGCTCTAGCCGCGCCCGTGAGGTGCCAGCTGGAAAGCCGGAGGCGGATCGCCGCGACAGCGACAGTGCCGTCTGAGATCCTTCGGCTCCGCCGGCAACCCCTTGTCCGGGAAGCAACCGATCGAGAAGGACCTGGGCGAATTGTCGCCCGGCCCAGGGGCTCAGGCGTCGGTCGCCGACGGTTCGCCGACCTCGACCGGATTGGACGCGTCCCCGCTCCACTGCGACCACGAACCGGGGAACAGGCTCGCCTCGCGCCCGGCCGCGGTCAGCGCGGCGACGGCGATCGCCGCCGTCACCCCGGAGCCACAGTAGACGGCCAGCGGCTCCGGTGAACTCGGGTCCGATCCCGGGTATCGGGCGAGGACCTCTTCGTCCGGCCGGAATCGGCCCGATTCGTCGAGCAGGGCCGTGGCGGGGACGTTGACGGCACCCGGAATGTGTCCGGCTACGGGATCGACCGGTTCGTCCTCGCCCCGGTACCGCTCCGGTGCGCGAACGTCGACGAGAGTGCCGTCGGCGACGATATCGGCCAGCTCCTCGGCGGTCACGACGCCGCGCGCCCCGGAGTAGAGGTCGGGCCGGGTGACAGTGACATCGCCGGGAGTCGGGGTCGTATCCCCGCTGTCGAGGCGGCCGCCCGACTCCCGCCACGCTGCGAGGCCGCCGTCGAGAATTCGCACATCGCGCAGCCCGGCGGCGGTGAGCACCCACCACGCGCGCGATGAACCCGCGCGATTCCAGTCGTCGTAGATCACCACCGGTACGCCGTCGCGCACACCCCAGGACCGCAGATCTCGTTGCAGTGCCGCGCCGTCGGGCAGCGGGTGGCGGCCGCGGCCGGTCACCGAGTGGTCGGACAATGCGCGGTCGAGGTCGACGTAGACGGCGCCGGGCAGGTGACCGGCACGGTAGTCCTCCCGGCCGTCGGGACGGTCCAACCGCCAGCGCACATCGAGCAGCGTCACGGGTGCGCCGGAGGCGAGTGCGTCCGCCAGTTCGCCGGCGGTGGTGAACACCTCAGCGCGAGTAGTCATCGAACAGCCTCCACCTCTGCGGGCCCGCCGTCCCGAGTTCGCACCCCGCGGGGCGGTCGGCGCCGATGGGCCGACGACGGCACAGCCGGATGGTAGCAGCGCCTGCGGGGTCGTCAGCCGGGAAGATGCCGCGGTCGCCCGGCCGTGGAGTTCGCCGGGGCTGTGGGTTTCGAATCTGCGAGATGCGAATTCTGGACTGCACTTCCGGGGGTATCTAGAGTACCGACTCGGTAGAAATCCAACCGTTCGGTTCTCTGAGTGATCGGTCCGGGAATTGCTGTGGTCACTGTCGATGTCCTGGACCGGGCGCTGCGAGTCATGATGTGGTCCAAGGGATCACCTGCGGGAAGCGAGGCAGCCGCGCGGTCGCTACTGCTCGTCGGTGGGGAGGCGGATCCGGGCCACCAGAGCTCGGTGGTCCGCGCCGGGCACCTCGATCGTCTCCACTGCCTCCGCATGCCCCCCGGCGACGAGGATGTGATCGATTCCGACCAGCGGCGGCCACCTCTTGTCGGTCGGGTAGGTGACCAGATGCCCCGCGCCCGCCTGTACCGCGGCGTCGCCGAAACGTCCGGAGAGCAGCGCGCGGAACTGCGCGTGATCGTAGGTCGCGTTGAAATCGCCCCCGACGATCACCGGACGGTCCGCGGGGGACCGCTCGAGGATCTCGCCCAGCCGCAACAGCTCGTCGGCCCATACCCGCGTTCCGTACACCGGTGGCACGGGATGGAAAGCGTAGACGGTGACCGGTCCGATATCCGGGACGGTTGCCGTCGCGGAGAGCTGGTTCAGCACGTATCCGTCGTATTCGACGGTTTCCGACAGTGGATAGCTGCTCCAGATCCCGGTACCGGCCGCGGTCCGGCCGGGGGACAGATACCGGTGGGGCAGTATCGCGTCGAGTCCGGCCCGGCCGAGTGCCTCGATCGCGGCGGGAGTGAGTTCGTCGACGGTCAGCAGATCGACCCGCCGTCCTCGTATCTCGTCCACCAGTGCCCGTGGATCGGCGCCGTCGAAGAGGAGATTGGCCTGCATCACCGTCACCGCGCGCCCGTCGTCCGCGGCGTGGGACCGATACAGCGGCAGCTGCGTCCATACCCCGGCCGCGGCGACGAGCAGCGCCAGCCCGGCACCACTCCACCGCCGACCGGCGGCGAAGGCGGCGGCGCCGACGAGCGCGCAACCCATCAGGTATGGCGCACCGGATGCCGCGAGGACCAGCAACCGCGCGGACGAATGGCTGAAGTGCAGCCCGATCCCGGCGGCGCCGGCGAAGGTCGCGGACCAGGCGAGCACATCGGCACCGATCCGGACCGGTTTCGAATTCACATCCGCAAGCCAAGCACACAGGTCGAACCGGGGGGCGGCCACGGTAGGACGTCCCGCTCTGTCACTGGCAGGGGCATGCTGGTGTGGGCAGTGTGGTCAGTCGGCGCGGAGGAGGTCGGCGGCAAGGGATCGGCCCAGGCGCAGTGGTTCCACCGTGTGCTCGAGTTTGGAGCCGGCCAGGGCGCCGTCGTAGATCAGCTGGATTCGGCGGGCGAGTCCAGCGGCATCGGGGGCGCGGCGGGCTCGCAGCAGTTCGATGAGGGTGTCGAGCATCCAGCGGCGGTGGGCGACTACGGGCGCGAGGGCCTCGTCCGGGAATTCGGTTGCGGCATTGGCGTATTGGCAGCCTCGGAAACCGCGGTCCGGGGCGGACGCGAGCGCGAGGTCGAAGAAGGTGAGGATCCGGTCGGCTGGATCGGTTATCTCGGCAGTGGCTTCGTTCCAGCGGGCGCGATCGCGACGGTCCAGATGTTCGAGATAGGCGATGACCAGTGCGTCCTTGGAGCCGTAGCTGGAATACAGACTGGCACGTGCCACCCCGGATTCGGCCAGGACCCGATCGATGCCGATCGCGCGGATACCGTGCCGGGCGAACAGGGTGGTCGCGGTATCGAGCAGGCGCTGCGCCGGCGCCGGTTTGCCGCGCCGTTCGGCGGATGCCGGTGCCGCGGACTCCGTTGTTGTGGCCACGTGTCCACCATAACCATTTCCCGATATAGACAGATCGTTCTATCTACCGATAGGCTGTGTCCGTGACCCGCAGCAACCTGACCCGCCGCCTGCACGTGGACCTCGTGCGCGTGGCCAACGCTGCCTGTCGTCACCGGCGCTGATCACGCTCCGCGTACCGCGTAGCGATCCGTTCGCGTATTCACCGGCCGCCGTCGCGGCCGCGCACTCTCACAGATTCCACCCCTTGGAAGGCGGCTGCCCATGTCCCTGTATCTGTACGAACTCGTGCCCACCGGCCCTGCGGCCCGCACCATCGAGGAATTCGGCGCGCGGGCCGAGAAGGAAGGTGGAGTGCTGATCGAAGCCCAGGTCACCGCCGGTGCCGCCCGGATCTTCGCGATCGCCGAATTCGCGGGTTGTCGGGCTCCCGCGCTTCCGGCACCGGAGCTGCTCGCCGAGGCCGTCGACGGTCCGCACGAAGTCCGCCTGGTCGGCGCCGATCTGGCCGCGATAAAGGCCGCGCGGCCGGGCGCCGGATATCTCGTCGAATGGGATATCCCGGCCGAGATCGATATGAACACCTACCTGGCCAGGAAAAAGGCGAATGCCCCCAAATACGCCGACGTACCCGAGGTGAGCTTCCTGCGCACCTACGTCCGCGAGGACACGGCCAAATGCCTGTGCTTCTACGACGCGCCCGACGAAGCCGCGGTGCGCCGCGCCCGCGACGCGGTGAACACGCCGGTGGACCGGCTGCACGAACTGGCAGATCCGCGGATATGACCGCCACCGTCACCTCCGCCGCCGGGCGGACAGTCGCCGAATTCGTCCGCACTCGTGCCGCCGACCTCGATACGGGCCACACCGACACTCGTACCGATATCGCCGAGATCGGCGGGCGCGGCCTGCTCGACGCCGGGCTCGGTGGTTCCGATATCCGCGAAATCGCCGGTGTCATCGAAGAGGTCGCGGCCGAGAGTCTCGCGGCCGCGTTCTCACTGTGGGCTCAGCGGATGGCACTCGAATATGTCCGGCGCGCGACCGGTTCGGTGCGCGAGCGGTATCTGGACGAACTGGCCTCCGGTCGGCAGATCGGTGTCACCGCGATGGCGGCGGCGCTCAAACACCTGGCGGGCCTGGGCGAACTGCCCCTGCGCGCCGACGATGTGAACGGCGATCGGGTCTCCGGACCGATCGCCTGGGCCTCCAATGTCTTCCCGGATTCGCTGATCGTGTTCCCGTTCCGGGGCTCGGACGGAAGCGGCCGGGTCGGGGTGGTGCGTGCCGATGCCGACGGTGTGGGGATCCGGTCGGCGCCGGAGCTGCTGGCGCTGGGTGCGACGGCCTCGACCGCTTTGGCCTTCGACCGGGTCGAGGTGCGCGAAGACCAGTTGGTCACCACCGATCTTCCCGCTTTCTGCGCGACCATCCGCCCGGTGTTCCTGCTGTTGCAGACGGCGTTCTGCGCCGGTGCCGCCGGGACTGCGGTCCGTGCGGCGGGGGACCGGCTGGACGGACTCGGCGCCCAGTTCCGGGGCGAGCACCGGGCTCTCGCCGGACGGTACTCGGCGGTGCGGCGGCGTCTGCGCGAATACACCGCCGACGCGCATGCGACGCCGCCCGCCGAGCTCATCCGCCTGCGCCTCGACGCGGCGTGTACCGCCGTCGACGCGAGCCGCTTGGAATCCACGCTGCGCGGCGGCGCGGGCTACGCACTGCACTGCGATACCAATCGGCGGTTCCGGGAAGCCGCCTTCCTCCCTGTCCAATCCCCCTCGGAAGGCCAATTGCGGTGGGAACTGTCGCAGTACGACTAGCCGGTGCTCGCAAAACCTATCCGGGCCGGCACGACCCGGTGCTCGACGACGTCGATCTACGGATCGGCACCGGTGAGCTGCTCGTGGTGCTCGGTGCCAGCGGTAGCGGTAAATCGACGCTGTTGCGCGTGGTCGCCGGCCTGGACCGGCTCGACGAGGGCGAGATCAGCTGGGCCGCGGGGGAGGCCGAGAACCCGGCTACGGGGATGGTCTTCCAGCAGCCGCTGCTCATGCCCTGGCTCACCGTCCGGGACAACGTCCGGTTCGGTGGCCGGTTCGCCCGACACCGGAGCGGATTCGACCCGGACCATGTGGACGGACTGCTCGGCCGTTTCGGCCTGGCCGGGCTCGCCGACCGGCGGCCCGATCAGCTCTCCGGCGGGCAGGCGCAACGGGTCGCGGTGATCCGGGCGGTGGCGGTGCGGCCGCGACTGCTGCTGCTGGACGAACCGTTCAGCGCGCTCGACCCGGCGGTCCGCGCCGACCTCCAGGACTGGCTGGCCGATCTGGTCCGGGAGATCGGCTGCACCACGGTGCTGGTCACTCACGATATCGACGAAGCCCTCCGGCTCGCCGACCGGATCGTACTCATCGGGGCGGGCGCGACGGTGCGCGAAGAGTTCCGCGAGCTCGGTGCTGCGGACGAACGGGACCGGTTGCGGCAGCGGATCATCGACCGCTACCGGGATTCGGCGGTGACGTCGTGAGCGCCCCGTCGATATCGCGGCGGGGATTGCTCTGCGGGTGTGCCGGACTCGTCGCGGCGGGCGGTCTCGCCGGCCTGGCCGACCTGGGCCGGGCGGCGGCGCAGCGGCGCGATACCGGCGGTGAGCGACTCCGGGTCGGCTATCTGCCGATCACCGATGCCGCACCGCTGCTCGTCGCCGACCGCGGCGCCGCGGCCGCGGATCTCGCCGAACCGGTGTTGTTCCGCAGCTGGGCGGCGCTGGCCGAAGCGTTCCTCACCCGGCAGGTCGATATCGTGCACCTGCTGATGCCGATGGCGGTCCAGCTGCGGTTCGGTCTCGGCGCACCGGCGCGGGTGCTGGGGTGGAACCACACCAACGGTTCCGCGCTGACGGTCGCGTCCGGGATCACCGAACTCGGGCAGCTGGCCGGAACCCAGGTCGCCATCCCGTTCTGGTGGTCCATCCACAACATCGTGATCCAGCAGTTGCTGCGCGCGAACGGTTTACGCCCGGTGATCCGTGGCGCGGCCTCACGTTCGGCGGGGACGGTGGAACTGGTCGTGATGAGCCCGTCGGATATGGTCCCGGCGCTGGCCAACGGTTCGATCAGCGCCTTCACCGTGGCCGACCCGTTCAACGCCGTCGCTGAACTCCGCGGTGTCGGCCGAATCCACCGGTTCCTCGGCGACCTGTGGCGTGATCACGCCTGCTGCGCGCTGGTCGTGCACCAAGAGCTGCTGGACCGGCGTCCCGCGGCCGCGCAGGCGGTCGCCGACGCGGTCGTCGCGGCGCAGCTGCGCATCGGTGCCGACCGTCCGGCTGCCGCGAAACAACTCGCGGGCGCCTACCTGCCACAGCCCTTGCCCGCCATCACCAAGGCTCTCACCTATCCCGATACGCTCCCGGTCCGCCACCCGGATTGGCAGCCGCAGCGGATCGGATTCCAGCCCTTCCCCTTCCCGAGTTTCACCACCGCGCTGGTGGCAGCCATGCACGACACCGTTGTCGACGGCGATACCCGCTTCCTCGCCGCCCTGGACCCGGACCGGGTACACGACGCACTCGTCGACGACCGTTTCGTTCGTGCCGCGCTCGCCCACGCGGGCGGTCCGGCCGCCTTCGGCCTGCCCGACCGGCTCACCCGCATCGAGGAGATCGACCCATCGTGAACACCGTCGACACCCGGCCCCGGACCGCCTCCTGGTTGCCCCGTCTCGCCGCGGTCGCCGCCGCCCTGCTGTTGTGGTGGATACTCACCGATCTGCTTGCCGGACCCGATTCGCTGCTGCGCGAATTCGGCCCACAGCATGTCCCCGCTGCGGTCGGGGAACTGTTCGACCGCGGGGTGCTGCTCCCGGATATCGCGGTCAGTATGTGGCGCCTGCTGGTGGGGTTGCTGATCGCGGTCACCGTCGGTATCCCGCTGGGGCTGCTGCTCGGACTGCACGCCGCCACCGAACAGGCGGTGGCACCGGTGGTGCAGTTCCTACGGATGATTTCGCCGCTGTCCTGGGCGCCGATCGCGGTGGCGCTGTTCGGTATCGGGAACCAGCCGGTGATCTTCCTGGTCGCGGCCGCATCGGTGTGGCCGATCGTGCTGAACACGGCGGCGGGGGTCCGGGCGATAGATCCCGGGCTGCTGCTGGTCGCGCGCTCGTTCGGGGCCTCCCGGCGAGAACAGCTCGCGGCGGTGATCCTGCCCGCGATCCGTGCGCAGGTGCAGACGGGCATTCGGATCGGTTTGGGGATCGCCTGGGTGGTTCTCGTCCCGGCGGAGATGCTCGGCGTGCGCTCGGGTCTCGGCTACCAGATCCTCAATGCGCGCGACCAGCTCGCCTATGACCAGGTGATGGCGGTGATCGTGGTGATCGGTGTCATCGGATACGCCCTGGACACACTGTCCCGGGTAGCCCTCGACCGCCGCTGATCGTCGCGCAAGTCCCGGCCCGGCGGCGTCACTCGCCGAAACCGGCTCCGGCGCGGCGGATCGCGGCGCGCATCGCGGTCGCGCGCTCGGCGGGTGTGGTGGAGACGGCGGCGGCGACCGCTGCCCCCAGGCACGCGCCGAGATGGGTGGCCAGCACCGGCCGCAGCTCCGGGCCGGGGAACCGTTCCCGGAGGGATCCGAGCAGTTCGGTGTGCGCGGATTGCAGTCGCAGCATGAGGGATCCGGGGATGCCGCGCGCACCGCGCACGACATCGGCGCGGACGTCGGCGAGTTCGTCGGAGCGGTCGGTCGCTGTATCGAAGGCATCGACCAGCGCGAGTGCCGCGGCCTGGACCGAATCCCACGGAGTGGCCCCGGGGTCCAGCCCGTCGAGGGTGTCGACCGCGGATCGGATATGTGCTTCCAAGTGGTGGAAGAGGACATCCTCCTTGGCCGGGAAGTAGAGGAAGAAGGTCCGTCTCGAGACACCGGCCGCGGTCGCGATATCGGTCGCCGAGGTCGCCGTGAAACCGCGGTCGAGGAACAGATCCGTGGCGGCGCGAATGATGGCCGCGCGGGTCTCCGCGCGCTTCCGGTCCCGCAGCCCTGTCGTCTCGCCCATCCGAGCAGACTAACCCCTTGTCCGAGAAATGTGCACTAGTGCATAATTGCACCAGTGCACATTGCCGGTCAGGGCCGGCACCGATGAAGGAGAAGCGATGAGCGAGCTGACTGGCCGGACCGTACTGGTAACCGGCGCGGGACGCGGGATCGGACGAGCCGAGGCGCTGTACCTGGCCGAAGCGGGCGCCAATGTCGTGGTCAACGACCCCGGGGTGGGTATCGACGGATCGGGCGGCGACGAGTCGGTGGCGGCCGCTGTCGTAGCGGAGATCCGTGTGCGCGGCGGCAACGCGGTGGCCGATACCGGAAGTGTGTCCGACTGGGCCGCCGCCGAAGCCATGATCGCCCGCGCCGTGAACGAATTCGGTGATCTGCACGCTGTGGTGAACAATGCGGCGATCGAAGCCAACCGGCCGCTGGATCGGCTCACCGAGCAAGAATTCGACGAGGTGGTCGGAGTGAAGCTGAAGGGAACCTTCGCCGTCAGCCGGCACGCGGCGGCCTACTGGCGCGATCGGTTCGCCGCCGGTGACCGCATCGACCGGTCGCTGGTCAACACGTCATCGGGTTCCGGCCTGCTCAATCCGCTGCCCACCCAGACGAACTACGCCGCCGCCAATGCCGGGGTCGCGGCGATGACCACGGTGCATGCTCTGGAGTTGCGGCGGCTCGGCGTCCGGGTCAACTGTGTCAGTCCGTCCATGGTGCGCACCCGGCTCACCGAATCGGTGCCGACAATGGACGAGGTGCCGCAGGGGGATGCGTTCGATCCGAAGGGCCCGGTGACCCTGGCACCGGTGGTGGCCTACCTCGTCGCGGCCGACTGCCCGCTGACCGGCCAAGTGCTCTCGGTGCGGGGTGGTTCGGTCGCGGTGAACCACGGATGGCATCGCGGCGAGCAGATCGAAAAGGACGCGCTGTGGACGATCCCGGAACTGGCGTCGGCGCTGGCGGCGCTACCACTGGAGGATCCGTTCGAACGCTTGTCGGCGGCGCTGGGTGGTGCCCTCGGCACCACGGGCCGTGCTCAGCTCGAGGCACTCGTCGCCGCGCAACTCGACGGCGCGCAACTCGACGGCGCGGTCCCGGCCGGATAATTCCGGCCGAGCTGCCGTAACGCACCGCGCGCCGGGGCTCCGGTGCGATCGATCAGCGGCCCGCCGCTGCCCGACCCCGGTGTCGCGGGCCGACCCCGGTGTCGCGGGCTGTCAGCGGTAGAGGCCGACCAGGGCGCGCGACGCCGCATCGACGATCTCGTCCGCGGAGGCGCGCAGGGTGCCGTCCAGCCAGGCGGTGACGAGTTCGGCCATACCGCCCACGAACAGCAGGCCCGCGGTCTCGTCGGCGTTCTCGCTGCGGTCCCGGGGGCCGAAGAATTCGCGGGCCTCCAGCGCGGACCGATGGGCCAGGTGGCGGAGCAGTTCGGTCCGTCGTTGCCGCAGTTTCGGTACCGCGACCGACTCCACGATGGCGACCCGCCCCTTGCGCGGGTCGTCTACGAGCAGTCGGACGAATGCATGGATCGACGCCCGGGCCCGCGCGGCCGGGTCCTGACCGGCGTCCTCGGCGGCCCGCCGGCTGGTCTCCTCGATCTCTACCGCGATTCCGCTCATGACGGCCTCGAGCAGTGCGTCCAGTCCGGAGAAGCTCTCGTAGAAATAGCGTTCGCTCAGCCCCGCCGCGGCGCAGACGGCGGTCATCGTGGTCCGCGATTCCGGATTCGCCCAGACCGTGAGCCCCGCCTCGAGGAGTCGCGCGCGGCGTTCGGCAGCGCGTTCGGCCGCGCTCACGCCCCGGTAGACCCCTGATTGCACGGCCACGTTCTCAGCATGCCACAGGGATCCGCGAGTCAAGGTTGACAGGATGTACTTCCTGAATCAGTCTTGACGTGATCACTGCCACATGAGCACGAGGTGAGCCATGAAGGCCGAGGCCTTGGAACCACGCCGAGAAGCCGCTGCGACCGGGTCGGCGACACCGCGGCCCATCCCGGTCCAGCACCGCGACGACCGGGGACTGCCCCTGCTCGGGCAGGTCCTGGAATACGCCCGAGATCCCGTCGCGCTCTCCCGCGGCCGCTGGGAGCGCTACGGCCCGGTCGCGCCGTTCCGCGCGCTCGGCAAGAACGCGGTGATGCTGCTCGGTCCCGACGCCTGTGGCGCGGCACTGCAGAACAGGGACAAAGCATTCGCCAACGAACCTGCGTGGTCCGAGCTCGTCGGCCCGTTCTTCCGGCGCGGCCTCATGCTCATCGACTTCGAGGAGCATCTGACGCACCGGCGGATCATGCAGGAGGCATTCACCCGAACCCGGCTCGAGGCCTACACTCAGCGATTGCACCCGGCCGTCGAACAGGGTGTCGCGAGCTGGGAAGCGGGTACCGAATTCCCGTCGTACTGGAAGCTCAAGCAGCTCACGCTCGATATCGCCGCCGATCTGTTCATGGGCGGCGTACAGGACACCGGGCAAGCCGAGATGGACCGGATCAACAAGGCGTTCATCGCCTGTGTCCAGGCCGCCGCCGGTATCGTCCGGATCAACGCGCCGTTCACCCGGTGGGGCCGGGCCTATCGCGGCCGCAAGGTGCTGGAGGAATTCCTCCGCCATTATCTGCCTGCCAAACGTGCCGAGCAGACCGACGATATCTTCTCGGTGCTCTGCCACGTCGAGAACGAGAACGGCGAACGGTTCAGCGACGACGACGTGGTCGACCACATGATCTTCCTGATGATGGCGGCCCACGACACCTCGACCATCACCACCTCCACGATCCTGCAGTACCTCGGCCAGCATCCGGACTGGCAGCAACGCTGCCGCGCCGAGGCGCTCGCCCTCGGGCCGGCGCCGTCGATGGCCGAGGTGGAGGGACTGGAGTCGATCGATCTGGTGATGCGCGAGGCGCTGCGTCTGCGCGCCCCCGTTCCCGTGCTCGTCCGGTACGCGGTGAAAGACACAGTCGTGGAGGGCGTTCGGATCCCCGCCGGGACCGATGTGATCGTGGGTATCCAGTTCACCCATCTGATGGAGGACTACTGGACCGATCCGATGTGCTTCGACCCCGCGCGGTTCGGCGCCGACCGCCGTGAGGACAAATCGCATCGCTTCGCCTGGGAGCCGTTCGGGGGCGGCGTGCACAAATGCATCGGCATGTATTTCGGGGGTCTGGAGGTCAAGTCGATCATGCATCGGCTGTTGCGCGAATACCACTGGACCGTGGACCCCGGTTACGTGCCGCCGATGGACTATCACTCGCTTCCGTTTCCCAAAGACGGACTGCCCATCACCTTGATCAGGAACTGAGCGGCGAGGCTTCTCCGGCGGCGGCCTCGGCCCGGAACCGCCACGGAATTTCACCGATATCGAGAAGCGCCGAATATTCACACGCCACACCTATCGACCCCATGGGGTAGCCAGGAATACGCTGGAGTTCGTCCACCATAATGTGATCTATCCCATTTCTCGGGGTCTCTGGTCTCCACCGCTCCCGTCTCGATGCGCAGCGGTGTTCGAGGCGAGTCAGGAGTGAGCATGCAAGGCGGAGCAAGAATTGCGATAGGGGTGGGAGTCGGATATCTGCTGGTCGTACCCGCAAAATGCGCTGGGCATTGGGACTGGCGGGGGCGGCGATGTCGAAGCGATCCACCGGGGTCGCCGGGGAACTGCTCGATCGCGGGACTTCGGCGCTCGGAGGCACGGAGCTGACCAAGATCACCGAAACGGTCCGGGGCGAGTTGTTGGGTGCGGTGCGGTCGGCGGCCGTAACCGCGGCCAGTAACCGCGTCGATGCGCTGAACGAGCGATTGCAGCTGCCCGCGGTCTCCGAGGAAGTGGGTCGCGGTCGGAAGGCCGACGTCGAGGACGAGGACGAAGCCCGGTCGAGTGCGGAACCCGAGGCAGCCGACGAAGACCTCGACGAACCCCCGGACGAGCGCGATGCCGAGCCGGCGCCGCGGCCGCGTGCCCGCCGGACCGGTCCGGCGAAAACGAGCCGGGCCGGTTCCCGGACGTCGGCCCGGTCGTCGGGTACGGCGGAGAAATCGTCGACCGCCACGCGCCGGCGTCGTACCCGCGCGGAGACCGACGAGGCGCCCGTACGGCGCACGAGGAGATGACAGCGATGGCGAAGACGCTGCGCGATACCGCCTCGGGAGTCGGAAAGACGGCCACCGGCACCGCGAGAGGGGCTACCCGCGCGGCGTCGTCGGCCGGTGCGGCTGCCCGAGGGACCGCAACGGAGGCGACCCCCGGCGACCTGCTCCGGCAATCGGTGCAGAACCTCGCCGGAACCCTGGCCGAACGCGCGGTATCCGGGCTTTCGGGCCGGGTGACCGGGGCGGCCGGTCGGTTGAACGAGTATGCCGGCGGCGACGGGGGGAATTTGCTCGCGGCCGTGACGGGTGCCGAAAAGCTCTCCGAAGGCGCCTCGCCGATGCGGGCGGTGATGAGCGCGGGTATGAGCAAACTGGGGAAGTCGGTGAAGGACACGGTGACATCGGCCAAGGATTCGCTCACCGGCGGTGGCGGCAAGGGTTCCAAGGCGAAGAAACCCAAACTGACCAATATCGTCGAACATCTCGACGTGGGCGCTCCCGTCGACCTCGTCTACGACCAGTGGACCCAGTTCGCGGATTTCCCGAAGTTCATGAAGAAGGTCGAACAGGTCGAGCAGGTCTCCGATGAGAAGGTCTCCTTTACCGGCCACGTGTTCTGGTCGCGGCGGACCTGGGAATCCACGATCCTCGAACAGGTGCCGTTCGAGCGGATCATCTGGCGCTCGAAAGGCGCCAAAGGTTATATCGACGGGGCGGTCACATTTCATGAGATCGGCCCGAATTTCACCCGGATCCTCGTGGTGCTCGAATATCACCCCAACGGTTTCTTCGAGAAGACCGCCAATCTCTGGCGGGCGGCCGGTCGTCGATGTCGTCTGGAACTCAAGGCCTTCGAACGCCATGTCATGACCGAAGCTCTGCTGAATCCGGACGATATCGTCGGCTGGCACGGGGAGATCCGCGACGGCGAGGTCGTCGAGGACGACGAATCCGCGCGACGCGCGGAGCAGGAGAGTGCCGAGGACGACGCCGAGGACGACGGGGCGGAGGGCGAAGAGCCAGTCGAAGACGAAGAAGACGAAGACGCGGACGAAGACGAGGAGGCCGAGTCCGACGGCGCGGCCGAGTCCGAGGCGGGCGAAGAGGACGCGGGCGAAGAGGACGAGGAGGACGAACGCCGCGAATCCGCATCCTCACGTCGTTCGGTCGCCGGGCGTCGCGCCGCGGCATCGCGCCGGACCCGGGAAAGGCGAGGAGCGCGAGCATGACCATCGAACCCGCCGGTGGCGGAACCGGAACTGTGTCCCGCCCGGATTCCTCCGGCCTGGCCGAGGTCGTCGACACCATCCTGGACAAAGGACTGGTGGTCGACGCGTTCGTCCGGGTGTCGCTCGTCGGAATCGAATTGCTGACCATCGACGCCCGGGTCGTGGTGGCCAGCGTCGACACATATCTGCGTTTCGCCGAGGCCACCGACCGGGTCGAGATCTCCAATAGCGAACCCAAGGGCCTCACCGATCTGGTCGGCGATGTCACCGAGAGCGCCGCCGAACACAAGACGAAAGGCGCCATCGAAGCGGCGGGTAAGAAGGTTCAGGACTTCCTCGGTGACGTGGACGACACACGGCGGACCTCCGGGCGGTCCACCCGGCGAGGGGAGGACTGATGTCCGACGCTTCGACAGCACAGGCGAGCGAACGCGAACAGCGCACCGCAGTGTACGTCTACGGCATCGTGACCGACGATATCGAGCCCGCACCGCACGCCCGCGGAATCGGCGATCCACCGACCGCGATCTCGGTCGTGCGGCACGGCGAGATCGCGGCACTGATCAGCGAAATTCCGCTCGATCGCCCGCTGGGCACCCCCGACGATCTCACCGCCCACGCACAGTTGCTGGACGGGACGGCCGCCGTCGCCCCGGTCCTGCCGTTGCGCTTCGGTGGAGTGGTGACCGATACCGAGGCAGTGGAGAACGAGCTGCTCGCCCCCAACCACGACGAATTCCGCAGCGCGCTGGCCGAACTCGAAGGGCACGCCCAGTTCGTCATCCGAGGGCGTTACGTCGAGGCCACGATTCTGCGGGAGATCCTGGACGAGAACGCCGACGCGGCCCGGTTGCGAGCGGAGATCCACGACAAACCGGAGGATGCCACCCGGGACGCACGTATCGCGCTCGGCGAGACCGTGAACCGGGCGATCGAAGCCAAGCGCGCCGAGGACACCCGCCGGGTTGTCAGCGCGCTCCGCGAACTCGATCCCACCGTGCGGGAGCGGGATCCCGCCCATGAAGACGATGCCTTCCACCTCGCTGTGCTGCTCGACCTGTCCCGGCAGGAGGCGCTGATGGGAGTGCTGACCGAACTCGGCGAGGAATGGGAGGGCCGGGTCCGGCTGGATCTGCTGGGCCCCATGGCGTCCTACGACTTCGTCACCGCACACCAACCCTCGGGGTGAGGATATGGGCCTGTTGTCGTCGATCGTCACATTGCCGCTGGCCCCGGTCCGCGGCGTGGTCTGGCTGGGTGAAGTGATCCAGGACCAGGTCGAGCAGCAACTGCACAGTCCGGCCGCCGTCCGCCGCGAGATCGAGGAGATCGAGGCGGAGGCCGCGGCCGGTCGGCTCTCCGACGCGGAGCGTGACCGGGCGCTGCGGGAGGCCCTCTCCCGGCTCAGCCGTCCGCCCGGTGGTATCCCACCGGCCGACGAGGAGGAGTGAGTCACCATGGCCCGCAGGTCGACCACGGAGGACGGTGCGGATGTCGATCCCGATCCGGGTCGGCAACCACCGCTCACCGTCATGGAGTCCGCGACAGCGGCGATCGAACACCTGATGGAACTGACCTCGAAATCGGTGGAGGGCGTCACGTCGATGGAGCCGCTGGAGGACGGGCGGCTGGTGGAGATCGAGGTACTCGAGGACCGCCGCATCCCCTCGTCCACCGATATGCTGGCGCTCTACGAGGTGGAGATCGATGTCGACGGAAATCTGCTGGCCTACCGCAGAATTGCCCGCTACGCCCGTGGTAGCACCGAGATCGGCGGACGGGGTAGGCGATGACCGTCGTCGGCGGCGGCGGATCCTACGAGCCGCAACCCTACGGTGGCGGGCACCAGTCCACGAACCTCGCCGATATTCTCGAGCGGGTCCTCGACAAGGGTCTGGTGATCGCGGGCGATATCCAGGTGAATCTTCTCGATATCGAACTGCTCACGATCAAACTTCGCCTGGTCGTCGCCTCCCTGGAGACCGCCAAGGCGGTGGGCATCGATTGGTGGGAGACCGATCCCTGGCTCAACAGCAAGGCCCGGACCCTCGAACGTCAGGACCATGATCTCGAACTCGAGAACCGCGAACTACGGGATCGGATAGCAGAACTGGAGGCCGGGCGGGGCCGTCGCGAAGTGGCCGGGGGCCGTCGCGAAATCGTCGACGGTCGTCGCGAAACCGTCGAGAGCCGCGGCGAACCCGACGAGAGTGCGCCACCGTGACCGGCGAAACCGGAGTCTGGTTGTACGCGGTGACGGCGGCCGCGGATGCCGCGCCCGGGTTCGACGGGCTAGCCGGGGTGGCCGGTGAACCGGTCCGGATCGTCACCGTGGAGCCGCTCGCCGCGCTCGTCGGATCGGTACCGCTCGACGTGTTCGGGGCGCAGCCGATGAGCCGGAATCTGGAAGATCTGGACTGGCTGGCCGCTACGGCCCGGGCACACGACGCGGTGGTATCCGCCGCGGTGCGCCGCGCCCCCTCGGCGCCGCTGCGGCTGGCGACCGTGTTCCTCGACGACGAGCGGGTACGCGAACTGCTGCGTGATCGGCAGGAGGACCTGGCGGCGGCGCTGGTCCTGGTCAGCGGCCGCACCGAGTGGGGCGTGAAGGTCTACGGCGACCGCGCCGCGCTGAGCGGAGCAATCGCCGAGGCCAGGGCCGAACCCGCCGGGAAGGGTACGGGCGCGGCATATCTGGCTCGCCGCCGCGCGCAGCTGTCCGCCCAGGAGACCGTCGAACACGACGCGGCCCAGCGCGCGGAGATCATCCACACGCGGTTGAGTCGCCGCGCCGCGGCCGGTCGACGGCAGCCGACGACCGATCCCGCGCTGAGCGGGCGCACCGATTGGATGGTGCTCAACGGAACCTATCTGGTGGACGACGACCGCGCCGACGATTTCGCCGCCGCCGTGGACGCTCTCGGTGCCGAATACCCCGGTATCCGCCTCGAACTCACCGGGCCGTGGCCGCCGTATTCGTTCGCGGGCGTGGAACGTGAGCCGCCGTGAACAGCGTCGACAGCGAGCGCCGGATCGCCCTCGTCGACCTCTTGGATCGAGTACTGGCAGGCGGGGTCGTCGTCTCCGGGGATATCAAGCTCGCCATCGCCGACGTCGACCTCGTCCAGATCTCGCTGCGCGCCCTGATCTCTTCGGTCAGCACGCTGTACGGACCCGCACCGGAGTCACCCCGATGACCGAATTCGACGGGCTGTCACCGCGTATCGACACCGACCCGGAATCGGTCGAACGCGGACTGGTCACGCTCGTCCTCACCCTGGTGGAACTACTGCGCCAACTGATGGAACGCCAGGCACTGCGCCGGGTCGACGCCGGCGACCTCAGCGATGACCAGGTCGAACGTATCGGCACCACGCTGATGCTGCTGGAACAGCGGATGGACGAACTCCGCGAGCATTTCGGCCTCACCCCCGAAGACCTCAATATCGACCTCGGACCTCTCGGACCGCTGCTCCCCGAGAACCCACCGAGGTGATGATCGAAACCCGATCCACCTCCCAGCGCGTAATCGATTGTTCAGGGCTCGGGGATTTCGACCCCGAAGTTCTCGAGGGTGATGTCGGCGGGTTCCGGGCCGCCACGGACGCCGGTATCGAGGGCATCGATGGCGTCGAGTTGCGCGGTGGTGAGGTCGAAGTCGAATATGTCGAAGTTCTCGGCGATCCGGGCCGGCCGCACCGATTTCGGGATCGCCTGGCGACCCTGTTGCAGATGCCAGCGCAGCATCACCTGGGCGGGTGATTTGCTGTGTCCGGCCGCGATCTCACCGATCACCGGGTCTTCCAAAGTGGAGCCGTGTGACCCGTCGCGATAGAAGGTGATGCCGCCGATCGGTGACCACGCCTGGTTGAGGATGCCGTGTGCGGAGTCGACGGCGAGCAGTTCGGACTGCCGGAAGTACGGGTGTACCTCGATCTGGTTCACCGCCGGGACGACCTCCGTCTCGGCGAGCAGGCGGGTCAAGTGATCGGGCATGAAGTTGGAGACACCGATCGCGCGGACCCGGCCGTCGGCATGGAGTTTCTCCAGCGCTTTGTACGCCTGGACGGTCTTCGGGAAGTCGGTGGGCAGCGCCTGGTGCAGGATCAGTAGGTCGATCTGCTCGACACCGAGTTTTCCGGCACTCTTGTCGAAACCGTGCATGGTGCGGTCGTAGCCGAAATCGGTGATCCAGATCTTGGTTTCGAGGAAGATATCGTCGCGGGCGAGTCCGGAGCGGTGGACAGCGGTACCGACCTCCCGTTCGTTGCCGTACACCGCCGCGGTGTCGATATGGCGGTAGCCGGTCGCCAAGGCCGATTCCACTGCGGAGATCGTTTCGTCGGGCGGGGTCTGGTAGACGCCGAACCCCAGGACGGGCATCTCGACACCGTTGTTCAGAGTGAAGGTCTGCACGGTTGTGCTCCTTTCGGATCGGAGGAGTCGCCGGTCGTAGCTCCTCGGGTATCGATCGTGCTCACGGAGTGACGAGAACTTCGAGGGCTTTGCGTTCGTTCCTCGCCCGGTAGCCGTCCGGGACGCCGGCGAGATCGGTGGTGCGGTCGAAGACACGGCCGACACCCAGCCGACCCGCTTCCGCGGACGAACGGGAGTGTCTGCTGAACCGGGTAATGACAGAACCTCCCACATCATCGGGTGTTGCGGCCCGGCGCCGAGGCACGCGCCGCCCTGTCACGGCGATCGGTCAGCGTGGTTCGACTCGGAGGGTGGTCGCCCGTGCCGCGGGGCTCGTGATGGAGTCGACAGCTGAACCTGTGCCGTATTTGTCGTGGTAACCGCGGTCTATCGCATCATCGTGCGTATCGTCGGGAATGAATATCGCCTCGGCGCGGACCGCGCCGGTATCGATGACGCCGAACCCGGTTCGCCGCACCCCGCGGTACCAGCCGCCCGCGTCGCCGCGGACCGAGCGCATATACAGGCTGCCGTTCACGACCACGTGCCAGACGACGCGCGGAGTGCTCAACCTCCCGTCGGACCGTTGCGCTGCCACTCGGAGTTCGCCCTCGCGGTCGATTGTGGCGAGGTCGTCTGCGTTCCATTCGGACATATCCGCTCCTCGGTCTTCGTAGGTGTAGGTCGGATCGCTCACCGGGTGGAAAACCGGTCGATGCGGCGAGGCGCCGCATCGAGTGTTCGAAGTGCCGGGCGGTCCGGGATCTTCGCTTCGATCGTCGCGCGTCGCCCAGGAACGGAGAGGTGGCACGGTTCGGTTTCTCAGCCTCCCGGCAGGTCGGCGGACGCACAAGCACCTCCCGTTCTTCCCGCGAGTCCCGGCGCGGGCCGCCCGCTCGGTTTTCGGACGGGATGCCGGCCGGACGAGCGCCACGGGCGGCCACGAGGGCTTCCAGCAGCAGGACCGCACCCAGTGCCGGTCGTTCCGGGTAACGCCAGCACCTCCCGGACAGGGTGGGCCCGTCGTACCGTCGCGCCGCGACGAGGTGGCGATGCTCGCGGGGGTGAGATGTCGGTTACACATTCCTCGAATACCCGAACACAGGAAGGAGACGACGATGTCACCTCTCTCTTTACCGGCGGCCCCATGATTCGGCGCGGCGAGAGCGCGGATCGCGATTGATCGGTCAGGCAGTCGGGGAACCGCTACCCCCGGTCCGCGGCCCCCGCGGCCCCCGCGGCCCCCGGGGACACCGGGTCCGGCGCGGACGGAAGTCTCCAGATCGGTCTTCGAACACATTGCTGCCATTAAGTCGGTATCGGCATCCTGAAATGCCGATTACCGCGTCCTCTACGGCTGCTGGCCGCACCGTAGCTTCGAAAAGTTATGCCCGGCGCTCGCCGTGACAGCGGTAACCACCGTTACGCCGATCAGACCTGACGGCCCATGTCAGTGCAGCGCAGAGGCCGCCGAACATGCTGCCTCCAGCCAGCAAGATTCCCACCCCGACAATGGCGGTAGCGAGCGCAGGAGTGCCGAAGCCGAAGTACACGGCGAATGGACTCGACAGTATTGCGCCGATGAAGCCCCCGATCAAGGCCACGACGAGGACGGGTCGGTCTTTCATGAATCCGACTTCAGCCTTCGAGCAGTCATTCACTCCGTCCAAGACACCATCCTGCGCGGTGAGGCGGGCTAATCCCTACGACAGCGGGCTCACCGCCTTGGTCGGCGAGTTGTCCACGCGCAGCGAGGATTTCCGCCGGATGTGGGCTTCGCACGATGTCCGGCTGCATCGGACGGGCACCAAGGTGTTCCACCATCCGGCGGTCGGGAGACTGGAGCCGGGAACCTTGATCGCCGAACATGTCTGCTCTGTGGTCAGCAGGTCACGTGCACATCGGCGGCCGAGTCGAACGACACGTGTACATGGTCGTAATGGTTCTCGGTGGGGCTTCCGCGATCTTCCATATACGTCCAGCCGCTGCCGTCGTTGTACCGCTGCTGCCAGATCACATAGGACACACCGAACCGTTCTTTGTTGGCCAGTACGAAGTCGGCGATCGCGTCGCCCCGTGCGGGATCCGACATCATGAAGTCGAGTGCCAGCCCGGCGCCGTGATCACCGTCGTACCGGCCGTCGGCGCCACCGATATCGCCGACCTGGAACGTCTCGGCGATCAAGTTGCCCACCTGTGCCACCTGCGGTTGCGCCCCGGAGAGTTCCGTCGAGCACGGTATCGCCGGTGGTGCGTGCCGTTTCGCGTACCTGGCGGGCTCCTGCGGTCGATCGACCGCGGCTACCGGTACGGGAGCTCCGGATTCCGGACCGGGGGCCTTGCCGATACCGGCGGCCGGTACAGCAGTCACGTCGACCGCCGCGGCGGCGGGTTGAGCGGCCGGGCCCGGCCGGGCCGTCACCGACAGTGCGATCACCGCCGTCGCCGCGATCGCGCTTCCGGCCAGCGGAGCGATCTTCTTGGCGCGAGCCGGTTTGCGGTGTTGACCTGGCATGATGGTGACCACTCGTAACGCTCGGAGACAAGATCACCGTCAGATTACGAAAAGGTCGCGGCAAAGTCACGATGGCTGGCGCACTTAGGTCAAGCACCGAGGCAGGGCGTCGGGAGGCGTCGCGCCGGTACCTGCTTCCCACGGCCGGCCGTAACACTGCTATGGTCGGATGCGTTCTGACACGGGGTGCTCCGCGAACGCGGGGCTGAGAACATACCCGAGAACCTGTCCAGGTAATGCTGACGAAGGAATGTCTTGGCTTCACGCGCGTACACCACCGAATCCGGCAAATTCACCGAGCACCTCTGGGATCGGACCGAAGATCTGCGCGGCGCCATCGATGAGCTCGAATTCCTGCGGCGGCTCGGCGACGGCACCCTGCCGCTCGATGTATTCCGCACCTATGTGGAGCAGGATTCGCTGTATCTCGCCGGTTACTCGAAGGTGCTGGCCCTGCTCGCGGCGAAATCGCCCGACGCTCCGGCCGCACAGTTCTGGGCGGGCTCCGCCGCTACGGCGGTGGCTGTCGAGGCGGAACTCCACAACGACCTGCTCAGCGACAGTCGGCTGCCGGAACGGGTAGGCGAGCCCGAGCCTTCGGCGGCCTGCCTGGGATATGTCTCCTATCTGATCGCGACCGCCGCGACCGATTCGTACGCGGTGGGCGCGGCGGCCGCGCTGCCGTGTTTCTGGATCTACGCCGAGGTCGGGCGCGACCTGGCCGCGAGCGCTGCCGAGGTACTCGCCGCCGACCCCCGGCATCCCTACGCACAATGGGTGTCCACCTACGGCGCCGCGGAGTTCCAGGAATCCGCGGCCACGGCCCGAGCGTTCGTCGAGGCCGCGGCCGAGGTCGCGAGCGACCGGGATCGTGAGGCGATGACGACCGCCTTCACCGTCGCCACCCGGTACGAGCTGATGTTCTGGGACACCGCCCTGCACCCGCAGCCCTGGCCCGCCCCGTGAGCGGCCGCCTGCGCCGCGCTCTCGCCGTAGCGGTCGCGGCTGTCGCCGCGCTGTCCGCGCTCACGGCCTGCACCAGCGGACCCGGTGCCGGTGCGACCATCCGTTTCGCGCTGGACTGGACGCCGAACACCAACCATTCGGGGCTGTTCGTCGCACAGCAGCGTGGCTACTTCGCCGAGGCGGGTCTGGACGTGCAGATCCTGCCGTACAACAACACCGCCGTCGATACCGTCATCGACGCCGGGAACGCCGAATTCGGCGTCAGCACCCATAATTCGTCGACCTTCGCCCGGTCCTCGGGTGCGCACATCCTGTCCGTGCTCGCACCGTTGCAGCACTGGGCGACGGGAATCGGGGTGAAAGCCGACCGCACCGATATCACCCGCCCGAAGGACCTGGACGACAAGACCTACGCCGGTTTCGGTGACCCCGGTGAGGTGGAGGCACTTCAGCAGGTGATCCGCAACGACGGTGGCCGGGGTGAATTCACGACGGTCACCCTGGGCACTTCGGCCTACGAGGCCGTCTACTCGGGTAAAGCCGACTTCACCGTCTCCTACCTCGGCTGGGAAGGTATCGAGGCCGAACACCACGGCACGCCGATGCGGTACTTCCGATACACCGACTTCGGCTTTCCGGACGCGTACGCCATCGTGATCGACGCCAACCAGGATTGGCTGGCCGCCGACCCCGACCGGGCCCGAAAATTCGTGCAGGCGTTGCAACGCGGGTATCAGTTCGCCGCCGACAATCCGGATGCCGCGGCGCGGGACCTCATCGACGCCAATCCCGGCGCGTTCAACGACGAGGGCCTGGTGTTCGAGAGTCAGCGCATGCTGGCCGAGCAGTTCATGAAAGGCCCCGACGGCCGGGTCGGCGCCCAGACCCGGGAGAAGTGGGCCGCGAACTCCGGTTTTCTGTACGAGAAGGGTCTGCTCACCGGTCCCGACGGCACCCCGCTGACCGAGGAACCCGACTGGTCGAGCTATTTCACCGATGACTACCTCGCCGCCCCCTAGCACTTCCGAACGCGAGGCGGCGCCGGCCGCCGCCGGTACCGGTCCGACGTTCGGAATCGGTTGGGCGATACCGTCTGTCGTGACCGTGGCTGTCCTTGTCGCACTGTGGCAGATCTATGTCGAGGTCAGCGGGGTCCGCCCCCAACTCCTGCCGTCTCCCGCGCGGGTCGTGCAGCAGGGGTGGGCACACCGCGACGAAATCGCGACCCAGGCCGCCGCCACCCTGCAGGTGACTGTGGCCGGTTTCGCGGTTTCGCTGAGCCTGGCCTGGCTGCTGGCTGTGGTGGTCGACTTCTCGCCCTGGCTGCGCCGCGCGTTCGTGCCACTGTTCGTCGCCTCCCAGACACTGCCGATCATCGCGATAGCGCCGTTGATGATCATCTGGTTCGGATTCGGCCTGCTCCCGAAAGTCCTCGTCGTCGCACTCGTCACCTTCTTCCCGATGGCGATCGGGCTGATCGAGGGGTTCGCCGCGGCCGACCGGGAGGCCGGCGCACTGCTGCGCAGCATGGGCGCAACACGTGTCCAGGTGTTCCGCTATGTGCGATTGCCGTCCGCGGTGCCGCGTTTCTTCACAGCCCTACGGATCGGCATCACCTACGCGGTCGTCGGCGCGGTATTCGCCGAGTACGTCGGCGCCAGTGCGGGCCTCGGCATCTATATGAGCCTGCAGAAGAACTCCTTCCGCACCGACCTGGTGCTGGCAGCCGTATTCGTGACCGCGCTCATCAGTATCGCGCTGTACCTGCTGACCTTCGCGATCGAACGCATCGTCGCACCGTGGTCGCGCGCGGAGAGCAGGAGCCGGCGTGACTGACGCCCGCGGCAATCGGATCGTCATCGACGCCCTCACCAAATCGTTTCCGCAGCCGGGAAAGCGACGCCCCGGCCGGCAGGTCCTCGGCGGGGTGTCGTTCACCGCGCAGCCGGGTGAGTTCGTCTCCGTCATCGGCCCGAGCGGCTGCGGCAAGAGCACCGTCTTCAATATGCTGGCCGGCCTGGAGGCCCCCGATTCGGGCAGTATCCATTTCGGCAGCACCGACGGTGAGCCCACCGCGGCGCACTGCGCCTATATGCCGCAGAAGGATCTGCTCTTCCCGTGGCGTACGGTCCTCGACAACACCATCTTGGGCCTGCAGGTGCACGGCGTCCCGAAGCCGGAGGCCCGGCGCCGGGCCCGGGAACTGTTCCCCGTTTTCGGTCTGTCCGGTTTCGAGGACGCCCGCCCGTCCCAGCTCTCCGGCGGTATGCGGCAGCGGGCGGCGATGTTGCGGACCGTGGTGCAGGAGCGTGAACTGCTGTTGCTCGACGAACCTTTCGGTGCACTCGACTCGCTGACTCGCACCGAGATGCAGGCGTGGCTACAGGATGTCTGGCAGCGGTACCGGTGGATGGTGCTGATGATCACCCACGACATCCGTGAGGCGGTATACCTGTCGGACCGGGTGATCGTGCTCTCGGCGCGCCCGGCCACCGTGCGCCGCGAGGTGCGCGTCGACCTCCCGCGGCCGCGGGAGCTGTCGATGATCACGACACCCGAGTTCGTCGCCTTGGAACAGGAACTTCTCGACGTGCTCCACGACGAAGCACGCCACGCCCTGGCTCAGCGGGACCGCTGAGGTCCCGCGCCGGGCCGGTCGCCCCGCCTCGGCGCTCCGCCCGTGCGAGCCGCGATCTCGGCAGCAGAACCAGCGCATTCGGGAATGTGTCCGGTCCGCCGTAAGAATTCCGGCCCGCGGCGGCCGATTCAGGGAGACAATCGTCGGACCACCGGGAAGGTCCGCAGATCTGTCTCCTGGGCGCACGCAAGATCCGTAGGAGGGCCATGTTCGTCCCGCTCACCGTCCCCGATTTCCTCGACCGCGCTGAAACCGTGTACGGCGACCGGATCGGTGTCGTCGACGAACCTACCCAGCCGGCCCGGCCTCAGGGCTCGCTGACCTACTCCCAGGTCGCCGATCTCGCCCGCAGGCAGGCGGCCCGGCTCGACGAACTCGGCATCGGCACCGGTGAACGGGTCGCTATCGTCAGCCACAATGCGAGCCGGTTGCTGACCTCGTTCTTCGGGGTGAGCGGGTGGGGCCGGGTACTGGTCCCGATCAATTTCCGGCTGCGCCCCGACGAGGTGCGGTTCATCGTCGAGGATTCCGGCGCCCGTGTCCTGTACGTGGATCCGGAACTCGCGGAATCGCTCGGCGAGATCGAATGCGAGCACACATTCGTACTGGGTTCCGACGACGACCTCTACGCCGCCCCGGGCGCACTGCCGCGGCCGTGGGAGCCGGACGAATCCGCCACCGCCACCATCAACTACACCTCCGGCACCACCGCCCGCCCGAAAGGCGTCCAGATCACCCATCGCAATATCTGGGTCAACGCGGCCACCTTCGGACTACACGCCACCATCAGCGACCGCGACGTCTACCTGCACACCCTCCCGATGTTCCACGCGAACGGCTGGGGTATGCCCTTCGCGATGACCGGCGTCGGCGCCCAGCACATCGTCTTGCGCAAAATCGACGGCGCCGAGATCCTGCGCCGGGTGCGCGATCACGGAGTCACGGTGATGTGCGCGGCGCCCGCGGTCGCGGCCGCGGTCCTCGAGGCCGCCCAGACATGGGAAGGGAAGATCCCCGGCCGCGGCCGGGTGCGGATCATCATGGCCGGCGCGCCGCCGCCGACGCAGACCGTCGCCCGAGTCGAACAGGAACTCGGCTGGGAGTTCATCCAGATCTACGGTCTGACCGAGACCTCGCCGCTGCTGACTGTCAACCGTTCGCGCGCGGAATGGGACGATCTCGACCCTGAGGTCAGGGCAGCGAAACTGACCCGCGCCGGCGCCCCGGCCCTGGGCGTCCGCCTGCGGGTCGAAGAGACCGAGGAGGGTGCGGGGGAGGTGCTGGCTCGGTCCAACGTGGTGATGGAGGGCTACTGGGACAGGCCCGCGGAGAGCGCGGAAGCACTGTCCGGGGGATGGTTCCACACCGGCGACGGCGGCATCATCGATGACGGCGGTTACCTGACCATCGCCGATCGCAAGAAGGACGTGATCATCACCGGCGGTGAGAACGTCTCCTCGATCGAAGTCGAGGACTGCCTGTTCTCCCATCCCGCTGTGGCCGAGGTGGCCGTGATCGCGGTGCCGAGTGAGAAATGGGGCGAGACGATAAAAGCGCTGGTCGTGCTGAGTCCGGACGCCGAAGCGGACAATGCGACCGAATCGGAGTTGATCGCCTGGTGCAAAGAGCGGCTGGCCGGCTACAAGGCGCCGACCTCGGTGGAATTCCGTCACGAGCTGGCCCGGACCGCGACCGGCAAGCTGCAGAAGTTCAAACTGCGCGCACCGTACTGGGGTGGTCGCGGACGCCAGGTGAATTGATCTCAGCTGGGCCCGGGTGGAGCTCGAAGGCGGCAGAGTAGGCGTCGACCTCGGCTCTCACCGCTTGGCGTAGTCGGCGACTCCCTGCCAGTCGATCATGACGCAGGCCTCGTCGCCGACTGTCCAGGCGTCGTGCCCGGGCGGAACGATCATGAAATCACCGGGGCCGTAGTCCTGTTTCTCGCCGTCGTCCATGACCACTGCCAGGTGTCCGGAGACGCAGTAGCCCATATGGGGCGCCTGGCAGCTGTCGGTCCCGGCGATCGGCTTGACATGTTCCGACCACCGCCAACCGGGTTCGAACACCGCCCGTCCCACCGGGCCGGCGTCGAGCTCGACCAGATCGAGTTTGCCCTTGCCCTCTTCGAACGGGCGGGTTTCCTCGGGCGAATCAAAATTCTTGCGTACCAAACCGGACATGACCGTTCTCCTCGGTGCAACTGTCCCCGTTCCAGATGGGCCCTCCTCGGGCGCCTCGTTGCGACCGAATGCGGGTGAGCAGCCGATTGCAATTCCTGTCCTTGCGCGGCATCCACTACCCACCTGCGGCATTTTCGATACCGGCATGCCCCAAGCAATCAACTGTGACGAGCACCACATTACTGCGCTGGGCGTGGTTGCGGCAAGGTAGCCGAGGTGCCGCACGCCGGAGCGGCCGCCTACCCGTCCGTCATCCGATCGGCCGAGGCGAGGGGGATCGACTCGAACATCGCGGGTTCGTCCTCGGGGAACAGCGCCGTCGGTCCGTAAACCCAGTCGGTGAACGAATAGTCGCCGACTGAGCGCTTCCGCAGCAGCGCATTACGTTGTGCGCGCCGGATGCCGTCCAGATGCCACAGTTCACCCCACACCCGAGCCGTGAGAACCACCCGGCGACAGTGTTGCGGCCGGACCGCCTCGTAGGCTGCGAGCGCACCCGTCCAGTCGACGACACCGTCCGCGGTCCGCAGCCGTCGCACATGTTCGGCGAGCACCCACCCGTCCTCGATCGCCATGATCGCGCCCTGCGCCATGTACTGCAACGGTGGATGGGCGGCATCGCCGAGCAGGGCGACCCGCCCGTCGACCCAGGTGTCGATCGGGTCGCGGTCGTACATCCGCCACCATTTGTCCCGCCACATATGCGGCAGGCGCTGCTGGACGAAATCGCAGGTCTGGGAGAAAGCCGTATCGAGTTCGTCCGGGGTGCCCCAGTCGTCGAGACCGGCGCGCGCCTTGGGCGATTCGAACACGGCGACCTGGTTGAGCAGATCGCCACCGCGCAATCCGTAGTGAACGAAATGACAACGCGGACCGACGTATACGACCACTTCGGAAAGGTCGACCGGCCGGTCCACCTCAGCGATCGGTACGGTTCCGCGGTAAGCCACATATGCCGACGAAACCGGCTGGTCGTCGACGAAGAGCTTGCGGGCGACGGAATGCAGCCCATCCGCCGCGATCACGATATTCGCCTCGTGATCCGCGCCGGCCTGCGTTGTCGCGGTGGCCTTCCCGGTGTCCTGCGCATACGACACCACTCGCTGCTCGGTGAGCAGCTCGACCTCGGCGTCCCGGCACGCATCCAGGAACAGCGCGTGCAGATCACTGCGATGGATGACCAGATACGGGAACCCGTACTCGAGTTCGAGATCGCGCAGGTCGAGCGAGGTCAGTTCACTCCCGTCGACCGCGTCCCGCATCACCATTCGATCGGGCACGACACCGCGGGCCTTCGCCTCGTCGAGGAGACCGTAGTCGTTCAGGATGCGGGTGCAGTTCGGGGCGAGCTGGATACCCGCGCCCACCTCACCGAACTGCTTCGCCTGCTCCAGGACCCGCACCCGCAGCCCGAGGCGGGACAGTGCGAAAGCGGTACTCAGTCCGCCGATTCCGCCGCCCACGATAACGACGTCAGGGGTGCTCACGTGGCAACTCCTCTACAGCCAGGGGCCGAGGTCGGGGACTTCGGCGAGAGAATGGGGACGACCGGCGAGATAGGCGGCGACCTCGGGCAGCGGACCGTCGAGGCTCCCGTCGAGACCGCGTTTGTCCCGGATATCGGCGATCAGCCTGGCGAGGAAATCGTCCGGAAGGTCCGCGAAGGTAGTACCCGTGCCGAGGTCGACCGCATGGACACACACCTCGCGCGCCCGCAGCCACGGGATCTCCGTGGCCGGGACGGTCCGGCCCTGAGCGGTGACGACTTCGGTGCGCCACTGCTCGCCGGTCAGGGCGTCCAGAGCGACGCCCAGCTTGTGCACCGACATGTTGAGCCACGCCACCAGTTCGGTATGCCGGAGCTTCGCGCCGGATTCGATATCGGCAACGCGCTGGTCCGCCGAGGAATACATCGGCGTCCGCTCACCCGTCCGGGCCCAGTACACGAGGTTGCCGAGCGCGTCCGCGTTGGCGGCCACATGCGCCACCAGGTGTTTTCGCGTCCAACCCGGCAAGATGCTCGCCTGTGACATCTCCTGCTCGCCGAGCACCGCCACCTGCGTGACGAACAGCCCCGTTCCGTGCTCGACCCACTTCAGCACGTCCCCGTGCGTACGCGCGGTCACGACGCCTGCACGACCTTGTTCGTGCACGCCCCGAGCCCGGCGATCCGCGTCACCACCGTCTCACCGCCGACCAGGTACACCTTCGGGTCCCGGGCATGGCCGACCCCCGCCGGTGTCCCGGTGGCGATCATATCGCCCGGATTCAGCCGGATAACCGTCGAAACGTACTGCACCAGACGTACCGGATCGAACAGCAGTGTCCCGGTGTCGTCGTGCTGCATGACCGCACCGTCGACCAGTGTCTCCACCTCGAGCGCCGGCCGGACCCCGCCGACCTCGTCGGGGGTCACGACATAGGGACCGACCGGCGTGGAGGAATCCCAGATCTTGCCCTGCGTCCACTCGATGGTCCGGAACTGCCAGTCCCGCACCGACACATCGTTCATCACCGTGAAGCCCGCGATAGCGTCGGCGGCCTCCGCCTCGTCGGCCCGGCGCACCGGCTTGCCGACCACGACCACCAGCTCGACCTCCCAGTCCAGGGCATCGGTCTCAGCGGGTTTCACGATCGGATCGTTCGCGCCGATGAGGCTGTCGGCGAACTTCGGGAAAAGCGTCGGGTAGCTGGGGAGTTCGCGTCCCATCTCCTTGATGTGGTCGGTGTAGTTGTGGCCGACACAGATCACCTTCGACGGGTTCGGCACGACAGGAGCGAAGTCGGCGCCCGCGGCCGGCCAGGTCACGCCGGACGCGTTCGCGGCGACGGTGGCCCACTCGTCCTGGGCGAACAGCGCACCGAGGTCGTCGCAGCCGAGGTCGACCAGGGTGTCACCGTCGAGACGGACCGCGCGAGTGCCGCCGTCGACGCGGAGAGTGGCGAGTTTCATCGGATGGTCTCCTGACGGTTGAGCTGCAATGCCTCGAACACGGGCGCGTCCGAGAAGCGGAAGAGGTCGAGCGCGCCGGAATCGGAGTCGGTCGCACCGGCTTCCGATCTGGCGGAAAAGGGTTCCCACGACGGAACGACGAACAGATCGCCCCGGGTGACCGACCAGGACTCACCGCCCACGGTCACCGTGCCGGAACCGTCGAACACCTGGTAGACCGACGACCCGGTCTCGCGGGCCGGAGTGGTCTCGGTGCCGCGGGCGATCCGGTGGAACTCCGCGCGGATGGTCGGCAGTACATCGGTGCCGTTGTGCGGGTTCGAGAACCGCACCGCCGCGTGCCCGGGTTCGACGGTGCCGCCGTACCCCTCCTGCTCCAGCAGCAACTGATCATTGAGCGCGGCGTCGGTGTGCTCCCACTTGTAGGCCAGCAGCGGCGACCCCGGCGCGACCTCGCCCACCGACAGCGGCCGCAGACCCGGATGACCCCACAGCCGCTCGGACCGCGACCGATCCGGCGTGGTCCGCTCGGCCGTACTGATCTCCTCCCGTCCGAACTGGAAGAACTGCGATTCCACGACGTACTGGAATGGGATGTCCAGCCCGTCGATCCAGGCCATCGGCTCCGAGGTCGCGTTGTGGTGCGCGTGCCAGTTCCAGCCGGCCTGCGGCAGGAAGTCGCCGCGGCGCATCGGGACGGCGTCGCCGTTCGGCACATCGCCGGTGCCGCCGACCACGGTCCACACACCTGAGCCCTCGACCACGAAACGGAAGGCGTGCTGGGTGTGGCGATGCTCCGGGGCATCTTCGCCGGGCATCAGATACTGGATTGCGGCCCACAACGTCGGCGTCGCGAACGGCCGCCCCGCGAGCGCGGGATTCGCCAGCGCGATCGCCCGCCGCTCACCCCCGCGACCGACCGGCACGATATCCCCAGCCTGAGCGGCCAGTCGCAGCAGATTCTTCCACCGCCACAGATGCGGCACCGCCCGCGAGCGCGGATGCGCCGGCATCAGATCACCGATCTCGGTCCACAGCGGAACCAGCAACTCCTGTTCGAAGCCGCGGTACAGCTCTTCGAGGGCGGGAGTGACCTCCGGCTGGTTCGGCGCCGTAACCGCCTGCAGGCGGACGGGGGTGTCAGTGGTGCTCATATAGCCTACAGTGGCGCCTGCCGAGCCAGCAGAACATGTAATTCTGGAGAGCAGAACGAGTCGTATGGGCAACACGGAACCGAAGATGTCCCGGCGTACGCCGGGACCGGCGCGGATAATGCGCTACGGGCTGCGGTGACGGTGCAGTTGGAGGGTGGTTCGACGCTGCCGCATCTGCAACGGCTGGTCGACCCGGTGGGGGAGTCGGCGAACCTGACGGCCCGCACCGGGGACATTGTTCATGCAGCCCCCGGCATCGCGCTCGAGGATGACACGAGAGCCGCCGGTCGCAGCCGAGCGATGATGCCGTCGAGGTCGAGGGCGAACATATCGGGCCGGAAGACGTGCCCGCCTGGTGCCTCATGCCATTCATGCGGGATGCCGGCGTCGCTGAGGCGTGCGCGGAACTCTCGCTGGCCGCCGAGTACTTGGTTCTCGTTGACGCTGTCGAACCAGTTGACCGGATCCGGACTGGTGCCGGCGACCAGGAAGATCCGCTTGTTCCGGTAGCTGCCGATACGCTCGATCGGGTTGTCGGCGCTGACCCTGGTCTGGTTCCAGAACGGCGCGCCGTAGACCGTGCCGCCGCCCAATTCCACGGCCGCCGAGGACAGGTTCGCCCAATGGACGACCAGGCCGAAGTCGCGACGCAGACTCGCCGGACCGGAGTGGCTGCTGACCGAGGCGAAGTGGCTGTGGTACTTGGCCGTGTACTTCAGTGCACCGAAGCCACCCATCGAAAACCCGGCGACCGCGCGGCCGTCGTACTCGGCGTAGGTTCGGAAGTTCGCGTCGATCCAGGGGAGCAGCTGGGCGATGTGGAATGTCTCCCAGTTCCGGGGGCCGACGAACGAGCTGACCGGATTGGAGTACCAGCCCGCGCGCCCGCCGTCGGGCATCACGACGATGATCGGCTTTCCTGCGGTCAGGTCCCGGATACCCCGAAAGTCGAACGAGCGGAAGTCCTCGTCGCCGCCATGGAGCAGGTAGAGGACGGGATAGGTGCTCCCGCTGGTGCGGTAGTCGTCGGGAAGTAGGACGTTGACCCCGGGATTCCAGCCGATCGCACCGGTCTGGAACCGGTAGTACCACATGCGGGGGTCGTCCTCGTTGCGGTCCACGATCGACAGTCCGAATCCGTCACTGCGCCCCGCGAATACGGCCAGCACGATTCCGGCGCCGATATCGTCGGAATCGGTGACGCCGGTGACGCCGGTGACGCCGGTGACGCCATTGACGGTGGCGATCAGCGGGGAAAACGAGGAGTCACCATAGAAGCGTGACGCCAAGTCCGGCAGCGTGTCCCCCGCGAGGGTCTTGTATCTCGTGAGATCGGGAATGATCAGCTCTTGCCCCGCATCGATGTCGTCGGGGTGGGTGATTCCGCTGGCAGTGGCGATCAGCGGGGCGAACGAGGTGTCACCGTGGAAGCGTGATGCCAAGTCCGGCAGCGTGTCCCCGACGACGGCGGTGTATCTCGTGAAGTCGGGAATGATCAGATGTTGCCCGACAGCGATGTCGTCGGGGTCGGTGATTCCGCTGGCAGTGGCGATCAGTCGACCCGGTCCTGCGTCACCGTAGAAGCGTAACGCCAAGTCCGGCAGGGTTTCCCCGGCAACAACGGTGTGTGTCCTGACCATCCCGCTCACCCCATCGATAGCAGATTGCTCTAGTGTCCAACGTCGGGAATTCGTTGTCCAGTACTCCGCGACCTCGTCACCGGTAATCGCGACCACCACGACTGTCGCCATACATTGCCGACAGGAGGGGGCTGCGGTGCCTCGGGGAAGCGTAGGTGTGCGCGAATAAGACGTCGCGGCAGAGGGTTTCGTCGCTAGTTGGTAGCATGCGAACCGATGTCGGTCCACTGCATCGGCGGCAGACAAGGGGCGATGATGGAAGTGGAGAACGTCCACCACTCGTACGGCAGGCGGTCGGTCCTGCGTGGCGTGGACATCACATTGCCCGCGGGGACGCTGGTGGGCATCGTCGGTGAGAACGGGGTGGGGAAGTCGACGCTGTTGAAGATCCTGTCCGGAGCGCTGCGCCCGGACCGGGGGACCATCCGGCACCGTGGGCGGTTCGGTTACTGCCCGCAGCAGGTGGTTCTGAACGACGCCTTCACGGTCCGTCAGCACCTGGACTTCTTCGCCGCGGCCTATTCCGTCCCGGATCTGCGCCGGGCCGAGGAGACCATGGAGATCCTCCGGTTCACCGAGTACGCCGGTGAGCCGGTCGCGACCTTGAGCGGCGGCACCCGGCAGAAGCTCAACCTGACATTGGCGGTGATGCACGACCCCCAGGTTCTGCTGCTCGACGAGCCCTATCAGGGTTTCGACTGGGAGACGTATCTCCGTTTCTGGGATCTGGTCACCGAGTTCCGCGACACCGGCCGATCGGTGCTGATCGTCTCGCATCTCGCCCACGACACCGACCGACTGGATCAGGTGTGGCGGCTGCACGAGGGGGTCCTACGAAACAGACAGGAGAGGGCTGGATGAGCAACGGTGTTCGACTGTTCCTGATCGCCACCCGCTTCGGCCTCGTCGAGCACGCACGTAACCGGTTCGCCATGCTGTTGGTGGCCGTCTTCGTCCCCGTACTGATCACTCTGGCCCGGGTGGCCGTCACCGATATCGAGGTGCCGTTCCGGCTTCGGGACAGCGGTCTCGTGCTGCGCGCCAACGGGAATGAGCTCGCGCAGCTCAGTGCCGCCTTGATGGTGGTCTCACTGATCATCGGGTTCATGATGTTCGCGGCGACCTTCACCAGTGGCGCATTCGACCGGCGACTGTCGATGGCGGGGTATCCCCGGGTCGCGTTGGGTTCGGCGAAGATCGCCTGTTTGGTGGTGGCCTCGGTGGTGGTCTGTGCCTACGCCACCGCGATCATCTGTTGCTATTGGTCGCCTCGGCAGCCGGTGCTGCTCGCCGCGGCGTTGTTCGGCGCGGCGATGACCTATGGCGCGCTGGGTGTCGCCCTCGGCGCGCTACTGCGCCGCGAGGTGGAGGGCATGTTCGCCATCGCGATGATCAGCTGCGTCGATATGGCCGTGCAGAACCCTATCGCCAGCGCCGGCGCGGACAGCGATCTCGTGCGCTGGCTGCCCTCCTACGGGGCGATGCAGGCTTCGACCGCGGCCGGTTTCTCCGATGGCACGCCGCTGGCGGGCTTCGCCGTGCAACTGGCCTGGTTGGGCGCGAGCGCTCTCGTCGGATTGGTCGCCTTCCATCTGCGCACCCGCTCGTCTCTTCTGTCCCTGCCCCGGATCGGATTCGCCGGACCCCGCGCCCTCGGGTCTCGTCTCCCGGGAGCGGCGAAGTCCGGGCAGCCGGCGAAGCCCTGAGGTCGCGTCCCGCCCGATCATCAGGGTGGATCGGGCGGGACTGCCGGCCGTGGGCGCTACAGTGCGGTAGGAGCTGGTTCCGCTGCCCGGTGGTAGACCTCGCGGCGCAAACGTTCCAGGTCCGGCGCGGTGGACGCGGAGGTCGGTTCGTACCGATCGCTCTCACGTCCCCAGAGCGCCACATTCGTGATGTTCGCGTACATCTGCGCGTAGTCCTTCCGCCTGCCCGGCAGACCGGGAAGCACGCGGATGAGCCCGGGGATGTAGCGGATCACCGCCTCGAGCTGGGCGCGGTGCTCCGCCACCTGACGCTGCACCTGCTCGACGGCTTCGCTGCGGGTGACCCCGGTTTCGTGCCGTACCGCCCGCACCAAGTTGTAGGGGACCTGATCTGCCTCGTCCTGATCCAACCCCACCAGGTCGTTCTCCACGAAAGTCACCCAGAAGGCGAGTTCTTCGAAGCGGCGGATCACCGGGTGGTTGCGCAGTTTCGACGGCAGTTCCCCGTCCTCGTACACCTCGATGCAGGCGAGGGCGATCTCGATTCCACTGGTCGCGATCCGCAGCGGCAGGTAGTCGGCCGTGCCCGGGATGTAGCCGTCGATGCGATGACGCGCTTCGCGTTCGGCCGCTTCGAACCAGTTCTCGAGGCCGTCGAGGAACCGCTCCTGCCAGCGGGGGGTCCGGCCCTCACGTAGCCGCGGCCACAGACTCGCCCAGGCCGTGGGGATCGCGCCGGGCAGTGCGGGGTCCTGCGGGTCCCGGCGCACCATCGCCACCATGCCGCGTCTCAGCGCCGTGACGGCCGCCGGGTCCGTCAGCTGCGGATCCTCGAAAAGGTCGTCCAGGATGAGGGTCAGTACGGCCATACCGTAGGTCGTCTGTTCGCGTGCCGGGTTCGCGGCCGGGGTCAAGGTGTGCGCCGGGAGCTGGATCGCTCCGGTCCACCGGTGGTAGTCGGCCTCGGCGGGGGTGAGGGCGAGTCCGGTGTCCAACAGCCAGTTCCGCAACCATTGCGCGATATGTGGCGGGAGCCCGGCGCCACGAGCTCGGGGTGGCTGCGGTGACCGCGAGGCCGCCGCCGGACCCGGTGTTCGCCGGTCGAGAATGGTCCGGGCATAGGCCATCATGGCGTGGCGGACACGTGGGTCGACGGGCACAGCGGCAAGCCGACCGGCAGCCCGGTCCATGAATTCGTCTGCTGTCGTTCGGGCTTCGTCCACGGCGCCGGAGGCGATGACGAGCTCATGGGCATGCGCGGCTTGCGCCCGCGTCATAGCCCGGCGGAGCAGTCGCACGAGGTTCCCGTCGCGGGCGGCTGCGCGGATCACCGGAAGTGTGTAGATCCCCTCGGGCAGATCCGCGTTGACGGGTTTGCCCATCTCCTCGGCGGTCGAGGTCAGATCGAGGATGTCGTCGTGCAGTTGGTAGGCCATTCCGAAATGCCTGCCGAAAAGGGCCAGCGCCTCTTCGGTGTCCTCGTCACGGCCCGCCTGCATCGCGCCCACCCGGCAGGCCAGCGACAATACCGCCGCCGTCTTACCATCGATCGCGTCCAGGTAGGACTGTTCGCTGCGGGACGTGACGTACAGGTCGGCGGCCTCGATCACCATGCCCGCGCACATCTGCTCACCCGCGATCGCCCCCGCGAGAACTTCCCGCCGGCCGAGTTCGGCCAGCATGCGCACGCTCGTGAGCATCATGGAGTCCCCGCCCAGTACCGCCATATGCGAACCCCACACCACGTTGGCGCTGGGGCGGCCGCGGCGCTCGTACGCGTGATCGACGACGTCGTCGTGGTAGAGCGAGCCCAGATGCAGCAATTCGACAGCGGCGGCGGCGCGCACCACCCGGTCGTCGGCCGGGGTCGCGGGATCGGTGAGCAGGTAGTACGACAACAGGGTCAGCGTAGGACGAACCAAACGGCGAGAGGTGCCCGGTCCTTCGTCGGTGAGGGCGGTGAGCTCGGGCCTGCCCTCCAGCCGAACGGGTCCTAGAACGTCTCGGACACGGTCCAGATCCGTCTGTAGATGTGGGAAGACAGCCGAATCGATTCCACGTGGCATGAGGGCACTCCTGACTGGTTACATTGGTCATCGGCAACACCATTGATCAGTGGAATTCGACACCAACTTCGCTCGGAAGATGTTGGTATCGGCAAAGTTCGATGTCCGACGCTTTCCGCGGGGCTACCGCCGGTAGGCCGCGCCCGGGTGGTCGGCGGTCGGCCACGGGCCCCGTCATCTCCCAGCTTCTGCCGCAGGGCGCCGTTTTCGGTGGGCTCCGGAACCCGCCCGCGCTGCCGCGGCCCCGGCACCGAGAAAGAGGTTTCGAGCCGGCAGTCGTTGCGTCGGTGACCGCCACATGCGCCGATACGGCATCGGTCAGCCGGACCCGCACGGTCGGTCCATAGAGGACGACCATCGCGGGGCCGGAAGCGACCAGCGGCACGAACAAACGGAAACGCTCGCACCGTCGCGAGGCAGCCATAACGACATCACCGCGGCAATGCGATGGCCTTCACGCCACGGTCACTTCGATATTCGATACTCCCCGAGGCTTCTCCGGCGCGGTGGTGGCGGCGCCCATCGGCACATTCCCTCAGTGGGCGCCGAGCGCGTCCAGGATCATCGGGCGGGCGGTGGCCAGGGCCTGACCCCAGTAGGGCCAGGTGTGGGTGCCGTTGACGATATCGACACGGGCCGGGATACCCAGTGCTGCGACGCGATCGCCGAACATTCGAGCGGCTACCGCGGCCGTCGCCTCCAGGCCCATGGCGTTCACTGTGTTGCCGGCCCCGTACGGCAGGTCGGGCGCCCCGGGTGTGCCGTTGCCGGCCGAGACATACATCGGTAGTCCGCGCAGTAGTTCGGCCTGCACCGTAGGGTCGTTGCGGCTCCAGGCGGGGTCACCGACCGGGCCCCACATATCGTCCACGTTGAATCGGCCCTCGTCCCACAGGGCGGCGCGGACCGCCTCGTTCCAGAGCGGGAAAGTCGGGTTCAGGAATCCGGAGAACGATCCGGCGAACCTGAACTGGTCGCGGTGGTGCGCGGCCAGCGTCAGAGCTGCCCCGCCTCCCATGGACGCACCGACGATGGCTTTGTCGGTTCGGGAGACCCCGTATCCCGCCAGGAAGTCCGGCAGCTCCTCGGTGAGGAAGGTTTCCCATCTGTACGCGGAGGCCTGGTCGTTGGTGCTGCTGGGCCGGTACCAGTCGGTGTAGAAACTGGAGTTCCCACCGACCGGGAACACCAGTGTGACGTTGTCGTCGGCGAACCGCTGCAGTACGTCGGTATCGCTGGTCCACTGACTGTGATCGTGCGGGGCACGGAGGCCGTCGAGTACATAGAGCGCCGAACTGCCGCCGCGCGCCGCCCACTGCACCTGGATCTTGATCGGACCCATGTGGGACGGCACAACGAGCTCTTCGTACCCACCGGCGGGGGCTCGCAGGATAGGAGCGCCGATCGGCGCCGCACTGACCACCGCCCCGCCCGCCCCGGTCGTCAGCAGCATCGACGCAACAACCGCGGCGACTCTACGCAGCCGCCTCCGCATACCCCGCCGACCCGCTGCGCGCACTCTTTTCTCCTTGATGGTCTCGTATGTGGTCGGTGAGCACGCTACCGAGGCGACCCGGATTCGACTGGACGCCGCACGGGTATCGGCTGAGTTTTTCGCTCCCGGGAGGACCGGTCGATGACGTCGGCCGCGGCCACGTCTGCCGGCGGCGCGCCGCAGCGGAGGTAGCGGCGGTGCCATTGCACATGACTGACTGGTCAGTCATAATAAGTCCATGCCGAAGAGAATAGATCGAGACAACCGGCGCACCGAGATCATCGAGGCGGCGGTGCGGGTATTCGCCAGGAAAGGTTTCGCCGCTTCCCGGATCGAAGATGTCGCCACCGAGGCCGGAGTGGCAAAAGGCAGTGTCTACCTCGCAGTTCAGAGCAGAGAAGAACTGCTGACAGCAGCGTTCGATCAATATCGTGTCCGGGCGGAGCGAGAGCTCGAGACGCGGGGGACCGGGCCGGCGCTGGATCGGCTCGCCGCACTGATCCGGGCGACTGTCGCTGTGCTGGCGGCGCACCCGGATCACGCGCGTGTACTGATCGACGTGTGGTCGGCACGTACGCCGATAGATATGGGAACGGTATACGAGAAGAACCGCGCGGCGATCGGGGATCTGTTACGCGAAGCCGAGAACGAAGGGACGCTGCGGGCCGGTATCGGCGAGGGACATGCGGCGGTGATCGTCGGAGCGATCGAGGGCTGTCTGGTGCAATGGCTGGCCGACGACCGTGTGCGGCTCGCCGACCTGGCCGAGCCCATTGTGCAGGTCTGCGTGGAGGGTATTCGGCGATGACGATCACCGACCGATTGATCGCTCCGGACGCGACCGGGGAAGAGATCGCGCTCGGCTATACGGCCGCGGTGCTGGGTGCGCTGACGGCCGGCCTTCTGGCCTGGGACGCGAGTCTGTCGCCGGTGGTGACGGTCGTGGTCGCTCTGGTGGGTTTCGATCTGTTCGGCGGCGCGGTGGTGAATGCGACCGCATCGGCGAAACAGTGGTATCACCGGTCCGGGCGGAGCTCCCGTCATCACCTCGGCTTCGTGGCCGCCCATATCCAGCCGTTCGTCCTCGCGCTGATGGTGCCCGGATTCGGCTGGTGGACGGCGTCGGCGATCTACGCCATCGTGTTCCTGGCAGCTGTGGCTGTCGTCCTGTCGCCACGCCGGATACGCACGCCCGTGGCCTTCGCCGGTGCCGTTTTCGGTGTCGCGGTCACGTCGGTGCTACTCGAGGTGCCCGGGTTCCTGCTGTGGTTCGGGCCTGTGCTCTTGATCAAACTGCTGCTTGCCCATCTTCTGCCGCAGCCGGATCCGCTCGTTCTACCACAGCGGTGAATATGCGCCGGGCCGGACGCCGGGCACCAGTACGGTCGTGTGCCAGCGGTCCTCCTCCCACAGCTGTTCCGGAAGGACCGGATGCGGCCGGTGTTCGATGGGGGCGGCGAGGGCGATCACCAGAGTGGTGCGTTCGACCATGCGGCGCCGCCTCCATGTCATCGGGCCGGAGATCTCCAGCACTCCCGGGCCGGGACCCATCGTGGTGGGAATATTCACCGCCAGCGGCTCCTCTTTCCACGTGGCGGGCCGACCGCAGTCCCGAGCGAGATACGTGCGCGGAGCGCCCTGGGTGCCGAACGAGAGTGCGGCGAGTGCCCGGCCGCGATCGGGGAGGCCGAACAGATCCCAGAAGCCTCCCGAGAGCCATGAGTGGATCGGTAGTGCGATCGTCCGGTCGTCCCGGACGATCGTCGGCGAGTCGATGTGCACCAGGGTGATCTCACTCGTGGACGCGTGCTTCCGCGGGCTCGACCGTTCGCCCGTGGTCATCAGGCGTCGGGGTGAACGCCGGCGACGGCACGGCCGTAAGGGACGGCCTCGAGCAGAGTTACCCGGATTTCGGTGCCGTTGGGTATGCGGTACATACGCTGTTCGCCGCGGTGTGCCCCGGTGAGCGCGCCGCCCAGGGGTGAGTCCGGCGAGTAGACCTCGAGATCGCCGTGTTCGGCGTCGCGGCTCCCGAGAAGGAAGGTCTCGGCATCGCCGGTGCCGTCGTAACGGACAGTGAGTACCATGCCGGGCTCGGCGATCCCGTCGTCCGGCGGGTCCTGTCCGAATACGGCGTTGCTCAACAGGTCACGGATATGTGCGATACGAGCCAGGCGCTGGTGCCGGGCGGTGATCGGGTCGCCGGGGTAGCTGTCGGTGTCGCCGGTCGTGTCGACGGCGAGGAGTCCGGCCAGCTCGATCGCGAGCTGATCGTGGGCTTGTGGGGTCAGCCAGATGGGTGGGCTGGTGGTCATATCGGTCCTACGGGTTCGATCGAAAGGCGGTTCTGCCGTCGGGGTGGCGGAGAAAGGAAAGGCCGTTCCGCGACAGAACTCCGTGGAGCCGGGTACATACGAACCACCGGCTCCACGGATGGGGAAATAGTCGAGGGCTCAGCCGGGTATCGGGTTCCCCACCCGATACCGTGCTGCTCGTTCGTGGTCGAGCCGACTCGCTACGTGCGTCGTGCTCACCTCCGCTATCGAACGATGTGCTGTCCCAGTCATCATGACGTGGCCGAAGCCCGTGCGCATGTCCGCTCGGGACAGTTGTGACCCTGCCCGTTGTTCAGTTACTACAACGGCCGAGTTATTCGTCCTCGAAGGCGGCGAGATCGATTGTCATTGCCAGTCGACTACGGGCATCCTCGAGTTCGAGCACGGTGACCTCACGCATCTTCCGCAACCTGTTGCGCACAGTATTCGGATGGACCCCCAGCCGGGTGGCGGCATCGACCGGATCGCCCTGGGCATCGAGCCATGCGCGCAGGGTCGCCACGAAGTCCGTCGCGTGCTCGCGGTCGTACCCGCGCAATTCCGCGACCGGTCCGCGCGCCGGAATGCGGCCGGCCCGGGCCGCGGTGCGCAACCGTTGCAGCAGGATCTCGCCCCAGGACTCGTCGTACGCCGGGGCGGGGGTGTCCGGGGCCGCCTGCTCGTGCAGGGCCAGACATTCGTCTGCCTCCTGACGGGATGCGGGCAGATCGGGTGCCGTGGCCGGTCCGCCGATACCGGCCGAGACTGTCACCCGGCCCGGTAGTGCGGCGCGCAGGGTCGCCACCCATTCCCGTGCCGGCTGAACCCGTTCGCCGGGCAGGATCGTGTAGACGGTGTTGTCCGACAGGGTGCTGCGGCCCGGCCGCGACCAGCCGAAACCGAAGGTGGCCTGTTCGAAGGCGAGCAGTAGCCCGGCGTGCCGTTCCGCCGCGACCTGGGCGCGGACCGCCACGACCCGCAACGGTGCCGGCGCCAATCCGAGCCGGCCGACCACCGTCGCGGCATCCGGGCTGCCCTCCAACAGCCGGATCACCAGCTCCGACTCCACCTGGCGTTCCAGGTCCGCGCTCGCCCGCGACCGCAGCAGGTGCAGGGCCACCGTGCGCGCGCCGTCGGCGAGTGCTGTCCGGCGCGCGCTGGGCAACGGCGCCGCGCAGGCCACCCATACCGAACCCAGCAGTTCCCTGCCCACGCGCACCGCGATCACCATCCGACCGCCGAACGCGCGCTCGGCGTCGGGTCGCACGAACAGGGGTTCGTCCGAACTCTCCAGATGCGCGTGAACGCCCCGGGATTCGAAGAATTCGCTCAGAGCATCGGATTGTTGCCGTCGGAGCACCGTTTCCGACAGGTCGCGATCGGCTCCGCGCTGCGACGTGGAGTGGGCCATCACCCGCGAAAGGGGATCTTCGATGGTGACGGCTCCGTCGACGGCGACCGCCAGGCTGTCCGCCAAGGCGAAAAGATCGGTCGGGCCCCGGCCCGACGCCGTCTCCCGACCTTCCAGGACCAGTCCGTAAACGACTCCGACGAGCTGACTCCACGACACCGCGGGATCGACCACCAGGACCGCGACTCCGGCTTCCGGTCCGGTCGCGGCCAGTTCTCGCGTGGTGTCGGCGTCTCCGCGCACGAGCACGGCGACCGCTTTCGCAACCCGCGCCCCGGCCACCGCCTCGTCCACGGAACCGGCACCCACGGCCAGGAAGATATCGCCGGTCGCTTCCTCGGAACCGGTCGCGTCGAACATCGCGACGCTGCGGATCACAGTCGCCCGCGATACCGGGCAGCAGCGCAACCGCACGCCGTACCCGCCCAGCACGTTCACGAGATGGTCCAACCGCACCATGAACGACTCCTGCTCACCTTGGTCGAGCCACCGTAACCGACACACGGGGTGGCTTCGATACGGCCGGGTCGGTGCCGGCCGATCGACCCGACGGCGACGGGCAGATGAGGTATCGGAGATGACAAATGTCATCCCCCGGGCATGAACGATCCACCGGGATCCGATGACTGCGCTTACTACCCGGCAACGCGGCGAGCCGCGATGGTAGAAGCCATGAGCAGCACGAACTCCGATCTACAACAGATGCGTGGACAGCCGCGCGAAAACGTGGTCGTCGGACGCGGTATGCGTCGGACCTACGGTCAGGGGAAGAACGCGTTCGAGGCCGTGAAGGGTGTCGATCTCGCAGTCGCCGAGGGCGAGGTCTTCGCACTGCTGGGCACCAACGGCGCCGGCAAGACCTCGACCCTGGACATGCTCGAAGGCCTCGCCGAACCGTCTTCGGGTTCGGTGGAGATCTTCGGCCTCGACCCACGCCGCCACCGGGCTCAGGTTCGTGCCCAGGTCGGCATCATGCTGCAGTCCGGTGGCCTGCCCGCCGAACTGACCGTCGGGGAAACGCTCGAGATGTGGCGGGGCACCTGTAGCAACCCCACCACCACCGCCACGGTTCTGGCTCAAGTGGATCTGGGCCATCGGGTGGATGTTCGGGTCGGTGCGCTGTCCGGAGGTGAGCAGCGCCGGGTCGACCTGGCCTGCGCGCTGCTGGGGCAGCCCCGGTTGCTGTTCCTCGACGAGCCGACGACCGGACTCGACCCGGAGAGTCGTCGCGGGACGTGGCGGCTGCTGTCGGATCTGAAGGATGCCGGGGTGACCATGGTGCTCACCACGCACTACCTCGACGAGGCCGAGGCGCTGGCCGACCGGATCGCGATCATGCACCGGGGTGAGGTCGCGCGGGCCGGCACCTTGCGTGAGATTGTCGACGGGCATCCGGCGCGGATCGTATTCGATCACCCGGGGCTGCCGTTACCGGACCTGTCCGCCGTCTCGATCGAGGCGCGCGCCCGGGTCACCGTCACCACCCACGACCTGCAGGGTGATCTGTCGGCACTGCTCGGGTGGGCGAACGAACACGAGATTCGGCTGGGTGGACTGGAGGCCCGCGCGGCCTCGTTGGAATCGGTTTTCCTCGATATCGCGACCGACCCCGCCGCCGCGCCGGCGACCGACCCCGAGCTGATCGGAGCCATTCGATGACCACGACCACGCCCGCTGCCGCAGGTTTCCGCCGCCGTCCGCTCGCCGCGCTCACCAAGGCCGAGTATCTGCAGTTCCGGCGGAACAAGACGCTCGTCTATGTCGCCACGGTGTTCCCGATCAGCATTCCGGTGGCCTTGTTCTTCTTCGCGCGCCGGGGTGATGCCCCCGCCGCGGATATCGCGGTGCTGACATTCGAGATGCTTGCGCTGGTCACCCTGCTTTTCGTGCAGTACTACTCGGTGCTGTCGATGGTCACCACGCGCCGCGGTGAAGGTGTACTCAAGCGCCTGCGCACCGGGGAGGCCGCCGACTGGCAGATCCAGGCCGCCCCTGCCGTTCCCGGTGCGTTGGTGACCCTGGCGTGCACGGTCGTCGTCGCCGTATTCGTCTACGGCATGGGCGCACCTGCCCCGGTGAATCCGGTGGCGCTGCTGCTGGCCCTGGTCGGCGGCATCGTCTTGTTCTCGGTGCTGGCCCTCGCGACCAGTGCGGTGACCAAGAACGCCGAGGCCGCGCAGATCACTTCGTTGCCGGTGATGACGATCGCGATGCTCGGCCTGGCCTCCATTCGCGGTTTCCTGCCCGATCGGATCACCGACCTGGCCGACTGGACGCCCTTCGCCGCGATTTCCGACCTCGTGTCTCTCGGTGTGGCAGGCAAAACGGCCGCCGCCTCCGATACGGCACTCGATTTCGCCGGTACCTTCGCCGAACTCGGGCGCCCGTTTGCGACACTGGCGATATGGACCGTCCTGGCGTTCGCGCTGACCCGCCGGAGTTTCCGCTGGGACGACCGCGGGTGAGCCGGTGGACCTCCTGGTGGCACGAGCTGTCTGCTGCCGCGAAGTTCCGGCTCTACACGGGGGCTACTTTCCAGTTCGCGCTCGCTGTGGTGATCGTCGTCATGGCGATCACCGTCCGTTCGCCGTGGGCCGCGACCGGGGTCGTGCTCGCGGGTATCGCCGCGGTGCTCGCGGTGGAGGTCCGCGCCGATTTCGCGGTGACCTCACTGCTGGCGTCCCGGCGCTGGGTGCAGGTCGTGGCCGTCGCGACGCTGGTAGGGGTGTGGATCGCGTGTGCTGTCGCCGCGGGACTGTCCGGCGACGCGACGACGGACGCCCGCATGCGGTTGACCGGCATCTATGTGGTGATGCTGATCGTGTTCTCGGTCGTCTCGCTGATCGAGTACAAATGGTGGATCCTGCTCGCGCTCAGCCTCGTAACCGGGCTGGCTTTCGGAACGTCGCCCGCGACGGTGTTGGGCGGCGTGCTGTTGACCTTCGTCGCCGGCGCCCTGGTCGTCGCGACTACGCTGCTCACCCTCTGGGGCATCCGGATGGTCGACGAGCTGGAACACGCGAAGGTGGTCGAAGCCGAATTACAGGTGGCCGAGGAGCGGCTGCGTTTCGCCCGGGACCTGCACGATGTGGTGGGACGCGGATTCTCGGCGATCGCGGTGAAAAGCGAACTGGCCACGGCACTGTCACGTTCCGGTGCTTCCGATCGCGCCGCCGCGGAGATGGACGAGGTCCGATCGCTGGCCGTCGAATCCATGGGGCAGATGCGCGAACTGGTCCGCGGCTATCGCGGAATAGATCTGACCAGTGAAGTGGCCGGGGCTCGGTCGCTACTGGCGGCGGTGGACTGCCGGCTCGCGGTGGAAGGCGATCCGGCCGCGGTCCCCGCGCGGTTCCATGAGGTCGCCGCCTGGGTCGTGCGCGAGGGCACGACCAATATCGTCGAACATTCCGCGGCGACCGCGGCGACTCTCGCGCTCGGTGCCGCGGGCATGTCGTTGCGCAACAACCGTCCCCGGGGGACTCCGGGACAGCAGTCGGGTCTACGCGGCCTCGCGGAGCGGCTCGCGGCAGTCGGTGCGAGCCTCGAGGTCCTTTCCTCGCCCGATCGATTCGGGCTCGAAATCCGCTGGGAGAAGAGTTGATACCGGTCCTGCTCGCCGACGACGAAACGCTCATCCGTGCGGCGCTGGCGACGATGCTCGGCCTCGAAGACGATATCGAGGTCGTCGGCCACGTCGGCTCCGGGGAGGAACTCGTCGCCACCTGGCAGCGGCGTGGGGCAGCCGGTGAGCCGGTCGCGGTGGCCGTCATCGATCTGCAGATGCCCGGGATCGACGGTATCGAGACCGCCGCGCAATTGCTGCGGCTCACCCCCGGTGCGGGCACCCTCATCGTCACCAGTCACGGGCGGCCCGGCTATTTGAAACGGGCGCTCGCCGCAGGTGTCCGCGGATTCCTGCCGAAGACCACCTCGGCGGCGACGCTGGCCGAGGTGATTCGCACCGTGCACCGCGGCGGCCGGTACGTCGACCCGGAACTGGCCGCGGAGGCCATCAGCGCCGGTGACACGGTACTCACCGCCCGCGAGGCCGACGTCCTGGAATACGCGGTCGACGGCTCGTCGGTCGAGGACATCGCCAGACGTGCTCACTTGTCACCGGGCACCACGCGCAACTATCTGTCCTCGGCGATGGCGAAACTCGGTGTGTCCAACCGATACGAGGCGGCGCTCAAAGCCCGGGAGAAGGGCTGGATCTAGTCGCGTCGCTCCCGGTGGGCTGCCGCTGCCGCAACAAGGACTCGGCTTCGCGGAACAACTCGGCGACGACCGCACCGGCCGGACGTGCCCGGGTGAGGGCCCCGACACCCGCACCCGCGTCGACAGGGGCCAGGCGAGGATCGTCGGTGGCGACGGCCGCCGCCACCTCGTCGCGGGCTTTGTCGTCCCGGGACAATTGCTCTTCTCTTCCAGCCCAGCGAAGGGTGGTCTCGTTGCTCAGCACCCGGGCCGGATAGCGGTCCGGCCAGGGCAATCGCTGTCCCAGATCGAAGACACGGGTGACGACGGTATCGGTGGCCCGTGCCCGCAACAGTGCTTCGCGCGCCGGTTCCGGGGTGAGTGCCTCCGGGCAGACCGACAGGCAGGTGCCCAGCCAGGCACCGGATGCGCCTGCAGCGAGTACGGCGGCCAGACCGCGGGCGGTGGCGATTCCGCCCGCGGCGAGTACCGGGACCGTCACTGCTTCGAGAACCGCGTCCAGCACCGCGAGGGTGCCCAGCCGGGGATCGCCGTGACCTCCGCCCTCGCTGCCCCGGGCAACCAGGACGTCCACCCCGGCTGCGGCCGCCCGCCTCGCGTGGTCCGCGTCGTAGACCTGGGTGACGGCCGATACGCCCGCGGCATGCACGCGGTCGACCCAGGACCAGTCCTCGGTGAACCCGACCGAGACCAGTGCGGGACGCGCGGCCAGGGCGGTGTCCAGCAGTGCGGGTTCGCGCTCGACGACCCAGGCCACCGTGCCGATCCCGAACATGGTGGGTTTCGGGTCCAGTTGTGTGAGTTCGTGTTCCAGCGCCGAGACCGATCCCGAACTGCCCATGCCGATCATTCCCAGCCCCCCGGCCGCGGATACGGCGGCCGCGAGGCGCCCACCGGCCACCCCGCCCATCGGGGCGTTCACGATCGGCACCGACAACCCCATCCGGTCCGACCAAGGCGTTCCCGCCACCTGCGGCCTCCTTCGCTGTCCGGGCGCGAGCCGCGCCACCGCCGGCCGACTTTACGGGACAGCATCGATCAGATGCCGGGTGGAATACGCGACCAACGGACAGCCGTCGCGCATCCCGCGGTCGAGGTCGAGTAGGACATCGCGGTATCGGTCGACGGAGAAATCCGGCACCCACCAGACGCATTTGCGCAGGATCCACACGACAGCGCCGATATCGAAGAACTCCATCCGGCAGCGCGCGGTCCGCAGATCCACCACGGTCAGTCCGGCGGCTTCGGCAGCCGCGGCTTCACCAGCTGGGTCGCGCCGCATCCGCTGCTCGGGGAGCGGGCCGAGGAAGTGTTCGATGAGCGCGAAAGCCGAGCCCGGACCGACATGCTGGGCGAAATAGTGCCCGCCGCCGGCGAGGACACGGTGGATCTCCGGCCAATCGGGCCGCACCGGATGCCGGGCCGTCACGAGGTCGAAACTGCGGTCGGGAAAGGGGAGCGAGTCACCGGGCGCGGTCTGCACGATCTCGGCGCCGCGTTTACTCAGCCTGCGCCGGGCACGTGCGGCATTCGGTGGCCAGGACTCTGTCGCGTGCATGGATGGCGGCAGCACGGAGGCCTCGGCCAGGACCTCGCCACCGCCGGTATCGATATCGAGGGCCGAACGTGCCGCGGCCAGTCGTTGCGCGAGCAGCCGGGCATAACCCCAGGGCGGTCGCTCCTCGGTGGCCCGTCCGTCGAGCCAACCGAAGCCCCAGCCGCTGGTATCGGCGGCCTCGGCTTCGCTCACCAGTTCATCGAAGGATCGCACCCAGCGATGGTTGCAGACACGCCGGAACTGGGTAAAGCGCTTTCGGCCGGATGTGCCGGAGGTTCCGCTCGCTCGCGCCGGATCGGGGAGCGTTTTGAATACACAGTTCTCGCGTCCGGAACTCGTCTGCTCGGCTACTGTCGACCGGGCATCCGGGGTGGGCGTCGCCACCGCACCGGACGCCGCACGCGGGCGGATATCCGATGCCGGGCACGACCCGCTGTTCAGGGAATTCGACTCGGGAAAGGACCGCATGTCTCGTACCCGTTGGACCATTCTGATCGCCGCATTGATCGCACCGTCGGCGCTGGGTTCCGCGATGGGTACCGCGACCGCGGCACCCATGGTGACCCCGCTGCCCATTCCGGTGGTGTCCGGACCGGAGCTCGGACCGGGTGCGGTTCCCGGCGGACTTCTTCAAGCGATTTCCGTGGTCGGGACGACCGGCGAGCAGCCGGGTACCGTCACCTTCGCAGTACCGGCGCCGGCCCCGTACCACTACCAGTACAGCTACCGCTGGATCACCGTGCACTGGCAGAACCTGAGCAGCGGCGCCGCCGGAACTGTCGATCTGCGGCATTGGAACGACGGCGCCATCCCGAGCGGCGAACAATATGCCGCGAGTCTGCCGACCAGTGCACCGGTGGCGACCGGCCCCGGGCCGGTGCTGGTGACGGTGACCCACAACCGTGCGCAGTATCAGGCGCCGCCCCAGTCCAACGCGGTGATCCCCGGGGCGGGCATCGTCTCGGCGGTCTGAACCGGCCCGGACGATCAGTCGGCCGCGATTCGTCCAGGTACCCGTCGCATCGACCGGCGCTTCGTTGCCGAGCATCGGGGAGCGGGTCCGGGGCTCTCCTCACCCAGTACGAGGTCGAACGGCACCGCCCGCTGCGGTGCCGTCGGGCGAACCGGGCACTGAATGTCCGGACGCGATGTGATGTGATGCGGTACGAGCCGGTTCGGCCGGGCCGGCCGTCGATCGGATACCCGGCCGCCGAACGAGGAGGCCGAATGTCCGGATCACCGTCACCCGAGTCCGAATTGGCCCAGCGCATCACCCTGCTGGAGACGGTCGAGGCGATCAAAGCGCTCAAGCACCGGTACTTCCGCGCCTGCGATGCCAAGGATCCCGCGCGATTCCGGGAGTGTTTCGTCGCCGAGGGTTCGGTGCTCGATTACGGTGAACTGGGTGTTTCGGACGCGGACGGAATGGCGGCGGTGTTCGAATCCATCGCCCTGCGGCAGGTCGACGGTAAACACGCGGTGCTCGATATGCACCACGGTCTGCACCCCGATATCACCGTGCACGCCGACGGCACCGCCTCCGGGCGGTGGACGCTGCAGTTCCGTCAGGTGAATCTGCTCAACGATACCGATTCGCTGTCCACCGGCGAATACGAAGACAGCTACGTCGTCGAGGACGGCCGGTGGAAGATCGCGGTCTCCCGGTTCCGGCGGATCTGGTCGATCACTCGCACCGTCGATGAGACATGCCGGGTCGGGCAGTACGGGGCGCGGTGACGAACTCGGCCCCTCGCCCTCGGGCGGCTGTGGAGTAGGAGACCTTTGTGCCCGATGACCCGCCACCGGTCCACGGACCGCCACTGCCCGTGGATCCCGATATCGATCTGGGGTATGCGCCCCAGCGTGCCGAACTCGCCGGCTCCCACGGCGCGATCCTCGCCGTGATCGCGATCGGTGGCGCGCTGGGCGCACTGGCCCGGTATGGACTGATCCGGTCCCTGCCCACGCCACCGGGAGGCTTTCCGTGGATGGTTCTGCTCATCAATGTCATTGGTAGTTTCCTGCTCGGTGCGCTGATGGTCGTGATCACCGAGCAGCGATCGGCCCATCCGCTGCTGCGCCCGTTCCTCGGGGTCGGAGTCCTGGGTGGTTTCACCACCTTCTCGACCTACGCCGACGATATTCGCGCCCTGCTCGACACCGGCGCTGTTCTCATCGGCGCCGCCTATCTGGCATCGACCCTTTTCGCGGCAGTGGCGGCGTGCGCGCTCGGCGTCGGCCTCGCCAGGCGCCTCGGCGGGGGAGCAGCGCGATGAATGTACTGCTGGTGATCGCCGGGGCCGCGGTCGGCGCGCCACTGCGCTACCTGCTGGACCGGGCCGTACAAGCGCGGCACACCAGCCGGTTTCCGTGGGGCACCTTCGTGGTCAATGTCTCCGGATGCCTCGTTCTGGGAGCTCTCACCGGCGCGGGACTATCCGCCGTGTGGACGATTCTCGCGGGCACCGGGTTCTGCGGCGCCTTCACCACCTACAGCACCTTCTCCTACGAAACGGTGCGGCTGACCGAACAGCACGCCTACCGGCACGCGATCGGCTACGCAGCCGCCAGTATCGCCGCGGGGCTGGTCGCGGCGATACTCGGCTACGCCGCCACACACGCGCTCTTCGGCTGAATTCACGCCGGCGCGGGTTCGGCGGCCTGCGGCGTCGGCGTCCGACCGGCCGCCCGGGTTCGCGGACCCGGCCCGGTTCGGGGCACCCACCCGCCGGTCAGGCACCGGCATGTCCGCCGGTCGGGAAAGGATGGGACTCAGCAGATACGCCCTTCAGATATCGAAGCGACCGGCGAAGGCCCGCAGCGGCAGGTCGGCGCTGGTGATGATGCCGGGGCGGGCCGCGACCACGGACCTGATCGAGTTGAGCGCGGGTAAACCGGTGACGGTCATTCCGATCGAGGCGAAGTTCTCGGGGTTCGACAGGTCGAAACCCTTGCGCGGGAAGATCATATGTTTGCTGTAGATACTCGGGTCGCCGGTGATCTGGGTGATGTAGCAGCCCTGGATGTTCCAGGCGGGGTCGGTACGCGGGGTCATCTGCCATTCGAGGTGGGATTCCACCCGCGGGACCCCGTCGACCATGCCCTGATATTTGATGTAGTTGGCGCCGAGTGAGCCCTTGGGCAGGACGTACCAGCCCAGATCGACATCCTCGGTGCAGGCGCCGAGTTCGTAGTGGAAGGCGACCTCGTCCAGTTCGAGATCGAAGGCATCGGCCATCAGGTACACCGAATCGGCGAAGACCGCGGTGTGCTTGTGCAGCGAATCGGGAATGGTCGGGTCGTCGACCGGGCGGCCGTAGCCCACGGCCTTCCAGGTATCGACCGAATGGTGACAGGACACGTCGACCGATTCGGTGACGGTGATGTTCTCGATCCGCGCGACATCCGCGGTGTGCACGATGCCGAGGATCTGGGCCAGGCCCGGATTCATCCCGGTGCCGTAGAACGTCGAATCGCCTCGCTCACAAGCGGTTTGGATGATCTCGCTGACCTTACGTCCCGACGGGTGCGGGTGGTTGCTGTCACGATGGAACCCGGTGATCCAGTCCGCGGTGGTCACCACGTTTATCCCGGCTTCGAGCACCTTCTCGTAGAGGTCTTCATCAGGGAAGACGCCGTGAAAGGTGAGGACATCCGGCCGTGCGTCGAGGATCTGTTCGACCGTGCCGGTGGCCGTGACACCGACCGGCTCGATACCGGTGATCTCGCCGGCATCCCGGCCGATCTTATCCGGGGTGTAGCAGTGCAGTCCGACGAGTTCGAGATCGGGATGGTCGCGGATCCGCCCGACCATCTCGGTTCCGAGATTGCCGGTGGCGACCTGGAAAACCCGGATCTTGCCGGAAGCGCTCATGGTGTGGGCCTTTCTGTCTTCGTGGCGTCGGGGTAGAACTGTCGCGCCCATTCGCGCAGCGCCCGGAACCCCTCGAACTCCTTGCGCGACAATGCCGGCGGGTCGGAATAGCGTTGATGGGACCAGATATGGATATCGGCCTCGAACTGTTCGATCACGAAACCGGCCATGGCCTTGCCGTAGGTACCGATCTCCGGGCTGTCGTCACCTGGCTTCCGTCCGATCCACACGGTGAAGCGGACGTCGGAGGTGGACTCGTCGACCGGTGTCACCGCGGGCATGGTGCGGTTGTCGATCATGCCCCAGCTCTTGGTGATCGAGCAGCCCAATCCGGCGTTGATCGATTCGACCCCGCTGTCGACCTGGTCTTCGACCGAGCTGTTGACCTGGTCTTCGACCACGCCGTCGTCGAAGGCGATGGTGAAATCGACGTAGGAGACGGGACCGGAGAAGTCGTGGCGGGTGAACTCCGGGATGAACGGGGTCTTGTGCACATACTTGAAATGCGCGAAGTCGACACCGTTCTCCATCACGTATTGCGGATGCAGTTCCAGTCCCGGCCGGTACAGCGTTGCGGCGGGAACCGGCGGGTAGTAGTGCTCGGCGTTGCGTCCGTCACCGAACGCCTCGAAGATGTCCGGTACTTCGAAATGGGGTGGCCGACCCTCGATGTCGTACCAGACCCACACGCCCTCGTTACGTTCGACCACCGGGTAGCTGCGGATGCGGCGGCCCTTGTTCGGATAGCTCTCGTACGGGATACAGACATTGCGCCCCTCCCGATTCCACTCCCAGCCGTGGAACGGGCAGACGAGGTTCTCGCCCTCCACATGGCCGCCGTAGCCCAGATGCGCGCCCAGATGCTCGCAGTAGGCGTCGAAAACGGCGACCCGGCCGGACGCCGATCGCCAGGCCACCATCTCGCGGCCGAAGTACTTCATCCGGTGCACCGCGCCGACGGTGATCTCACCGCACCAGGCCACCTGGAACCAGCCTGTCGGCTCCATCGGCAGTGGTGGTTTCGCCATCGCGATCCTCCTGGCTTTCGAGGGCTGTCGCGGGCGCGGCTACGGCACCGAGACGCCTCGGGATATGACGTCGGTCACCCGGCGCTCCTGAGAATAGAACCCTCTGTGAAAGAATACAAGAGAGCTATATGAAACTGGATTACCCTGGTCAGGGCAGGTAAAGTGGGATCTCGTGACTGAGGTGGGCGGGCGACGCGCGAACAGGCGTGGGATCCAATCCCGGGAGAGCATGCTCGAGGCGGCGATCGCCTCGCTGGCCACCGGTGATCCCGCGGCGGTGTCGGGAAACCGGATCGCCCGCGATATCGGCGCCACCTGGGGAGTGATCAAATACCAGTTCGGCGATATCGACGGCCTGTGGGCCGCGGTCCTGCGGCATACCGCCGATAAACGCGGCGATCTGCCCGCCGGAATCAACCCGGACGGCACCCTGCACGAACGGGTGTCCGCAATGATCGGCACCATGGCGGGTGGGCTGCGCAGGCCGGAATCGCTGGCCATCGAAACCCTGCGTGCCGCCCTGCCGCGCGAACACGCCGAACTGGAACGCGACTATCCGCGCACCGCCGCGGAGCTCGCCTCGTGGAAACCGAACTGGGACAAGGCCTGCCAGCGCGCGTTCGTCGATATGGGGCTGGATCCGGTCAAGGTGCGGCAGGTGGCCGCCCTCATCCCGGCGGCGATGCGCGGTATCACCTCCGAGCGCACCCTGGGCACCTACGGAGACCTCGACGACGCGCTCGAAGCGCTGATCGGCGGCATAGTGGCCTACCTGGAAACTCCGGGACAGACGGCCCGGGGATCGGGCCCGCCCAGGCCCGGCACATAGTCGGGCCGGGTCTGAGGCCGGGCGTCAGGGGTTGGCCACAGCCAGCTCGGTGATCGGAGCTCGGACTCGGACTCGGTCGCGGATCTGGTCGCGGATCGGGCGCACCGCCTCGACTCCTTGTCCGCCCGGGTCCGGCAGGTCCCGTCCGCGGTAGTTGATGCCGGGGAACACCGGGCAGGTGTCCCCGCACCCCATGGTGATCACCACATCCGAGGATCGCACCGCCTCAGGAGTGAGGAATTTCGGCGACTGGTCGGTGATGCCTCGCGCTGTTCCGGTGCCCGCAGTACGACTTCGTATGGCCGGCAGAGCCGGCCATGACCCGGCTCATCCGGGAGATCGAGGGACTCGCCGCCGCTGCCTGCGCCGGGATTCATCAGAGGGCGAGCCGAGTTCGTCGCGTCTTGCCTGGTCCGCCGTGGTCTACCCGGAAGCAGGGCACTCGCCCTGGCGACCCTTCTCAACAGTGCCTTCTCGAGAATAGAAAATATTCCTTGACTTGAATATTCACTTCAGTGAATACTTAGGCAATGGATCGGATCGCATCAGCATTGGGAGACGGGGCGCGCTGGCGGCTCGTCGAACTCTTGGCCGAACATCCCCGTTCGGTGGGCGAACTCGCCGAGCTGACCGGGTTGCGGCAACCGCAGACGACCAAACACCTGCGAACCCTCGCCGAGGCCGGCCTGGTCACCGTCTTCCCGTTGGGGCAACGTCGCGTCTACGCGATCGAGACACGGCCATTGGAAGAGTTCGCTCGTGCACTGTCGGCTCTGGCCGAGTCTGCCGATGCGCACGTCGGCGAGCGGGATGTGATCGCGCGCTACCGGGCCGCCATCGAAGCCGAAACCGCGGCGGCGGAACATAATGGGTGGGCCGACGGACGCCGGTTCTCCTTCGCCCGTGTCCTTGCCGCGCCCCCGGAGATCATCTGGCGGTACTGGGTCGATCCACACCTGCTCGGGACCTGGTGGGCGCCACCCTCGATGATGATCACCGACTGTGTCCTGGAACCGTGGCCGCAGGGGCGCGTCGTCCTCGACTACCGCGATGCCGAAGGGCGGCGGTACCACTCCGAAGGCCGGGTCGCTGTGGCGCACGAGGCCGAACGACTCGAATTCGGCCTGTCGGTGCTGGGCGAGGCAGGGGCTGTCCTGTTCACCGGTCGCTACGACCTCGTCCTGGTCGCAACCGGAGAAGGTACAGAGCTGCGGCTCGGGCTCACCATCACCGATACCGATACCGAAGCCGTGCCTTTCATCGCCGGAACGGACACCGGCTGGCAACAGGTATTGGACGAACTCGCCGACGCAGTCGGCGAACACCGGCACGCCCGCGCAACGTACGACAACGAAAAGGATGCACAGAGATGACCGACTCCACTGGACGTACCGTGACCGCGAATATCTGTCTCACCCTCGACGGGCGCTACAGCGGACCTGGCGGGCCCGGCGATATGGGCGCGATCGTCCCGTACGCGGCGACCGAGGTGGCCCGCCGTCACCTGAGCCGCATCTGGGAAGGAGCGACCACGGCGCTGCTCGGCCGCCGCAACGCGGAGGGGTTCCTCGGCTACTGGCCGTCGGTCGCCACCGACGAGGCCGCCGACCTGCGCGACCGCGGCTATGCGAAATGGCTGGTCGATGTCGAGAAGGTCGTTCTGTCCTCCACATTGACCGAGGCGCCCTGGGCTCGCACCCGCATCGTCGATGCTCCGGCCGTCGACGTCGTGCGAGAACTGAAGGCCACCGGCGTCGGCGATATTCTCGTCAACAGTAGTTCGAGTGTCATCAAGCCGCTCCTGCACGCGGATCTGCTCGACCGGCTGTATCTCATGATCACTCCCGAGATCGCGGGTGGCGGCCGGCGTCTGTTCGACGACGGCCTTCCCGCGTCGAAATGGTTTCCGACGCATCAGGATGCCGGTGAGCGGGGCGAGTTGGCCCTGGTCTACGACCGTGTGCGGTAGGGGCCGCGCGGGAACGTGCGCCCCCGGAGCCGATCGATCAGTTGGAGGGCGTCGTCGAGGGAGGCGACCCGCAGCGCCCCGGCGGGTGCGGTGTGCACCGCCCACCCGGGCCCGGCCAGCAGGAGCCGTGCCGGGGCCCGGCTACCGGCCTGAACCGGCTCCGGAGGTGCGGTCCGTGCCGTCTGGGACCACAGCACCACCACCGGAGTGCGGGGCTGTCTGGCGACCGCGTCGGCGAGGGCGCCGCTCGGTACCGAGGCGCCGAGAAGTACAGCGGGTATTCCGGTCTCGGCGAGGGTGGCCCGCAGTACCTCCAGTGGAAGTACATGACCCTCGCCGCCGGTGCAGGCCAGTAACACCGGAGTGGCTCCGGCCGGGGCGCGGACGGGTGGCACCGTGCGGTGCAGGGCGATGGTGATGGCCCCGGACAGCGTGTGCTCCACGTCGACGAGGCCGTGCCCACGGCGCTGCCGCGCGACCAGGTCGGTGAAAGCCGGTCGGCACAGGCTGTTCCAGGTGGTCACGACGCCGAAGTGGGCGATATGGGTGGCGACGATGTCCAGCAGTTCGGTGGCGTCGAGGCGATCCGCGGCGGCCGGCAATGGTTCGATATTCCCCGGAGTGGGTCGCTCGGCGGCCGCGGCGCGCGCCGCTTTCGCCGCATTGCGTGGCCCGACACCGGCCCGGATCAGGTCGACCATGCGTCGCAGTACCACCACATCACCGGCGGTGTAGTGGCGGTGTTCGCCGGGCCGACGTGAGCCGGGACCCAAACCGTAGCGCTGGTTCCAGCTGCGCAGTGTCGCGACCGGGACACCGAGGGATCCGGCCACCGCACCGACTGTCAGTTCGACCTCCGCGCCGGATTCGACCACTGTTCACGCCTCTTTCGCGACCCGCGCGACCCGGCGGCCGGTCCGCGGGAAACGCGTCTCGTCACGGACGCCGTGCCGCCGAAATCCGCCCATGGCCGGTGATCAACCCATCGAGAGACATCCCTGCCAGGTCTGGAAGTCCCCCGCGAAGGCGGGGCCGCCGGTACAGGTGGGTGCGGACGTCCCGGTGACGTCGACGGACGCGCCGGGTCCGGCGATACCGATGGACAGCCCCGGGCGCTCGCCCAGGGCGGAAGCCCGGGCGTCCGGGCCCAGCGCGATCGCGGCCGGCCCGGAGAGGAATTGCGAGGTGGATGTCGCGGTACCGCCGTTCTGGGCGATCGCCAGCGACAGGCTGGTCGGCGCGGCGTCGGCATCGGCGGTCCCGTCGAATCCGTACGCGGCGGCCGCGCCACCGGCATCGCTGGTAGCCGAACAGTTCGCGCCGGCGGCACCGGTCTGGACCACGGCGGCTCCCGGTGCCGGGCACATGGCGGGTGGCGCGGCCGTCGCGGTCGGACCGGCGAGCACGATCCAGGCGGATGCCGCGCCCATTCCGGCGAGCAATCCCAGTGAACGCGCAGCAGTGAAGTGGAACATGACGGTCTCCTCGTTCTCGATTCGGTTGCCGGTCGCCCCGCTTCCCGGTGCGATCGGTCGAGCTGAAATATCCGTCAGTAGCTATTCACACTACGCGCCAAACGATGCAAAGGCGATGCATCCAACAACGGTTGACCGGTCGGCTTCGTTCAGGCCCCGCCGTCGGCGCCCCGGTGGTGAGCCCGGGTCGAATTCGCATGCCGCCAGGACGCCGCGACCGCGCCGAGTAGAGCTGTGAGAAGGATCAGCGCCATGAAGACCTGCCCGTGCACACCGAGCACGAAAAAAGTCCGATCGGCGAACTCGGGATCATAGGTCGCGGTATCGGGGAACAGCAGCGCACCGGCCATCCCGAGCCACGGGGTGGCCCCCACCGCCGCAGCGCACAGTGTCCGGCCACGTCTTCCTGTCCTGCTGGATCCGGCTATACGGCCTGCTGTGCATGGAAGTCCTGCACCAGCTCGACTTCGCCTACTCCGACCTCGAACCCGTCTACGAAGAATGCCTGGACGACCTCACCGGCATCCTCGGCCTGGTGCCACCGACCGGCTGAGCAAGCTACCCGCGCCCGGCCCTCGTTCGGGCCCAGGGTCAACGGACGATCCCGGAATGGGCCGGTAACGCAACCGAGGAACCTTCCGCTGTCACTCGGTCGAGGAGTCGACCGGGCGGGGGCGCCGGCCAGTGGGTCGGCCTTCGGCCGATCCGGCGACGTTGGTGTTGTGCACCGAGCAGACCCACCATGACCCGTTGCGCTCGAGCAGGACCCAGGTGCCTCGGTTGGCGATGGAGAACTCTGCGGTGTGCAGTGTTTGCTCGACATTGACGACCGCGTGTTCAGGTGTCAGGAGACGCAGGGCGAGTAGCTCGAAGTGGGCTCGCGCATCCGGGCTGTCGCCGAGGACTTTTCGATGGTAACTGTGCATCTCGTCCCAGCCCCGGAAGATCGCTCCCGCCGGCGTGATGAAGACGACGTCTTCGGTGAACGGCTGGTCGAAGGCCGCTGCGTCCTTGGCCTCCAACGCCGATTCCAGTGTCCGGAAAAGGGCTTGGATCTCGACAGTCGTGGCCGTGTCAGCGTCGGAGATCCCCGCCGTGGGCCGGGCGATGGACGGGGCGTGCTCATGAGAACTCACTCGTCGCACGCTACGCCGCCACCTTCTCACCTCGGCCGTCCGGATGGCCCGGGCAGGTGCCGGAACCCTCTCCGGCGGGACACGGCATCGAACCCGGCGGCACGGCCTTTCGCCATCAGCATCCGGGAGTTCGCCGCACTGCGCCGGGCATTGGCCGAGGTTTCCGAAAAACAGAAATGATCTGGTTCCGGGTTGTAGCCCGAGCCGGCGTCAGGCTTTCATGGAGTCGTCGATGACCTCGGCGCCGAGGCATGTGTTCGGATCGAGGCGCAGATCCTCGGGATCGATGCCGACGAGCCTGCGCCAGCGGTTCGCGAAATTCGATATTCCCCAACTGTCCAACCGGGTGTAGGCCTCGGTCAGATCGGACCGGCACAGCAGACCCGCCCGCCGGGCCTCGGCGACCGATTCGATATACGCGGTCTCGGCCGACATCAGCTCGTCGACCACGCGCGCCTGCTCATCGAGCAAGCTTTCGACGCGGCAGGCGACGTCGTGCGGCGCCGTGCTCGTGTCCTGACCGGGAATTCGTTGCATACGCCATCCTCGGAACTGCTCGGTGGAACCTGCGGAAGGGCCGGCTGCCCGGCGGGTGCACATCGAACCCCGCACCACCCGAACGCCGTGAAGCTCGTGGTCTCACTAGTACCCTGTGTCCGCGGCGGTCTCACCACCGGTACCCGTCGACGGTGATCTCGGCGAGATTCCCCGGGTGGATTCCTACTGCTTTCGGGCCGGATCGTTTCCGGGTTCTACTCGCCCGAGTTCGGTCCAGCCCGCCCAACCGCGGGTCTTCAGCAGCTCGATCAGCCTGCGTGCGGCCCCCGCCGCGCCGCAACCGACCGGGGCCGCCGGCCGAGAATTATGCGGCCTGCGGTGTGTGCAGGGCCTTCGCGGTGGGGGAGTTCGGAATCTGCGCGGGATCGGGGTAGGTGCCCAGGATCCTGTCCGCGGTGCCGGCGGTGGTGACGGCGAACCAGTAGTGCTCGTTCTTGAAATGGTGGAGGCGGTGGTTGCGGCGCACCGCGCGCAGGATCGCACTGTGCGGCTGATAGTCGGTGTGCACGAGTAGATGGGTCCATTCGTACACCAGTCCCAGGGCGCCCACGGTGGCCAGGAAGGTCAGGCCCAGTCCCGGCCGCGCGAAGGCCAGGAATGCGATGGCGAGCAGGGCGGGTAGTAGCCACAGGAACGTCTGCCACGGGATGAAGACGAGTTGCCGGATTCGCGGATCGGCATGGTGCTCACGGTGTTTACGCGCGAGCAGCGAGTCGATCCGCCATCGGCCGAGGGTGCGTGGCCGCCAGTGCAGGACACAGACATGAATGACCCACTCCGTGAACGGGAAAGCGGCCACCATGAGTACCGGTACCAGGGCGTCGGTGAGCTGCCAGTCGCCCACCGGAATCCGTGCCGTCACGGCGGCGATCAGGAGCACGGTGATCACCCAGGCGGAGGGGGCGTGGAGGAACGACCGGAAGACGTCGGCGAGTGTCTCCTGTTTGCGGCGGGCGGCTTTCGCCTCCTCGGCGGCCAGACGCTCCTGGGCGAGCTGGTCGATCTCGGAAGAACGGGTGCGTCGCGCCCGCAGTGGATGCGAGAGGTTCATGGCGTGGTCTGTTCCAATCGGTGCAGGAAGGTGTCGAATTCCGCGGTGGCCAGAGACAGCAGCGATTCGGCCGTGGCGCGGGCCGAATCGGCGTCGCCCGCAGTAACAGCCTCGGCGAGAGCGCGGTAGCGGTCGGACTGCCCCACCTCGGTGTCCATGACTGCGGTCAGAGCCGCCATGGCGGGTTCGTAGACCGTGCGCAGCTGGTTGAACAACAGGCGGTAGACAATCGAATCGGCTGCGTCGACTAGGTGATCCCAGAAGGCGAGGGCCGCGTGCTGGCGTGCCAGTGGATCCTGCGCAGCGGCCAGGGTGTCCACCGCGGTGACCAGTTCGGCCCGGGCATCCGGGCCGTCGCGCCGCGCGGCGAGCCCGGCGACTTCGCGCCCCAGTGATGCCCTGGTCTCCAGGATGCTGCGCACCACGGAGTGGTCGAGCCGACCTCCGCGCAGGATCAACCGGGGCAGGAGTTCCAGGCCGCCGGAGCGGCGCGGATCGCGGACCGTGGTGCTGCCGCCCTGCCGGATTTCCACCAGACCGGCGCGCGCGAGCCGCTGTACCGCCTCGCGAACGGTGGGCCGGGAGACGCCCAGCGCCTCGGCCAGCTGTCGTTCGGCCGGCAGGGTCGAGCCGGGGGCGAGTTCGCCGGTGAGGACGTCGTCGACGAGCTGGTCGAAGATCTCGTCCGGAACCGACCGGCGGGCAATCCGCTTCAGTGCCATGTACCGGACAGTAGACCGCCTATTGGTAAGAGGTCAAGTGGTCGGACCAGTTCTGATTCGGCGAGAGCTCGTGGTCGTGCGACCGGCGGGTACGGGGTCAGGCGGATCGAACCGTCACCGGTCCGGTGGGCGGCTGCTCGCAGGCTGCCGACCCAGCGCCGGTGCGATCAGCTCAACGGTGTCGTGCAGGATCTGCTCGTAATCCTCGCGATGGAATTCGTAGGGCAGTTCCAGCCGCAGCTCCGTGATCCCGGCGAGGACCGGATCGGTGCGCAGCCGATCGATGATCTGCTCTGCGGGGCCGACCAGATCCGGGGAGAACAGGACCCGCCGGTCGCCCTGCGGGGCGAGAGTCCGCTCGTATCGCCCGGCCGCGTACCGGCGGTGGCGCTCCCGGGTGGTGCGGTCGGCGCTGTCGAACGGCACGATCACCTGGCCCACCGCGACCCGGGCTGGACGGGACGGGACGATTCGGCGCCGGTACTCGTCGATCAGGGCACGCTGCTCGGTGCCGAAATCGTCGCTGTGCTCACCGAACACGATATTGCCGGTGAGCAGGTTCAATCCGTTCTCGCCCGCCCAGCGCACCGACCGGGTGCTCCCACCGCCGTACCAGAGCCGGTCGACCAGGCCGGGATCGTGCGGTTGCAACCGCGGCCGTTGTGTATTGCCGGGTGACTGGATGACCATGTCCGGGTCGCCCAGATAATCGCCGCGCAAGTTGGCGATGAGCCGCTCGATCCGCCCGTAGGAGAGCGCTCGATCCGCCCGTAGGAGAGGTCGTAGCCACGCCAGTCGCCGTCGAAGACGAGATCCCCGATCAGCTCGGCATGCGGGGGAATTCCAGCGCTGAAGCCGGGTTGCAGGCGCCCCCCGGACAGAACGTCGGCCATCGACAGATCCTCGGCCAGCCGGAACGGACTCTCGTAACCGATCGGGATCACCGCGGTGCCCAGCTGGATACGGCTGGTCCGCTGACCGGCGGCGGCCAGGAACACCGCCGCCGACCCTACCCCGTGCTCGAGATGGCGCTGCCGGATCCAGGCACCGTCGAAACCGAGCCGTTCACCGAACTCGAACAGGCGGAGAGTGTCCTCGAGTCCGGCCGCAGGATCGTCGTCGGGATAGTTGCCCGGAGTGAGGAACGACAGATTCTCGATCGGTGATGTGGCGCTCATCGGGTCAACGCCGCTCGTAGGGAATCTGTTCGCCCGCCTCGACCGCGATCGGCAGCCGGTTCTCGGCCGGTGGCAGCGGACAGGTGGCCAGATCGGTGTACGCGCACGGCAGGTTGACGGCTTGGTTGAAATCCAGGGTCACGGTACCGTCGGCCGCCGGCGGCGGTAGTTGGAGCACGCGGTTGGCGGCATAGGTGGTGACTCCGGATGTCGCGTCGGTGAACAGCAACGTCAGCGCACCCGGCGCTTTCCCGGGAAAAGCAGTCAGTGCTGATGCCTGCCCGTTCAGCTCGAATTCGACCCGGCCCGGTGCGGCGTAGACGTGCTCGAGACCCTCCACGGCCGCACCCACCGTGGTCGGCCGGGGTTCGGCGAAGGCGGTGTAGCTTCCCACGACCACCCACTTCGGATCCGGAGCGTAGGCGGGGGTGCCGTGGAAACCGGTGCGCAACGGGTTGTCCGGGTGGCGCGGCCGGACGATATGGTGTCCGCCCCGCTTGGCGACCTCGACGACGGCCTCACCCCATACCGCCTCGACTCCACCGCGTTCGGGGATGATCCCGAATCGGTAGGTGCCGCGCGCGGACGTCCCGTCGATCACCAGTTCTTCGCCGTCGTCGAGGACCACAATGACACCGCCGGGCCCGGTGGACCAGGCGCCGGGCGCGTCGGGGAAGCGCTGCGGCGTCGTGGTGAGCCAGTGCAGCGCGGTCACCGCCAGGAATCCGTGCGGATCGGCCAGGCGCGCCTGCTGCTGCCCGTGCCAGTTCTGCCAGTCGATGGCGAAGGCGTCGTTCTCGGTCGCTTCGGCCGCCTGTGTTGTCATGTGGTGCTCCTCCGAGGTCTCTCGGTCGCCGGACCGGTCGCCGATCTCGATCCAAGCGCGTGTATCCGCAACCGGACAGGATTGCGATCATCCGGAACGCAAAAGGCCACCGCTGGAATCGCGACGCTCGCGCACTGCCCGAGGGGCTGTGGCCGCCGTGTCGGCTGCGGTGTGCCGGGTACCCGGGATGTGATTACGAGTTCAGCGTCCGGGGATCTCGCCGGTATCGGCCCAACGGATATCGTGGCCGGCGCCGAGCAGTGCGGCCGCGACCGTATCCACGTCGACGACAAAGGCGGGGTGGGCTTTCCGGGCTGGCCGGAAGTTCTCCTCCGGACCGATACCGGCGGACTACGGCGCGGCGAGCCGGTCCGGGAACTCAGCGCGATCGTAGAGCTCGGTTTCGGTCAGGCCGTCGATGTCGTCCACGATGAGATCGCGAAGGTAGACGCCGGAGGTCCTACTTCGCTGGGCGAACGGTTCGTGTAGATAGTCGTCGCCGCGCGCACCGATGAACCCGCGCTGGGTCACCACGGTGATCCCGAGACGCCGGAGTGCGCCGAGGGATTCGACCGGAACGACGGCACCGTGCTCGATTCGGTCGCCGAAAAATGCCCCCGCATCGGGCCGGTCGTGCGCCGACGTCCGTGAGATCGGGCGGGCCGGTATCGGGTAGCCGCGACCTGAGCCAGGCGTCCGCGCGCCAGAGTCGCCCGGTGGCACGGCCCGCGGCATCGCGTTCGATACCCGGTTCGTCCGCGACGCGGCTGTCGGTGATCGCCGCGATCCGGTCGGTGTGCCGCCGGGCGATCGTCGCTCCGGACCCGAGTGGTATCAGTGCCGGACCGTCGGGGAATCCGGTGAGTGCGGGTATCCACTCTCAGCTCAGTCGAGCACCCGAACCGCTGTCGCACCCGAACCGCTGTCGCACCCGAACCGCTGTCGCACCCGAACCGCTGTCGCGCCCGAACCGCTGTCGCACGCGGGGTGCTCACTCCGGAGGTGTCGGGCACGGCGCCGATGTTACTCCCGGCCGATAATCATGCGCATAGATCTCGACGAGCCGCTGAACACGCATAATCAGTTTCAATCAGCTGAGTCGCGGTGGGCGATTCGGCTGCGGTGACCTCGGACTGAGGGCAGGACACCGGTGGCGCTGTTGCGCCACCGGTCGGAAGCTTGCGTACCGTTTCACCGCTCTGTCCCCGGGTATCTGCTGAACGTTACGTTCACTCGAGGAGGCCTGGCAGCGAATAGATCAGTGCGAGAAGTGGTTTCGGTTCGACGCTGAACCGGAGCGGGTTCTTCGCGCCTGGTCGGCGCTGCCCGTTCGCGCGCCTCCGCTACGAAAAGAGGCCAGATGATCGAGATTTCCACATCCGGGCCGAAATCCGCGGTGAACCGAGTCACCCGTAGTCGCGTATTCGAGCGGTTCGCCCGTGCCGGTTTCGTGATGGCGGGGATCGTGCACCTGCTGATCGGCTACCTCGCGCTGCGGATCGCCTTCGGCGGCGGGGGCACCACCGACCAGTCCGGTGCCATGGCCGAGCTGGCCGCCAAACCCGGCGGTGTCCCCGCTCTCGTCGTCGGTATCGCCGCCTTCGTCTTCATGGCGTTGTGGCGTCTCACCGAGGCGGTCCTGGGTTCGCGTACCGGTGGTCGCGACGAGGATCGTAAATCCGAGCTGTTCCAGCGCGGCAAGGCCTTCGCCGTAGCCGTGGTCTACTTCGGCTATGCGATCACCGCGTTCAGTTTCGTGCGCGGCAGCGGTAAATCCAGCGGCGGCCAGAACGCGGGATTGTCGGCGCGTCTCATGGAGAGCACCGGCGGCAAGATCGTGCTCGTCGTCGCGGGTCTGGTGATCGTCGCCGTGGGCGGATATCACATCTACAAGGGTGTCACCCGAAAATTCCTCGAGAAGCTGCACACCGACAACGGTCTCGTACGCAAACTGGGCACGGTCGGATACCTCAGCAAAGGTTCGGCCATCGCGGGGGCCGGCGTGCTCGTGATCGTGGCCGTGAACCAATCCGACCCCGGTAAGGCCAGCGGTCTGGACGCCGCGCTGAAAACCCTGGGTGCGCAGCCGTTCGGTCCCGTTCTCCTGGTAGTGGCAGGGCTCGGGATAGCCGCCTACGGGCTCTACGATCTGGCCTGCGCCCGCTACGCGAAGATGTGATCCGGAGGCCGCGAGCGCTACGCCCGCCGATCGTCCCGTTGTCTGCCGCGTGTAGTCCGAACTGCGCGAGGCAGGCGGGATCCGATCGGCGGGCGGGCTCCGCATCCGGACGCGTGTGTCGCCGAGTTCCGGCCCCTGCGGATCCGTATCTTCGGTGAGGTGAGTCCCATCGAGCTGCCCCGCCTCGGGTCGGCTGCCGGCCGCTGGATCGTGCTGGCCACCGTGCTCGGCTCCTCGGTGGCGTCCCTCGACGCCACCGTCGTCAATATCGCACTGCCCCGTATCGGCGCCGCATTGGATACCGATGTGGCGGGGCTGCAGTGGACGCTCAACGGCTACACCCTCACGCTCGCGTCGTTCATCCTCCTCGGCGGTTCTTTCGGTGACCGGTTCGGCAGGCGCAAAGTGTTCGTCGCCGGCGCCGTGGGATTCGCGGCCGCCTCGCTGCTGTGTGGTGCGGCGGTGAATATCGAGATGCTGGTGGCGGCGCGAGTGCTCCAGGGTGTGGCCGGTGCCATGCTGACCCCGGGCAGCCTCGCACTGATCTCCGCGTCCATCGACCACCGCGATCAAGGCGCGGCGATCGGGCTGTGGTCGGGGTTCAGCGGAGTAGCCGGTGCGCTCGGACCGTTCCTCGGTGGCTGGTTGATCGAGGTAGCGGGCTGGCGGTCCATCTTCTTCATCAATGTGCCGCTGGTGATCGTCGTCGTACTGGTCGCGCTGCGGCATGTGCCGGAGAGCCGAGATCCCGATGCCGCCGACCGTATCGACCTGCCGGGCGCGCTGGTGATCGCGGCCGCGCTCGGGGCGCTCACGCTCGGGCTGATCGATGAAGTGCCGTTGCTGGCGGGCGTGGGTGTGCTTCTGCTGGCAGTGTTCGTCCGGATCGAGGTGCGCAGCGATCATCCGCTGGTCCCGCCGTCACTGTTCGCCTCCCGGGTGTTCACCGTCGCCAACCTGGTCACCCTCGCGGTGTACGCCGCGCTCGGCGGCGTGTTCTTCCTGCTGGTACTGGAACTGCAACTGGTCGCCGGGTATTCACCGCTGCTCGCGGGGCTGGCCACCCTTCCGGTGACGCTGTTGATGCTGGCCCTCTCGGCCCCCTCCGGCCGGTGGGCACAGCGGCACGGCCCTCGGCTGCCCATGACATTCGGCCCGGTCCTCGCCGCGGCCGGGCTGATGCTGCTGCTGCGGGTCGGACCCGGCGCGTCCTATCCGGTCGATGTACTGCCCGGCGTGGTCGTCTTCGGTCTCGGTTTATCGGTACTGGTCGCCCCACTCACCGGGGCGGTGCTCGGCGCGGTATCGCCGAGCGAAGCGGGAATCGCCTCCGGCGTCAACAATGCGGTCGCCCGGACAGCGCAACTACTCGCGGTGGCGGCGCTACCAGGGCTGGCCGGAATCTCCGGTGCACTCGACGACCCGGCGGTATTCGACTCCGGTTTCACCGTCGCCATGTGGATCTGTGCGGGCCTGCTGCTGACCGGCGCGCTACTGGCGGCGGTGTTGTTGCGGCCGTCGCGGCGGGTGCCCGAGCCGGACCGGGTGGACTGCCTGCCGCAATGCGGTGTCGGCGGGCCCGCGGTCGCTCCTTCGCGCGCCCTGCGGTGATAGTCGCCAGGGGAATTCATGTCCGCGGAGGAATGATCCGGTCGATCCAGGGTAGACCGGCGTTATGCATTCGACCCGCCCCCTTGTGCCGGCCCCGGTGATTCGCTGGAATTGGATGTCCAGCGCCACCTGGTAGCCGGGCGGGTGGTGTCGTATCAGGTCGTTCACGGTCGCCCGGTGACTATCGGTCGAATCGCCGTGCCGAACTCCGTCGCCCGTTCCGGGCTCCGATCTTCCGCCGATTCACAGTCCGACAGACTCACGATTTGGAGAAGTACCTGCTCATGGGCACTATCGAAGTACCGACAGTATCGGCAGTATCGGCAGTATCGGCAAGGGTCACGTCGGTCGCGGCGCCGGTATCCTCGCCGCTCGACGGCGGGCCCGTTACGGATCGTCCGGTCACCACCGGTGTAGCGGCGCGCGGGCGCGGCCGGGTGATCTGGTACGACGCCCAGAAAGGTTTCGGCTATATCGAACCCGAGGACGATATAGCACCGGTCTTCGTGGACTATCGCGCTATCGAAGCCGACGGTTACCGGGTGCTGTTCGCCGACCAGAGCGTCGAATTCTCGACGGTCAGGCGCGCCGGTGGCGCGGAAGCCGTCGCAGTGCGACCCTGCCTCTGAATGCTGTGATGAGCGCCGCCGGGCGGCGCACTGCTGAATGCTTGACTCATTCCAGAAAAGAGACGAGACTTTCGTTGTGCATGCGGCCGTGGATTTCCAGCAGATGCTGCGGGGAGTTCCGCTGCGCGTGACAGCCCCGCGCGTGGCGGTGCTCAGCGCGGTGCACGACCACCCGCATGCCGACACCGATTCGATCATCCGCGCCGTGCGGTCGCGCCTGTCGGCGGTCTCGCACCAGGCGGTGTACGACTCGTTGCACACGCTCACCGCGGCCGGACTGATCCGTTGTATCCAACCCTCCGGCCTGGTGGCCCGTTACGAGTCGCGGGTCGGTGACAATCACCATCACGTCGTTTGCCGGAACTGCGGCTCCATCGCCGATGTCGACTGCGCCGTCGGTGAGGCCCCGTGTTCGACAGCCTCCGACGACCACGGCTATTCGATCGACGAAGCCGAGGTCATCTATTGGGGCCTGTGCCCCGAATGCGCGGCAGCGCAGCGCACCTGATCGCAGCTCCGACCACTTATTCAGGAAGGAAAGCCGTGACCTCCGATAGTCGTCCACCCGCTCCTGACACCGGAACTCGCAGCGCCAGCGAGAGCGAGAACCCGGCGATCCCGTCGCCGACTCCCCGTACCGATCACCGGCCGCGCACCAATTCCGACTGGTGGCCGGAGCAGATCGATGTATCGGTGCTGCGTGCACATTCGTCCAAAGCCAATCCGCTGGGGGACGATTTCGATTACGCCGCGGAGTTCGCGAAACTCGATGTCGAGGCGCTGAAGGCCGATGTCGCGGCGGTACTGACCGATTCGCAGGACTGGTGGCCCGCCGATTACGGAAACTACGGTGGCCTGTTCATCCGGATGAGCTGGCACGCGGCCGGCACCTACCGCATCGCCGACGGCCGCGGCGGCGGCGGTCAGGGCGCGCAGCGCTTCGCGCCGCTCAACAGCTGGCCCGACAACGCCAACCTCGACAAGGCGCGGCGGCTACTGTGGCCGGTCAAGCAGAAGTACGGGAACAGTATCTCCTGGGCCGATCTGCTGGTGTTCGCCGGCAATGTCGCGCTCGACTCCATGGGGTTCCAGACGTTCGGCTTCGGTTTCGGGCGGCCCGATATCTGGGAACCGGAAGAGGTCTACTGGGGTCCCGAGGACACCTGGCTCGGCGACGAGCGTTACAGCGGTGAGCGGGATCTGGCGAACCCGCTGGCCAATGTCCAGATGGGTCTCATCTATGTGAATCCCGAAGGGCCCAACGGCCGACCCGATCCGGTCGCCGCCGCCCGCGATATCCGGGAAACGTTCGGCCGGATGGCCATGAACGACGAGGAGACCGCCGCGCTGATCGTCGGTGGCCACAGCTTCGGTAAGACCCACGGTGCCGGTGATGCCGACCTGGTGGCCGCCGAGCCCGAGGCCGCCCCGATCGAACAGCAGGGCCTGGGCTGGAAGAGCAGCTACGGCACCGGCAAGGGCAAGGACGCGATCACCAGCGGTCTGGAGGTCGTCTGGACCGCTACGCCGACCCAGTGGAGCAACGGTTTCCTGCAGAATCTGTACGGCTACGAATGGGAGCTCACCAAGAGCCCGGCGGGTGCTCACCAGTGGAAGCCGAAGGACGGCGCGGGCGAGGGCACCATCCCGGATCCGTTCGACGGGCCCGCGCGTACACCCACCATGCTGACCACGGATCTGGCGTTGCGAGAAGATCCGATCTACCGGGAGATCACCAGCCGCTGGCTGGAACATCCAGAGGAACTGTCCGAGGCGTTCGCCAAGGCGTGGTACAAACTGCTGCACCGCGATATGGGACCGCTCAGCCGCTACCTCGGCCCGTGGGTTCCCGAACCGCAGCTGTGGCAGGACCCGGTTCCGGCGGTCGACCACGAACTGATCGGCGAACAGGACATCGCGGATCTCAAACGCAAGGTTCTCGAATCCGGTCTGTCGGTACCACAATTGGTGAAGACCGCCTGGTCCTCGGCGGCGAGCTTCCGCAGCACCGATAAGCGCGGTGGCGCCAACGGCGCCAGGATCCGGCTCGAACCCCAGAAGAACTGGGAGGTCAACGAACCGTCCGAGCTGGCGAAGGTGCTGCCCGTCCTCGAACAGATCCAGCGGGATTTCAACGGTTCGGCTTCGGGTGGGAAGAAGATCTCGTTGGCCGATGTGATCGTCCTCGCCGGGTCGGCGGCGGTCGAGAAGGCAGCCGGTGACGCGGGTCACGATGTCACCGTGCCGTTCCGGCCCGGTCGCACCGACGCGACCCAGGAGAACACCGACGTGGAATCTTTCGCGGTGCTCGAACCGCGTGCCGATGGGTTCCGCAATTATGTGCGGCCCGGTGAGAAGGCTCCGCTCGAGCGGTTGCTGCTGGAGCGGGCTTACCTGCTCGATGTCACGCCTCCGGAACTGGCCGTGCTGGTCGGCGGCCTGCGAGCACTCGGCGCGAATCACGGTGGTACGAAACACGGTGTCCTCACCGACCGGCCGGGCGTTCTGACGACCGACTTCTTCGTCAACCTGCTCGATCAGAACACCGAGTGGAAGGCCTCGGAGTCGGCGGAAAACGTCTACGAGGGCAGTGATCGGCGGACCGGTGCGACCAAGTGGACGGCCACCGCCAACGACCTGGTATTCGGTTCGCATTCGGTACTGCGGGCCGTGGCCGAGGTCTATGCCCAGCGAGATGCCGGTGCCAGGTTCGTCGACGATTTCGTCGCCGCGTGGGTCAAGGTCGCCGACAACGATCGGTACGACCTGGCCTGATCGGTGCAGCCGATACTCCGGGCCGTCCCACGGGCGGCCCGGAGTGGTCCGCGAACATCCGGGCGGAACACCGGGGCGGTGATCTCGGTTGCCCACCCTGGGCGGCAACGAGATCGTGATCGATCTGCACGGGCACATATAGGTCCGATCCCGGGGGTGTCTGGTATCCGTGCCGGTGAACCGCGGGCCCGGTACAGGCCTGTGATCATGTCGTACACCGGATACGCGGGCAGAAGCGATTTCAGCGCTGCGAATTCTCGACGACCCAGGCCGCGATCTGGGTGCGCGAGGTGAACCCGAGCTTGGTCAGGATGTTCTCCACATGGCCCTGGGAGGTGCGCTGGGAGATCACCAGTTTGGTCGCGATCTGTTTGTTGCTGAGCCCGCGCGCGACAAGATCCGCCACCTGACGCTCACGTTTGGTCAGTTTCAGCGCCCGGTCGGCGGCTACGCCGGACGCTCCGTCGGCCGATTCCCCTAGTGCGTAGGCGACAGCGGCGTCCATGCCCATGGTGCGGCCCCGCTGGTGAGCGGCCTCGTACCGCCGCTCACCCAGAGCCGCCCGGGCGTCGCGTTCGGATTCGTCGTGGAAGCCCGCCATATTGTGGAAGACGGTCATCACCCGGGCGCCGGCCGGCCAGAGCCCCTGCGCGGCACCCATGAGAACCGCGGCGCGTTCGGCGTCCGCGCGCATATCGACAATCCAGGCCAGGCTCTCGAGGCAGAACATATTGATCACCGTGCTGTTCAGCCCGCTGTTGACCCGCAATGCCTCCTCCATCAGCTGCCGCGCCCGCGTGCGGTCGCCGTCCCGCCAGGCCGCGACCGCCACGCCCCGCAGGGCCGCCGCGCGGTGCAGGACTTCGCGGCGGGGCTCGGTGATCGCGAGCACCTCGCGGTAGTACTCACTGGCCCGGTCGGTATCGCCGCTCAGTTCATGCGCCCAGCCGAGCAACGTGAGCGCGCTCAGCCGCAGCTGACCCGCCGGGGCCGGTCCGGTGAGATCCACCACGCGTTCGAAATGGGCTGGTGCGGTACCGGATTCGCCACGTGACAGGACGAGAAGCCCTTCGAGATAGGCGATCTGGGCCCGGCTCGCCGGCACCGCATCCGGTCCGGCGAGGTCGCGCGCTTCGGCCAGCGCGGTGGCCGAAGCGGAGAATTCGCCGTGCGTCGCGGCCAATTTCCCGGCCGCACAGAGCGCTTCGATCCGGTGCGGCACCGAATGCCATCCGGGTCGGGCGAGCACGCGCTCCAGCCACGACCTCCCCTCGCCGTACAGGCCCCGGAAATTCCAGAATTCGTAGAGCCCGGCAGCGGTCCGTACACCGGCGTCGGCGGCGGTCTCGGTGTCCTCGGTCAAGCAGTATTCGAGCGCGTCGCGCAGGTTGGGCTGTTCGCGGGCGAGGCGGGCGATCCACGCCGCCTGTTCCTCGCCGATCCAGCCGACCGCCGCGTCCGCGCACAGCCGCTCGTACCATTCGTGGTGCCGTCGGCGCAGCTCCCCGGCTCGGCCGGCCGCCCGTAACGCCTGGCGGCCGTAGTCCCGCAGTGTCTCCAGCATCCGGAAACGCACGACGGTGCCGGATTCCTCGCGGATCAGAATGGACTTGTCCACCAGCGACGACAGTACGTCCAGCACACTGTGCGGGCCGGGATCGACAACGCAGACCCCCTCGGCCGCGTCGAGCTCGCAGCTCCCGGCGAACACCGAGAGCTGGGCCCACAGCTGCTGTTCTGCCGGACTGCACAGGTCGTAGCTCCAATCCATGCACAGGCGCAGTGTCCGCTGGCGCGTCGGGGCGGTGCGGCTGGACCGGGTCAGCACCGGATTGCGGATATCGAGCCGCTCCAGGATCTGCTGCGGTGTCATGGTCCGCAGACGCGCGGCGGCCAGTTCGATGGCCAGCGGCAACCCGTCCAGCCGGGCACAGATCTGGGCCACTGCCCCCTTGTTGTCCTCGTCGAGCTCGAATCCCGGTACCGCCGCGGCCGCGCGCTCGGCGAACAGGGTCACCGCGTCGAATCGGGGCAACCCGAGCAAGGTGGGTTCTCGGCTCGGGTCGGGAACAGCCAGCGGTGCGACCCGGAGCGCCGTCTCTCCGGCAATATTCAGCGGTTCGCGGCTGGTGGCCAGGATGCGTAATCCTCGGCACCCCTGCAACAGGACCTCATCCAGTTCGGCGACGGCGTCGACCAGTTGCTCACAGTTGTCCAGCACCAGCAAGGTCTCGCGCGGACACAGATGCTCCACCAGCACATCGATCAGCGGCCGGCCCGTTTCATCGCGTACCCCGACTGCCTCGGCCACCACGTCGACGAGGATCGTGCGCTCGGAAACATCGGTGAGGTCGGCCAGCCACACCCCATCCGCGAAATCCCGAGTCACCTGTGCGGCGACCCGAAGCGCCAGCCGCGTCTTTCCCACACCCCCGGTACCGGTCAAGGTCACCAGGCGGGAAGTCGCCAGCAAGTTCTTCACCTCGGCCACCTCGGTGCGCCGGTTCACCATGCTCGTGAGTTCCAACGGAAGATTTCCCGTATCGCCGGGCCGGATAGGTTTGCGCTGCGCCGGTATCCGGGGCTTGTCCTCGCGTTCTTCGCGGGCGGCGCGTTCCTGTAGCGCTATGCCGTCCACCGGGTACCCGTGCCGCTCCTGCATCTGCCCGATGATCTCCGCGAGAGTGGCCGCCGACGGTCGCTCACGGCTGTCCCGGTTCATCGCCGACTCCACCAGATCGCTGATATCGGCGGCCACTCCACTTTCGCGCAGGTCCGGCAACGGCTGGGTGGTGATCCGCAAGAACTGGGTCACCATCTTCTCGCCGCTGCGCCGCTCGAAGGCCGCGTGGCCGGTGAGTGCGCAGAACATGGTGGCCCCCAGCCCATAGATATCGGCGCCGGGAGTCGGGGGTTCGCCCTCGAGCACTTCGGGCGCGGTGAACGCCGGTGACCCGGTCGCAGTGCCGGCCGCGGTCCGGAAACCGCCCGCGATATGCGCGATCCCGAAATCGGTCAGCGCGGGTTCGCCGTAATCGGTGAGCAGGATATTGCCCGGTTTCACATCCCGGTGCACTACTCCGAGCCGGTGTGCGCTCTCCAGCGCCCCCGCGATCTTCGCGCCGATCTGCAGTACATCCTCGGCGGAGAGTGGGCCGTGGTGCCGGATCCAGGCGTCGAGCGAGCCCAGCGGATAGAACGGGGTCACCAGATAGGGCCGCCCCCGGGCAGTGATGCCCTCCTCCAGGACGGTGACGATATTCGGATGCCCGGTCAACCGGCCCATCGCGCGTTGTTCCCGCGCGAAGCGGGCCCGATTGTCCTCATCGGATTCGGCGGTGAGCAGCTTCACCGCGACCGTCCGGTCCAGCGGTTCCTGGGTGCACCGGTAGACCACCCCGAAACCGCCTCGGCCGACCTCTGCCGCGTTCTCGAAACCTGCGGCGTCGAGTTCGGTCGCGACGGTCATCATCGACTCGCGGCGTGTACGTACCGGGTCGCCGCTCATCGGGCGAAGTCGACCCATCTGATAAGGCTGTGAGAACCGGGTGACATGCGCATCCCTCTCGCCACCTCAACTGTATCGCCGGGATACTCCGGCGGCGAGATGGACCGGGAGCGGGTGCGCCGACCCGGCCGGGCGGTCACTCTGCGGCGAGGGCCTGCCCGGCATTGATCACGAAAACCGGGAAGCGGCCCCCGCGCGGGGGAGCCTGGAATCGCACCCGGACGGGCCGGCACCCCGACCGCGGCGGCTCCCCGTCGATCGTCGTGTACACCCACGGGCCCTCGTCGAGTTCTACGATCGCGATCATCGATTCCACCGCGTCGGCGTCGGGGTCCGGCGCCCACGTCACCGTCCGCCAGCACACGATGGACCCGCTGCCGGCCGCGGGGACCTGTTCGAAATCGTCGCCCCGGCATGCCGAGCATCGGGTGACCGGCGGGGCGAAGAGCCTGCTACAGCTCCCGCACCGACGGATCATCAGCGCCCCCTCGGTGCACTCCGCGTACATATCGCTGGAGATTCGGATGTCTTCGGGATTCCACTCGCGCATTACTGCCCTCGATGTGATGGTGCGGACTGGTTCGATTCCAGGGTTCTGCACTGGCCGCCCGGGCGCGCCGGTCGAACGGCCCGGGATATACCTGCTTTCGAAGGATGCCTGGTCGGGGCGGTATCGATCCGGCGATCGACCGGCCGACGGGAGTGACCTGGGTCATAGACGCGATGTCGGGGGAGTGCCGCGTATCGGCGGAGGGGCTGCACGCGTGAAGCGCCCGGGCAGGCAGGGCGGGTGGCTACCCGGCCGATGCGTTGCCCTTCGTCCTCGGGTTCGTCGCCGCCGGTACGCTCACCCATCCCGGCCCGGATTGTGTGGCGCCCGAATATCGTGCCGGGGAATTCATCTACGAGGAGGCCGGTGCTCGCAATACTCATATCGGACGCAATCTCGGTACCGAGCCGGTGATCTTCTACGTGATCTATGTGCCGTCGGCGGGCGATCCGTTGTTCCGGGACGCCCTCGATCCCGGCTGTACATGATCGAATTCGGTAGCCGGTCCGTGTGATATCGCGAATCGAATTATATCGACGTTCGACGATGTAATTCTCTATCGGCCGTCCGGTGGAATCGCTGTCCCGTCGCCGGATTCGGCGTTGCGGGAGGCAAGGAACGACAACAGCCCGCCGGGCGCAGTCCGGCGGGCTGTTGTCACAGGATTCCCTGTTCATGCGGTGTGCACGTTATTCGGCAGAGAAGCTGGTCAAGTCGGCGAAGCCGCTGAAGATGCTGCCGAAAGCGCTCAGAATATCGCCTAGGCTACCGAGATCAACCGAACCCATGGTAAAGCTCCTGTCCATATCCGTTGCTTCGACGATGCCGTTTGCGTCGCCGCACACCTTGGTACCGGTGTTATTCGAACGTTATCGGTATCGAGGGTTAAATCAAATTGAACTGTGACCTATCCTACATTATTCGACGGGGTAGGTAACGAATTACATCGATGTGGGTCTCGGTGGGTTCAAGATCATTGATTTCGGGGAAGGTCGGAATAATTCATATTTCGAACAAGGCTCGCGAACAAATGCATTTCGCACAGGTGATAACCGCATGCCTTGCGGCGCTTTTCTTTCCGGCACCGGGCATCACTCGGCTGCGGGGTCGTACTGCCTTCCAGAAGACGCGAGATGCTCGATGCGATCCCGGACAATCCGGGTCGCGCTGATGATCGCGGCCTCCGAGGCCGGCCTGTGGGTGCTGCTCGGTGCGAGCGGGTATCGCGGCAGCGTCAGACCGTCTGGTAGCCGAGCGACGACGAGATCCGTCCCGCAGCCCGGCGTACCACCGGGACCAGGCCGCGCATCCGCTCGTGCGGCATGTACGGGGTGGTCGCCGAGACGCTGACCGCCCCCACGATGGTGCGCGAGGCGTCGCGGATCGGCGCGGCGACACATCGGATGCCGGGTTCGTTGTCCTCCAGGTCCATGGCCGCCCCAGCCCGGGCGTAGGCCTGCATCCGGTTGAGAAAGTCCTCCAGGTCGCCGGGTCGGGCTCCGGCCGGGCTCCGGGCGTCGTCAGCGGCGTGCTGGTCGGCCCAGCGGTCGGCGGCGTCGAGCAGTAACGCCTTGCCGACGCCCGCGCGGGTCAATGGCATCCGGTACCCGATCCGTGAGCGCATCTCCGCACCCCGCGAGCCGGGGAGTTTATCCAGGTAGAGCACCGAACCGCCGTCCTCGACGGCCAAGTGGACCGTATCGAGGACGGTGGCCGACAGTTCCTCGAGTACGGGGCGAGCGACCAGTGGTAACGGATTGCCGTGCAGCGCCTTGAAGCCGAGTTCGATCAGCGCCGGTCCGAGGGTGTAGCCCCGGTTGTCGTGGCGCAGGAATCCCTGTGTCACCAGCAATTGTGCGAGACGGTGAGTGCTGCTGCGGCCCAGGCCGGTGTGTTCGACGATCTCGCGTAACCCGTGCGCGCCGTCGCCGACCGCGCGGATTACCGCGAGGCCGCGAGCGAGGGTCTGAGTGCCGGGCGGGATGGTCTGCGAAGGATCGGTCACCGGGCCAGAGTCCCATAAATAGGGACCATATTGGAAATAACGGGACCCGCTGTTCATAGTGACCGTCATGACTCCGGACCGACCAGGGCTCTCGACGCCGCGCCTCATCGGGCTCGACTGGGGTACGACCGCCATGCGTTGCTGGCTGCTCGGTGACAACGGCCGGATCTTGGATGCCCGGCGGCTCGCCGGTGGATTGCTCGATATGGCCACCGGAATCGACGCCGCCGATCCCGCGGCGCGGGCGCGCGCCTACGAAGCGACCTTCCTGGACGTCTGCGGCCCCTGGCTGCGCGCCGTACCGGGGCTCCCGGCACTGGCCTGCGGCATGGTGGGTAGTGCGCAGGGCTGGCGTGAAGCCGGTTACCTCGACGTTCCGGCGCGTCTGGACATCACCGGACCCGACCTGACCCGGGTCCCGCTGGCCGGTGGCACCGTACATCTCGTCCCCGGGCTGCGGGTCCCGTCCGATCCGTGCCACGATATCGCCGGAGACGTTCTGCGGGGCGAGGAAACCCAGGTCATCGGTGCGCTCGAATCCCTCGACCGGCCCGATGCCGAGCACGTCCTGGTGCTGCCGGGCACCCACACCAAGTGGATCCGGATCGCCGACCGCAAGGTACTGTCCTTCACCACGGCCATGACCGGTGAGCTGTACGCACTCGTCACCCAGCACGGCCTGCTGAGTCATACCGGGATGACCCCGCGTCGCGACGACGCCGCTTTCGCCCGCGGCCTGACGGCCGGATTCTCGGCCCGGGATATCGGTCTGGCCGCCACTCTGTTCGGTGCGCGGGCGCTGGTTCTCGACGGCCTGCTCGAACCGGCCGCGCTGGCGGATTACCTATCCGGTGTCGTGATCGCCGACGAGGCGCGACATCTGTTACCGCGGCACGCCGGCACGCAGCGAATCACCCTGTGCGGCAACGGTGATCTGTGCCGTCGATACGCCGCTGCCCTGCGGATGCGCGGGGTGGGTACGGAGGTGGTCGGCGAAGACGCCGCCGCGGCGGGGCTGTGGTCGGTCGCGGTCGCGGCCGGGCTGGTCGGGGTGGATGGGAACACGTGCTGGCCGGACAGCGGGAAACGAACACCAGCGAGGAGAGATTCATGGTCGGCGTAGCGGAGGCGCCCCGGTCCGGGCTGATCGCCATTCTGCGCGGTATCACCCCGGACGAAGTCGTCGCTGTGGGTTCGGCACTGGTCGAGGAGGGATTCCACGCGATCGAAGTGCCCTTGAACTCGCCGGACCCGTATCGGTCCATCGAATTGCTGGCGTCCGCCTTCGGAAGAGTCTGCCCGGTCGGCGCAGGTACCGTCCTGTATCCGGCGGACGTGGAGCGGGCCTGTTCGGCGGGCGCTCAGATCATCGTTTCGCCGAATACCGACGTCGAGGTGATCACGGCGACCCGGGCACTCGGTATGCGTTCGTACCCCGGCGTTGCCACCCCGACCGAGGCATTCGGCGCCGTTCGGGCCGGGGCCCGCAGCCTCAAACTCTTCCCATCCGGCATCCTGGGCATATCCGGGATGCGGGCGCTCGATGCCGTCCTGCCCGGTGATGTGGAACTGATCCCGGTCGGTGGCGTGGACAGGTCCAACCTCGCTGATTGGCGCGCGGCCGGCGCCGGTGGAGCCGGTATCGGCACCAGCGTGTACCGGCCGGGCGACACCATCGGCGAGGTACGCGTCAAGGCCCGCCGACTGTCCGATATCTGGGCGTCCACCCCGTAGCACCCGCTCGTCACCGGACAACGCTGTCCGCTGTACAGGAGGAAATCAATGAAGATCGCGTCGATCGAGACGTTCGCGCTGCCGCCGCGCTGGCTGTTCGTGCGTATCGAAACCGATGACGGCGTCGTCGGCTGGGGCGAACCCGTGCTGGAGGGGCGCGCCGCGTCTGTCGCCGCGACGGTCGAGGAGCTGTCGGACTATCTGATCGGGCAGGATCCGGGCCGGATCGAGGATCTGTGGACGGTGCTCTACCGGGGCGGCTTCTATCGCGGCGGTGGTATCCATATGAGCGCCTTGGCGGGCATCGATCAGGCGTTGTGGGATATCAAGGGCAAGGCCCTCGGTGTCCCTGTACACGAATTGCTCGGTGGCCGGGTGCGTGATCGCATCAAGGTCTACTCCTGGATCGGCGGTGACCGACCGGATGAGACGGCGAAGGCCGCCCGGGACGCGGTCGATCGGGGCTTCACCGCCGTGAAGATGAACGGCACCGAGGAACTGCAGTACCTCGATGCCTGGGACAAAATCGACCGTTGCGTGGCGAATGTCGCCGCGGTTCGCGCCGCCGTCGGGCCGAATATCGGTATCGGGGTCGACTTCCACGGCCGGGTGCACAAGCCGATGATGAAAGTGCTGCTGCGCGAACTGGAACCGTACCGGCTGATGTTCGTCGAGGAGCCGGTGCTGTCCGAACATGTCGACAGTGTGGTGGATGTGTTGCGACAGTCGCCGATTCCGATCGCATTGGGGGAGCGGTTGTTCTCTCGCTGGGATTTCAAATCGGTGATCGCCTCGGGCGCGGTCGATGTCATCCAGCCCGACCCGTCGCACTGTGGCGGTATCACCGAAGCGCGCAAGATCGCACATATGGCCGAGGCCTACGATGTGGCGCTCGCACTGCACTGTCCGCTCGGGCCGGTCGCGCTGGCATCGTGTCTGCAGATCGACGCGGGTTGTTACAACGCGACGATCCAGGAGCAGAGCCTGGGGATCCACTACAACACCACCAACGAGTTGCTCGACTACCTGGTGGATCCGGCGGTGTTCACCTACGCCGAAGGGCAGGTGCAGATCCCGAGGGGACCCGGTCTCGGAATCGAGATCAACGAGGAATACGTGACGGAACGGGCCGCTGTCGGGCACAGGTGGCGAAACCCGATCTGGCGTCACAGTGACGGATCGTTCGCGGAGTGGTGACATGAAAACAGTGCTCGAAAAACGCCCCGCCGTTCCCGGTACGCTGACCGCGAAGGCCAGTAAGGCACGCATCCTCATCGCTGTCATGCTGTTCCTGACCGTGGTCATCAACTACATGGACCGCGCGAACCTCTCCATCGCGGTGCCCGCCATCGCCGATGAGATGGATCTGTCCTCGGCGCAGCAGGGCCTACTGCTGTCGGCGTTCGGCTGGACCTATGCGGCGCTACAGATTCCGGGTGGCTGGTTCGTCGACCGCGTGCCGCCCCGGGTGCTCTATCCCGCCTGCCTGCTGTTGTGGTCGCTGGCGACCGTATTCATGGGCGTCATCGGCGGTTTCGTCGCGCTCATCGCACTCCGGTTGCTGGTCGGCGTATTCGAGGCTCCGGCCTATCCGATCAACAACCGCGTCGCGACGGCCTGGTTCCCGGAACGCGAACGCGCCTCGGTCATCGGGTTCTACACCTCGGGGCAGTTCATCGGCCTCGCTCTGCTGACTCCGGTGCTGTCCTGGCTGCAATCGGTGCTGAGCTGGCACTGGGTGTTCATCTTCACCGGTGGTGTCGGAGTGGTGTGGGCTCTCGTCTGGTACCTCGTCTATCGCGAGCCGCGCGAATCGCGGGCCAACGAGGCGGAGATCGCGCATATCCGTGAGGGCGGCGGTCTGGTCGATCTGACCGCTGCGCGACGCGAGCGCACCCGGGTGACCTGGAGTGATGTCGCCACTGTGCTGGGGCGACGGAAACTGTGGGGCGTGTACCTGGGGCAGTTCTGCCTCACCTCCACGCTGTGGTTCTTCCTCACCTGGTTCCCGACCTATCTGGTGAAATACCGCGATATGGACTACCTCGAGTCCGGCTTCCTCGCCTCGCTGCCGTTCATCGCGGCGGTGATCGGTGTGCTCTTCTCCGGCGTCTTCTCCGATTTCCTGCTGCGCCGCGGCGTTTCACTCGGTATCGCCCGCAAGGGGCCGATCATCGCGGGTCTGCTGCTGAGCACGACGCTGATCGGAGCGAACTTCACCGATTCGACCGCACTGGTGATCGTGTTCCTCTCCGTAGCGTTCTTCGGCAACGGTTTGGCCTCCATCACCTGGTCGCTGGTGTCGGCGCTGGCCCCGGAACGGCTTATCGGCATGACCGGTGGAATGTTCAATTTCATCGGCAATCTCTCCGGTATCGCCACCCCGATCGTGATCGGTTTCCTGGTCACCGATGCGAGTTTCGCGCCCGCGTTCGTCTATATGACCGTCGTGACGGTTCTGGGCATCGCCTCGTACGTGTTGCTGGTCGGGCGGGTCGAGCGGGTCCGGGAATCGCGAATTACCCAGTCGGCGGAGTAGCGGTCGGGCCGACACGGTCGCCGCATTTGTCCGGGACCGTCCGCGGGAGGTCGTAGTCTCAGCGGATACAACCGGTCCACGATATGGAGTCGCGATGATCTCCGATCGAAGGAAGATACCGCCGCGGGCCGTCGTTCGCGCGGTGGAGCGAGTCCGCGACGGGCTGGCCGGGATGCATCGGCGGTTGGTGCCCGGCCATTTCGCATTGCTCGAGCTGGTCGTCGCGGGGTGGCTTTCCCAGGCGATCCACGCGGCCGCTGCCCTGGATATCGCGGGCGCTCTGGCCGACGGGCCTCGCGAGGGCACCGATCTCGCCCGAGCGGTCGGCGCGGATCCCGATGCCCTGCACAGGCTGCTGCGGCTGCTGATCGCCCACGGTATCTTCGCCCGGCGCCGCGACGGTCGCTACACGCTCACCCCGATGGCTCGGGCACTACGGCGCGACGCGCCCGTGCCGCTGCGGGACGCGGTGCTGTTCTACGGCTGCGCGGTCCACCGCGACCACTGGACCCATCTGGTGGACGCGGTTCGCGCCGGGGCGCCGGCCGTTCCCGCACGGGCGTTCTTCGACCTCGTTCGCACCGACCGCGAACTCGGCGAGATGTTCCACCGCGCGATGTCCGATATCGAAGGGCTCGGGCAGGCCGCGGTTCTCACCGCTCACGATTTCACCCCCTACCGGTCGATCGTCGATATCGGCGGAGGTCGCGGGGCGCTGCTGTCCGAGATACTGCGCCGCGTGCCGGACTGCACGGGGATCCTGTTCGATCTGCCCGAGGTGGCGGCCGACGCCCCGGGGTGGCTGTCGGAGCCGGGGACCGCCGGGCGGTGCACGGCCGTCGGGGGCTCGTTCTTCGACACCGTTCCCGCCGGCGCGGACGCCTACCTGCTCAAACATGTCCTGCACGACTGGCCGGCCGAACAGGCCGCGCAGATCTTGCGCACGATACGCGCGGCGATGCCATCGACAGCCCGGCTGCTGGTGATCGAACTCGTTCTCCCGGAACAGGATCGCCCGCACCCGGGCAACTTCATCGATCTCGAGATGCTGGTGAACACCGGTGGACGGGAGCGAACCGAATCCGAATACCGTGCCCTGCTATCCGATTCGGGGTTCACCCTGCTCTCCTGTACGCCCACGATGTCGCCGGAGAACGTGCTCGAGGCCGTGCCCACACCGTGACGACTATGGTTCCGCGGTGGTGCGATCACACAGCACCGCGTGCCGTCCTGGCTCGGTGCCTGGCCACATTCACCCGATTGGCGCACCGCTCGGAGCAGAAGCGACGCCGTCCGTTACGAGAGGTATCGACGAAGACGAGTGGGCAGTCCGCCCGCCGGCACTGCCCGATCCGGCCGGGCGCCGCACAGAAGAGCTCGGCGAGCCCGGCGGCCGTATAAGCCTTGACTCGTTCGTCGATCGGCGCGTCCTCGGCGGCATAGTGTAGGTGCGGTGCGCGACCGCCGTGGGTAGATATGTAGGGGCGGCTCGTGGTCTCGGCCAGGAGCGCATTGATCGGCTCGACGCCGGGCTCGCGGAACGTGGCCTCGAGCCGGGTGGTCCAGCGGCGCAGTTCGGCCGTCTGCCGCGGGTTGATCGTGTCGATCGGTTCGTATCCGGCGTCGGTGAGCAGTGCGGTCAGATCCTGGTCCGGGACCGCGTTGACCAGCCGGGCCGCGAGTTCGGCTGCCAGTCCGCCGTAAGGGTTGAAATGCACAGAACCATTACAGCAGACTTCGGGGCATGACCATCACCTGTTCCGCGTGCTCCTGGCTCGACCCCGTTCTGATCTCCGAGCACGGGGCGGTCCGCTACTGGCGCTGTGTCTGCGGACAGTGGCTGGTGAGCGAGGCGGATGCGGTAACGGCGTCGCCCGGCGGTAGCGATCTCGCAGCGGTCCGCGGCTGAATGCCCGGCGCGTTGTCTGCACGGCGGGCCGGAGGTGTGAACCAGGCCGGGAAAGGGTACGCGCGGGAGCAGGAGAGGAGGATCGATGAGCCATCGAGATGTTGTGCGCGCACTGCTCGAACGGGCGGGCACCACCTACGCTGCCGAAGCCGGAATAACACTCGACGACAAACCGGCCCCGCTGTTCCAGCTTCTGATGCTGACCGATCTGCTCAGCGCCCGGATCTCCGCCGATATCGCAATCGCCGCGACGGCAGAGTTGATGGACAGTGGCTACCGCACCGCGCGGAAGGTCGCGGACGCCGACTGGCAGGAACTGGTCGACGCGCTCGGCCGCGGGCACTACCGCCGCTACGACGAGAGCGCGGCGTCCCAGCTGGGGGCCGCTGCCACCACCACGCTCGATAGATACAACGGTGACCTGCGTGAACTCGCCGAAGAAGCCGACCATGACCCAGGGCGGGCCGCCGAGCTGATTCAGCAGTTCAAAGGTATCGGTCCGACAGGCGGCGATATCTTCCTGCGCGAGGTGCAGGACGTGTGGACCTGGGTGCGTCCCTATTTCGACGAACGCGCGCTGCGCGGTGCGGACAAAGTGGGCCTGCCCGCCGACCGGAGAGAACTCGCCCGCCTGGCGCCCCGGGACAGAGCCGCTGAATTCGCCGCGGCCCTGGTCCGGATCGGCATCGACGACGACGCTGCCGACGAAGTGCGTTCAGCGGCTCACTGACCATGTGCGGTGCGGGCGCTTTCCCGACCGGCGGAGATCGGCGAACTGGCCGATCGCGCGCGACGCTTGCGTACGCCGTGCCGTGCGGATGCGAAGTCCCGAACATCGCCCCGGGGAGGGTTCGCGTCGCCGTACATTCGGCCGGGCGTCGTTCGACGACGGTTCCATACGGCGTAAGAAGCGGATACGGTGGATCGGATATCGGGACGGCGGAAGGAACGAAGATGTCGGTGGGCGCCACGGTGAACGCGCATATCCAGCAACTCGGCGGTGGGTTCATGTTCTCCCGGGAAGCGCGGCAATACGCGGCCGAAACGGGCGTGGACGAGTTCTTCGGACCGTACACCCGTGGGCGCGGCGGCGTCCTGGGTGATGTGGACGCCGGTGTGGTCACTGCGGCGTTCGGCTTCTTCCCGGAGAATTCGATACGCACGGCGTGGGAATCCGTGCCGATGCCCGCCGTCGAAGCCGCTCATCGGTACGCGCTTGCCTGTCAGGACTTCGGCAGGCGGAAACTGAGGTCTCTCGAGGAAGCTTCGCGCCTCGCCGAATTGCTGGAAGTCGTGGTCGCCGCGGCGGATCCCGCCGGGCTCCCTTTGTTCGCGGGCTGGCGAGCCGTTCCGCTGCCCGGTGACGCTCCCGGCCGCGTCTCACAACTCACCCACGTGCTGCGCGAACTCCGCGGCGGACTCCATCTCATCGCGGTGCGGGCCGCAGGCATCACCCCGCTGCAGGCGGTCCTGATCTCCGGCTCCCCGCTCAACGATGGCCCAGGCCAGGCCCGCTGGTACGGCTGGCCCGAACCCTTCGAGGAGATCACCGACGATATCCGCGGGGCCTGGGAGCGCGCGGAATCGATCACCGACGACCTCATCGCCCCCGCCTTCGGTGCCCTCGGCGAACGTGCGGGCGCCGAGCTGGTCCGGCTCGTCGCCGCCGCGCATTCGGCGACCTTCGCGCGCTGAAATCGGCTCCGCCGACCGGCGGTCGGTAGCCCGCAGTCCCGGTCACCGGACAGTCGACGGGCCCGAATGCGGCCCTCGGTGCGCCACTTCCGGGCGACGGTACGTGCGGGAGCGCAGTCGAAGGCCGACACGTGGCGGAGGCAGCCCGGCGTGCCGAGTGCGGCGGTCGCCGACTGTGCCGGGCAGCGAAAACCGAAGGTGCCCAGAGGTGTAGTTCTGCTGATCACCGGTTCCGGTCGTGTTCTTCGTCCGGCAGCGTCCGGCACATGTAGCCCCGGCCGACTGACCCCCACTGTCGGACACTTTGCCCTGCTCGGATCTCCCGGCTTGTTCGCGGCGTCGACCGCTTCCGCCATCAGTTCGCCGTGGGTTCCCAGGAGAACCCGTCGGGATCGGTGAACGGACCTGCGTCGCTGCCGATGACGATGCGGTGCGAACCGCTGCCTTCGGGGGCGATGCCGGCGTCCTTCGCGGCGGCGCGGCGCCCGTAGAGTGCGAGCCCCACGGTTGAGTCGGGGGTCGCGAATTCGACATACTTACTGCCGAAGCTCTTCGCCACGGTCAGGCCGTGTTCTACATAGAACTGCTTGCTCGCCTTGACGTTGTCCACGCCGAGCAGCAGAACGACCTGGTCGATCTCGCGGGTGACCGGACCGGTGTTCTTCTTGTTGGAGGTGGTGACCTTCCAGATCGCTCCGTCCGGTGCCGTGACAACGGCGCCGTAACCCCAGAAGCTCTTCTCGGCCGGTTTCGATATCGTGAAGCCGACGTCGAGCGCGGTGGCGACGAGACTGTCGACGGTGCTCGGCTGGGACACCACGAGGGAAACGACGAAGCCGCGGAAGCCGCTCGTGGGTTCCTGGTTCGCGCGGAAACTCAACTGGTCACCCAGGCCGAAAGCGGCGGCGTAGGTGGTCCGGGCCGCCTCGGGGTCGGATACCTCGAGGCGGACGGTGAGGGCGGTGGTGGATGTCGTCGTCTTCATACCGGCAACGCTAATTCCGGGCCGGTGCGTGGTGCTTCTCGATTCCTGATCGGTTTCGGTGGAGTTCGGGCTCGGCCGACCACGTCGGCCGCGAGCGCCTCAGGTCGTCTCCAGGACGGTGTGCACCGGTGTCGCTCCGGTGGTCAGGTCCAGCACGGGGCAGTGAGCATCGACCGCGGCCTGGAGTTCGGCATAGCGGTCGGTGGTCTCAGGTCCGGAGATGCGCACCCGGACCCGCACAGCCTGGAACCCGGCACGCACTCCGTCGTCGAGGCCGAAGAAACCACGGACGTCCAGATCGCCTTCGGCTTCGACGGAAAGTTCGTCGACCACGACGCCCAGACGCTGCGCCCAGAACCGATAGGTGACGATCTGGCAGGAGATCAGCGCGCCGAGGTAGACCTCGACCGGGTTGGCGGCGGTATCGTCGCCGCCGAGAGCCGGTGGCTCGTCCACCCGGATATGGTGCGCTCTCGCAGTGATCGTGCTGCCCACCGCGCCCTGTGGGGTGCCCGCGGCACGGAACACCGCGGTGGCATTCGCGGGGTCCTGCCGTACCGCCTTCGCGGTGGCATCGGTGATGTCGTTGAGTGCTGTGGTCCCGGTCGTCATGGCCGCGACGCTAGGTCCGTGCAGCGGACCCGTCGAGGATTGTGCTCGCGCTGAAGCCAATCGGCACTGCGACGCAGGCCACCATCCGGCGACGCGGCGTCGCATATCCGCACTCTGCCACCGCTCGGTGGTCCGGTCGCTGGTGGCGCGGATCCCCGGGCGCCCGTGCGATGACGGGCGCCCGGATCTCAGCTGGATCTCATCGAGGTCGGCTATCGATCAGACCGACAGCCGTGCCTCGATGGCCTCGACGATGCGCGGACGCAGTTCGGCGGCGCGGATGACCGCGTCGACCGAACCGACCTCGACAGCGCGGTGGATATTGTGTACGCGGTCGAACTCCGCGGCGACCTCACCGAGCTTCTCGGTGCGGACCGAGGACCGGAGCTCGTCGAGTTCCGCGGTGAGGGTCGCGCGATCGGTGCCGGAGGCGTTGGCGGCGCGCGCCTCAAGGTCGCGGACCCGCGGATCGGCCGCGGTGCGTTTGTCGACCTCACCGGCGAACACCACCGCGGCGGCGGGCGCGCCACCGAGAACCGAGGCGAACGAGCCCTCCAGCGCGAGCACGGTCATATTCGGGTTCAGCGTCTTGGAGAACACCACGAACGCGCCACCGTGGTACCGCGAGATCACGGTGAACACGATGGGGCCCTGGAAGTTCACGATCGCGCGACCGATCTCGGCGCCGTACTCCAACTGGAGTTTGCGCATCGACTCCGGCGAACCGTCGAAGCCCGAAAGGTTCGCCAGCACCACCAGCGGCCGGTTACCGCTGGCCGCGTTGATCGCCCGTGCGGCCTTCTTCGACGACCGCGGGAACAAGGTGCCCGCCGTGTAGGTGTCCGGGCCGTCGGTGGCCGGGAAACCGCGCCGCGGCACGCCCTGCGACTCGATACCCAGCAGGCATACCGGGATTCCGCCCAGATGCACATCCTGGACCACCGAGGTCTCGGCGTCGGCCATCCCGGCCCACCGTTCCAGGACCTCGTGATCCTGGTCGGCCACGGCCCGCATGACCGTGCGGATATCGAACGGCTTCTTGCGGTCCGGGTTGGCGGTGGCGGAGAAGATCTCGCCGACCGTGGTGAAATCGCTGTCCGCCATGATGTGCGGGTAGTCGGAGATATCGCGATCCACCGGGTCGGTCGTCTGCGCCCGGCGCGGCCCCTGCTCACCGGGAACGACATAGGTGTGGTCGTAGTGCGACATCAGCACGGCCCGGGCGGCGTGCAGGTTCGGCGCCCAGTACTGCGCCTGCCCGTTGGGGCCCATCACCCGGTCGTAGCCGCCGATACCGAAGTTGTCCTCGGCCGATACACCGCCGGAGAAGTCCAGCGCCTGCTTACCGGTGAGCACCATGGCCGAATCGGGGGTCATGACCAGGATGCCCTTGGTGTGCATGAGCATCGTGGCTTCGGCGTTCCAGTAGGGCTGGGCGCCGACATTGATACCCGCGACCACGATATTGATCTCGCCGCCGTCCTGGGTGAATTCGACGATGCGCTTGAGCGCCGCCGCCACCCAGTCCATGTTCTCGGTGCCGGAGGTCATCGAGATCCGGGCACCGGAGGACAGCGCGTACCACTCCAGCGGAACCTGCAGCTTCTCGGCGAGATCCAGGGCGGCGATCACCCGGCGGCACTCCGGTTCCGACAGCGCGCCCAGCGATTTCGTCGGGTCACCGAGCAGAACCACCCGGGTGACACCTTCGGGATGCCGTTCGGTCAGGGTGGTGACCACCCCGGCGACCATGGCCGCGGTGTTGCGGCCCTTGGGCCGGTCGACCGGTACCAGTGTGTGATCGGCATCGAGGTCGTATTCGGCGAATTCGCCGAGCAGACCGGTCAACTCGTAGGGGTACACCGTGTTGCGGCTGCTGGCCCGCAGCACTTTCTGCCGGTAGGCATCCAGCGGCTCGACCGGATCGTCGGACCGTTCGCCCACGATCACCTCGGCGCCGCCGGTGGCATCGAAGGTGATCCGCAGCGCCAGCTTGACCAGATCACCGGTCCGGGCGTCACGTTGACGCGCGATCAGCAGGATCTCTTCCAGCCCCGCGCCCGCGGTCGTGGGCCGCACCCGTTCGACGATGGTCTCCAGCTCGGCGCGGGTGATATCGATCGGCGGCCAGACGTACATCACGATGCGGTTGGTTTGCAGCCGCTTGGAGGACGGGCGTCCGGCCTGGGCGCGGCGGATCGAATCGAGGCAGGTGGCGATGGTGCTCTCGGCCGTCGGCAGAGTCACCAGGCGACCGTCGTGGTCGCGCAAGGCGGTCAGGTCCCGGACCTGGGCGAACGCGACGAGTCGCTCATCGGCCGGATTCTCCTTGGCGACACACCGGAACAGGTACACCTCCTCGTTGTCCGAGGACGGCAGCTGGGTGAGGTCGAATTTGTGGAGCCGCTTCATCTGCATCCGCTGCGCGATGTAGGGGTGCAGGCCGCGGATGAGACGTTCCTCGTCGAGACCGGTGGAGGAGGGCCGGAAGGTGAAGTGGTGGTGCATGACCGCGTTGGCGCTGCCCGCGACGGTGGCGGTGATCCGGTGCACCTGGTTGGAGACCGGATGCGCGTTGAGCACCTCCTGCAGCCCTGCCGCCATGGCGTCGAAGTCCTCGGGCTGATTCTCCCAGGACACGTAGATATCGGCCTCGATGGACGCGGAACCGGTCGACAGTTCGGCCAGTCCGCCCACCAGGTGAGGCAGGGAGTCGAAGCTCACGGCGGCCGATACGAGGCTCACGCCCTTGCGTTCGGCGACGACGAAGGTGTAGTCGCCGGCTTTCCGGGTGCGGACATCGGTGAGGTCCTTGTTGCCGTAGTAGCGGCGGGTCAGTACCTCGAGCATGACGGTGTTGTCCGCGGAGCCACGCGAAAGTCGCTGGCCCAGCAGACGCACGAGTGGTTCGGTGGCACTCACCATTTCGGCGATGCGGTCGATCCGGTCGGCGGAATCCGGATGTGCGTCGAGATAGCTGAGGTGTTTGCGCGCGTCGGTGTAGGCGCGAGCCCGGTTGCGGCGCAGCACCGGCTGGCCGTACCAGGCGAACACCAGGCCGCGAGTGAGGTCCGCGATCACCGGGAACCGCACCTGGGTGGCGGCGACGAGGCGCTCCAGCGCGAGACCGACGGGTTCACGCAGCACCCGGTCCGGAACCGGCTCGTTCAACCATTCGCGCAGCAGCGCCGAGATGACCTCGACGACATCGGCGGGTCGCTGCTGCGCCAGGAAGATCCGGAAAACCGCGGCCTCGAGGTCAGGAGTGCGTTCCAGATCGGTGACGCCGTAGTGACCGAGTGCCTGGGCGAGCTTCGCACGGTAGGACTCCGGCAGCCCCGCCCGCTCGACGTCGAGGCTCTGCAGGTAGGTGTGGAAGTACTCGCGGGCACTGTGGACATGGCCCGGAGTGGGATCGTCGTCCGACGACCGATTGTGGCTCAGTTCGGCCAGGTCGGCGAAGACCTGCACCAGTTCGAGTTCTTCGGCCAGTGGCCGGCGGCTGTCGGCGACAGCGGCGCGGCGGGCCGTGAGGTAGTCGTCGAGCACCCGGCGGTCGTCGTGCGGGTCGACATCGAAGCCCAGTAGCAGGCTGCGCAGATCCTGCTGGCCGCGGTTCAACCGCTGGTGCGACTGCGGCCGGTCGGGTTCCGCGGGCAGTTCCAGCTCGACCGATGCGGTCTCGGTGGCGGCCTCGGCCTCGTCGCCTTCCTCGGCGAGCGGCTCCAGCCGCAGCAGCGGTGCGCCGGTTTCCACCTGGGTGCCTACCGAGACAGCGCATTCCTTGAGCCGGGCTCGGAACGGTGCGCGTAGCACCGTTTCCATCTTCATGCTCTCCAGCACCAGCACCGGCGCGCCGGCCTCGACCTCGGCGCCGACCTCGAGCGGGGTGGCCACTACCAGCGCGGGAGCGGGGGAACGGACCACGCCGCCCTCGTCCCGGCTGATCCGGTGCGTCACACCGTCGACGTCGACGAGGTGCACGGGTCCGTGGGTGCCGGTGATCAGGCGGTATCGGACGCCGTTGACCACGAGCTGGCCGGTGTGCTGGTCGAAGCGTTCGAGATCGACGTCGGCGGTGCGGATATCGGCACCGGCTTCGATCCCGACCCGGAAACGGTGCGCGCCGATCCGGGCGACCCGCACCCGGTAGCTCGCGCCGCGCAGTTTGAGGTCGAGCGGGCGTCCGCTGTCGTGCTGCACCTGGGGACGGCCACCGGAGGCGGTGGACAGCAGCCGGTGTTGCTCGACCCGCTCTTCCTCCTCGTAGGCGTCGATACCGGCGGCGGCCAGCGCGATGGCGGAATGCCGGTGGGAGATGAGGCGGCCCTCACCGCGTACCCGGTCGATCCAGCCGGTGTCGGCGCTGCCGTCGATCACCTCGGGCTGATCCAGCAGGTCGAGGACGAAGCTCTTGTTGGTCACACCGCCCTCGATGATCACCCGGGTCGCGGTGACCGCGCGGCGCAACCGGCCCAGCGCCTCGTCGCGGTCGCGGCCGTAGGCGATGATCTTGGCGATCATCGAATCGAAATCGGCGGGAATGGTGTCGCCCTCGCTGACACCGGTATCCACCCGGATGCCCGGTCCGGCCGGCAGGTCCAGATGCGCGATCCGGCCGGGAGACGGTGCGAAATCGCGGTCGGGGTCCTCGGCATTGAGCCGGGCTTCGATCGCGTGCCCGCGTTCGGCCGGGGGTTCGCCCTCGAGTCGGCCGCCCGAAGCCACGTGCAGCTGGGCGCGCACCAGGTCGAAACCGGTGGTGATCTCGGTGATCGGATGCTCGACCTGGAGCCGGGTGTTGACCTCCAGGAAGGCGAACAGTTCGTCGCCGGGGTGGTACAGGAATTCGACGGTCGCCGCGCCGCGGTAACCGACCGCGACCGCCAGCCGTTCGGCCGAGGCCTTGAGTTCGGCCGCCTGATCGGGCCGCAGGACCGGCGATGCCGATTCCTCGATGACCTTCTGGTTGCGCCGCTGCACCGAGCAGTCGCGCACACCCAGCGCCCAGGCGGTGCCCTGACCGTCCGCGATCACCTGGACCTCGACGTGGCGGGCGCCGGTGACCAGCCGCTCCAGGAAGACGATGCCGCTACCGAAGGCGCGCGCCGCCTCCTGGCTGGTGCGCTCGTAGGCGTCGACGAGTTCGGCCTCGTTGTTGATCACCCGGATACCGCGGCCGCCGCCGCCCGCGGTCGCCTTCAGCATCAGCGGGTAGCCGATCTCGGTCGCGGCGGCCACCGCGGCATCCATGGTTTCGACCGCGCCGCGACTCCACGGTGCGACCGGTACGCCCACGTCTTCGGCGATCAGCTTCGCGCCGATCTTGTCGCCGAGTTTGCGCATGGCGTCGGGGCTGGGCCCGATGAAGGTGACGCCGATCTGCTCGCACAGTTCCGCGAAGGCGGGATCCTCGGCCACGAAACCCCAGCCGACCCAGGCGGCGTCGGCGCCGGTGGACACCAGCGCGCGTTCGAGGGCCTTCAGGTCCAGATACGGGCGGGCCGAGGCCGGGCCGAGGTCGTAGGCGATATCGGCTTCGCGGACGAAGGTCGCGGTCCGGTCGACATCGGTGTGCAACGCGATGGTCTGGATCGGCTGACCGGTTTCGGCAGCCAGGTCCCGGACAGCGTGGACAAGGCGCATCGCCGCCTCTCCCCGGTTCACGATGGCGATACGACTGAACACTATCCCTGGCTCCTTCGTCGGTTGGGCACTGTCACGGGTGAGCCGTTTTCGGCTCGGCTCTGCGTAGTGTGCACCCGCGAGACCACTATGTGCACAGCGTGCGGGTGCTACTCGCCCGTATTTTCGGTGGGCGGGACCATCGGCCGGGTCGGAAGCGACCGATGGATCCGGAGAACACTTACCCGAAAGAGATGTCGCAATCCACCGACACGGCGCTACAGTCGCTGATCCATCGTTTGATCCATCGCCTGATCGAACGCCGGCGGGCGGGGAGCGACCCGGTCCGACGTGCGGCGTCAGTGCAGAAGGGTGCCCGGCTGCCGGCGGCTTCGCGGACCGCAGCGGCGAGTGTGTTCTCGTCGTCGTCGATCCGAAAACGGAGATGCCGACGGCGCCGACCAGCCGTCGGCGACACGACCGCGCAATTGTGTTCGCCGAGCTTCGGGACGGTCTCGACGCCGGAGGCGAGTGATGTTCCCGAGACGATCGGACCGGTCCGCGGCGGGGCCTCCGGGAGTAGCATCCAGATATCCCTCGACGAGTCGAGAGCGTGATGCACGAACTCGCGATTGCCCAGAGTGTCATCGACGCCGTGTGTGACCACGCGGCGGGGCGGGCGGTGTATCGCGTGACCGTGGAGGTGGGTGTGCTGACCGCGGTCGTGCCCGATGCCCTGCGCTTCGCTTTCGAGATCGCCGCCGAGGGCACCGTCGCGGACGGCGCGGCTCTGGATATCCGGTGCGTACCAGGTGCGGTGCATTGCCGCGGCTGCGGTGCGGACTTCACCGTCACCGATCTGCTCCTGCTCTGTCCGTGCGGAAGTGCGGATGTGGAGGTAGGGGCGGGCCGGGAACTACGGATCCGGTCGATGGAAGTGAGCCGAGAATGTGCGCAACCTGCGGATGTGGAAACGACACGGTAGGGGTGATCGCGGTCGGGCACGACGGGCCTGCCGATCCCGGGCACGAACACGGTCGGGACGGGCCGCCGCACTCCCACAGCTCCGAGCATGGACACGGCGGCGAGCATGCCCACGGTGGCGAGATCGCTCACAGCCATCCACCGGTGACCGAGACCGTATCGCTCGAGCAGAAGGTGCTCGCGCGCAACGATCATCTCGCTCAGCACAACCGGGAGTGGCTGCGCGAACGCGGCATCGTGGCACTGAATATGACCAGTTCTCCGGGAGCGGGCAAGACCACGCTGCTGGAGCGGACCGTTCGCGCGCTGCCCGATATCCCGATCGCGGTGATCGAGGGCGATCAGGAAACCGTGCGGGACGCCGAGCGAATCGCTGCGACCGGAGCCCGGGCGGTGCAGGTCAACACCGGAGCCGGTTGCCATCTGGACGCCGAGATGACACGACGGGCGCTGCACGCGCTGGATCCCGGTCCCGGCACGCTGCTGTTCATCGAGAACGTCGGCAATCTCGTCTGTCCGGCACTTTTCGATCTCGGTGAGGCTCGGAAGGTGGTGATGATCTCGGTGACCGAGGGGACGGACAAACCCCTGAAGTACCCGCATATGTTCGCCGCGGCCGGTCTGGTGCTGGTGAACAAGATCGATCTGCTGCCGTACGTCGACTTCGATCTCGCCGCGTGCACCGCGTACGCGCATACTGTGAACCCGGGCGTAGAGATCCTCCCGGTCTCGGTCACCGCAGGTGAGGGACTCGAGCGTTGGTACCAATGGCTCGCGGACCAGCGGCGGGAGGCCACCACGAGCCTTGAGGGTGTGGGTCACCCCGTCTAGACTGTTGTGATCAGAGTCACAATCCGTGGTCAATGAGCCGGAACGGCCAGTCCCCGCTTCGACTCCGGAAGGTGGCAGCGTATGCCAACTCAGGAAGCGGTCCGAGCCGAAGAGACCTTGATCCACGTGCTCTGGATCAATGCCGGTCTCAGTTGCGACGGCGATTCGGTGGCGTTGACCGCCGCCACCCAGCCCAGTGTCGAGGAAATCGCCCTCGGCGCCCTCCCCGGTCTCCCGCAAGTCGCGGTGCACTGGCCGCTCATCGACTTCGAGTGCGGCCCCAACGGGGGTGCAGACGATTTCCTCGAATGGTTCTTCCGCGCAGACCGGGGCGAACTCGACCCGTTCGTGCTGGTCGTGGAGGGATCGATACCCAACGAGCAATTGCACGAGGAAGGCTACTGGTGCGGATTCGGCAACGATCCCGCCACCGGCCAGCCCCTGACGACCAGCGAATGGCTGGATCGTCTCGCCCCGAAAGCCACGGCTGTCGTGGCGGTCGGTACCTGCGCGACCTACGGCGGTATCCACGCCATGGCGGGTAACCCGACCGGCGCCATGGGCGTGCCCGACTATCTCGGCTGGGATTGGAAGAGCAAGGCCGATATTCCCATAGTCTGCGTACCGGGCTGTCCCATCCATCCGGACAATCTGTCGGAGACGCTCACCTATCTGCTCTATATGGCCACCGGCCAGGCGCCGATGATCCCGCTCGACGAGGCGTTGCGCCCCAAGTGGCTGTTCGGTGCGACCGTGCACGAGGGTTGCGACCGTGCCGGCTACTACGAAGAGGGCGACTTCGCCACCGAGTACGGCTCACCGAAATGCATCGTGAAACTGGGATGCTGGGGCCCGGTGGTCAAATGCAATGTGCCGAAACGGGGCTGGATCAACGGTGTGGGCGGCTGCCCGAATGTGGGCGGTATCTGTATCGGTTGCACCATGCCCGGCTTCCCCGACAAATTCATGCCGTTCATGGACGAGCCGCCCGGCGGGAAGTTATCATCCGCCGCCTCGGGCATCTATGGATCGGTGGTCCGCAGCCTCCGTCACATAACCGGTCGTACCGTCGACAAAGAGCCACGTTGGCGGCACAGGGGCGAAAAGCTCGAGACCGGCGCGACCCGAACCTGGTAGGAGGGTCCGGCGATGACTCAGATCATTCCCGAGCCGTCACATCGGACGATCGAACCGGACAGCCTCGTCGAGATGGCGTGGGATCCGATTACTCGCATCGTCGGCAGTCTCGGTATCTATACCAAGATCGACTTCGACAACAACGAAGTCGTGGAGTGCCACAGCACTTCGTCCATCTTCCGCGGCTACTCCGTGTTCATGCGCGGTAAGGACCCGCGCGACGCCCATTTCATCACCAGCCGTATCTGCGGTATCTGCGGCGACAACCACGCGACCTGCTCCTGCTACTGCCAGAACATGGCCTACGGTGTGCAGCCGCCACACCTGGGCGAATGGATCGTCAATCTCGGTGAGGCGGCGGAGTACATGTTCGACCACAACATCTTCCAGGAGAACCTGGTCGGTGTGGACTTCTGCGAGAAGATGGTCGCCGAGACCAATCCCGGGGTGCTCGCGGTGGCCGAGCGGACCGAGGCACCGCACGCGCAGGCGCACGGCTATCGCACGATCGCCGACATCATGCGCGCACTCAACCCGTTCACCGGTGAGTTCTACCGGGAGGCCCTGCAGGTCAGCCGGTACACGCGCGAGATGTTCTGCCTGATGGAAGGCAGGCATGTACACCCGTCGACGCTGTACCCCGGCGGCCCGGGCACGGTGGCGACCGTGCAGCTGATGACCGATTACATGACCAGGCTGATGCGCTACGTCGAGTTCATGAAGAAGGTCGTGCCGATGCACGACGATCTGTTCGACTTCTTCTACGACGCGATACCCGGTTACGACAAGGTGGGCCTGCGGCGCACGCTGCTGGGCTGCTGGGGTTCGTTCCAGGACCCCGAGTTCTGCAACTTCTCCTATAAAGACATGGAGGACTGGGGTCGCAAGATGTTCGTCACGCCCGGCGTGGTGGTGGACGGCAAGCTGGTCACCACCTCCCTGGTCGACATCAATCTGGGCCTGCGCATCCTGCTCGGCAGTTCCTACTACGAGGACTGGACCGACCAGGAGACATTCGTGGCCACCGATCCGCTGGGCAATCCGGTGGACCGGCGCCACCCCTGGAACCAGCACACCAATCCGAAGCCGCAGAAACGCGACCTGGACGACAAGTACAGCTGGGTCATGTCACCGCGTTGGTTCGACGGCAGCGAGCACCTCGCCCTGGACACCGGCGGCGGTCCGCTGGCACGGCTGTGGTCGACGGCGCTGGCCGAACTGGTCGATATCGGATACGTGAAAGCGACCGGCCACAGCGTGCAGATCAACCTGCCCAAGACCGCGCTCGCGGGCCCGGTCACGCTGGAGTGGACGATCCCCGCGTACGGGAGCAACACCATCGAACGCGACCGTGCGCGGACGTACTTCCAGGCGTACGCGGCCGCCTGCGCGCTGCATTTCGCGGAGAAGGCGCTCGCGGAGATCCGGGCCGGCCACACCAAGACCTGGGAATCGTTCGAGGTTCCCGAAGAGGGGATCGGTTGCGGGTTCACCGAGGCCGTACGCGGTGTGCTGTCACATCACATGGTGATCCGGGACGGGAAGATCGCGAATTACCACCCTTATCCGCCCACCCCGTGGAACGCCAGTCCGCGGGACAGCTACGGCACACCGGGCCCGTACGAGGACGCGGTGCAGGGGCAGCCGATCTTCGAGGAGAACGACCGCGAGCATTTCAAGGGCATCGACATCATGCGCACAGTGCGCAGTTTCGACCCCTGTCTGCCCTGCGGTGTGCACATGTACCTCGGTAAGGGGCAGAGCCTGCAGAAACTGCATTCACCGACACAGGCGCTCACACCGGAGTAAGTCCCGTATCGGTACCGGCGACGGGAGGGTGACGTGGACGCGTCCCCGCAGGAAAAGGACGGCACAGCACCTGACGAGCAACGCTGGCGTGCGGCGGGCGACCGGATCGAGACGCTGCTGGAGGCGAGTTCGGCGGGCGGTGTGACGGCACGCGAGCGCGCCGAGCAGTTGGTGCGCGAAGTGGTCGATCTGTACGGCGCGGGATTGGCTCGCGTGGTCGAACTGCTGGACGCGGGCACACTCGAACGACTGGCCCGCGATGATCTGGTCGCGAGCCTGCTGCTGGTCCACGGGCTGCATCCGCACGATGTGGAGGCCAGAGTGCGGGCCGCGCTCGACAGTGTGCGGCCCTACCTCGGTTCACACGGCGGCGACGTCGCCCTGCTCGGCATCGTCGACGGGGTGGTCCGCCTGGAACTGACCGGCAGTTGCCGCAGCTGCCCCTCCTCGTCGGTGACCCTGGAGCTGGCCGTGGAAGACGCGGTGCGTTCCGCGGCCCCGGAGATCGAGGCTGTCGAAGCCGTTGCCGCGCAACCGGAACCGGCTGCGCCGATCTCCGCCGATTCGCTGTTCTCGCGGGTGCGGTCGAACGATCGTGCGCCGGGCAGCTGGGTGGCGGTCCCCGAACTCGCCGAACTCGTTCCCGGTGAGGTGGGCGGTTTCACCGTTTCCGGGCTCACCGTGCTGGCCTGCCGGGTGGGTGAGCAACTCTTCGCCTATCGGGACCACTGCCCGGTCTGTGCGCGTTCGCTGGCGGGCGCCGCGCTGCACCGGCGGGCCGGATTCCCGGTCGGTGACGCGGTACTGCGCTGCCCGACGTGTCGCGCGCATTTCGATATCGTCCGGGCGGGTGCGCGGATCGACGGCGACGGTCACCTCGAACCGCTCCCGGTCCTGCTGCGTTCCGGTGAACCGTCGGTGGCTGTGCCGGTGGGGGTGCCCGGGTGAACACACCGTTGCGAGTGCTGCGGCGGATCACCGCCGAGCGCCCGCCCGCGCGGCGGGCGGGTGAACGCTGTGAGATGTGCGCCGATCCCATCGCCGGCGAGCACCAGCACGTCGTGAATATCGAGGGCCGGCAGCTGATGTGTGTCTGCCGCGGCTGTTATCTGCTGTTCGTGGATCGGGAGGCGACTCTGCGTTATCGGGCGGTCCCGTCGCGCTATCTCGCTTTCCCCGGGTTCACGATCGGACCGGCGGAGTGGGACGCCTTGGAGATACCGGTGGGCCTCGTCTTCCTCTTCCGCAACTCCGCGTCCGGCCGGACAGTGGCCTTCTATCCGGGCCCCGCGGGTGCGACCGAATCGGAACTCCCACTGGCGCAGTGGAATACGATCGTAGAGCGACATCCGGAGCTGGACGTGCTCGCGACCGATGTCGAGGCCCTGCTGATCCGCGTTCCCAAGGACGACACCGCCGCGGCGAGCTGTCTGCTGCTACCGATCGACGCGTGCTACGAGTTCGTCGGCCGGATGCGGCTGCTGTGGCGTGGTTTCGACGGCGGACAAGATGTGCGGGACTATCTGGACGAGTTCTTCGCGGCGGTCTCGGCCCGGGCACGGGATGCGGTATGAGTCCCGTGCATTCGACGACGTTCGCGGTCCTCGAGATCGGGCCGCAACCCTATTCGGTAGCGCCGATCCTGTCCGCCCGGGTCGGTATCGCCTCGCTCGCGGACGAACCCGTGCACGCCATCGCCCTGCGCGCGCAGGTACGGATCCAGCCGTCCCGCCGCCGCTACTCCGACGAAGAGGGCGCCGGGCTGACCGACCTGTTCGGTGCGCGTGATCGCTGGCGGGACACCCAACGATCCTTCCTCTGGATGCACTGCGCCACCATGGTTCCCGGTTTCTCCGGCGGCGCCGAGGTGGATATGCCGATGCCGTGTACCTACGACTTCGAAGTGACCGGATCGAAATACCTGCACGCGCTGCGCGACGGTGCGGTGCCGTTGCTCTTCCTGTTCAGCGGGACGGTTTTCATCAAAGGCAGCGGTGGCTTCGCGATCCAGCAGATTCCCTGGGATCGCGAGGACACGTTCGATATGCCGGTCTCGGTCTGGCGGGATCTGATGGCCGCGCACTTCCCGAACACCGGCTGGGTCCGTTTGCACCGGGACACCCTCGACGCGCTGGCCGCCTACAAATCCGGGTACGGGCTGCTCGGGTTCGACGATGCGGTGACCCGGCTACTGGCAGGTAGCGAGGAGTCGCCGTGAACGCGGCTCCGCTCGCTCGGGCGCGCGCCGTCGCCGACGCGGTGCTCTACGAGGGCTATCTGCTCTACCCCTATCGGGCGAACGCGCGTAAGAACATGTCGCGCTGGCAGTTCGGCGTCCTGGGACCTCCGTCGGCGGCCACAGACGGGTTCGGCGAGGAGCCCTCGCTATCGGCCGGCTTCCTGCTCGATCCGGGGACGTACCCGGTACTGACGTGGACTGTCCGGTTCCTCCAGCTCCAGCACCGGCAGGTGGTCGACAGCGACGGCCGCCCGCGCGCCGAACTTTCCACTGGTGCGCGATCGTGGCTGTCCTGGGACGAGGCCGTCCCACAGGAGCTCGTGGTGGGGCCGGTGGCAGCGGAGTCCCTCGTTCGACCGGTGAAGGTGCCCGGTGGCGTGGATACCGAGGAGATCGAAGACGCCGCGGGACAGGTGGTCGGGCAACTGGTGCGAACCCGGCAGGCGCTCACGGGCGAGTTCGAGCTCGCCGCCGAGCGCGACGGCCGGTTCCTGCGGCTCACGGCGGAGGTCCGCAATACCGGCCCACCCGCGACCGGCCCCCGGGATGCCATCGCCCGCTCGCTGATCGGTGCGCACATCCTCGGACAGCTCACGGGCGGACAGTTCGTATCCTCGCTGGATCCACCGGCCGAGGCCGGGCCGGCCGTCGAGCACTGCGATCGACACCGGTGCTTTCCGGTGCTCGCGGGCCCGCCGGGCGACCACAGCCTGGTCCTGGTCTCGCCGATCATCCTCTACGACCATCCCGAGATCGCCGAGCAGAGCGAAGGCGATCTGTTCGATGCCACCGAGATCGACGAGATCCTGACCCTGCGGGTGATGACGATGACCGACGAGGAGAAGGCGCAGGCGCGTGCGACCGACCCGCGTGCGGCCGAGATCGTAGACCGCTGCGACGCGGCATCGCCGGAAGCGATGCGGCAGTTGCACGGTGTGCTGCGCGAGCCGGGATCCGACCCGCCTCGACCGATACCCGAGGTACCGGACGGGTTCGACTGGTGGGACCCGGTGGCCGACAGCGCCGTCCGTCCGGATTCCGACGCGGTTCCCGTGGCGGGCGTACTGGTGCGCCGGGGTAGCCGGGTCCGCCTGCACCCGTCCCGCCGGGCCGACGCCCAGGATCTGTTCGTCGACGGCGCGGCAGCTCGTGTCGTCTCGGTACACCAGGACGTGGACGGGGAATCGCACGTCGGTGTCGTACTGGACGACGATCCGGCAGCCGAACTGCACGAATGGTTCGGCCGATACCTCTATTTCGCGCCCGACGAACTGGAACCGATCGACAACGGTTCCGAGAAGTGAAAGGAAGCTCGTGATGCAGACGGTGGGAGTGATCGCGACAGCGGTGGCGGCGGTACTGGCGGCCGCCGGTGTCTATCTCGGCGTCCGGTCGGTACCGGACCTCCGGAGATATCTGAGGATCCGGCATATGTAGTGGCGGATCGAAAGGAGACATGATGCAGGACCCCGGAGAAGAACCTCAGGAGGCACGCGGCGAGCCGGGCTCGCGTGATACCGGCGCGGATACCGCGGCGGCCGGAGCGACCGACCGCGAGGCGGGCGATCTCGGTCACGAGGAGACGACCTCCGTGCCCGGCGAAGCCGCCGAGCGGGAGGCCGAGTTCACCTCGGAACCGGCCCCCGGCAGCGAACCACCCGTTCCGCCCTACGACGACCGTAAAGCCACCGCGAACGACGCGGACGAGACGGCGACCGGGCAGGTGGACGACAAGAGAGTCGGCGGGGCGACAGCGCCGACCGAAGGGGAGGGGTGAGTCGACGGATACCGTGCTGATCGCCGGGATCGGCAATATCTTCCTCGGCGACGACGGCTTCGGGCCCGAGGTGGTGCGGCGGTTGCCGGACCTCCCCGCCCCCGGTGTGCGCGTGACGGACTACGGCATCCGCGGGATGCACCTGGCCTACGACCTGCTCGACGGCTGGGACGCGCTGATTCTGATCGACGCGGTACCCGATCGCGGCATACCCGGACGGGTGGAGGTGCTGCGGGCCGAGACCGGCGACGCCACCACCGGAGCACTCGACGCGCACGCGATGGACCCGGCCGCGGTTTTCGCCGGTGTCCGCGCGCTGGGTGGCACGGTACCCCCGACCGTGATCGTCGGATGCCAGGTCGAGTCGGTGGACGAGCGGATCGGCCTGTCCGCTCCGGTCGCGGACGCGGTGGACGCGGCCGCGCAAGCGGTGCGCCGGGTGGTCGCCGAACTGCTGCGACCTCGTCAGGAGGTATGACCATGTGTCTAGGTATTCCCGGCCGGGTCGTCGAGATACCCGACGGATACCACCGTCAGATCGCGCTGGTGGATGTATCCGGTGAGAAGCGCCAGGTGAACATCGGCCTGCTCGAAGACGATCCGGCGCAGCCGGGGGAGTGGGTGATCATCCATATGGGATTCGTGGTCGAGAAGACCGACGAGGCGGGCGCGGCCGAGGCGATGGCCGGGCTGCGCCTGCTCGGGAGCGGTGAGCAGCCGTGACCGCCGACCGGTCGCGACGACGGTTCGTGGTGCGCGGCGTAGTTCAGGGCGTGGGCTTCCGGCCGTTCGTCTACACCACCGCCGCGGAACTGGCGCTGAGCGGCCGGGTGTCCAACGACAGCTGTGGCGTCGTCATCGAAACCGAGGGGAGAACCGTCGATCTCGCGGAATTCGAGACGCGCCTGCGGTGCTCCCCGCCGCCGCTGGCCGTGATCGAATCGATCGAGCGGACCGAGATCGCGGTCCGCGGGGGAACCGGATTCCATATCGCCGATACGACCGGCGGCACCGGCCGCACCCTCGCCTCACCGGATATTGCCCTCTGCCCCGCGTGCGCCGCCGAACTGCGCGACCCCGCCGACCGCCGCTACCGGCACCCGTTCGTCAACTGCACCGACTGCGGCCCCCGATTCACCATCATCGCGGCTCTGCCCTACGACCGGGCGAATACCTCGATGGCCGACTTTCCCATGTGCGAGCGGTGCGCTCGCGAATACCGTGATCCCGCCGACCGCCGTTTCCATGCCCAGCCCATCGCCTGCCCCGACTGCGGTCCGAGCCTGTTCTACACCGGGCCGGGTGGGGGTGAGCCACTGGCCGCTGCCCGTGAACTGCTGCGGTCGGGGGGAATCCTCGCGGTCAAGGGGATCGGCGGATACCACCTGGCCTGCGATGCGGCGAACGAGACCGCGGTGGCCGAGCTGCGCCACCGGAAACGCCGCGGGGGCAAACCTTTCGCCGTGATGGTGCCCGATCTCGCGACGGCCCGCCGGATCACCGTCGTCGACGACGCGGCCGCCGCGCTGCTGACCGGGCCGCAGCGTCCCATCGTCCTGCTGCCACGCGGTGAGCGGCGGGTGGCAACCTCTGTCGCGCCGGACAATCCGGATCTGGGTGTGCTCGTGGCCTACACCCCGCTGCACACGCTGCTGTTCGGCCTCCCCGGCGACCCGGCCGGGCCCGATGTCCTGGTGATGACCTCCGGTAACCGCAGCAGCGAACCGATCTGCTACGACGATATGGACGCCGGGGAACGGCTGGCCGGGCTGGCCGACGGGTGGTTGTGGCACAACCGCAGGATCCTGGTGCCCTGCGACGATTCGGTGGTACGCGTGGTCGACGGCGCCGAATCGCCGGTGCGCCGTTCGCGTGGATACGCACCGCTGCCGCTCGCACTCCCGGTACCCGTCGCGCCGACGCTGGCGGTGGGTGCCGATCTGAAGACCGTCTGCGCGGTCGCCGACGGCCGGTACGCCTGGCTGAGTCAACACATCGGCGATATGGACGATCTGGCGACCCTGCGGGCCTTCGATGCCACCGAACGACACCTCCGGGAGCTCACCGGCGTGCATCCCGTTCAGCTCGCCGCGGATACGCACCCGGGCTACCGCTCCACCGAATGGGCACGCCGCAACGCGAACGACCGCCCGGTGCACACCGTGCAGCACCACCACGCGCATATCGCCGCCGTGATGGGGGAGCACGGGCTCGGCGCGGACGAGACGGTGCTGGGATTCGCCTTCGACGGCACCGGGTTCGGTCCCGACGGAGCCGTCTGGGGCGGTGAGATCCTCGCCGCCGGATACAAGGGTTACCGGCGATTGGCTCATCTGAAGTATGTGCCGCTCGCCGGTGGCGACGTGAGCGTGCGCCGGCCGTATCGAATGGCGTTGGCGCATCTCTGGGCGGCGGGGATCGACTGGTCGCCCGCGATCGCCCCGGTCCGCGCCTGCCCGGCCGCCGAACGCGCGGTACTCGCCCATCAATTCGAGACCGGGCTCGGTTGTGTCCCGACGTCGAGCATGGGCCGATTGTTCGACGCGGTGGCGTCGCTGGCCGGGGTCCGGCACACCGTGGACTACGAGGCGCAGGCGGCCATCCAACTCGAAGGCATCTCCCGGCGTGGCGAGACAGGCGGCGCCGAGTATCGATTCGCGGTCGATTCCGGCAGTGATCCGGCGTCGATCGATCCTGGCCCGGTGCTCGCGGCGGTGGTCGCCGATGCCGCGCGCGGGGTATCGGCCGCGGTGATCGGTGCCCGTTTCCACGCCGCTCTCGCGCGGCTGGTGCTGGACTCGGCGCTGGCCCGGACCGGGCCGGCCACGACCGTCGCCCTCTCGGGCGGTGTGTTCCAGAACGCGCTGCTGTTGTCGGCCACCCGGCGGTTGCTACGGGAACACGGTTTCACCGTGCTCACCCATCACCGGCTGCCGCCCAACGACGGCGGCCTGGCGTTCGGACAGGTGCTCGCGGTGGCCGCGGGCTGAGCGGAGAAGGAGGACGATCATGTGCCTGGCAGTTCCCGGAAAGGTGCTCAGCCTCGAGGAGCGTGACGGCACCCTGATGTCGGTCGTCGATTTCGGCGGCGTGCACAAGGACGTATGCCTGCAGTACATCCCGGATGCCTCGATCGGCGACTACGTCGTCGTGCACGTCGGATTCGCCATCAACCGGCTGGACGAGGAATCGGCACTGCGGACCCTGGCCGAGTTCGAGCACCTCGGCGTGCTGAACGAGGAGTTCGCCGATGGTTTCGCCGTCGCGGCCGCGCAGGCCGGCGAGGACAACCCGGAGGCGCCGCGGCGGCGCGACCCCGAGGAGGAACCGTGAAATATCTGGACGAATTCAGTGACCCGCAACTGGCGAAGAAACTTCTAGACCGGATCCGCGCCACCACCGACCGTCGGTGGGCGATCATGGAAGTATGTGGTGGGCAGACACATTCGATCATCCGACACGGGATCGACCAATTGCTCCCCGATCAGATCGAGATGATCCACGGTCCGGGCTGCCCGGTGTGTGTCACCCCGCTGGAGGTCATCGACAAGGCGCTCGAGATCGCCGCGCGACCCGGGGTCATCTTCTGCTCGTTCGGCGATATGTTGCGGGTTCCGGGCAGCGAGAAGGATCTCTTCCACGTCAAGAGCGAGGGCGGGGACGTTCGCGTGGTCTACTCGCCACTGGACGCACTGGAACTGGCCAGGGCCAACCCGGACCGGCAGGTGGTCTTCTTCGGGATCGGTTTCGAGACCACCGCCCCCGCCAACGCGATGACGGTGTACCAAGCCCAGCGGCTCGGTATCGAGAACTTCTCGCTGCTGGTATCGCATGTCCTGGTGCCCCCGGCGATCGCCGCCATCATGGAATCACCGCTGTGCCGGGTGCAGGCATTTCTGCTGGCCGGGCATGTCTGCACGGTCATGGGCACCCAGGAATATCCCCCGCTGGCTCAGCGTTACCGAGTTCCCATGGTGGTCACCGGTTTCGAACCGCTGGACATCCTCGAGGGCATCCGCCGCACGGTGGCACAGCTCGAGGCGGGCCGGCACGAGATGGAGAACGCCTATCCGCGCGCGGTATCGGATGCCGGGAATCCCGCCGCCAAGGCGATGCTGGACGATGTCTTCGAGGTCACCGACCGCGCCTGGCGCGGTATCGGGATGATACCGGGCAGCGGGTGGCGGCTCTCCGAACGCTACCGCGACTACGACGCCGAGCACCGGTTCTCGGTCGGCGAACTACATGCGGCCGAATCGGCGGTCTGCCGCTCCGGCGAAGTGTTGCAGGGGCTGATCAAACCGAACGAATGCGCCGCGTTCGGCACCCAGTGCACCCCGCGCAATCCGCTGGGCGCCACCATGGTGTCCTCGGAGGGCGCGTGCGCCGCCTACTACCTGTACCGCCGCCTGGACCAGCCCGCGGAGGTGGCCCATGCGTGAGGATCTGAGTATGCCCACAGCACCGGCCATCGACGTGGACGGCTGGGTCTGCCCCATGCCGTTGCGTGATGCGCCGAATATCGTGATGGGCCACGGCGGCGGTGGTGCCATGTCGGGCGAACTGATCGAGCACCTGTTCCTGCCCGCCTTCGGGGCGGCCGCGGACGCCGGAATGGGGGATTCCGCGGTGCTCGAAGTGGGCGGCACCCGACTCGCCTTCTCCACCGACTCCTTTGTTGTGAAACCGTTGGTTTTCCCGGGCGGTTCGATCGGTGAGCTGGCGGTGAACGGCACCGTGAACGATCTCGCGATGGCCGGTGCGCGCCCCCTGGTGCTGTCCACCGCGTTCATTCTCGAGGAGGGGACCGCCCTGTCCGAGATCGCCCATGTGGCCGAGGCGCTCGGCACCGCCGCGTCGGCAGCCGGGGTCTCGCTGGTGACCGGCGATACCAAGGTCGTCGATGCCGGGCACGGTGACGGGATCTTCATCAACACCGCCGGTATCGGTGTGCTGGCCGAGGGGGTCGATATCCGGCCCGAGCGGGCGGCACCCGGCGATATCGTCATTGTGAGCGGCGATATAGGCGTGCACGGGATCGCGGTGATGAGTTGCCGGGAAGGATTGCAATTCGGGACGACCGTCCTCAGCGATACCGCCCCGCTGGGCGGACTGGTGTCGGTGATGCTGGAAACCGGTGCGGATGTGCACGTGTTGCGCGATCCGACGCGCGGTGGGGTGGCCGCGACCCTGAACGAGATCGCCCGATCCGCCGGGATCGGCATCGCGCTGGACGAGACAGCGCTACCGGTACCTGCCGCGGTACGCGATGCCTGCGGGCTGCTCGGCCTGGACCCGATGTATGTGGCCAACGAGGGCAAATTGGTCGCGTTCGTACCGTCGGCGGACGCGGAACGGGTACTGCAGGTGATGCGCGCGCATCCGCTCGGGGCGCGGGCGGCGGTGATCGGCACCTGTGTCGAGGAGCACCCGGGAATGGTGGTGGCGCGCACCGCGCTCGGCGGCACCCGGGTGGTCGATCTGCCCGCCGGAGAGCAGTTGCCGCGGATCTGTTGACGCGGATCTGTTTACGCGGCGGGTCCGGTCGGACCGCCGCCCGGAAGGAACGAGGTATCCGACGGTGCGGATATCGGCGGCGGCTCTACGGCGGGGATGGTCGGAGCTGGACCAGGCGCAGCGGCGCAGCGTCACCGGGATGAGTTTCACGATCGTGGCGCTGCACGTGCTCGGTTTCGCGACGCTGCTGATGCTGGTGGTGCCCGGCGGCTATCTCGTGGACGGCGCCGTCTTCGGCACCGGGCTCGGGATCACGGCCTACACCCTGGGCATGCGGCACGCGTTCGACGCCGACCATATCGCCGCCATCGACAACACGACCCGAAAACTGGTCGCCGAGAACAAGCGGCCGCTCTCGGTAGGGTTCTGGTTCTCCCTCGGGCACTCGACCATCGTCTTCGCCCTGGTGGCATTACTGGCGGCCGGCGTCAAAGCGCTCGCGGTCAATCTGCGGGACGACAATTCGCGATTGCAGCAGTGGACCGGCGTTTTCGGCACCGGCGTATCGGGCACCTTCCTCATCCTGATCGGATTGCTGAACCTGGTATCGCTGATCGGGATCTGGCGAGTGTTCCGCGGGATGCGCGGCGGCCGGTACGACGAAGCCGAACTCGAACGCCGGCTCGACGATCGCGGCGCGCTCAACCGGGTGTTCGGGCCGCTGATGCGGGCGGTACGCGAACCCTGGCAGATGTACCCGGTCGGGTTGCTGTTCGGATTGGGCTTCGACACCGTGACCGAGGTGGGTCTGCTGGTCATCGCCGGCGGCGCGGCGGCCACCGATCTGCCCTGGTACGCGATTCTCGTCCTGCCCGTGCTGTTCTCGGCAGGGATGTCGCTGTTCGACGCGCTGGACGGGACCTTCATGAACTACGCCTACGGCTGGGCGTTCGCGGGGCCGGTGCGCAAGATCTACTACAACTTCGTGGTCACCGGTCTGTCGGTCGCGGTGGCTCTGCTGATCGGGGCGCAGGAGATCATCTCGATCATGACCGAGAAACTGGACCTCACCTCGGGTCCGCTCGCCTGGATCGGATCGCTCGATCTGGGCGCGATGGGGTTCATCATCGTCGGCCTCTTCGTGCTGACCTGGGCCGGCGCTGTCGCGGTCTGGCGTTTCGCCGATGTCGAACAACGGTGGCGGCGCGGATTGCCGGTGGAACCGTGAGCGCGAACGCGGTCACCACCCGGGGAACCGAGATGTTCGCCCGGTTCGCCTACGCACCCCACCGGCTCGGCTATTGCGGCCCCGCCGAGACGTCCGACCTGCGTGCGGAGTCCGGCGAGCGGGTGCGGGCCGCAGCACGTCATTTCACCGGAGCCTGGCCCTATCTCCAGGTGATGTCGCGGATGACCGGGATCGCCGATCCGCTCGATCATCGGCTCGTCGAGTCGTACTGGCTGGGTGGGGGAGTCGGGGCGGAGCTGGATCCGTCCGCCTTCGTCACGGAGCTGCTGACCGTGATCGGCCCGGCCACCGGGAATTATTGGAAGTACCTCACCCAGGATGCGCTGGCGGGCGAGGCGGCGGCCGATCACTGCTTCCACGTATTCGGCATCTACCCGTGGACCCGTCTGCTCGGTCGTGGCGGGGACCAGCCGATTCGGGTGCTCGACAGCTGCCGGATCAGCTGGGGCACAGTCACGGCCAGGCGCGGCAACGAACTGACCGTGCTGCGCCGCCGGCTGCGCTTCGCCGGAAGCCGGTTGTTCCTGGGGTCGCCCGAGTCGGTGCCGGTACGCGTATGGGAAGGCGGATTCTCCGCCGTGCCCGAGGCGGCTCCGGGACAGCTGGTCGCACTGCACTGGGACAGTTTGTGCGGACCGTTGACCCTGCCCCAGACACGTTCGCTGGCCGTGGCGACCGCTCGGCAACTGCGGGTCACCAACCGGCGGCTCGCGCGTTGACCGACCGGCGCGGCCAGGCGTTCGGTAGTTGCGCGGGGCTCGGTGGCGACTGCCCACTTCTATGTAACAAAATTTGTATATTGGTTACATGGCGAACAGCGGTGACAGTGTCGACGAAGCGATCATGGATGCCGCGTTGGCGAGGATCCTGCAGGTCGGGATCAGGCGCGCCGGCCTCGAGGATATCGCGCGGCGGGCCGGGATCAACCGGATCACCATCCATCGTCGCTTCGCCGGGAAGGACAACCTCGTCGAGGCGGTGCTGGAGCGGGAGACCCAGCGCATGCTGGCCGAGGTCACCGCGATCGCCGCCACCGCTACGAGCGTGGAAACCCAGATCGAGGAGACGATGCTGCATGTGCTGTTGCAGACCCGGATCCACCGCCTGGTCACCCAACTGTTGCGAGTCGCACCGGAGGAAGCGCTCGGTTTCTACACCGTGCAGGGCCAACGATTGGTCGCCATCGGTATCGACTACATCGTCGATATGCTCACCCACGCCCAGTCCGCCGGTCTGGTCGACCGCTACGATCCGCGGCCCGTGGCCGAACTCGTAGCCCGGCTCGCGCATTCACTCATGCTCACGCCCGGGGTCGGCGGTGTCGATTTCACCGACCCCGACGCCGCGCGCGCCTTCGTACGTACCACGATCGTCCCGCTGCTGAAGCACGGTATCGCCCAGCCGGTTTCCGGCGGCGCCGGTGGAACGACCTACGGATCGGAAGGGGCCCCTGGTACTGCCGCGGCACCCGCGTGAGTCTGTGCTGGATAACTATCTGTAGGTGGGTCGGACGCCGGTGACGCCGGCCTGGATTGTCGCAACGTGCAGCGGGTTCAGGCCGAGTTCTGGTTCGAGTACGGCATCCACGATGATGTTCGCAGGCGGGGCAGCCACTTCACCGAGTCCGGCTGTCGCACGCCGGCGGCGAGAGCGCCCACTCACCCGAATGCCGTGGCAGTGCTGGGCCCGGGGAATCGTCCGTTCCGGCTCAGCCCGGAATCGGGATGCGAAAATGGCTGGGCTCGGCATCGGCGGGCAGATCGGCCGCGGTGGCGAACGGTTCGGCCTCTGCGCGCAGATCGACCAGGTGGCGAGCGTGGGCGGCCAGCGAGCGGTCCTCGTCGGAGACCGGTGTCCACTGCTCGATCGGGCGAGCTTTCCCGTTGGCGTCCACCGCTACCACCACCGCCAGACCGTGGGCGGCGAGTGCGGGCTCGTCGGAGTGCGGATCGGTCGACGTCACGTGCACACTGATGTGCATACTGCGCGGACCGGTATGGATCAGCCGTGCGGTGGCCTCCACGATATGACCGATGACGATCGGCCGGTAGAAGCGGATCCCGCCGAAGTAGGAGGTGATCACATGCTGCCCGGCCCAATCGGCACCGCAGACGTAGGCGGCCTCGTCGATCCATCCCATCGTGCGGCCGCCGTGGACCTTGCCGCCCCAGTTGATATCCGACGGTGCCGCGAGGAAGCGCAGTGTCGCGCTCGGCGCGGTGCCGTCCGCGGTGTAGCGCTGCGCGGCCATCGCCTCCTCGATTCGCTTCCGGACCGAGACGCGCGCCCTGGCCTGCCGGTGACGGTGCAGTTCGAGGATCGTGGACGGTTCCCACTGCGGTACCGCGACGGTCCGGCGTTCGTCGTCGACAGCGACGAAGATGGTCAGGCACTGGGCCATCTGGACCGGCTTCTGCCGGGTCGGGTCGGTGGAATAGACGCTGACCAGGATATGCATGCTCGTACGTCCGGTATGGACGAGCTTCGCGTGCAGTTCGACCAGTTCACCGACAGCGATCGGCCGATCGAGGTGGATATTGCCCACGTAGGCGGTGACGCAGTAACACCCGCTCCACTGGGCCGCCGCGGCGTAGGCGACCTTATCGATCCATTCGAGGAGTTTGCCGCCGTCCACCGCGCCCGCGATCCCCGAATCGGCGGGTTTGACGAGGAAACGATGGATCGCCTCGGGCCGTCTGCCGGACGCGGCCGGGGTCGGGAGGGGGTCGATGGTTGTGGCGTTCACGGCCTGCCGATCTGCTCGGGTGGACGGATGTACGGTTCCCGACTCCGTTGTCATCGGAGGAGCGTAGGCATACGCGACGCTACGGGCGAGTAGTCCGCCGCCACGGCTGGAGAACCCGCCCACAACCGCTCGACTGTGCACTCACCCGGCGGTCCCGTGGTGGGCTCCAGGAATGGTTTCCGGTGAGCTGTTTGAAACCGCGTCCGCTGGCTATTCGCCCCCACGACCGGCCGGACAACAGGCCGGGCGCACCCGAAGAGAAGGGTCAGGCGATGAGTGCTACGGACAAGTTCAACAACAAGGCCGAAGATCTCGCCGGTCAGGCCAAGGAAAAGCTCGGGGAGGCCACCGGCGACGAGGACAAGAAGAACGAGGGCAAGGCCGACCAGGTCAAGTCCAACCTCAAGGACGCGGGGGAGAAGGTCAAGGACGCCTTCCGCGACTGAGGCGGTACACGAGTGGGCGACGCCGGGCTCCGGCGTCGCCCACTCGGCGTTATGGCAGTGCCGGCCGGCGTGCCGGATAGCGAGCCGGTGTTCCGGTCACACGTTCGACCGGACCGGCCCGTCGTCGTGTCCGATCCGGCCCGGTACCTCGGCGGCCGTCTCCGTCTCCGGCGCGGTGTCGAATCCGGGTAGCCGTCCCGCGACCAGCGGAACCATGAGCTGGATGAGCGGCCCGATGGCGACGGCGTAGATCACGGTCCCGATGCCGACACTGCCGCCCAGGAGCCAGCCGGTCGTCAGCACCGATAGCTCGAGGGCGGTCCGCACCAGCCGGATGGACCACCCGGTCCGCCGGACCAGACCGGTCATCAGTCCGTCGCGCGGGCCCGGTCCGAGTCCTGCGCCTATGTAGAGCACGCTGGCCAGCGCGTTCAGTACGACCGCGAGCACCATCGCGCTCAGCCGGACGGGTATCGACTCCCACTCCGGGATTATCGACAAACCGACGTCGACGGATACGGCGACGAGGACCACATTGCTCACGGTGCCCACTCCGGGCCACTGGCGCAGCGGAATCCAGGCCAGTAGCACCACCACACCGGTCAATGCGGTCACCGTGCCGAAGCTCATCGGCACCTGCCGGGTGACCCCTTGGTGGAAAACATCCCACGGGTCCAAACCCACTGCGGCACGGATCATCATGGCCATCGAGAAGCCGTACAGCCAGAGACCGGCGAACAGGGCGGTGAGACGTCTGATCATACAGCGAGGATCCCGGTCACTGGACCTCTCGTACAGAGCCACCTTTAGGTCACTGGACTGATTCGAGAGGCCGTGCCCGGTGGTCGCTGTACCGTGCGACGGCCGGTCCATCGACGTCCGTTGCCCGGATGGGGCGGTGGATCGCGCGGTGACGGACGTAGGACCCGGGAGTGTTTTCCGCTGTGGCCGAGGCCGAACCGCGCTCCGCGATATACGCCGGGGCGCGTCTGTGAGCGAAACGCCGTATCCGGTTGCGGGCGACGCGACCGATATGCATAAACTGTGCGACGCACGGTCTTATAGCTGTTTGCTCTTAAAGGTGTTCCGTGGCAGGGGCGTGAACACCACTTCGACGTAGACGAAGTCGTACACAGGCAATTTCGAGCATCTGCAGGGGGCGCCTTCTGCTGTGCTCCGGTGCCTCCGAGTCCGAGCGAGAGGTTAGAGCATGAATCTGAGGTCAGCCACTGCTGTCGACCACGATCTGGATCTCATACCGTTGTCGAGGGCGCAGTACAGCATGTGGCTGGCCGATAATCTGCCCGGCAGGCCGAACGTCAATATCGCGCACTACGTCGAGATCGAGGGCGAGATCGACGTCGATCTGCTCACCGAGGCGGTGAACATCGCCGGTCGGGAGACCGAATCGCTCGTCGTGCGGGTCGTCGAATTCGACGGCCGTCCCTACCAATTCGTGGATCGCAGCATCGTCTACGCCGACGAGGTGCTGGATCTGTCCGACGCCGAGGATCCGTACGAAGCGGGCATGGGGTGGATGCGCCGGGATTGCAGCACCCGGGCCGTCGATCTCGGCCGTGACCGGCTGGCGGTCGCCAAACTCATTCGCATCGGTGAGAACCGGTACCTGTGGTATGCGCGCGCACACCATCTCATCATCGACGGGTACGGCGCCTTCAACGTCATGGGCCGGATCATCGAGCACTACAACGCGATTCTCGAGGGTAGACAGCCGCCGCCACTGGTGGCGGCGGATCTGCGCGATATCGCCGAGGCCGATCGCGTGTACCACGAGAGCGCCCGTTTCGAGTCCGACCGGGCGTACTGGCGCGAGAAAGTCGCCGACCTGCCGAGTCCGGTGAGTCTGTCGGGACGGGCCGCGCGCTGGAGCGAAAGCGATCACGCGGCCGGCCGTCAGCTCCCGGACCGGCTCTCCGAAATGCTCGACCGATTCGCCGCGGACCTGCACGCTTCTCCCGCGCAAGTGGTCGTCGCCGCGTTCTCCGCTTTCCTGGCCCGGATGACCGGATCCGACGATGTGGTGCTGTCGATGCCGGTGAGCGGCCGGGTGACCCGGCGTCTGCGGCACGCCGCCGCCATGTTGGCGAATATGGTGCCCATCCGCTTCGCGGTAACTCCGCAGACAACGGTTGCGGAATTGATCGGAGCCTCGGTCACCGAGCTCGTTTCCGCGATCCGGCACCAGCTCTATCGGTTCGAAGATCTGCGGCGTGACGCGAATATCGCGGAAACGGCGTCGAATTCGTTCGGCCCGGTCGTGAACATCCTTTTCTTCGATACCGAGATCCGCCTCGGATCCGCATTCGGCCGCTATCGCGCCCTCACTTCGGGCGCCCTGGACGATATGCAGCTGAACCTCTACCGCCCCGGCGCCGACGGGCCCCTGCTGCTCGAATTGCACGGCAATACGAACCTGTACAGCCAGGAAGAACTCGAACTGCACACCACGCGGTTCGTCGAATTCCTGCGCCGGTTGCTGGAATCGCCGCTGGACACTCGTGTGGTCGAGATCCCGCTGGTCGATACCGCCGAAGAGCGCCGCATCGTCGGAGAACTCGCGGGCCGGGACGGGGTGGTGGCCGACACCACGCTCGTCGACCTGCTGGCCCGCGGGACTGTGGCGAACCCCGACGCGGTCGCGGTCACCGATGGCTCGGCCGCCCTGACCTACCGAGAACTGGACCGACGATCCAACCGGCTCGCCCGTTCACTCATCGCACGCGGGGCCGGACCGGAATCGCTGGTGGCCGTGGCGATGCCGCGGGAAGCGGATCTGATCGTCGCCACTCTCGCTGTGCTGAAATCGGGCGCCGGGTACCTGCCGCTGGATATAGCGCACCCCGCCGACCGGCTCGAATACGTGCTCACCGACGCCGACCCGGTACTCGTCGTGACGAACCGCACGCTGCGTGAGGGGCTTCCGGGCGACCCCGATCGAATCGTCGCCTTCGACGATCTTGTCGCTGCGGAGGCCGACGGTGCGCCGATCACCGATTCCGAACGTTCCCGGCCGCTGCGGCCGGAGAACACCGCCTATGTCATCTACACCTCGGGGTCGACCGGCCGTCCGAAGGGTGTGCCGATCGGTCACCGCGCCGTGGCGTCGTATCTGATCAACGCCTGCGCCGAGATCGGAATCCGGTCCGACGATGTGTGGACCCTCTTCCACTCCTTCGCCTTCGACTATTCGGTGTGGGAGATCTTCGGTCCGCTGGTCTCCGGAGGACGAATCGTCATCGTGGATATCGCCACCACGCGGTCACCCGACGATGTCGTGCGCTTGGTGGCGCGCGAGAAGGTGACCGTCTTCAACCAGACTCCCTCGGCCTTTCAGCAGTTCGCGGCAGCGCGGGTTCGATACGCGGCCGGCGGTGAACCAGAGGGCGCACCGGCGTTGCGGACGGTGATCTTGTCCGGGGAACGCCTCGATCCGGCAGGCCTGGCCACCTGGTACGAGCACGAGCCACGAGTTCCCGTACTGGCCAACAGTTACGGGATCACCGAGACCACGGTGTTCGTGACCTATCTGCCGCTGACCCCGCAGATCGCGGTTCCGGGCGCGGCGAGTGCGATCGGAACGGCGTTGCCGGGCCTGCGTACCTACGTGCTGGACGGGCGCCTGCGACCGACACCACTGGGAGCCTGGGGTGAGATCTATGTCTCGGGGGCGCAGCTCTCCCGTGGATATCTCGGCCGTCCCGCACTGAGCGCGGCCCGCTTCGTCGCCGATCCGTTCGGGGCGCCGGGCACGCGGCTGTACCGCAGTGGTGATGTCGCGCGCTGGAACCACCGGGGCGAACTGGAGTATCGCGGGCGAGCCGACCAGCAGGTCCAGTTGCGCGGATTCCGGATCGAACTCGACGAGATCCGTAACGCGCTGCTGACCGACGCCACGGTGTCGACAGCGGTCGTCGTCGTGCATCGGCCCGATACCGAAGCCGCCCGGTTGGTCGCCTATGTGGTGCCGGCTGGGGACACGGTCTGTGCCGGTGAGTCCCTGCGCGCCCAGGTGGCCGCGCAGCTGCCGGAATACATGGTGCCGGCGAGTATCGTCGTCCTGCCCGAACTGCCGCTGACCGTCAACGGCAAGATCGACTACCGATCGCTGCCCGAACCGGTGTTCGATTCGGCCGCCGCGTATGTCGCGCCGAGCACGGTGGTCGAGGAGATGATCGCCGATGTCTTCGCCGAGGTGCTCGGTGTCGAGCGGGTGGGGATACTCGATCATTTCTTCGATCTGGGCGGCAACTCACTCACCGCGACCAGCGCCGCGGTGCGGATCGGTGAACTGACCCGCTCCGATGTGTCGGTGCGCGACCTGTTCGGCAAGCCCACCGTCGCCGAACTGGCGGCGCTGATCGCGGTCGAGCACCGTCCGGGCCGCCCCGTCCTGCGGGCTCGGACCCGGGTGGAAGAGCACATACCGCTGGCGCCCGCGCAGAATCGTATGTGGTTGATCAACCAGGTCGATCCGGCTTCGGCGGCGTACAACATTCCGCTGGTGGTGGAGCTGTCCGGATGCCTCGACGTGGTGGCCCTGCGGTCCGCGCTGATCGATGTGCTGGATCGGCACGAGGCGCTGCGCACGGTGTTCCCGGCCGTCGAGGGATCCGGTGTCCAGGTCGTGCTGCCGGCCGAGAATGTGGTCGCCGGTCTCGATCTGATCCCCGAGACCGCCGACGCCGACGATATCGAGTATCGGATCGGGGAACTGGCGGCGCAGGGCTTCGATGTGACCGTGCGTCCGCCGCTACGCAGTGCACTGCTGGCATCCGCGGATCGGCGCCACCACGTCCTGGCCGTCATTCTGCACCATATCTGCTGCGACGGATCGTCCTTGCGCCCGCTGGCGCGTGATCTCGCCGCCGCCTACGAGGCCAGGGTTCAGGGCAAGACTCCGGACTGGCAGCCGTTGCGTGTGCAGTACGCCGATTACAGTGTCTGGCACCACGATCTGCTCGGTGCCGAAACCGACCGCGAATCGTTCTCGGCACGTCAGTTGAGCTATTGGACACAGCGATTGGCGGGTAAGCCGCCGATATTGGAACTGCCCGCCGATCGGGCCCGCCCGGCCCAACGGTCTATCCGCGGTGATCGTGCCGAGACCGTGATTCCGGCCGAGATCTTCGGTGGGATCGAGGCACTGGCCCGGGCGCACAACGCCACCACCTTCATGGTGGTGCACGCTGCGCTGGCCATACTGCTCGCCCGGCTCTCGGGCTCCCACGACATCACCATCGGCACCGCGGTGGCCGGCCGTGGTGAACACGCGCTGGAAGATCTCGTCGGAATGTTCGTCAACACGGTGCCGTTGCGTACCGACATCCGCCCGGCGGAATCGTTCGCCGAATTCCTGGCGCGGGTCCGCGATATCGATGTGGACGGCTTCGCCAACAGCGACCTCCCCTACGAGCGGATCGTGGACGAAGTCGAACCGCAGCGGTCGAGCGCGCATCCGCCGTTGTGCCAGGTGTACCTGGCCTTCGAGAACATGGACCGCCCCAGCCTGGAACTACCCGGACTCACGGTCGAGATCCTGGACCCGGGTGCGCAGCCGGCGAAGGTCGACCTCATCGTCACGGTCGCGGAGAACACCTCCGGCGACGGCGACGTCGCCCTCCGTGTCGACTATGCGACCGATCTCTTCGACCGGGGCACGATCGAGGAACTCGCCGCCCGATTGAACCGGGTGCTCGAGGCGGTCCTGGCGGATCCACACGCACGGGTGGGTGGCGTGGATGTCCTATCGGTGGCCGAACGAGCCGGTCTCGTACCGGCGTCGGGGGCCCCGGCCGAGACACCGCGGATCCTGGCCGATGTGCTGTCGGCGCCGGATAGTGCTGCGGTGGCTGTGGTCTCGGGAGGCCGGACGGTCACATACGGGGAACTGGACGCGTGGTCGAATCGGATTGCGCGAGATCTGATAGCGCGCGGGGTGGGCCCGGGTGATCATGTCGCACTGGTTACGGGGCGGTCGATCGAGTTCGTGGTGGGAATCTGGGCGGTTGCCAGAGCCGGTGCGGCCTTCGTTCCGGTGGATCCCCGGAATCCGGCCGGGCGGGTCGCGCTGATGCTCGGTGATGCCGCCCCACGGGTCGCGGTGACGGTCGCCGCGTCGCGAGAACTGGTGCCGGGATCGATTCCGCTGCTGGTACTCGACGATCCGGAAACCGCGGCCGCGATCGGGGCCCGGTCGGCGGCGCCGGTGACCGACGGCGACCGGCTCCGGCCGGCGCGGTATCGGGATACCGCGTACGTGCTGTACACATCCGGGTCGACCGGTACGCCCAAGGGCGTCGCGGTGACCCACGAGGGACTGGCGAACTTCGCCGCCGAACAGCGGGACCGTTACCGGGTGGAGCCCTCGTCGCGGGTACTGCAGCTGGCAGCCCCGGGGTTCGACGCCGTCGTACTGGAACTGCTGATGGCGCATGCGAACGGCGCCGCCCTGGTCGTCTCGCCGCCGGACGTGTTCGCAGGTGCCGAACTGGCGGAGCTGATCCGGACGCAGCGGGTCTCGCACGCGTTCGTGACGCCGACCGTGCTGTCCACCATGTCTCCGTCCGATCTGCCGGCACTGCGCGTGCTGGTGGCCGGCGGCGAGGCGGTGCCCGCGGAAACGGTGGCGCTGTGGGCGCCGGGCCGCGAACTGTTCAACGGATACGGACCGACCGAGACCACGATCATGGTCGCGATCAGCGATCCGCTGTCGGTGGGCGACCGGGTCACGATCGGCGGGCCGATCCGCGGTATCGAGGCCGTGGTCCTGGATTCGCGACTGCGGCCGGTTCCGGTCGGGGTGGCGGGGCAGCTCTTCATTTCCGGTGTGCAGCTGGCTCGCGGCTATCTGGACCGGCCGGCGGCGACGGCGACCGCGTTCGTGGCCGCACCCCACGGTGGGCCCGGGACCCGGATGTACCGGACCGGTGATCTGGCGCGCTGGACACCCGACGGGACTCTGGAATATATCGGCCGTACCGATTTCCAGGTCAAGATCCGTGGTCAGCGGATCGAGCTCGGTGAGATCGAAGCCGTGCTCGCCGCGCATCCCGGGGTGGCGGTAGCGCATGTGGTGGGCGTGGCCGGCGCTCATGGTGCGCGGCTCGCCGCGTACGTGGTGCCCGCGGAGCGCGGTATCGAGACGACGGAGCTGCTGGCGCACGCCGCGCAGCGATTGCCGGCGCATATGGTTCCGGAATCGGTACTGGTGCTCGATACGCTGCCGCTGTCGCCGGTGGGCAAGATCGACCGTGCCGCGCTGCCCGAACCGGTGTTCGGTGCGGCCTCCACCGAATTCGTCCCCCCGCGCGATGCCGTCGAACAGACCGTCGCCGACGTCTGCGCCTCGGTACTGGGTGTCGAGCGGGTGGGCGCTTTCGACAGCTTCTTCGACCTGGGCGGGAACTCACTGTCGGCCACCCGTGTCGCCGGGCAGTTGAGCGCCGCGTTCGGAGACGATATCGCGCTGCGCACGATCTTCGACGCACCGACCGTCGCCGCTCTGGCCGATCGGCTGCGAGCGAGCGGGCCCGGCGAACGGCAACCTCTGATACCGCAGCGCCGCCCCGAACGGATCCCGCTGTCGCCGGCCCAGGCGCGGATGTGGTTCCTCAACCAGTTCGATACGACCTCACCGCTGTACAACATTCCGCTGGTGATGCATCTGTCGGGTGCTCTCGACGTGGCGGCCATGCAGGCCACGATCGGCGATGTCCTCGACCGGCACGAATCGTTGCGCACGCGGTACCCGGACAGCGACAGCGGACCGCACCAGGTGATCGTGCCCGTCGCCGGCACCGGCGCGCCGCTCGAGCCGATACCCGTGGCGGCCGCCGAGATCGAGGCCCGTATCGCCGCGGAGACCGCGACCGGGTTCGATGTCACCCGCGAAGTCCCGTTCCGGATCACCCTGCTGCGCACCGCACCCGATGAGCACACCCTGGTCCTGGTCGTCCACCACATCAGCTTCGACGGTTCCTCGCTCGCCCCGCTCGCCGCGGACCTGATGACCGCCTACCGAGCCCGGTCCCGGAACCAGGAACCGCAGTGGTCGCCGCTGCCGGTCCAGTACGCCGACTACACGCTGTGGCAACGGAAACTGCTCGGTACCGAGGACGATCCGCACAGTCCGACGGTCGCGCAGACCGAGTACTGGCGCGCGGCGCTCGCCGATCTGCCCGAGGTGCTCGACCTGCCCACCGATCGGTCCCGCCCGGCGCAGCAGAGTTTCCGCGGCGCGACGGTATCGACCACGCTGCCCGCCGATCTGCATCGCGAGGTCGTGGCACTGGCCCGCCGGCACGACACGACTGTGTTCATGGTGATGCACGCCGTGTACGCCGCGCTGCTCGCCCGGCTGTCCGGGACCGGGGATATCGCCGTCGGCACTCCCATCGCGGGCCGTGGCGAACCCGGGCTCGACGGCCTCGTCGGAATGTTCGTCAACACGCTGGTACTGCGGACCCGGGTCGTGCCCGGTTCGTCGTTCGCCGATATCCTCGAGCAGGTCCGCGCGACCGATCTCGGGGCCTTCGAGAACGCCGATATCCCCTTCGAGCGACTCGTCGAGGTGCTCAATCCGCCCCGCTCGACGGCACACGCGCCCCTGACACAGGTGGGGTTCTCGTTCCAGAACATCGAGATCCCGGCCGTGCAGTTCGACGGCTTGACCGTGACGACCCGGATGATCGATCCCAGTGTCGCCAAATACGATGTGCACCTGAATCTCGTGGACACGCTGTCCTCCGACGGTGGCTCCGGCGGTATCGCGGTCGAATTCGGGTACGCCACCGATTTGTTCGACGAATCGTCGATACGTTCGATCTTCGACCGGTATCAGCTGTTGCTCCGCGCGGTGGTCTCCGATCCCAGCGGGCCGATCGGCGATATCGATCTGCTGACCGAGACCGAGCGCCGGGTGCTGGCCGAGCGGTCGCACGGAGTGACCGCGCTCGCACCTGCCGCCACCCTCGCGGACTTGTTCGCCGCACAGGCGCTGGCCACCCCGCGCAACACCGCCGTCGTCGACGCGGAAACCGGTGCCCGGCTCGACTACCGGGAATTCGGTGTTCGAGTGAACCGGCTGGCCCGCGCCCTCCTCGGGCGCGGTGCCGGCCCGGGGACCGTGGTCGGCGTCGCGATGTACCGCTCTGTCGATCTGCTGACCACCCTGTACGCGATCCACGCCGCCGGCGCCGCGTATCTGCCCCTGGATCCGGAGCATCCGGTCGAACGGCTCCGCTCGGTGCTGACCACCGCCCGGCCGATCGCCGTGCTCACCCGGTCCGGGGACAAGGTCGACCTGCCCGGCGGTATGCCGGTGTGGTCCGTCACGGAACTGCTCGCCCAGCAGCTGGATTCGGCTCCCGTCACCGATGCCGACCGGAGCCGGCCGCTGGATCCCCTTGACCTGGCCTACGTCATCTACACCTCCGGCTCGACCGGCGTGCCCAAAGGCGTGGCCGTTGCCCACCAGGCGGTGGTGAACCAGGTTCGCTGGATGCGGGAGCACTACGGACTCGACGATTCCGATGTGATGATCTGGCGCACGCCGGTGACCTTCGACCTCTCGGTGTGGGAATTGTTCTCCGCGGCGGTATGTGGGGCGGCGCTGGTGGTCGCCGGCGCCGACGCGCATCGCGACACGTCGGCACTGGCTCGCACGATGGCCGAACATCGGGTCACTACGGTCGATTTCGTTCCGTCGCTGCTCGCCGCCTTCCTGGACAGCGTCGCCGGGCAGGAGCTCCCGGACCTGCGCCGCGTCCTGTGCATCGGTGAGGCACTGCCGGCGGATACCGTCCGGCGGTTCGCCGAATTCAGTGCGGCGCGGATCGACAATCTGTACGGGCCGACCGAGGCCGCGGTGAGTGTGACCTCCCAGCGCGTGGGGAAGGTGACCGGCACCGCCGTGCCGATCGGCGTGCCCGAGTCGAATGTCGTGGTCCGCGTGCTGGATGCCCGGCTGCATCCGGTGCCCGACGGTGTCACCGGTGAGCTGTACCTCGGTGGTGTGCAGCTGGCACGCGGGTATCACGAGCGTCCGGGGCTGACCTCGGCCACTTTCGTCGCCGATCCGCTGGGTAGCGGCGGCGCCCGGCTGTACCGCACCGGCGATCTCGTGCGCTGGGACGCCACCGGCAGCCTGCGCTATGTGGGTCGTGCCGATACCCAGGTCAAACTGCGCGGACTGCGAATCGAGCTCGGCGATGTCGAGGCCGCGTTGGTGGCGCAGGACGCGGTGGCGGCCGCGGTGGCGCAGGTGCGCACCGATCACGGTGAGCAGCGTCTGGTAGCCCATGTGGTCGCGGCACCGACCTGGGACAGCCGCGAGATCCGCGCTGCCCTGCTGGAACGGCTGCCCGCGTATATGGTCCCGTCCGCGGTGATGCGGGTCGATGCGATCCCGCTCACCGCCAACGGCAAGGTCGACTATCGCGCGTTGCCGGCGCCGGACCCGGGCATGCGCCTGGCCGAATACCGGGAACCGCGCGGCCTGGTGGAGCAGACGGTGGCGAACGTCTTCGGTGAACTGCTCGAACTGCCGGAGATCGGCGCACAGGACGACTTCTTCGAACTGGGCGGAAACTCGCTGCTCGCAGCGCGCGCACTGAGCCGTATCGGTGACATCCTCGATGTCGCCGTGGCGGTGCGGGTGATCTTCGAGGCGCCCACGGTCGCCGACCTCGCCGAACGCATCACCCGGCTGCGCGCGGTTCCGAGTCTCCCGGCTCCCACGCCGCGTCCCCGCCCCGATCGGTTGCCGCTCTCCTTGGCGCAGTCCCGGATGTGGTTCCTCAACCAGTTCGATCCGGCCACTGCCGGATATATCGTTCCGCTGGCCATCCGGCTCGACGGGGTGCTCGACCTCGGTGCGCTCACCGCGGCCGTCGCCGATGTGGTGGAGCGCCACGAGAGCCTGCGCACCGTGTACCCGGCCGTGGACGGGATCCCGGCTCAGGTCGTCCTCCCCGCCGAGGAGGTCACCTCGCGTGGGGATCTCGTACCCGAACCGATCGCCGAGGGCGAACTCGGGCGCCGGTTGCCGGAATTCTTCGGCCGCGGATTCGATGTCGCGAAGGGCGTACCCCTGCGGGTCGGCCTCTTCCAGCTCTCCGAGGAGTCCTGGGTTCTCGCGCTGGCCGCGCACCACATCAGTTGCGACGGCTTCTCGGTGGTTCCGCTGGCCGCCGACCTGGTGACCGCCTACCGGGCACGTTCCCTGGGGAGCCGGCCGGAGTGGGAGCCGCTGCCGGTGCAGTTCGCCGATTTCGCGCTCTGGCAGCGCGAAGTGCTCGGCACGCCGGACGACCCGCAATCGCGTGCTGCCCTAGATATCGATTACTGGCGTATCCGGCTCGCGGGCGTCCCGGAACTGCTGGAATTGCCGACCGACCGGCCGCGGCCGCTGCGGCGGACCGATTGCGGTGCATCCGTGCAGATCACCGTTCCCGCCGAGGTCCACCAGCGGGTGCAGACGCTGGCCCGCCGCGCCGGGGCGACCACATTCATGGTGGCGCACACGGCGCTGGCGGTACTGCTGTCCCGGCTTTCGGGCAGTGACGACATCACCATCGGTGTGCCGCATGCCGGTCGTGGGCACCGGTCGCTCGACGATCTCGTCGGCATGTTCGTCAACACCCTGGTGATGCGGACCCGGATCGCCGGGGACCAGACCTTCCGCGAGCTACTGGACCAGGTCCGGCGTGCCGATATCGAGGCCTTCGACCACGCAGGCGTTCCGTTCGAGCAGTTGGTGGAAGCCCTGAACCCGGTGCGCTCGACCGCACATACGCCGCTGTTCCAGGTGATGCTCGCCTACCAGAACATGGACCGGGCCCGGGTCGAACTCCCGGAACTCGCCGTGCAGAACATCGACCCCGGCGACGACGCCGCCATCTACGACCTGCTGTTGATGATGTCGGAGGGGTACGGCGACCATAACGAGCCGGTCGGGATGACGCTGCGCCTCACCTATGCCACCGATCTGTTCGACGAGGACACCGTCCAGCGGTTCGCCACGCAGTTCGTGCGCGTACTCGATACCGCCGCGAACGATGTCGATCCGGTCGTCGCGGATATCGAACTTCTCGACAGCGCGGACCGGTCGGTGGTCCTGGACCGGTGGAACGCGACCGGCGCCCCCGTGGTCACCGGCCGAACACTGGTCGATGTCTTCGACGACCAGGTCGCGCGTACCCCGGCCGCACCCGCACTGCGCGGTCCCGACGGTGACGTGCTCACCTACCGGGATTTCGACCGCCGCGTCAATCGGCTCGCCCGATGGCTGGCGGCTCGTGGCGCCGGACCGGAAACCGTGGTGGCCGTGGCTGTCCGGCGCTCCACCGATCTGGTCGTCGCGCTGTACGCGGTGATCAAGGCCGGTGCGGCGTTCCTGCCGATCGATCCGGACCATCCGAGTGCCCGGATCACCCGCGTTCTGGACGCGGCCCGTCCGGTGCTGGTACTCAGCACGACCGCGGATGCCGGGCAGTTGCCGGCGGAATGCGAGCCCGAGCGGATCGACCGGGCCGACCTCAGCGGTCACAACGACGCCCCGGTCACCGACGCGGACCGGAACGCGCCGTTGCGGCCGGACAACGCGGCGTACGTACTGTTCACCTCCGGTTCCACCGGTATCCCCAAGGGCGTCGCGCTCACTCATACCGCGACGGTCGCCCAGTTGGCCTGGGCGCAGCGGCAGTGGCCGCACGACGGGTCCGATGTGGTCCTGCACAAAACACCCATCACCTTCGATATCGCGGTGTGGGAACTGTTCTGGCCGCTGCAGACCGGGGCTCGGATCGTGCTCGCCGCACCGGACGGTCACCGAGACCCCGCATACCTGGCGAAACTTGTCGCTGAGCACCGGATCACCACGGTGCATTTCGTACCGTCGATGCTCGATGTCCTGCTCGACACCGCCGAGAGTCCGATGCCCTCCGTCCGGCGGGTGTTCGCCGCCGGTGAGGCGCTGGCACAGCGCACCGCCGATCGGGCCGCGCAGGTATTCGGCAGCGCCGAGGTCGTGAACTGGTACGGGCCGGCCGAAGCCGAGGTTGTCACCGCGCACCGGTGCCTGCCCGGGGAAAGTGCCCGGGCGACCGTGCCGATCGGCCGGCCGGTCGCCGGTATGCGGGTCTACGTGCTGGACTCCCGACTGCGACCCGTGCCGCTGGGCGTGGTCGGCGAACTGTACGTGTCGGGCGTCCAGACCGCTCGCGGTTACCACGGGCGTCCCGATCTCACCTGCGCCGCGTTCCTGCCGCATCCGTTCGGTGCACCGGGGGAGCGGCTGTACCGGACCGGCGATCTGGTCCGCTGGACGAGGTCCGGCGATCTGGAGTTCGCCGGCCGGGGCGATTTCCAGGTCAAGGTCCGCGGCCAGCGGGTCGAGCCCGGCGATATCGAGGCCGCGTTGCGCGACCTGCCGGAAGTCGCCCGGGCGGTCGTCGTCGCGACGACCGAACGGATCGCCGGTTACGTGACACTCGCGCCCGGCGCAGTGGCCACCGGCCGTGAGCTCCGCGACCGGATCGCCCGGACGCTGCCGGGCTATCTGGTACCGGCGGCTGTGCAGGTGCTCGAAGCGATCCCGCTCACCGCCAACGGCAAACTCGATCGTTCGGCACTGCCACGGCCCGTGTTCGAGGAGGGTGCGCAGTTCGTGGCCCCGCGTACCGAGCGGGAAACGGTACTGGCCGGGATCGTCGCCGATCTCACGGGATCCGACCGGGTCAGCGTGACCGCCGACCTGTTCGAGGTCGGCGTCAACTCGCTGTCGGCGGCCCGGATCGCGGCCCGTGCCGAAACCGCGCTGGGTATCGAGGTCGGTATCCGGGATATCTTCGACGAGCCGACGATCGCCGGACTGGCCGAACGGCTCGCCGACCGGAACCGCGCTGTGGTCCTGCCGCCCACGGCCCGCGCGCGCCCGGCGACTGTCCCCCTGGCGGCCGCCCAGCGCCGGATGTGGTTCCTCAATCAGTACGACACCGACTCGGCCGCGTACAACATCTGTTTCGCGGCCCGGCTGACCGGTCCGCTGGATATCGATGCGTTGCGCGCGGCATTCCTGGACGTGACGGTCCGGCACGAACCGTTGCGGACCGTGTATCCGACGGTCGACGGTGAACCGTGCCAGGTCGTCCGGGACGTCCCGGCCGACCCGTCGGAGCTGCTGCCCGCCGTCGAACAGGTGGGCAGCGAAGCCGACCTGGCCGACCTCATCCGGCGCGTGGCCGAGACCGGCTTCGACGTGGCGGAATCGGTCCCCGTCCGGGCCCGGCTGTACCGCACCGGAACCGGTGAGCACGCGCTGGTTCTGGTGGTGCACCACATCGCGGCCGACGGTGCCTCGGTGCCCGCTCTGGCCCGGGATGTGTTCACCGCTTACGGCGCACGGGTGCAGCAGCGGGAACCGCAGTGGCAACCGCTGGCGGTGCAGTACGGCGACTACGCGCTCTGGCAGCAGGAGCGGCTCGGCGCGGAGGATGATCCCGAGTCGCTGATATCCCGGCAGATCGCCTACTGGAAAGACGTTCTCGGCGACGCACCGGAACTACTGGACCTGCCCACCGACCGCCCGCGCCCGGCCGTCGTCACCACGGCCGGTGGCAGCGTGCGGTTCGGGATCCCACCCCAGCTGCACGACGCCGTCGTCCGGTTGGCGCACGAGGAAGGTGTGACAGTCTTCGTCGTCCTGCACACGGCGCTGGCGATCCTGCTCGCCCGCACCGCGCACACCGACGATGTCTCGGTGGGCACCCCGGTCGCCGGTCGAGGCCATGAGGCGTTCGACGATCTGGTCGGAATGTTCGTCAACACCGTCGTGTTGCGCACCCGGGTCCGCGAGGATCGATCCTTCCGCGAGCTGCTGGCCGAGGTGCGCGGCGTCGATATCGCCGCGCTCGGCCACGCCGATGTCGCCTACGAACGGCTCGTCGACGCGCTCGATCGCCCCCGGTCGACCGCCTACACACCGCTGTACCAGGTGATGTTCGGATTGCAGAACACCCGGTCGGCGCGCTTCGAACTTCCGGGTGTGGGCGTGGAACTGCTCGACCCCGGGATCGCGCAGGCCAAGACCGATCTCACCGTTCTGCTGAACGAGCAGACCGAGGGCGATCGCAATGTGGGCATCGATGGTGAGATCCTCTACGCCATAGATCTGTTCGGCCCGGGGACCGCGCAGGCGCTGGCCGAGCGGTTCGTGCGGATTCTCGAGACGGTCACCGCCGATCCGGCCGGCGTTGTCGGCAGTATCGATCTGCTCACGCCGGAGGAGGCCGGGCAGCTGGTGCCGGCCACCGGTGACAATGCCGAAACTCCCTGTCTGCTGCCGGATCTGCTGGCGGCCGCGGTCACGGCGCACCCTGCGGAAGTCGCGCTGATCGGTGAGAACGCAACCTTGACCTACGCCGAACTCGATCGGCGATCGGAGATGCTGGCCGGATATCTGCTGTCCCGAGGCGCGGGCCCCGGTACGTATATCGCGCTGGCAATTCCGCGGTCGGTGGAATACCAGATCGCGATGTGGGCGATCACGAAGACCGGTGCCACCTTCGTCCCGGTGGATCTGCGATACCCGCGGGAGCGGATGACCCATATGGTCACCGACTCCGGGGCGGCCTTCGGTCTCACGGTCGGGGCCGCACTCACGGCGCTGCCCGGCGATATCGAATGGACGGTGCTCGACGATCCGGAGACCGTCGCCGAGATCGGGACGCAGCCCGGTCTTTTCGATACCGCTGCGGTCCGGCGCCGCACCCGGGTCGAGGATGCGGCCTACGTGATCTACACCTCCGGCTCCACCGGGACGCCGAAAGGTGTGGTGGTCACCCACGAGGGACTGGCGAATTTCGCCGCCGCGCAGCGGGTCCACTATCGCGTGGACCGGACCGCGCGGGTGCTGCACGTGGCAGCACCGGCCTTCGACGCAGTACTGCTCGAGGCATTGATGGCCTGTGCTGCGGGAGCGTCTCTGGTGATATCGCCGGCGGATGTCTTCGGTGGTGCGGAACTGGCCCAGCTGATCCGGATTCATCAGGTCTCGCACGCCTTCCTGACGCCGAGTGTGCTGGCGACCGTATCGCCCGCTGATCTCGAATCGGTCCGCGTACTCGCAGTGGGCGGAGAGATGGTGCCGGCCGAACTCGTCGCCGCATGGGCGCCCGGGCGGCAGTTGCACAATATCTACGGCCCGACCGAGACGACGATCGTCATCACCATGAGCGCGCCGGTGCGGTCCGGCGGGCCGATCGATATCGGTGGCCCGATCCGCGGCGCGCAGGCCGTCGTACTGGACGCCGGGTTGCGGCCCGTATCGGTCGGCGTGGCAGGTGAGCTGTATCTGGCAGGCGGTGCCCTGGCCCGGGGATATCTGAACCGTCCGGCACTGACCGCGGGTGCGTTCGTGGCGAATCCGTACGGCGGTCCGGGATCGCGGATGTACCGGACCGGCGATATCGTGCGCTGGACCGTCGGGCACACCCTGGAGTACGTCGGCCGCAGCGATTTCCAGATCAAGATCCGCGGGCAGCGCATAGAACTCGGCGAAATCGATGCCGCGCTGGTCGCCCAGTCCGGCGTCGCCTCCGCCGTCACGGTCAGCCGTCCCGGTCCCGACGGCCGGGCGCTGCTCGTTGCCTACCTCGTCGGCGATCCCGGTGCGGAGGTCGAGCCGGCCACTGTGCTGAATCGGCTCGCGGGTGTACTGCCGGCTCATATGCTGCCCGCGACGATCACCGTGCTGGATCGGATGCCACTCGCGTCGACAGGCAAGGTGGATCGCAAAGCTCTGCCGGAACCCGTGTTCGAGGTGCGGGAGACCGACGCTGTCGCGCCGGTCGGCGATCTGGAGCGCACGATCGCCGCGGCGTTCGCGGATGTGCTCGGGGTGCCGACGGTGGGGGCGACCACCTCGTTCTTCGCTCTGGGCGGCGATTCCATCATGTCGATCCAGCTGGCTGCCCGGCTGAAGGCCGCGGGCGTGGTCGTCCGCGCCCGCAATATCTTCGAACGCCGGACCGTGCGGGCTTTGGCTCAGGTCGCCGAGGCCGCGGCCCAGCTGACACTCGCCGAACTGCCGGGTGGTGGTATCGGCGATATCCCGAGCACACCGATCGTCACCTGGTTCGGGGAACGGCTCGGCGCGGCCGGGAGATTCGCCCAGTCGATGCTCGTGCGGCTGCCCGGCGACGCCGATATCGCGGATGTCACCGCGACGGTGCAGGCCCTGCTCGACCAGCACGATATGTTGCGGTCCCAGCTGCACGGCCGGTGTCTGCGGGTACTGCCGGTGGGCGCGGTCGGCGCGACGGATTCGATTCTCGTGCGAACTTTCCGGGCGGACGAGGCACCGGGCGGCACCGGGTTCACCGCCGTGGCCGAAGCAGCGCTGGCCGCGGCCGCGGACCGCCTCGATCCGGCCGCGGGCCGGATGATGCAGATCGTCTGCCTGCTGCCGGCCGCGGGAGTCGAAGCGGAGGGCCGTGCCCTCATCGTGATCCACCACCTGGCTGTCGACGGCGTTTCATGGCGCATCCTGCTCCCCGATCTCGCGACCGCCTGGCAGCAGATCGCCGTGGGAAGCGGTCCGGAACTGCCCGCTCAGGGCACCTCCATGCGCCGGTGGGCGCATGCCCTGACCGCTGCCGCCGGCGATCGTGGTGATGAATTCGAGCTGTGGCAGCGAATGAGTGAAGCCGTGGACCCGCTGCTGGGCCGGGCACCACTGGACCCGTCGCTCGACACCCAGGCGACGGTCCGGCACCTCACGGTGTCCCTGCCGACCGAGGTGACGTCGGTCCTGCTGGACGTTGTGCCCGAAGCCGCCCGCGGGAACACCGACGACGCGCTGCTCGCGGGGCTCACAATCGCCCTGGTTCGCTGGCGGGGGCGGCGCGGTATCGCCCCTTCGAGCGCGCGGATCCTGTTGGAGGGCCACGGCCGGGAAGAGCAACTCGCCCCGGGCGCGGATCTCTCCCGTACCGTCGGCTGGTTCACCAGCGCCTACCCGGTAGCGCTCGACCCGGCCGGTCTCGATACCGGGGATATGCGCGCGGTGGTGAAATCGGTCAAGGACCAGTTGCGGGCCATCCCCGACAAGGGTATCGGTTACGGTCTGCTCCGCTATCTCGATCCTGCTACCGGGGAACGGCTCGCGGCCGCACCGGAACCGCAGATCAGTTTCAACAATCTCGGCAGGGCCGGCGTCGATATCGCCGCGCTGTCGGGCCTGGCGTGGGTTCCGACCGGCGAGGAGTTCGACCAGCGGGCAGCGTTCGATCCGGATATGCCTGCGGCGGCGGTGATCACGATCGATGTGAACACCACCGATACCCCGGCGGGACCCGTGCTCTCGGCGCATATCGGCTACGCCTCGCGATTGCTCGATCGCGCGGAGGTCGAAGAACTCGCCGGCGACTGGGTCGATGCCGTGCGCGAGATCGCCGCGGCGGCGCGGGCCGACCACGACTGGGGTCTCTCACCCACCGACGTCCCGCTCGTCGCGGTCACCCAGTCCGATCTCGATACCTTCGCCACCCGCTACGGCCCGCTCACCGATGTGTGGTCGCTGGCACCGCTGCAGGCGGGTCTGCTGTTCCACGCCGAGTTCGCCGCGGGTGAACTGGATGTCTACACCGCGCAATCGGTACTTACCCTGGCCGGTACGGTGGACGAGAACCGGCTCGAGCGAGCCGCGCGTGCGCTGCTCGAACGGCATCCAAACCTTCGGGCGGCCTTCACCCGGGCGGCCGACGGTGTTGCCGCGCAGGTAGTTCCCGCCGCGACGGCGTCGCGTTGGTACCGGGCCGAGACCGGCGGGGATATCGCCGAACTGGATCGGTTGATCGAAGCCGAACGGGCGGTGGTATTCGATCCCGCCGATCCGCCGCTGCTGCGTTTCCTCGCGGTCCGGGTGGGACCGCGAGATTTCCGGCTCGTATTGACGGCACACCATCTTCTGCTCGACGGTTGGTCGCTGCCGCTGTTGTCCCGGGAACTGATCGGGTTGTACGCGGTGGGCGATCGCACCGACCTGCTGCCGGCCGCGCCGTCCTATCGCGACTATCTGGAGTGGCTCGACGGCCGTGACCACGACGCCGGGGTGCGGGTATGGCGGGAGGCCCTGGAGGAATCCACCGAGCCCACGCTGATCAGCGATGCACACTCCGCGACGGTGGCCGACATCCCGATCGATCTGCCCATCGTGATCGAGCACGCCACCACCGAGCGACTGACCGAGTTCGCCCGCGACCGGGCGGTCACCATGGCCACGATCGTCCAGTTCGCCTGGGCGGTGGTATTGGGCAATCTGCTGGGCACCGAACGAGTGGCTTTCGGCAGCACAGTCTCCGGCCGGCCTGCCGATCTGGCGGGTGTGGAATCGATGATCGGGCTGTTCATCAATACGATTCCGGTGGCCGTCGACGTCACGCGGAGCCTGACCGTCACCGATGCGCTGGATCGGCTGCAGGCGGACAACACCCGGCTGCTGGATCACCATTACCTCGAGCTGTCCGAGATCATGGCGGCAGCGCACACTCCGCAGCTGTTCGACACCCTGGTGGTCTTCGAGTCCTACCCGGTCGACAGCAGCGGTCTCGGCGAGACCGATATCGACGGTATGCGGGTGGTCTCGGCCGAGGGCCGCGACGCCGCGCACTACCCGCTGCTGGTGCAAGCGCACCAGACCGATGAACTGCACATCCGCGTGCGTTACCAGCGAGCTCGTGTGGACGACCACACGGCAGCGGGTCTCGCGTCCCGCCTCGCCATCGTGCTGCGCGCAATCGCCACCGACCCGCACCTACCGCTCGGCGCGCTCGATCTGCTCACGGCCGACGAGCGCACGGAGCTGGTGCAGGCCTCGGGGGGTCTCGCCGAGGCGCCGCGCCCGATGTCGGATCTGCTCGCGGCCGGCGCGGCGGTCGATCCCGCTGCCGCCGCGCTGATCGCGGACGGGCGCGCCCTGTCCTACCGGGAACTGGACGCCTGTTCCGACCGGCTGGCGCGGAAGTTGATCGACTGGGGTGTCGGCCCGGGCGACAACGTGGCGCTGGCGCTGCCGCGGTCCCTCGAATTCGTGATCGGCCTGTGGGCGGTGACCAGAACAGGCGCCGCGATCGTGCCGGTCGATACCCGTAACCCCGCCGACCGGATCGCGCTCATGGTCGAACATGCCTGTATCCGGGTCGCGCTCACGAGCGGATCCGTGCGGGGCCTGTTGCCGGACTCGGTACGGACGATGGAGCTCGACGACCCGGCGGTGCGCGAATCCATCGACGCGTATCCGGCGGGGCCGATTCCGGACACGCACCGGGTGCGCGCCCCCCATATCCGGGATACCGCGTACGTGCTTTACACCTCGGGTTCCACCGGTGTGCCCAAGGGCGTGGCGGTAGCGCACGAGGGATTGGCGAATTTCGCCGCCGAACAGCGGAGACGCTTCGATGTCGACAGCGGGTCGCGGGTACTGCAGGGTTCGGCACCCGGATTCGACGTCCTGATCCTCGAAGTACTGCTGGCGCACAGCAACGGCGCGACGCTGGTGCTGCCGCCACCAGAGGTGTTCGGGGGCCCCGAACTGGCGGAACTGATCCGGACGCAACGGGTGACGCACGCGTTCCTCACACCCAGTGTGCTGGCGACTTTGTCACCGCAGGGCCTGGATTCACTGCGCGTGCTGGTGGCCGGCGGGGAAGCGGTGACACCGGAAACGGTCGCCGTCTGGGCGCCGGGGCGGCGCCTGCTGAACGGTTACGGTCCCACCGAGGCCACCATCCTGGCCTGTATGAGCGGCCCGCTGGAGCCCGGCGTCCCGGTGACGATCGGCGAACCACTGCGCGGGGTCCAGGCGCTCGTCCTGGACCCGTGGCTGCGACCCGTCCCCCCCGGCGTGGTCGGGGAGTTGTATCTCGCGGGTGTACAACTGGCCCGCGGATACCTGAGCCGGCCCGTCACCACGGCGGCCGCGTTCGTGGCGAACCCGTTCGGCGCGGCCGGATCACGGATGTACCGCACCGGTGATCTCGTGCGCTGGACACCCGATCGCACCCTGGACTATCTCGGGCGGCGGGATTTCCAGGTAAAGATCCGCGGGCAGCGCATCGAACTCGGGGAGATCGAAGCCGTGATCGCCGGCTGCCCTGGTGTCGATCACGCGGTGGTCGTCCTGCGGGCCGACGAACAGGGCCGCAAAAGGCTCGCCGGGTATCTGGCCGGTGACGTGACGGTGGACCTCGGTGCCGTGCAGACGGCGGTCCGTGCGCAACTGCCCGCGCATATGGTGCCCGAAGCCTTCACACTGCTTCCCGAACTGCCGCTCACCACGAGCGGAAAGCTCGACCGCCTGGCTCTGCCGGCGCCCGAGTTCGGCTCACGTCGCGATTGGGTGGCTCCGCGCACCGATGCCGAACAGTGTGTGGCGGAGATCTTCGAACGCGTTCTCGATATCGAGAAGGTGGGCGCGACGGACGGCTTCTTCGATCTCGGCGGAAATTCACTGTCGGCCACCCGGGTGGCAGCGCAATTGAGCGCCGCGACCGGTGTCCGGGTCGGTGTCCGGGAACTGTTCGAGGCACAGACGGTGGCCGATCTCGCCGCGAACCTGGCGGGTCTCGGCCGTGAACAGCGGGCGCCGCTGGCCGCGCGTACCCGTCCCGCACGGGTGCCCCTGTCCCCGGCTCAGCAGCGGATGTGGTTCCTCAACCAGTTCGACACCTCGGTAGGTGCCTACAACATCCCGATGGTCATCAGGCTGCGGGGCGAACTCGATACCGACGCCCTGCGCCGGGCCTGTGCACTGGTCGTGCAACGGCACGAATCACTGCGTACCAAGTTCCCGACGGCCGAGGGCACCCCACACCAGGTGGTGGTCCCCGCGGAAGAGGTCGTACCGGATCTGATCCCGGTCCGGGTCGCGGAACAGCAGCTGATGCAGCGGGCTTTCGCGACGGTCACCGCCGGGTTCGACGTGACGCAGGCACCGCCCTTGCGTGTCGAGCTCTTCGAACTAGGGGACCGCGATCACGTACTGATGATCACCGTGCATCACATCTGTGCGGACGGGCAGTCGATGCTGCCACTGGCCCGTGATGTGATGATGGCGTACGAGGCGAGCAGGCAGGGAGCCGATCCACTGTGGTCCGCGCTGCCGGTCCAGTACGCCGATTACGCGCTGTGGCAGCACGAGATACTAGGTGACGAACGCGATCCCGAGTCGCTGGTGTCGCGGCAACTGCGGTTCTGGAAGCAGGCCCTGGGCGGACTGCCCGAGCTGCTCGAGTTGCCGACCGATCTGCCCCGCCCGCCGGTGGCCTCGCTGCGCGGAGGTGCTGTCGAATTCGAGATCTCCGCCGATCTGCACGCGCGCATCGAGGCGACCGCCCGTGCGGCGAACGCGACGGTCTTCATGGTGCTGCACACCGCATTGTCGGTGCTGCTCGCCCGGCAGTCCGGTGTCGGCGATATCGCGATCGGCACCCCGGTCGCCGGTCGTGGGGCGCGTGAACTCGATGATCTGGTCGGTATGTTCGTCAATACGCTGGTGCTGCGGACCCGGGTCTCGCCGCGGCAGCCCTTCGCCGATCTGCTCGCCGACACCAGGGAAAACGATCTGGCGGCTCTGGCGCACGCGGACGTTCCGTTCGAACAGGTCGTGGAAGCGCTGAACCCGCCCCGCTCGACAGCGCATCTCCCGCTGTATCAGGTGACACTCGACGTCCAGAACCTCAGCGGTGCGGCGGTCCGGTTGTCCGATCTCACCGTCGAACCGGTCGAGAACGGTTTCGAACAGGCGCAGGCCGATCTGAATGTGAAGCTCTCGCAACGATTCGACGAGGCGGGCCACCCCGGCGGCTTCGTGGGCCGGCTGACCTTCGCGACGGATCTGTTCGTCGAAGAGACGATGAACCGGTTCGCCCGGGCCTATGTGCGGATTCTCGAGGAGGTGACGGCGGATCCCGAGGTCGTCGTCGGTGATATCGAGCTCGTCGACGCCGGTCAGCGGCGCGCGCTGCTCGACGCGGCCGGATCCGACGGCGCCGGAGTGGCCGATACGACTCTGGTCCGGCTGTTCGCCGAACAGGTCGCGGCCCGGCCCGAGTCGATCGCGGTGACCGACGGCCATTCGGCGCTGACCTACGCGGAACTGGATCGGCGCGCCGCCCGGATCGCCGCTCGGCTGACCGAGCACGGTGCCGGACCGGAATCGCTGGTCGCCGTAGCGCTTTCCCGCTCGGTCGATCTGGTGGTGGCCCTGCTCGCTGTGGTTCGTTCCGGTGCCGGCTATCTGCCGTTGGATGTGGCCTATCCGGAGCAGCGGTTGCGGTTCGTGCTCGACGACGCCCGTCCGGTGGCCGTACTGGCGTCGGCGCAGACAGTATCGGCGGTGCCCGAGTTCGCGGCTCCGGTCGTCTTGCTGGATGAGGCCGCGGCGGGCAGCCCCGTGGCACCGGATCCGGTGCTGCCCGACGCCCGCCCGGACAATACGGCTTACGTGATCTACACCTCGGGCTCCACGGGCCGCCCGAAAGGCGTGACGGTCAGCCACCGCGAGGCGTGCACCCTGTTCACCAATATTCGCGGGCGTTTCGATCTCGGTCCTGCCGATGTGTGGACCATGTTCCACTCCTACGCCTTCGATTTCGCGGTGTGGGAGATGTGGGGTGCGCTGCTGACCGGTGGACGGCTGGTGGTGGTCGACTATGAGGTGTCCAGGTCGCCGGAGGCGTTCGTCGACCTCGTCGTCGGCGAGGGCGTGACGGTTCTGAGCCAGACACCGTCGGCGTTCTACGGGTTCGCCGAGGCCGAGAGGGAGCGCCGGAACTCCGGGCGCGGCGGCGCCGGACTCGCGCTGCGGTATGTCGTATTCGGCGGCGAGGCGCTGGATCCCGCCCGGCTGTCCGGCTGGTTCGCCGCCCACGAACCCGGCGCGCCGCGCTTGATCAACATGTACGGGATCACCGAGACCACCGTGCACGTGACATTCGGCGAGACGACCGGATCGATGGCGGCGGGGATCGGTACACCACTGCCGGGTATGCGGGTCTACGTACTCGACGACCGGATGCGCCCGGTCCCGATCGGAGTGGCCGGGGAGATCTACGTCGCCGGTGGCCAGCTCTCCCGGGGCTACCTGGGCGCACCCGGTGCGACGGCGGGCCGGTTCGTGGCGAACCCCTTCGGCCCGGCCGGGGACCGGCTCTACCGGTCGGGCGATCTCGGCAGTTGGCAGCATTCGGATCGGGGTCTGGAACTGCGCTATCTCGGTCGCGCCGACGCCCAGGTCCAGCTGCGCGGGTACCGGATCGAACTGGGCGAGGTCGAATCGGCCTTGCTTCGCCATCCCGCCGTGGTGCGAGCGGCTGCGGCAGTGCATCGGCACGAGCAGGGGGTCGCTCAGCTGATCGGTTATGTGGTCGGTGTCGACGGACAGCAGATCGATCCGGTCGCGGTCCGCGCGGCGGCCGCGGAGGTACTGACGAGCTATATGGTGCCCGCCACGGTCACCGTGCTGCCGGATCTGCCGTTGACGGTCAACGGCAAACTCGATCGCAAAGCCCTTCCCGCACCGGATTTCGAAATCGCCACGAGCGAATTCGTCGCCCCGCGGACCGGGACGGAAACGGCGATCAGCGAGGTGTACGCGCAGATCCTGGGTGTCGCGCGGGTCGGGATCTCCGACGGTTTCTTCGATCTGGGCGGAAACTCGCTGCTGGCGACCATGGTGGTACGCGAACTGAAGACACGCGGTGTCACGATCGCCCTGCCGTGGATGTTCGACGATGCCACCCCGGCGGCGCTGGCCCGGCGAGCCGATGAGGCCGACGACGGATCCGGTCTGCAGGTGGTATTGCCGCTGCGGACGGGCGGTTCGAAGCCGCCACTGTTCTGCGTGCATCCCGCGGGCGGGTTGGCGTGGTTCTACGGCGGTCTCGTCGAGCACGTGCACGAGGATCGGCCGATCTATGGTCTGCAGGACCCGCACGTGGTTGCCGGTGCGGACCCGGCGGAATCGGTTGATCAGCTGGCCAAACGCTACGCGGCCGAGATCCGCCGGGTACAGCCGGACGGTCCGTATCACCTGCTCGGCTGGTCGCTGGGCGGCCAGATCGCGCACGCCGTCGCGGTTCGGCTCCGGCGCTCCGGCGCCGAGGTCGCACTGCTGGCGCTGTTGGACAGTGCCGTGGATCTGTCCGGTGACCCCACCACCACAGCGGCGGTGCCGGATCGACTGCCGGGACAGTTGATGGCGGATCTGCTCGGCGGCTGGCGCGAACTGTTCGATCTCGGCGACGAGGTGAACGTCGATACTCACGAACAAGCCTGGGCGGTGATCCGGGAACAGGTGCTCGGGACCGCGATGTTCAGCGCCGAGCAGGTGGATCGGGTGATGACGAGTTTCGAGACCGCCGCCACGATCGCCGACCGGTACCGGCCGGAGGTCTTCGACGGTGATCTGCACTTCTTCACCGCCGGAAAGGACCACGCCGATCACGACGCACTGGCGGGCTCGTGGCGGGGTTATGTGACCGGCGAGATCCACAACCAGGTGGTCGATGTCCGGCACCTGGAGCTGAGCCACCCGGAAGCACTGGCCGTTGTCGGTGCGGTAATAGAAAGGGCCGTGCAGGAATGCTGAACACACACCAGACGCTCAAGCTCGACGACGGCAGGGTGGTCGACTGCCCGAGCCCCGCCGAGGCGAGATTTCTCTGGGGTGAGATCACCTCGGCGACGGGTTTCTACCGGCAGGCCGCCGCCGGGCTGCGGCCCGGGGACATCGTCCTCGATATCGGGGCGAACATCGGGCTCAGCGCGATACTCTTCGCCGATATCTGCCCCGGTGCCCGGGTGATCGCGGCCGAACCGGTTCCGGCGACTTTCCGGTGCCTGGAACGTAATCTGGCCGCCTACGTCCCGCACGCGGTACCGGTCCGCACCGCGGTCGGGGCCGAGCCGGGCATTCTTCCGCTCACCTGGTACCCGCAGGCGCCGGCGAATTCCGGGCTGTACGCCGATCGCGCGGAGGACGACGAGGCCACCCGGATTTTTCTGCGCAACAGCGGGTTGGACGACGAGGCGATCGCGCTCATCACGGCCGGTCTGCATCAGGGCGAGCAGATCGATGTCGAGGTGACCACGGTGTCGGCGATCCTGGCTGCGCACGGGCCGGGGGCCGAGATCGGCTTGCTCAAGGTCGATGTCGAGCGGGCGGAACTGGATGTGCTGCGCGGTATCGCCGAAAAGGACTGGCCCCGGATCCGCACAGTAGTCGCGGAGGTACACGACACCGACGGCGGCCTGGCGAAGTTCCGGGAACTACTCGGCACCTACGGGTTGTCCGCGCGGATACGCCAGGACCCGAGTCTGCGGGGCACCGACCTGCACGAGGTGTACGCCGTCCGCACCGGGTGAATCCGATGACCGGGCGCGCCGGCGCGCCCGGTACGACAACGACGATCTGTGAGAGGTGACATGAGCGCGAATCCGTTCGATGACGAGGACGGCCGTTTCTTCGTACTGGCCAACGATGAGGACCAGCACTCTCTGTGGCCGGCTTTCGCCGAGGTACCGCACGGGTGGCGGATCGTCTTCGGTGACAGCAGCCGGGCCGACTGCGTCGACTATGTCGAGCGGAACTGGACCGATATGCGGCCCAGCGGTCTGCGGGATGCGGTAGCGGCCGAGTAGGTCATCCCGATCCGGTTCGCGGGCTGTGCGCTACGTCCGTTCACCGCGCTCTGCTGCGGAACGCGGTTCGCCGCCGATTCCTCCGTCGGATCAGCTGGAACCGCGTCCCGCTCGGTAGTGGGATCTCAGCAGTTGGACGGCGCGGGGTCACCACGGAAGCGGCCTTCGAGCCACATGAGTACGGCGGGCACACCGAGTACCGCGGCGGACAGATGTTCCGGCGATATCGTCAGGTCCGCCTGCACGGGAACGTCGGCTGCGCAATACCGCTGGTTCGTGCGGACGATGGAATCCACCGGAATGAGCGGATCACTGGCCGAATGCCATTCGAAAATGGGCATATCGGGTATTCCGTCGAACAATTCGAGGCTGTTCTCCTCGAGCACCGCTCGCGCCTCGGGATCGGTCACCATCGACATATTGCCCGCGAATTCGGCCACACTGTGTCCGGCTCCGGCGGCCAGGATCTCGTTGGTACATCCGTTCGCCACGGTGTTGCGGGTCAGCAACCCGCGGGTGTTCATCGATTCGCTGATGGGAAAGCGGTCGGGGTATTCGCGTTCGAGCCCGATACCGGCCGCCATGATCAGACCGAATGCCGGATGTGGGTTCGTATTGACCGCCTCGATCATGCGCACCAGATTCATCGGCACGCCCCCGGCCGCCGCACCCGCGATATCGAGTTCGGGAGCGTACTGCGGCGCGAGCGCGGCGGCCCAGGCCGTGGCCATGCCGCCGCCGGAGTAACCGGCCATGGCGACCCGGCTGGTCCGCAGTCCGAGATCGGCCGCTCGGACCGCCCGGATACCGTCCAGGGTGATCTGCCCGCCCAGCCGTGCCGCGCCGTAGGCGAAGGTCGGGCCGAGGTGATCGGGCAGCGCCACACTCCAGCCGCGGGCCAGGACCGCGTTCAACGCGGCAGCCTCGCGGACCTGCAAGGTGGGGTCAGGGGTGTAGAGCACCCGGGAGACCGCGCACCGGCTGCCGAGCCCGTTGATGATGTGCTGGTAGGACAGCAACGGCCCGTCGGGCACCCGCCACCGCGGGGTGAGCACCGTCGAGGTCGCCGCGATCGGATCCCCCGTCGAATCGGTCGAGCGGAATTTCACCAGGGTCACGGTGGTCCCGGGGAATATCGGCAGCCCCGGCATCACCCGGGTCTCCAGCACCTCCCCGGGTGATTTCCCGGCGATATCCGCGGGCGCGGAATAGAAAGGATCGGGATCGGGTAGCGGGTAGCTGGGTAGAGCCACGGCTGGGCCCGCCCCGATCACGGATACCACGGCCACTATGCCGGGGAGCACGGCCCCGAGGGCGCGTACGAATAGATTTCGATCAGTTCTCGGAATCTGCACGCGACAAGTATCACGGACTCTCGCGCGATTTGGTGAACACGCGCGTTCCAGTCACGTTGTGTCGCGTCTTCTTCCGGTTCATCGCCGTATCCACGCTGGTCCGGATCTCGCCCGGGACCGTGAAACCGCCGGGTCCCGAGGGACCCGGCGAGCCGCGGCTACCAGGCGACGTTGATATGGCCGGGACTCCACAGACTGGAATGTTTCTCCTGAGCGACAGTGGGCGCTGCCGGTCGTGCCGAGCTGTCGATTGGGGTCAGCCGTTGCAACTGACCCCAATCGTGGCTCCAGTCGTCCCGCAGATAGGTGGCCAGGGTCTGTGAGCGGAGCAACTGGCGGCTCCAGCCCAGCGGTCCGCCACCGTCGTGGCGTTGCCAGAGGTTGGTGGTGTTCGCGGCCGGGCGGTCGGGCAGGATGCGCCAGCCGGGCACCTGGGCGATACCGTCCTTGTGGTCGAACGGCCGCTGGCACGGGAACTGCAGGCCCACTGCCCAATCGAGCAGGACCGGCTGGTCGGAGCCGATCAAGTCGTTGATCGTGCGAGTCTGCGGAATCCGCGGCGGGGTCAACGCGATCCACTGCTCGGGATCGAGGGTTTTGTCCTTCGCGACGATGCGGACCACATCGGCGTCGTCGGGGATCTCGCCCAGCGGTACGCGCAGGTTCCGCCATGACGGGGTCGGGCCGATATCGATGGGCATGACCTGTCCGAGCGACCGCGCGCTCGACGCCGAGTCCGCGACGCCGTATTCGATATCCACGGGCTGGCCCGGCATCACCTCGCCGTCTTGGGTGATCGCCCGGAATCGCCCTGCGGCGGTGACGGCCATGATCCCCTCGCGGTGCCCCGAATCGGGCAACCGGTACCAGCCGGTGGTCAGTTCGGCCGCTTCCCGCTGGCCGGCGGTACCGAGGACCGGTGTGTTGTCCGACAGACCGAAAGGTAGCGGCGCGCCCCCGGTTTGCGTCACCGAGGTGCCGTCGGAGGTGTCCTTCAGTGCGTCGGCGATGCTGTTGTCGTCCTCGGAGCGGGAGTCGTCGGAGGTGACGTCGGCGACCCCGCCCGGGACGAAGCCGGTGGTGTCCGCGGCGAAATTATCCGCCGCGTCACCGGTCAGCGGCGCGAGCATCGAGGCATTCGGGTCGGCTTCGACCAGGACGTCGTTCGCCAGTCCGCACGGTTGCCCCAGTACCGCATCCATATTGGATCGAGCCAGCGAGAACGCCGGATATTGAGTGGCCGCGGCGGTGGCGAAGGAACCCACCTGGAAGATTACGATCACCGCCGCCGCCACGGTGAGCGGCGGAATCTTCACCAGCCGCCAGGCATATTGCGAAACCCGATGCGGTGTGCCCGGTTCCGGCGCTCGTAGGTGCCACCATCCGGCGATCGCCAGGCACAGAACGGCGACGGTCAGGAAGATCTCGCTCATCCCGATTCCGCCGATCGCCGGCGCCGAATCCCACCACGGGATGCCGTGGCCGGAGGCATAGAACCATTTGTTGACGCCGGTGAAGATCTGCGCCATCGCCACCGCCACGATGGCGGCGAACAGCGCGCGATACCGCGGGGCGCGCATCACTTTCGGGCCTACCGCGACCGCCGTGACCACGGTGACCGCACCGGCCAGCCCGGCGAAGACACCGTTGTGCTGGGTGAATTTGGTGGGCACCGTCGCCATCAGCAGCATCGCCCCGAAGGTGATGCCCAGCAGGCGTTTCGCCGGGCCCGAGGTGACGAACGGGATACGCCCGCCCTTGCGTAGCAGCACGAAGGCGCACACCAGCAGCCCGAGCCACATGGCGACGACACCGAAACGGCGCCCGATCGATCCGTCGGCGGTAGGAGTGAACAGGCGCTGATAGGCCTGATAGTCGTCGAACCAGGGCACCGAGGGGCCGACCGCGTTGTGCACCCGGGTCATTTCGAACATGGCCGAGAGCGGTTGGACACCGAAGGCGAACACCAGCACCAGGGTGCCGGCCGCGGCCAGCGGGGCCACCAGGGCGCCGTAGGTGGAGAGGCGCGCGAACCACAGTGCGCTGGGCCCGTACCGTCGAGGCGCGGTATCCAGCGCGCGGGAGGAATCGGGCGAGGGATTCTCAGCCCGCGCTCAGGCCGTGAATTTCCCGTAGCCGTGTGAACTGCGATGATGGCCGGGCCGCATTTCTCGACCGTTGTTCACCGGAGCGACAGCGGAGTCGCGGACTCGACCCGGCCGAGCTTCTCCGGGTTCCGGACGAAATACAGTCCGGAGATCCGCGCGTCCGCCATGTGGAACGCCAGCACGCCTTCGATCACACCGTCCAGGTGCACGACGAGCGCGGGGTTACCGTTGACGAGGATGGGCTGTGCGGTGACGGTGGCCTCGGTCCGGTCGGTACCGCCGACGATGAAACGGCTGACCTTGTCGGCGCCGACGATCGGCCGGCGCGCGGCCTGTTTGATACCGCCGCCATCGCTGACCAGCACCACATCAGGTGCGAGGATATCGAGCAGACCACGGGTGTCACCGGTTTCGAGGGCACGCTGAAACGATTCGACAGCGGCCCGGGCCCGGTCCGGGGAGACTGTCTCGCGTGGACGGCGGGCCGCCACATGCTGCCGCGCGCGGTGGGCGATCTGACGCACCGCCGCAGTGGTCTTCCCGAGACCCGCGGCGATCTCCTCGTAATCGATATCGAAGGCCTCACGCAGTACGAAGACGGCCCGTTCGGTCGGTGTGAGGGTTTCGAGGACGAACATCAGCGCCACCGAGACGCTCTCGGCGAGTTCGACATCCAGAGCCACATCCGGCGCGGTGAGCAGCGGTTCGGGCAGCCATGGGCCGACGTAGGACTCCCGGCGCCGTTTCAGGGAGCGCATCCGGTTCAGCGCCTGCCGGGTGGTGATCCGGACGAGGTAGGCGCGGCCGTCGGCCACACCGTCCATATCGACCTCCACCCACCGCAGCCAGGTCTCCTGCAGGACATCCTCGGCGTCGGCCGCGGATCCGAGCATTTCGTAGGCCACGGTGAAGAGCAGGTTGCGATGGGTGAGGAACGTCTCGGTCGCGGGATCGGCCACGGTGGCCCCTTCCTTCGCGGCCGCCGTCGATCGCCCGCGGCCTTCCGGGCGTGTGTCCACAGTAGGGTCCTCTCTTTCGCCGGCGGCCCCGGCTCGGCCGTCCAGCACTGTCCACCGGCGCCGGACCTCGCGGCAGCGCTCGGTCGCGGGGCCCGGCCGGGGCGCGGTCAGCGGATCTGGCCGGTGGTCAGCCGTGCCGCACCGCGACGCTGTTCCAGGACCTGCCGCCGTCCGTCGTCCTTCGCCCAGGTGTTGGTACCGGGTCGACGCGCTTCGGCCGCCAATTGCTTCACGGTGTGAGCGCAGACGAACTCCTTGAGCAGCGCGCCGGGGCGGCCACCGATATGGAATCCCCGTGCTGTGTCGTCCTTGTGGGCGAACTGGAAGATGCCGCCGCCGCGCCCCAGACTTATGCACTGGCCCGCGAATCCCAGATCGACAGGTGCCGGTAGTTCACCCGCGATACGCCGCAGAACCGTATCGGCGGCGTGTGCGCCCAGCGGTCCGGCGGCTTGGCAACTCATCCGGAACGGCAGATCCGAAGGTGCCGCCGAATCCCCGGCGGCCACGATGTGGTTGTCGTCGACGCTGGTCAAGGTCTCGTCGGTGCGTAGCCTGCCCAGCTCGTCGGTGCTGAGTCCGCTGCGGCGGGCCAGGTCCGGCACTCCGAATCCGGCGGTCCAGATGGTGACCGTGCTCGCCAGTTCGTAGCCGCCACTGAGCCGCACGCTGCCCTCGGTCACTGCGGTGACCGTCGCCTCGGCACCTTCGAGGACCGTCACGCCGAGCCGGTCCAGTCGTCCGGCCACCGAGCGCCGCCCCCGGGGATGCAGGTACGGGCCGAGAATACGACCGCAGACCAGGGTTACCCGGCGGCCTTGTTCCGCCAGTTCGGCCGCTGTCTCGATGCCGGTCGGACCGGACCCGACAACCGTGACCGGGCCGGTGGGCGCGGCGTCCAGTACGGACCGCAGCCGCTGTGCCTCCTCCAGCGTGGCGATCGGGTGGGCGAATTCGGCCGCGCCGGGGACTGTCGGGTCGGCGCTGTCGCTGCCCACGGCGTAGATCAGATGGTCGTAGCCGACCGGCTTTCCGCTCGCTGTCAGCACGCGCCGTTCGGCGACGTCGATTCGCGTCACCGTATCGACGACCAGCCGCACACGCTCACCCAGGACAGTGCGGTAATCGACGACGGCGTCGTCGGACCCGCCCACCAGCTGGTGCAGCCGGATCCGCTCGACGAACGTGGAGCGGGGATTGATCAGGGTTACTTTCAGGTCCTTGCGCTGGGTGAGGCGATCGGCCGCCATCACACCGGCGTATCCGCCGCCGACCACTACGACCTCGGTGTTCTCGGTCATGTTCTTCTCCTCGTCTCGGGGTTCGCACAAGGGACACCGGGGGGCCGACCGTTGTGACATCGAGTGAGGTGGATCACGCTGCTGCCCGCCGGGAAGAAGAATCGCGGGGCGGAGGAATGGGGGGACAGCTCAACAAACAGCAGGACCGGGACGGGCGTATCCGATGGTCACCGCGCGATCTGCCGATCACCGGCCGGAACCGGTGTTCCTGGGTCGGTGAGTCCGCTCAGCGCCGCAGGTAGCGGTTGCCGGTGCAGGACGCCGAGCCGCTGGGTGGCGCGGGTGAGCGCGACGTACAGTTCGGCCGCACCGCGCGGGCCGTCGGCGAGAATCCGCTCCGGTTCCACGACCAGGACGGCGTCGAACTCCAAACCCTTGGTCTCCGACGCCGCTATCGCGCCCGGGATATCCGGTGGACCGATTACGACGCTGGTTCCTTCGCGGCCGGCTTCCGCACTCACGAAGTTCGCTACGGCTGTGGCCAGTTCGTCATCGGTGATCTGCCTGGACCACGGCCGCACACCGCAGGCGCGAACCGATTCCGGTGGCTCGACGCCGGGTGCGAACTCGGCCAGCACCGCGGCCGCGACGGTCATGATCTCCGCAGGGGTGCGGTAGTTCACCGTCAGCGACCGATACACCCAGCGGCCCGGGACGTACGGCTCCAGCATCGAACCCCACGACCGCGCACCGGCCGCCGACCGCCGTTGCGCGAGATCGCCTACGACGGTGAAGGACCGGCCCGGGCAGCGTCGCATCAGTACCCGCCAGTCCATCTCGGACAATTCCTGCGCCTCGTCGACCACCACGTGCCGGTAGGTCCAGTTCCGGTCGGCGGCGGCACGTTCCGCGAGTTCACGGGTATCGCGTTCGACGAAACGATCGGCCAGATCCTCGGCGTACAGCAGATCCTGGGCGAACAGATGATCCTCGTCGTCCATCATGTCGGCCCGGTCGACCATGATGTCCAGGACGCCTGCCGCGTACTCGGCTTCGGCCCGGCGTTCGCGTTCTGCGGCCTGTTCGCCCGAATCGCCGCCACCCAACAGATCCACCAGTTCGTCGAGCAGCGGCACATCCGAGACGGTCCAGGCCGCACCGTCGGCGCGTAAGAGGGTCCGGTCGGCGCCCGCGGCGGCCAGGCGATCGGTGGAGGTATACAGCGTCGCCAGCAAGTTCTCCGGGGTCAGCACCGGCCAGAGCAGGTCCAGCGCGCGGGTGAACTCGGCGCTCTCCGCCAGTTCGGCGATCAGATCCTTGCGCAGGTCCTCCCAGGCGTCCTTGTCCGCGCGCGTGATCCAGCCCCGGCCGATCCGGGCGATGGCTCGTTCGGTGAGGACGTAGGTGACGATCTCGCGGAACACCGCGCGGGCCTCGTTGTGCGGGAGCCCGCTCCCGCGCGCCTCCTCCCGGGCCCATTCGGCGGTCTCGGCATCGATCCGCACGGTGACATCCGCGAGTTCGATCGGCAGCGGCTGCTCCGGCAAACGCTGCCGGTCCCTGATCGCCGCCGCCAGAATCTCCAGGATCCGCAGTGAACCTTTGATACGCGCCGCCGCCGGAGCATCCTCGGCCGTCACGCGCACACCGGGGACGAAATCGCCGGCGGTCATGAAGACCACGTCGGATTCGCCGAGCGAGGGCAGCACCCGGCCGATATGGTTCAGGAACGCCGGGTTGGGCCCGACCACGAGCACACCGTGGCGTTCGATCCGCTCCCGCCGGGCGTACAGCAGATACGCCACCCGATGCAGCGCCACCACGGTCTTCCCGGTGCCCGGGCCACCCTCGATCACCAGCACTCCGGGGTGATCCAGCCGGATGATCTCGTCCTGTTCGGCCTGGATCGTGGCGACGATATCGCGCATCCCCTCGCCCCGCGGTGCGGCGACAGCCGCGAGCAGAGCCGCATCACCGCGTTCCGCACCACCGGGCCGTCCCAGCACTTCATCGGTGAACTCGACGACCCGGCGCCCACGGGAGTGGAACTGCCGGCGGCGCCGCATTTTCTCCGGGTTGGCGGCGGTCGCGGTATAGAACGCCCGCGACGCAGGTGCTCGCCAATCGAGCAACATCGGTTCGTATTCATTCTTCTCGTCGAACAGACCGATACGCCCGATATAGGAGACCTCGGCCGATTCCGAGTCCAACCGGCCGAAACACAGCTTGTTGTCCGCCACATCCAGCCGTTTCACCTCTCCGGCCAGTGCCCGGACCTCGGCGTCACGCTCCAGGAGTGTCGTGCCGTTTCCGCGCAACGCGGCGTGGTACTTCTCCTTCGCCAGCGCACGTTCGGCGTCGAGCCGCGTATAGAGCCCGTCCACGTAGTTCTGTTCGGACCGCAGCTCGTCTTCGTACCCCTGTTCCGACATATGCCCTCACTTCGTTCGACGATCGCTGCCCGTGCGCCGCACCCGGCCGCACTTCCCGGTATCGCGCTCGACGATTCTGCGGCATGACCGGGGCCTTGCCGCAAGGCCCCGGGTCCGCTATATATTGATCATGGAACGGGCTGGAACAGCCCGCACGCGGTCACTGACCAGCGGCTCGTGGCGGCACCAGCCGTAGCGCCTGAGCGGATTCCGGGGCTCGGGCGACGAGCCAGACCACCACGCTCTGCTCGCTGCCGCTCTCCAGGCTCTCGAACGGTACGTCGACCGCGCCCAGGTCCGGATGGCCGAAGCGCAGCGTTGCGGTGACCGGGTGCCCGGGCCCCTGAGGGCGCCAGCGGGTCGCGAACTCGGGAGTCCTGTGCAAGGTGTCGATCGTCTCCCGTAGGCCGGCGTCGCCGGGCCAGCGCAGGCTCGCGCGGCGCAGTGTCTCGGCGAAGGTATCGGCGGCCTCGGACCAGTTGCGCAGTACTTTCCGTGCCATCGGATGCTGGTAGACGTAGCGGGCCAGATTCACCTCGTCCCGGTTGTCCAGGAGACCGAGCGGTGTGACGAAATCCTCCCAGGCCGCGTTCCAGCCCAGTACGTTCAGCCGCCTGCCCAGGACGAATGCCGAGGTGGGGGCGAGTGCCCGCAGCACTGCCTCGATAGTCTCGGGGACCTGTTCGGACTCGCCGGCCGGCTCCGGACAGCTGGCCTCCTGGCATCTGGCGTCGTGGGTGCTGGTCAGCGCGAGCCAGCCGAAGGTGCTGCGCTCCCGTTCGTCGAGCAGCAACGCTGTGGCGAGCGCTTCCACCACCGCGATCGAGGGATTGGTATCGCGGCCCTGTTCGAGCCGGGCCAGGTAATCGGCACTGACACCCGCGCGCACCGCGACTTCCTCCCGCCGCAGCCCTGGAGTACGGCGGCGGCCGCCGGCGGGCAGACCGATATCGCCGGGTCGGAGTTCGGCGCGGCGTCTGACCAGGAACTCCGCGAATGCGTTACGGGCCATATCACTATCGTGCCCTGTCCCGGCCCGCGCAGCCGCGCCTTGTCAGGTCCAGGATAAAGGGGGTCTGGTAAACGGTCCCCGACACCGCGATGGTCGATGCATGACTACACCAGCGGAAACCACCAGCTCCTCCACCGTCCTGCGCGCCGGCGACTGGGCGCTCGACACCGCGCATTCCTCGGTCGCGTTCACTGTCCGGCATCTCGGCATCGCCAAGGTGCGCGGCGGATTCAGCCGCTTCGAGACGGAGTTCGTCGTGGACGAATCGGGCGCGGCGACCATCGGTGCGACTGTTCACCTCGATTCGTTCGACACCGGCAATCCCGACCGTGACGCACATGTCCGCACCGCCGATTTCCTCGATGTCACCAACCGTCCGACGCTGACCTTCCGCGCCCTCGAACCGGTCCGCGTCGCCGATTCGTTCACAGTGGCCGGGGAAGCCACCCTGGGCGGGGTCACCCGGCCGGTCGTTCTGGATGCCGAGTGGGGTGGAATCGGCGATTTCGGTCCCAGTGGCGAACGCCACGCCGGATTCTCGGCGACCGGCACCATCAAGCGCACCGATTTCGGCGTCGGGGGCCTGTTGCCCGGGATGTTGAGCGACGCCGTCAAGATCGAGCTGGAGATCCAGCTCATCGAGCCCGGATAGGCCGGCGCGGTAGCGAACCTGACCACCGGTCCGGGCGCAGTACGCGCCCGGCCCGTTCGGGTGAGCCCATGCTCAGCACACCGTCGGTTCGCGTCGCAATACGGCTCGGGCCAGTTCGGCGGGAGTGCCTGTGGTCGTATCGACAACGGTCGCGTAGGGGAGCCCGTGGTCGTGCACCGCATGTAGATGGCCACGCGCCAGACCGATCGGGTGCCCGCGAGCTCGTTCCCGCTGCTCGGCGACGGGCAGCGGACAGGTGACGCGGACGAGCTGAACCTCCAGACCGGTCAGCGCATCCAGCCACATCGGTAGCAGGTCCGGGGTCAGCAACATCTCGTCGACCACCAGATGATCGCCCCCGCGGGCGAATGCCGCGGCCGCGGCACACGCCGATCGCAGCATCCGCTCTCCGGCCGGACCGTAACGGATCACCACCAGCGGATGCCCGTCGGCGTCATGGCCGGTCCGGTCGTACCAGAACCCGTCGCGGCTGAGCGGACCGTCGCGCCCGCCGCCCCAGTTCGGGGGGACCAGGCCGAAGAGCGTATCGATTCCCCAATAGACGAACGGGATATCGCTCTCGTCCTGGACGGCCCGGGCCAAGGTGGTCTTCCCGGCGCTCGATGTGCCGTTGAGAAAGATGACCCGGCACGGGGGCGCGGTGTTCTGCATACGTCCACGTTATCCAGTGGTTCATCGAGGTCTGTCGGATCGAGCGGATCCCGCGGCCGGTCGCGGAAGCCCTCCGGGAACGATGGTCCGGCCGGTGCCGATCACATGCCGCGGGCGAATCGGCTGTTCTGCCCGGCCAGCGAACGATCCGGGAGGACTGTATCGGCCAGGGCGGCCATCCGGCCCAGGAGGGGGCCGACGTGCGGGGGACGGTCGGTGAGGGTGCGGCGGACGATCTGCGCGCCCTGCTCGGGCGTCAGGGCAGCTGTGTCGCGGTACCGCGCACGATCATCGGGGTGCGCACCAGCAGCATGTACACCGAGCTGAAACGCACTTCGTCAGTGAGTGTTTCGGCGTGCTCACTGGTGGTGAGCGAATCCGGTGCCGCTTTCGAGGCGACATAGGCGCCGTAACCCGGGCCGCCGAACAGGTTCGCCACCGACAGGATATTGACGATGTGTCCCGCCTGTCGCGGATCTCCGCAGGCCACCTGCGCCAACTCCGTTTCCCGCCGAGTTCCCGCCGAGTCGCACGCGGGTGTATCGGCGGAGTCGTAGGCGGGCGCCGGGCGTGGTCCGGTCGCGTTCCGGAGCGGTTGGAGGATGATGGCCCCGTGGCTTCCGAATCGAATGTTCCCGATATGAAACCCCGCAGTCGCGATGTCACCGACGGGCTGGAGAAAACGGCTGCGCGCGGAATGCTGCGCGCAGTCGGCATGGGCGACGACGACTGGGGAAAGGCCCAGATCGGAGTGGCCTCCTCATGGAACGAGATCACCCCGTGCAATCTGTCGCTCGATCGGCTGGCCGGGGCGTGCAAGGACGGGGTGTTCGCAGCCGGTGGGTTCCCGATGCAGTTCGGCACCATCTCGGTCTCCGACGGTATCTCGATGGGGCACGAGGGGATGCACTTCTCGCTGGTCTCGCGTGAGGTGATCGCCGACAGCGTGGAGACGGTGATGCAGGCCGAACGGCTGGATGGATCGGTGCTGCTGGCCGGCTGCGACAAATCCCTGCCCGGGATGCTGATGGCGGCGGCCCGGCTGAACTTGGCGAGTGTGTTCCTCTACGCCGGGTCGATCCTGCCGGGTATCGCGAAACTGTCCGACGGCAGCGAACGTGAGGTGACCATCATCGACGCATTCGAGGCGGTGGGCGCCTGTTCGCGCGGTCTCATGAGCCGGGCTGACGTGGACGCGATAGAGCGGGCCATCTGCCCGGGTGAGGGCGCGTGCGGCGGAATGTACACCGCCAATACGATGGCGAGCGCGGCTGAAGCGCTGGGGATGTCGTTGCCCGGTAGTGCGGCACCGCCCGCCACGGATCGTCGCCGCGACGGATACGCGCGGCGCAGCGGCCAGGCCGTGGTCGAACTGATCCGGCGGGGGATCACCACCTCCGATATCCTCACCCTCGAGTCGTTCGAGAACGCGATCGCCGTGGTGATGGCCTTCGGCGGATCCACCAACGCCGTCCTGCACCTGCTCGCCATCGCGCACGAGGCCGGAGTGGCCCTGAGCTTGGACGATTTCGCCCGGGTCGGCCGGCGGGTCCCGCATCTGGCCGATGTGAAACCGTTCGGCCGGCATGTGATGACCGATATCGACCGGGTGGGTGGTGTCCCGGTGCTGATGAAAGCGTTGCTGGACGCCGGACTGCTACACGGTGACTGTCTCACCGTCACCGGCCGGACGGTCGCCGAGAACCTGGCCGATATCGCGCCGCCGGACCCGGACGGCAAGGTCGTCCGCGCCCTGTCCGCGCCGATTCACCCGACCGGCGGTATCACCATCCTGCACGGTTCGCTCGCACCCGGTGGTGCCGTGGTCAAATCCGCCGGTTTCGACTCCGATGTCTTCGAGGGGACCGCACGGGTCTTCGACCGTGAACGGGCCGCGATGGACGCCCTCGAGGACGGGACGATATCGCCGGGCGATGTGGTGGTCATCCGCTACGAAGGGCCCAAGGGAGGTCCGGGTATGCGGGAGATGCTGGCCATCACGGCGGCGATCAAGGGAGCCGGGCTCGGCAAGGATGTGCTGCTGCTGACCGACGGACGGTTCTCCGGGGGAACGACCGGGCTGTGCGTCGGGCATGTGGCCCCGGAAGCGGTCGACGCGGGGCCGATCGCGTTCGTCCGGGACGGTGACAGGATCCGTCTCGACGTCGGCTCGGGAACCCTCGACCTGCTGGTCGATCCGGTCGAACTCGCCCACCGGAGTGAAGGCTGGGAACCGCTGCCGTCCCGATACACCCGCGGGGTGCTCGCGAAGTACTCGCGGCTGGTGGGGTCGGCTTCCTATGGCGCCGTATGCGATTGAGGCCGTAGATAATTCGGCGGCGGCCGGGGACCGGTCGCCGCCGGCGGGAGTAGGCCCGGCACGGAGAGGGTTGGCCCTGCACGGCCCGACCGCCCTGCCTGTCAGTGCTGGGGCGCGTTCCGCCCGGATCTCCGATGCGCGCCCCTCACGACTCCAGTCGTACGGCGTAACGCACCGCCGGCCGTCCGGCGCCGCTCCCGACAGTGCCGACCGGCTGTGCCAGACCCGACCGTTCGAGCTGCTTCAATGTCCTTCGCGCCGAACGCGGCTCGATTCCCAGCGCGGCGGCGATATCCGCGGCGGTGACCTCGCCGCCGGGGTGGGCGGCGACCGCAGCCTCGAGCTTGAGCAGCGTCGTCCGGGACAGCCCGGCCCGGCGGGCCGCCACATGCAGGCTCAGCGGCTCCTCGGTCCGGGTGGGGTCGGGCTCGGTTTCGGTGATCACGAAATCGCGTCCGGAGCCCACCGAAACGATCGCCGTGAAAGGTCCGGCCGTCCGGCATCGTTCGACGGCTCGCCGCGCCAGCGCCTCGGCGTCGGCCGCCGACCGGCCGACACCGAGCCCGATCCGTACCCAGTTGTGCCGTTGCGAGAGTTGTTCGAGCAGCGGCATTACGGTCCAGTCACAGGTGTGCTGGGCCAGCACACCGCGAGTGGTGACCAGGACATAACTCGCCGGGCCGACCGGGAACAGACTTCCGGCCAGTGCGCGGATATCGCCGGTCAGCCGGTCGTCCGGTTCGGGTAGTTCGATCATGCCGAGGACGACCTGCGCGTCGGAGGAGATCCGGCCCGCGAGTTCCATCGTCACCGTTTCGAGAGCGGTACGCACGGAAGCGACCGCGGGAGCGAGGCGAATCGTGTAGATGTCTTCGCGGATCAGCTCGTACACCGATCGGACACAGGTGATGGCGACCGCGCCCGGCTGAGTACGGGCGTGGTCGCGGTGGAACTGCGCGTAGCGCCGCACGTCGGTGCCCCTGCGGTATTCGGCGGTAGTGATATCGGTGGTGGCGATCCCGACATGGGACAGGCTCTCGACCACCAGCGGGCGGGCCAGCGTATCGATGGAGATGCACGCCGGATCGTGCCCAGCCGACATGAGTTCCACCAGTGCCCCGTAGAGGGTCGCTCCGGTGTAGTCGATGTAGGCGGCGGGTTCGGTGAGTACCCCGGCGGCCTGGGCCAGCGTGTAGGGGATGACACCGGTGAACAGCAGGGCGTCCACGTCCGGGCGGGCCGATATCACCTCCACCGCCTGCGCTTCGTTGCGATAGATCAGCGGTACCACGAGGTGATCGGTGAATTCCAGTGCGGCAACGCGTTTGACCAGGGAGACCAGATCCGACGGTCCGACCACACCGATCCGGTAGGTGTGCTCAGCATTCGACGACATTGACGGCGAGGCCCCCCATCGATGTTTCCTTGTACTTGGACTGCATGTCCGCTCCAGTTTCACGCATTGTCTGGATGACAGTGTCCAGGCTGACCCGATGTGTGCCGTCACCGGCCAGGGCGATCCGAGCGGCATTGATGGCCTGTACGGCCGCGACGGCATTGCGTTCGATACACGGAATCTGCACGAACCCGCCGACCGGGTCGCAGGTGAGCCCCAAATTGTGTTCCATCGCGATCTCGGCGGCGTTCTCGACCTGGGCGGGTGTTCCGCCGAGAACCTCGCACAGCGCACCGGCTGCCATCGAGCACGCCGATCCGACCTCACCCTGGCACCCCACTTCGGCGCCGGAGATCGAGGCATTGCCCTTGTACAGTGCGCCGATCGCGGCGGCGGTGAGCAGGAACCGCCGGATCCCGGCAGCGTCGGCACCCGGGACGAAACGCTGGTAGTAGTGCAGTACCGCGGGGATTATGCCGGCGGCGCCGTTGGTGGGAGCGGTGACGACCCGGCCTCCGGCAGCGTTCTCCTCGTTGACGGCAATGGCGTAGGCGTTGACCCAGTCCAGCCGGTGCAGCGGATCGGCACCGGCGTCGGTCGACGCGAGGCGGCGGTGCAGGTCCGGGGCGCGCCGGCGGACGGCCATCGGACCGGGCAGTCGGCCGTCGGTGTGCAGGCCCGCGGCTACGCATTCGCGCATGACCGACCAGATGCGATCCAGTCCCGCGGCGATATCGGTTCCCGGCCGCAGTGATCGTTCGTTGGCCAGCACGAGATCGCTGACGGGCAGACCGGTTTCGGCCGCCAGGGCGAACAGTTCGGCACCGGACCGGAACGGGTGGGGCACGACGATATCCGCCGGGTGCGGGGGCGCCGCGGTGGCTTCGGTGACGAATCCGCCCCCGATCGAGAAATAGGTCCGCGCGATCTGTGAGCCGTCGGTGACGTCGGCGGTGATCGTCATGGCATTGGGGTGCCCGGGATGCCGGATGGCTCCGTCCAATACCAGGTCGTCGCCGGTGAACCGGATCGAATGTCCGCCGGGCAGGTCGAGTCGCCCGGTCGCGGTGACCGTCGCGTGTAGCCGGGCCGGCCGGTGGGGATCGACGGTTTCCGGATCGTCGCCGTGGAGGCCGGCGAGCACTGCGATATCCGATCCGTGTCCACGGCCGGTCGCGCCGAGCGAACCGCACAGCAGGACACGGATCCGGCGAACCCGCCCGAGACCGCCGGTCGTCCCGAGTTCGGATACGAACAGCCGCGCGGCCCGCATGGGGCCCACGGTGTGCGAACTCGACGGCCCGATACCGATCGAGAACAGGTCGAACACGCTCACGGTCACGGTCCGGTGGCTCCTTCCTATTGCGCTTTGCTCACTACTCGCTCATTATTACGGTCCTGACCGAAATAGTACAGCCGAAGAAGGGCCGATAGATGTTCGCGGATGAGAAGGAGCTCGAGTGGGAGCTCGCCCGGCCGGGGCCGGAACTTGTCGCCGAAGCCGCTACCTGGGAGAACGATCTGATCGTCCTGGGTGCGGGCGGGAAGATCGGGTCCGGGGTGGCCACAATGGCCCGTCGCGCCCTGGACGAGGCAGGACGAAAGGCGGTGCGGGTGCTGGCCGCGTCGCGCTGGACCGATGAGGGGTCCAGGGCGCGTCTCGAAACGATGGGCGTGGATACGGTCATGACCGATTTATCCGATCCGGCCGCCGTCGAAGCACTTCCGGAGGCGGGCAACGTGGTCTTCCTGGTCGGCGCGAAATTCGGTACGGCCACCCATACCGACGAGGCCTGGATGACCAACACCGTCCTACCCGCCTATGTCGCGCGGCGCTACGCGCAGTCCCGGATCACCGCCCTGTCGACCGGCAATGTGTACCCGCTGACCTCCCCGATGACGGGGGGCCCGGTGGAGACCGACGAAACCGGACCCGTCGGCGAATACGCCATCACGTGTCGCGGCCGGGAGCAGGTCTTCACCCACGGTGCCCGCACCCGTGGCACCCGCGTCGCGCTGGTACGGCTCAACTACGCGTGCGAACCGCGCTACGGGGTGGTCGCCGATATCGCCCGCCGCGTGCACGCCGGAGAGCCCGTCGACCTGTCGATCGGGGCTGTGAACGTGGTATGGCAGCGCTACACCAACGAAGTCGTCCTGCGGACCCTCGGTCACGCCGACACCGCCCCCTTCCTGCTCAATCTGACCGGTCCGGAAACCGCCTCGGTGCGCACCATCGCCACCCGGCTGGGCGAAGAACTCGGCGTCGCACCGGTCTTCGCCGGGGTGGAAGGTGAGACGAGCCTGCTCAGCAATGCCGCGAAATGTCACACCCTGTTCGGCTACCCCGACCGGACCCTGGGTGAACTGATCCGGATGCAGGCCGACTGGATCGGCGCGGGCGGACAGCTGTGGAACAAGCCCACCAAATTCGAGCGACGCGACGGGAAGTTCTGATGCGTCGGCAGATGTCCGAGGCCGAGCAGGCGCTGCTGCACCGGGGCACCGTGATCCCGGCCCACCCACTGGCTCTCGACCACACACGTAGCCTCGACGAACGCCGCCAGCGCGCGCTGACCCGTTACTACGTCGACGCGGGCGCCGGCGGCCTCGCGGTCGGTGTGCATACCACGCAGTTCGAGATCCGCCGTCCCGAGATCGGTCTGCTGCGACCTGTTCTCGAACTCGCGGCGGAGGAAATCGACGCGCGAGTCGGCGATCGGCCGTTCCTGCGCATCGCCGGCGTAGCCGGGCCCACGGAGCAGGCGGTGAGCGAGGCGGAACTGGCCCGGGAACTCGGGTACAGCGCCGTGCTCGTCTCACCCGGCGGCCTCGCTGACCGGGACCTCGACCACCTCCTCGACCGTTCCGCCGCGATCGGCGAGGTACTGCCCGTAATCGGGTTCTATCTGCAGGAAGCGGTCGGTGGCCGTTATCTGCCGCGCGAGTACTGGCGGCGGCTGGCCGACCAGGAATCCACCGTCGCGGTGAAGGCGGCGCCGTTCGATCGGTACCGGACGCTCGAACTGGTCCAGGGCATCGTCGACTCCGAGCGTGGCGGCGAGATAGCGCTCTACACCGGAAACGACGACAACATCGTCGCCGATCTGCTGACCCGATACGATCTGCCCGGCCCGGACGGGCCGGTGACCCGGCGGTTCGTCGGTGGGCTGCTCGGTCACTGGGCAGTGTGGACGCGGGCCGCGGTAGAGCTGCACGCACTCGTCGTCGAGGCGTGGGCGGGCGACGAGCGGGCGCGGACGCGCGCACTGTCGCTGGCGGCGGCGGTCACCGATGCTAATGCCGCGGTGTTCGATGTGCGCAACAACTTCGCCGGGGTGATCGCGGGGGTGCACGAAGTGCTCCGGCGCCAGGGCCTGCTCGCGGGCACCTGGTGCCTCGACCCCGACGAGGGTCTCTCCGACGGTCAGGCCGCCGAACTCACCCGAATCTCCGCCGCGTACGAATGGTTGCGCGCCGAGGACGGCTTCATTGCCGCCGGATCAGAAGGATGGATGTCATGAGATCGACCGCAGCCGAGGCGCCCGAGTTACCGAGCGCCCAGCAGGAGAGTCGAGCGAAGAAGGCGGTGTTCGGGGCCTGGCTCGGCTTCTACGTCGACCTCTTCGATATCTATCTGCCGGTGATCGTGCTAGCACCGGCCTCGGTGTACTTCCAGGCCACCGGGGTTTCGGCCGGTACCGTCGCCCTCATCAACGGGTCGGTGTTCGCCGCTACCCTGATCGGCAGGCCACTGGGCGCGATGCTGTTCGGGCATCTGGCCGACAAGTTCGGGCGGCGCCGGATCACCGTCATCTCGGTGACCGGTTTCGGCGTGACGACCATGGCGATCGGTTTGCTGCCCGGCTACCAGCAGATCGGCATTCTCGCCGTGATCCTGCTGATCGCGCTGCGCTTCATCGACGGTGTGTTCCTCGGCGGCGAATACACATCCGCCACCCCGACCGCACTGGAACAGAGTGCGAAGGAGCGCCGCGGTCTCAACGGCGCGATCATCTCCACCGGCTTCCCGCTGGCGTACTGCTCGATCGCGCTGATCACACTCGGCCTTTTGCAGATCATGCCGGCGCAGGGTATCGACTCTGCCTACGTGCAGTGGGGCTGGCGTATCCCGTTCTTCGTGGGCGCGGTGCTATCGGTCGGTTTCGCGATCTGGTACGGGCGCAATGTCGAGGACAGCGAGGAATGGCAGCAGTCGGAGAAGGTGAAGACCCCGCTGCTGGAACTGTTCAAGGGCCGGTCCGGCCGCGACTTCCTGCAGGTTTTCGTGCTGACGACCGGCCTCTGGTTCACCAGCTACATGCTCACCACCGTCCTGCCCGGCCTGATGAAGAGCGAAGCGGAACTCAGCCCCAATGCCACCACCTCGGCGCTGGTGATCGCGAACGCGATCGTGGTGGCGGTCTATATGGGCAGTGGTCTGTTGTCGCAGAGGGTCGGCCGGCGGCCGATGCTCATCGTCGGCGGGCTGCTGTGCATGTTCGTGGCGCCCGTGCCGTATACGCTCATCGCGTCCGGGAACGTACGGTCCTTCGGTACCGTCCTCGCCCTGCTGATCTCGGTCACGGTGCTCATCAGCGTTCCGTGGGGATGTTTGACCACCTATCTGACAGAGCGGTTCACCCTCGGCGTCCGGGCTTCGGGCTACGGGCTCGGCTATTCGCTGGGAATGGTGATCCCCGCGTTCTACGCCTATATCCAGAGCGGGCTGTCGTCCTTCATGCCGTTGCCGTACACGGCGGTGGTCCTGCTGTGCTTCGGTGGACTGCTGACCGTCGTGGGCGCAGTGCTCAGTCCGGAGACGCGAGACGTCGATATGAAGTGAAGGAGATCGCATGCGCATCGGTTTCGCCGGCGTGGCCCATTCACACCCCTTCAGCGATGCCCGTAACGCGCGGACGCTCGGAGTGGCGGAGCTGGCCGTCTGGGATCCCGACGACCACTCCCGGCGCGCGGACTTCGTCCAGGCGTGGCAGGCGATCACGCACCCGAGCCTGGCCGCACTACTGGACTGGGAACCGGATGTGGTGATCGTGACGCCCCGCCCGCAGCGGGTCGCCGCGGTGGTGTCGGCGGTACTCGACCGCGGTGTCGCGTGCTTTCTCAACAAGGTTCCGGCTGCCGATGCCGCCGGGCTGGCCGCGCTGGACGCAGCCGTCGGCGACCGGTACGGCCGCTTCCTGACCTGCTCGGTTCTCAGGTTCGCACCCGGGATCAGGGCACTGGCCGCGGAACTCGCCGGTGCCGAACCCATCGCCGCGCATCTCTCGGTGCGGCACGGTATCGACGCGTTCACCACGGCCGCCCGCCGCTGGCAGGATGATCCGGCCGACGGCGGCGGCACCGCGGTATCGATGGGACTGCACGCATGGGAAATGCTCGATACTGTCCTGGGCCGGGAGGCCACTCCGCTGGGTGGGGTGACCTCCCGGATCGCGGGCAGCGCCACGATTTCGGAGAATGTGGTCGCGCTGCACGCCGTCGCGGGCGGGGGAGTGCCGGTGAGCGTGGATATCGTCGGAGCGGGTATCGGGGAGTGCTATGAGGTGGCAGTTCACATCGAGTCCGGCATCCGCCGGGTATCGCTGGAGCAGCCCGGCGAGCTCGGCTACCTCGACTGCCTGCGCGCGGTCCTCGCGATGGCCGAGGGCGCGCCGACACCGGTACCGTGGCCTCGGAGCCGGGCCGTGGTGCGGACCACGCTGGCGGCAGCTCAGCTGGTGCGAACCGGCGACTGATCGGCCGTGACCGATCGGTGGACCGCCAGCACCCGAGCCTGCTCGTCGTCCGGGAGTGCGGGCGCGTAGGGATCGGTCAGCAGTTCGGTGGGTAACAATCCCTCGGCCCCGGCGATCCAGGCCATCCGTTGCACATACCCGTCCATCGGCTCCCGGAAAGTCGTGGCCGCGAGCGCGTCGAGCCGCCTGGTCGCCTCCAGGAACGCGGGCAGGTCGTTTCCGGTGAACGTATCGAGTACCGCGCGCGTCACACCCACCGCGGCCGCGGCGACCCCGACGAGCGCGGCCTCCGCACCCCAGGTGAGCGAGGCGCCGAACATACGGTCCTCGCCGGTGACGGCGAGTTTGCCGTGCTCGCGGACCAGGGCGATCCGGTCCTGGCAGGCGATCGCGTCGGAGAGCAGGGCGAGCTTGACTGCCGCCACCGCCGGATGCCCGACGACAGCGGCGAACGCCTCGTCCGAATACGGCGCGGTGTAGAGGTCGAAACCGACCAACGGAAGCCCGCCCGCTTCCCACAGCAGGTCGAGATGGCGCCGCACCGATCCGGCGTCACCCGGCACCGGGAACACCAGGACCGCTTCGGCGCCGGCCTCCGCCGCCGGCCGGACTTCGTCGGCGTTCGCAATCCCGGCGACGGTCGCGGCCCCCACGCGGCGCGCCACACCGATCAGTTCCGCGCGCACCCGGGCGGACAGGTGCGGACCGCGGCCGGTGTGGGCGGCGATGGCCAGCCCGTCGGCTCCGCCCTCGACGAGCGCGCGGAAATAGCTCTCCGCGAATTCGGGCCGCGCCCGGCCCGCCGAATCGAAGGGTGTGGCGGGAGCGGCGTACAGGCGACCACGTGCGGCAGCGGCCCAGTCGCGTGCTTTCCCGAACCACTCCATGCCGCCAACCCTATCCATCCCGTCCGATCATCCCGAAGAGGAGTGATGACTGTTTCGATTCCCGATCCGATCCTGTTGCGTCGCGACCTGCACCGCAACCCGGAGGTCGGTCTCGACTTGCCGTGGACCCAGGCGCGCATCCTGCGCGCGCTGGGACGGCCCGCGCGTTCACCGCGCAGGATTCGGCCCGGCTGCGGACGCTGGTCGCCCGGGTGGCCGACGGGGTGGCCGCGACCCACGGCGTCGAGGCGACGGCCGAACTGGCCGAGGTCGCGATCCCGACCGTCAGCGCGGATGCCGAGGCCGATTTCGTGCTTCTCGGCGCTTGTCCGCCCGACCGCGATCCCGCGACCGCGCCGTCGAACCACTCACCGTTCGCTGTCTTCGACGATGCCGTGATCGAACGGGGGATCCGTTTCGAAACCGAGTGGGCGATCGCCCGCCTGGACGCGCTCGCCAACTGCCCGCCCGGCGGTCGATCCGCCGGTGGATAACCGAAGGATCAGCGGCCGCCGGAGCGGAGTTGCCCTGGCGAGCGCACACCCGGCACCGGGTTCGCCGGCACACCGTTCAGGGTGCGGCTGTTACTCGGCTCGCGCGGGTCCCGCGGCCCGGCCGACGGCGTGCAGATGTCCCAGCGACTGAGCGTAGGAGTCGATCAGGCCCGCCTCGCAGTAGGGCACGTCGATTTCCGCGCAGTACGCGGCGACCATCGGCTGGGCGCGCCGCAGATTGGGCCGGGGCATCGACGGGAAAAGATGATGTTCGATCTGATAGTTGAGGCCGCCGAACGCCGTATCGACGACCATCCCGCCCCGGACATTGCGTGAGGTGAGGACCTGGCGGCGCAGGTAGTCCGTGGTGTCACCGGCCGGAAGCACTGCCATACCTTTGTGGTTGGGTGCGAACGTGGTTCCCATATAGAGCCCGAACAGCCCCTGCTGCACCGCGATGAAGACGACTGCCTGCACCGGCGGGAGCACCAGGAAGACGATGGCCAGATAACCGGCGGCGTGTACGAGCAGCAGTGTGGCCTCGAGCCCACGCCGGGGAATATCGCGCCGCGCGATCGCCCGAGCGCTCGAGAAGTGCAGGCTGGCGCCCTCGAGGAGCAGCATCGGGAAGAAGAGCCACCCCTGGTAGCGGAAGATCAGCCGGCGCAGACCGCGACCCGCGCGGGCCCGGACGCTCGAATGCGCCAGCACCCCCATGATGTCGGGGTCGGCGTCCTCGGTATTCGGATGTGCGTGATGCCGGTTGTGGTTGCTGGTCCACCAGCCGATGCTCACCCCGATGGCGAGGTTCCCGAAGAGCGCCCCGATCAGGAAGTCGGCTCGCCTGCTGCCCGCGATCTGCCGATGTCCGGCATCGTGGCCGAGGAAGGCGCACTGGGCGAAGAGCGCGGCAAGGACGGTTGCGGTGGCGAGCTGCCACCACGAGTCGCCGATCAGCACGAACGCGGTCCATGCGGCCACCAGTGCCAGCAGCAGGGTCCCGCCCTTCCAGACGTAGTACCACGGGCGCCGATCCAGCAGACCCGCATCGCGTACCCGCCGCAGCAGGACCGCGTAGTCGCTGTGGCGTGCGGGACGCGCCGGGGTCGCGGGAGGTTCGGGGACCTCTACTCGGTCGACAGGAACATCATGTGTGGCGGCGTTTGCCGTCATTTCGTCACCGATCTGTGCACAGGTGTCGTTCACCGGTCGACGGTCCGTTGCCAGGTGGCCCCACCGTCCTTGCCGACTTTCGCCTCACCCTACCTTCGGCGCGTGTGCCCGGTCCCTCGGCAGGGTGCGATTCGCCGGGGTAGCTGCCGCGTCGGCGAGGGGTGGGGTCGATCAGGCTCGGGTACGCCCGCCGGCGGCCGGTAGCCGGGGCGGCCTGTCCCTGGTGTCGCCGACTTTCTTCCGACAGCACCCACCGAGATCCTTTGCGGGGTAGCCTCTTCAGTGGTAGAGCGAATCTCTCGGGGAGGTACCGTGCTGTTCCTTTCGGCTGTGGCGGCTGCTCTTGCCGGCCTCATCCTGACCGATATCTTCGGATTCATAGTGGGCGGCTGGTTCTTCGGGATCGCCGTGCTGCTGGCTGTCGTGTTCACCGTGCGCAGGTTCCAACGGAGCCGGGCTCCGCTGCGTGCCTCGCGCCGGTCGGCCGGTGCGGCCGGTGCGGCCGGTGCGGGCGCTGGTGGCTGGTACGTCGGCAGCGGGGGCGGTGGTAGCGAGAGCAGCGGCGGAGACAGTGGTTGCGGGGGTGGCGGCGGCTGCGGTGGCGGTGGCTGAGCGTTTCGGAGAACTAGAACGCGTTCTTGCGAAAGGGCGGCGGGTGCCCGATGCTGGGGCGATGGATATCGGGATCGCGCTACCCACTATGTGCCGGGGCTATGACCGGGCGGCCACCGTCGATTGGTGTCGGCTGGCCGAACAGGGGCAGGTCTCCAGTATCTCGTGCGGTGAGCGGATGGCGTTCCACAATCCCGAGATGTGGACAACTCTCGCCGCTGCCGCCGCAGTCACCGAGCGAGTGCGGATCATCGCGAACCTGTCGGTATTGCCGGCGCACCCGGTGGCGCTGGTCGCGAAGCAGGCGGCAACCATCGATGTGCTGTCCGCGGGGCGGTTCACCCTCGGGGTCGGAGTGGGGGGACGGGGCGACGATTACCGCAGTCTCGCATCGGGATTCGAGCGTCGGCACGATCGGCTGGATCGCGCGGTGGGCGAACTGCGCGCGCTGTGGGCCGGTGAGCCCGCGGTGGACGGTGGAGATCCGGTCGGGCCCCCCTGTGTCCAGGCCGGCGGGCCACCTGTGCTCGCCGGTGCTCTCGGACCGAAATCGCTCGCGCGCGCCGCACGATGGGCCGATGGGGTCGTCGCGTTCAGTGTGGGTGGGGTGCCGGCCGAGATCGAATGGTCCGCCGAGGCAGCCCGCCGTGCCTGGTCCGATGCGGGGCGGGCGGCGCCGCGCCTGGTGAGCGGATGCTTCTACGCTCTCGGGGGCCCGGAGTCCGAGAACGTCCTGCGGGATTTCACCGCCGAATACCTGGGGTTCCTCGGTGGCGAGGCGGCCGCGGGTGCGGCCGCCTCGATGAAAACCTACGACGCTGCGGCACTGCACCGCACCCTGGACGCCGCCGAGGCCGCCGGCCTCGACGAGTTCATCCTGGTGCCGAGCGCGGTGGAACTCGGCGTGCTGGAGGACACGTTGGAGCTGATCGGTTCTCGCTGACGGGGCCGGATCAGCCCTCGGGATAGAAGAGGAACAGCGTACATCCGGTTTCGCTCTGCGGAATATGCCAGGAGCCGGCCGGCGCGTGGATGAACGTCCCGGCCGGATAATCGCGGACGCCGTCACCGAATGTTCCGGATACCACGAAGATCTCCTCCGGTCCGGGCCGGTGGACATCGATACCCTCCCATCGGCTGCCCGGATCCATTTCCAGGAGGTACGCCGACGCGCCGTTCGCGCCGGACCAGAGCGAGCGCAACCGGATTCCGGGGAACAGGTCGCGCGCAGGTGTGTCGGCCACAGCCGACCATACGTAACCGGGCATGTCCGGGCCGTGCTCGGGATTCGGGGTAGGTGCCATGCACTCAGCCTGCCGGGCCGGCGCCGGTCCCACCAGTGTCAAGAAAGTCATTCTGCGCCAGTTCGTGCCGGCGTCGATCACCGACCACACCGCCGGTGAGTCCATCGCCGCGCTGCTGTAGTGGAGTATCGCCCACCTCGACCGATCGGTCACCCTGTCCGATCTGGCCGCACGGTCGAGAGTATCCCCCGGACCCTGGCTCGCCGATTCGAGGGACAACTCGGCACCACTCCGGCGGCATACCGGCGCGCCTTCCGCGGCTGAGCCGTCCCGCGCCGCCGACCGGCCGGTTCCACGGGCGGAAGAGCGGGGGCCGGGCCGCGGCTGGGCTAGGCTGGGGCCGCGCCGGGCAGGGGCGGCTCGCGCGAATACCGCTGCTCCGGCTTCATCGCGGGAAAGTCCCACAGCCCGGTCGTCCTTCGTCGAGTGAAAGCGAAAGCAGGTATGGCCAGCGAGCGTCCCGTGTGGTCGAGATACCTACTCATCGTCCTCGCGACGGGTTTGCTGATCGCCGCATCCGCTCTGGTCGCTCCGGTGCGAGCAGCGGCGTCGGATCTGGATACCGCCTGCGGGTCACCGTTGTCGGCCGCGGAACTGGCCGAGATCGTCGAGCTGTCCGATACGTCGTCGATGGACGACGACAATGCCGGGTCGTCGCTGGACCGGCTCGAGCGTGCGGTCGAACAGCACCGGCGGATCACCGAGATCCTGGTGGCACATCGGGATCGGCGTGGGCTGCTGGCACTGGGGCTCGATGCCGTCGAGCAGGCGGCGGTGATGCCGCTGCAACGCGATCCGGCCGCTTTCGACGACCCTGAGTGGGCGCACCGGATCAGCCTGGATCTACTGCTGCGGTTCCTGCGTAATGTGCACGCGGAGTTCACCGGTGCGCCCACGGAACCGCAGTGGAACCATTATTTCCGGTTGGCGCATCGCTGTGAGCTGTCCGCCGGCCGAGTGGCGATGGCCGGATACAACGCCCACCTCAGTGTCGACCTGTCCAATGCTGTCGCCGCGACCCACGCCACTCCCGCCAACGCGCGAGATCATTTCCGGATCGTCGATGCGATCGCGACTCACGGTTCGGTCATCGTCGACCTGACGAACGAAATCTACGGCGGTGATCTCGGGCCACTGTGGCGGTTCTACTTCTTCGGTGAAGGGCTCGATGCCGTGCTCGGTGCGGGGGTGGCCACCGGCCCACTGCTGCGGCTGGCCGATCTGGGTGCCAATGTGGTGATCTTCGGTAACGGTCTGGCTCTACAAGATCCGGTGGCGGAACCGGCGGTGCGCGCGGAGATGGATGTGCTGTGGCGCAGTGCCGACGCCGCCTTCGAGGTACTCGCGGCGTACGGCGCACTCTGAACGACCGTGCCGCGGCCACCGGAGGGTGAACGCGGCACGGCCGGAGCGGCGAATTCGATCAGGCCGTGACTTCCGCGAGCCGTCCGGTCGCGACGTCGAATACGAAACCGCGCAGCGACGAGGTCTTGGTGACGAAGGGGCTGGCCTCGATCCGCCGGAGAGACTGCCGCACGTCCTCGTCCAGGTCGGGGAACGCCTCGGCCGACCAGGTGGGTTTGATACCCGTCTCGTCCTGGATGCCGCGTTTGAAATCGTCGTCGGTGAAGGTGAGCATCCCGCAATCGGTGTGGTGGATCAGGATGATCTCGGTGGTGCCCAGCAGTCGCTGGCTGATCGCCAGCGAGCGGATCTCGTCATCGGTCACGACGCCCCCCGCATTGCGGATGACGTGGGCTTCACCCTCTTGCAGGCCGAGGATCCGGTATACATCGAGCCGGGCGTCCATGCAGGCGACCACCGCGACATGCTTGCTGGGCGGTAAGGGCAGCGGGCCACTGAACTGCTCCGCGTAGCGGGCGTTGTTGGCCAGATAGTCATCGGTCACTGTCATAAGTACCGACCTCCGTTCGTCGACGTCTCGATATGCGAATGTCCGCATTCACATTCTCGAGCGGTTGTTCGCGATCACGACCGATAGAACCGGGCAGAATCGAACCCTGGCGTGTCGCGAACTGCGTGCGGCGCGCCGAGCGCGGTGAGGCCCCCACCGTACGTGGCCACCGGCTCCGGGTCCGCCAACCGCGCCGCGTGGCCGGTCCTGACGGGTGCGGGTGGCGGACGCCGGGGGAGGCTCGCGATCTCGTCGCGGCCGGGGAGTGCGCTACGCCACGCCCGAGCTCGCGGCACGCTTCCCGGCGAAATCGCACTCGCGGCATCGGATCGAGCCCGCGGTCCGAACGAGAGCGCGGCCGATGCAGGTCTTCCGGCCGTCTTCCCCGGTGCTCCGGCGTCGCGGGATGCCCGTGGCCGGCGCCGGGATCAGTGCGTCGCCGACCGTTGGCTTCCGCCGAATCGATCACTGCGGCGTGCTCGCGCCATCGCGCCCGAAAGTGGTCGTGAGACAGCCGGTGAGCGGCTACCTGGCTACCGCGTGCAGACCGAGCCGTTCACTGCCGAGTACCTCCGCGAGCAACGGGATCTGGTCCGGATCGTCCGAACACGGCAACAGGATCAGGTCGTCGGCACCCGCGTCGGCGATTCGGTCCGTCTCGTCGCACAGATGGGCCACATCGGTCAACAGATCGGGCCGGACCTGCGGGTACAGTTCCGGGCCGTAATAGTTCTGCGCGTAGGACTCCGCGGTGCCGACCGCATCGGCGCCGAGCTGGAAATAGCGGACGGCCAGCACGCGGGGGCGGCCGGGGCGCGCGCTCCGGGCCCACTCGGTATTGACGATATCGAGACCGGTGCGCAAGAGGTCGACACTGAACGCCGGCGCAACCCAGCCGTCGGCGAGCGTGGCGGCCCGCACGATACCGGCGGGCACCATCCCCGCGAGCAGCACCTGCGGACGGCCCGGTGGCAGCGCCGGAACCGGACCGGCCGCACCGGCGAGTTCCCCGCGCCACGCTCGCTGCAACTGCGCCAGGGCGCTTTCGAACCGGGCACCGCGGGTGGTCATGGCCATCTCGCTGACCGCGTAGTCGTCGGGCCAGGCGCCCATCCCGAGACCTGCGGTGAACCGGCCACCGGAGAGCCGGTCCAGTGAGGCGATCTGCCCGGCCACCACGAACGGGTTCCCGCGGTAGCCGATGTTCAGTACGGTGCTGACCAGTTCGGTGGTGCTGGTGTGCGCCGCGGCGACCGCCAGCGTCACGAGTGGGTCGAGGCTGTCGTAAACGAGCCGGTCGGTGGCGCCCAATGTGGCGAACCCGGCACGTTCGCCGTGCTCGGCCCATATCCCTATCGTTTCGGGGGTCGCCCCCGGGATGGCGGAGGGCAGGCCGATTCCGATCCGCACCGTTGTCTCCTTCGAAGATCTGAACATTCGTAACACACGGGGCCGCAATCGATCTCGGGTGCGACCGGCGTGCATACGCTAACACGTGCGGGACGCGCCGGCGGGGGATCGAGCTGCGCTTCGTCGGCTGCCGGGGAGCGGGATCAGGACAGGACGTCCGGTTACTGCGGCGAGCAGCCCTGTCCACCTCTCGCTAACCACGGTGATCCGCCATCCGTTACGATCAGGTTTGCCTCTCGGTCCAGCAACCGGCCGCTGAGTCAGAGTACGTGCGCTGTGTCGCCGTTGTTCCCTGTGTGATCGGAGGCCGGGTGTCGGTGACTGGTGGCGAGCTCGTCGGTGACCGTGCGCGGTGACCTGACAAATACCGATTTCGGTCCGGCCGATGATGCGGGCTGGTTCGAACGGGAACCCTTTGTTCTGCTGGTCGAGGACGACCCCGGGGACGCGTTGCTCGTCGAGGAACTGGTTGCCGACGCCGAACGTGGTATGCGTCTGAAATGGGTGCGAACCCTGGCCGAGGCAGGTGATCGCCTCTCTGTCGAGGTACCCGATTGCGTCCTGCTCGATCTGCGGCTACCCGACGCCCAGGGGCTGGAAGCGGTTGCCCGCATCCGCGAGTACAACGATCATGTCGCCGTGGTGGTGATGACGGGGCTCGACGAGGAGAGCACGGGGCTGGCGGCCCTGGCCTCCGGCGCCCAGGACTATCTGGTGAAGGGCCGGGTCGAGCCGGAACTGTTCGCCCGCGCCGTGCGCTACGCCATCCAGCGCAAACAGGCCGAACGCACCAGCGCGGCGCTGCAGGCCAGCCAGATGCGGGCCCAGGAGAACTCGCGCCTGGAGCGCGGTCTGCTGCCGACTCCGCTGCTCGGCGCCGACCGCGCGGTGGATGTGGTGGCGCGGTACCGGCCGGGCCGAGCCCATTCACTGCTCGGCGGTGATTTCTACGATGTCGTCCAAGGTCCCGACGGGATTGTGCACGCCATCATCGGTGATGTCTCCGGGCACGGTCCCGATGCGGCCGCGACCGGTGTCGCGTTGCGATTGGCCTGGCGCACACTCGTTCTCACCGGGGTGACCGGATCCCGGCAACTGCGGCTGCTGGAGCAGGTGCTGCTGGCCGAGCGAACCGACCGGCAGACCTTCGCCACCGCGACCAGCCTGCTGCTCGACCCGTTCACGCAGCGAGTACTGGTGCGCCGCGCGGGGCATCCGGGCATGCTGCACCATCGCGACGGCGAACTGTGCTGGCTCGAGGTCCCCGGCGGCGCAGCGCTCGGGTTCATGCCCGGCCGGGCCGAGTGGCCGACCGCCGAGGTCGATCTGGCTTCTGGTGCCGGTCTCATGTTGTTCACCGACGGTCTCTTCGAGGGCCGGGTGGGCAGTAACGGGGACCGGCTCGGGGAAGCCGGTCTGCTGGCCGTCGCGAAGGCGGTTCCGTCGGCGCGCCCCGAGGTGTTCGTCGATGATCTGATCGGCCGGGTCGAGGAACTGGCCGCCGCGGCCGGTGGACTGGACGACGACCTGGCCATTCTCTATATGTGCTGGAACGACGGGCGAAAGGGCGAACTTCCGTGACCGACGCCGATTCCCGAGTGGTCGGCCGGTTGACCGCGCAAGCGTGGTTCCAGCTGGTCTTCGGTTTGATGATCTCGGTGGTCCTGATCGGCGCTGTGGCGGGCGCGCAGGTCATCGCCAATACCAACGAAGTCACCGACCGATTGGTCCAGCAGACGCTGCCCGCGTCCGCGGAGGCGTACCGGCTGCAGAGCGCGCTGATCAACCAGGAGACCGGGCTGCGTGGCTATGCGATCTCCGCCGACCCGCAGTTCCTCGAGCCGTATATCGAAGGTATGCGGGAGCAGGATCGCGCGGTCGTTCAGCTGCGCCGACTGCTGTCGGACCGGCCCGAACTGACCGCCGACCTGGATGTGATCGAGCGCGGTGCCCAGCAGTGGCGTACCGAGTACGCCGGCCCGCTCGCCGCGAGCACATCGCCGGAGAAGGCGCGCGCATTGGCGGCGTCGACAGCGGTGCGCGCCAAAGGGGTCTTCGACGAGTTGCGCGGGTCCTTCACGGCGCAGAACGACGGCCTGGCGGCTGCGGTGGCCGAGGACAGTCGTGCGCTGGCCCATGCCCGCACCATCCGCGATGTGGTGTTGCTCGGGATGGTCATCGTCTTCCTGCTGACCGGCCTTGTGCTGACCGTCCTGTTGCGCAGGCTCGTCGTGCGCCCGCTGGCCGGGCTCACCGAATCGTCGCTTCGGGTGGCGAACGGCGAGTTCGACCGCCATATCGACGGTCGCGGTCCCGCCGATATCGTCCAGGTCGCCGAGGCCGTGGAGGATATGCGCACCCGTATCGTCGCCGAGCTCGCGTCCTCACGGACGCAGGGCGCACAGCTGCGGCAGCAGAAGGCGGAGCTGGATCTGCAGGCCGATGAACTGCGCCGCTCCAACGCCGAACTCGAGCAGTTCGCCTATGTCGCCTCCCACGATCTGCAAGAGCCGCTGCGCAAGGTCGCGTCGTTCTGCCAATTGCTGGAGAAGCGCTACGGCTCCCAGCTCGACGAGCGAGGTAAGCAGTACATCGATTTCGCCGTCGACGGTGCCAAACGGATGCAGGTGCTGATCAACGATCTGCTCACCTTCTCCCGGGTGGGGCGGGTCAGCGAGGGTGCGCAGCCGGTTCGGCTGGGCGAACCGCTGGACAAGGCGCTGGCCAATCTGTCGACCGTCCTCGAGGAGACCGAGGCCGTGGTCGAGCGGCCGGAAGAACTCCCCGAAATCATGGGTGAGCCCACGCTGCTGGCCATGCTGTGGCAGAACCTCATCAGTAATGCGGTGAAATTCCGGCGTCCCGACCACCCGCCGGTCGTCCGCGTCGAGGTGGGGGACTTCGCCGCCGATCCGGCGCTGCGCCTGTTCTCGGTGACCGATAACGGTATCGGCATCGCACCCGAATTCGCGGAGAAGGTCTTCGTGATCTTCCAGCGGCTGCACGCACGCGACGAGTACAGCGGCACCGGTATCGGCCTGGCAGTCTGCAAGAAGATCGTCGAGTACCACGGCGGTACCATCTGGCTCGACACCGAGAACACGGAGGGGACCCGGTTCTGTTTCACCCTCCCGATGGCCGAGCCCGCGAGCGAGCTCGAGGCCGCCGTGGACACGGCCGGATCCGCGACCACGGCCCCGCCCTCGACTACCACCGAACGGCTCCCCGAAGGAGAAAACGCATGACCGTACCCGGCCGGCCGATCGATATCCTCCTCGTCGAGGACGATCCGGGCGACGAGCTGATGACCAGGGAGGCGTTCGAGGACAACAAGATCGGGAACACCCTGCACGTCGCCCACGACGGGCAGGAAGCACTGGACTTCCTGTACCGCACCGGCCCCTACACCGACGCCCCGCGGCCCGATCTCATCCTGCTCGACCTCAATCTGCCGAAGTACGACGGACGGCAGGTACTGGAGAAGATCAAGGCCGATCCGGACCTGTCGCATATCCCGGTGGTCGTGCTGACCACCTCCGCTGCCGAGGAGGACATCCTGCGCAGCTACAAATTGCACGCCAACGCCTACGTCACCAAACCGGTCGACCTCGACCAGTTCGTGGCGGCGATCAAGCAGATCGACGATTTCTTCGTCCAGGTCGTCCGGCTGCCCCGCGCTCGATAGCCGCGGGGCCCGGGCGGCTCAGGGCGCCACGGAGCCGGTGCCCGCGGCGAGCGCGGCCTCCAAGGACTCGTGCATCGACAGCAACTTGTCGAGACCGGTCAGTTCGATGGGGCGCCGGACGGCATCGGAAACAACCACACGCAACCCGGTCCCGGGCGCGGCGGCCTCGGAGATCACCAGCAGGACGCTCAACCCGGCCGACCCGAGAAAACCGACCTCCGACATATCCACGATCAGTGCGTCTCCGCCGCGCTGGACTTCTTCGAGCGCGGTCTGCAATTGAGGCGCCGAGGCCATATCCACCTCACCCTGCACCGTGACGATCGCGGTCCCGCTCTCCGTCCGCACCGCTACGTCGAGCAGACGGGGCGTGCCCTCGCCACTCATCGCGGATCCTTCGGCTCGCAATTCGCCACATTCCACCTCTGCAGTATCGAGGCCCCGCCGCGCGCGTAACGCGACCGGGGCCGGCACCGATCTCCGCAGAGAATCTACCCGATCGAGAAATCGTAGTCACCGGCACGGATCCGCCCGCCGCAGGTTCGTAATCTGCGCCACGTTTGAGCCGGGCCGAGCCCGATCACCGGGGGTGATCCGGATCGGACACGGATCCGGTCCCGCCGTCCGGAGCGGGTGCGACGCTCGGTCGAATGTCCCGGAAACGAATGGGTATGGCTAGTAGTGAGCACATAGTCCGAATGGACAGGAAGCCGAACGCCGCGGACTCGGTACCGCCTACGCCGTCCGTCCGGCGAGACCTACAGGAGGCGATCAGGTGACGACGACCCACCCAGCCGGGCTGGACTGTCCGCCGACCCGATGGGAATTGCAGTTTCCGGCGAAAGCCGACCAGTTGGCCGAGGTCAGGCACAGCACACAGGAATGGCTGGCGCATTGCCCGCTCGACGAGTACCGGGCCTACGACGTACTCCTCGCCGTGGGGGAGGCGTGCGCCAACGCGATCGAGCACGGTCACCGGGGTGACGGTGGCACGATCCGTTTGTGGTTCGTACGTGAGGCCGGCTGCCTGCGGATCACCGTTGCCGATCACGGTCGCTGGAAGGATCCCGATCCCGGCCCGGATCAGGTCCGCGGGCGTGGAATGGCCATGATCCGGGCCTTGATCCCGGAGGTGGAGGTAACCATCACCGCCGGTGGCACGACGGTAGAGATGCGGATTCCACTGTCGTGGTGACCGCACCCGGCCGACGACCCGGAACCGAGTTGGTCCACTCAGCCGAGACGGTAGAAACGCCAGAAGCCGAAGTCTGCGATCGGTAGGACCTCGACCGAGGTGAAGCCCGCCGCGAACGCATAGTCCCGCAGGGTCTGCTGCCGCATCACGGTGCCGGTGCCGGCGCTGGGCGGACTCGACATCCCATCCGGCAGGCAGACGAACAGACTGAAGCCGTACATCAGCCGTTCCAGCTCGTCGCCGTCGGGCGTGAACTCCTCGGCCACCGCCTCATCCATCACCACCAGCGGGGCGCCGGGTGCCAGCGCGCGTCGAACGGCCGCCAATACCTCGACCGGGCGAGGCATATCGTGCACGCACTCGAACGCGAACGCGATATCGTAACTGCCCTCCGGCAGCTGCGCCGCGTCGGCGAGCGTGAACTCGCAGCGCTGTGCGACGCCTGTGGTGACAGCGTTGCGGAGCGCCATCCGTACCGACGGCGCATCGATATCGACGCCGTGCACCCGCGCCTCCGGGTATGCGCGCGCGAGCGCGATCGCCGACCATCCGGCGCCGCAGCCGATATCGAGGATCCGGGTGCCGGACCCACGCAACAGGGCGTCCAGTGCGGGCACGCCCGCAAGGGCATCGGCGAGGCGATGTTCGTACCAGGGGCGGTTACCGTCGGCTTGCCCCTCACGCGCATCGTCGCCCAACTCGTCCCAGCTCACACCGCCTCCGGTGCGGTAGGCGTCGAGCAACCGGGGGAGGGCCGGGCCCGTCGCGCCGAACAACCGCGCGAACGGGGCCAGATAGTTGAGGCTGTGCTCATCGGTGAGCACCTCGGCCATCCCGTCCGGCAAGGCGAACATCCGATCTTCGGCGGAACCGTCGCGGTGTACGGCGAGCAGGCCGGTGACAGCCTGTTGCTCCAGCCATTCCCGGGCATAACGGGGGTGGGTGGCGGTGCGCTCGGCCAGTTGCGCGGCAGTCGCCGGCCCCTCGTGCGCCAGGCTGCGATACCAGCCGAGGCGATCACCGACGAAGATCGACAGCAGATCGACAGTGCCGAGCGCAGCGTGGAGAACCCGCTCGGCCGCCGCTGCGGTGTCACTGTCCACGTCCATACGGCAACTATCTCCCGAGGGCTGCGCACTGCCGGAGAACCACGGGTTCCGCGCTACGGCGTGTCGCCCGTCGGCCGGCGATCGGGAGGATGATCCCTTCACGAGAACGCCGCGGTGAGGCGGAACGAGGCCTGTCGATCGATGTGCTCTGCAGGAGAATCCGCGGCGCGTAGCCGATTGCCGCTCTGCCATCATGGAGGGATGTCGGGTTCTGTCTATCTGATCACCGGGATCCAGGCCGCGGGTAAGTCCACGGTCGCCCAGGCGTTGGCCGAACGGTTACCGCGCTCGGCGCATGTTCGCGGTGACGCGTTCCGCAGCTTCGTGGTGAACGGGCGGGCGGAAATGAGTGCGGAGCCCACTGCGGCCGCGGTAGAGCAGCTGCGGCTACGTCATCAGCTGTCCGCGGCGGCCGCCGACGGATACGCCCGCGCCGGTTTCACGGCGGTTCTGCAGGATGTGGTGCTCGGTGAACACCTCCCGTGGACCGTCGAGCAGATCCGGACCGACCCGCTGTACGTGATCGTCTTGGCGCCGCGGCCCGAGGCGGTGGCCGCGCGCGAAGCCGGGCGGAAGAAGAACGCCTACGGCACATTCACGGTCGCCGCGCTGGACACCGTGCTGCGTGAGGGGACACCGCGGGTGGGGACATGGCTCGACACATCGGATCTCACCGTGGACGAGACCGTCGAGGCGATTCTGAGTGGCGCCCGGCCGGTTCGCCCCTGAACAACAGGTCGGGGTCAGCGGCGCAACACCTTGCGCGCTGTCCAGTTGCCCAGGAACTGGATGCCCTGCACACCGGCGATGATGAGCAGGGTGGCCACCAGCGTGACTTCCCAATCGAACCGCTGATACCCGTACACCAGGGCGAAATCACCGAGGCCGCCGCCGCCGACCGTGCCTGCCATAGCGGACATGTCCACGATGGCGATGATGATGAAGGTGTACCCGAGGATCAGCGGGCCCAGCGCTTCGGGCACGAGCAGCGTCAGGATGATCCGGAGCGGCCCCGCGCCCATCGCACGCGCCGCCTCGATCACACCGGGGTCGACCGTGACCAGATTCTGTTCGACGATGCGGGCGATCCCGAAAGAGGCGGCCACGATCATGACGAAGGCCGCCGCGTCGGTGCCGATGGTCGTGCCCACCACTTCGAGTGTGATCGGGCCGAGCGCGGCCAGCAGGATGATGAACGGGATCGGGCGCACGATATTGACCAGCACATTGAGCAGCCAGTTGATCGGGCTGTTGGCCAGCAGCCCGCCTTTGCGGGTGGTGTAGAGCGCGGTACCGAGGAACAGCCCGATGACCCCGCCCACCACGAAGGTGAGCAATACGAGATAGATGGTGGTGCCGACGGCCTCGGTGAGAATCGGCCGCAGCTTGTCCCAATCGGTATGCATGTGGTCCTCGTCACCGTCGGTCGAGTTGTGCGATCACCTTCTCGACGGCGTCATCCGGGCCGTCGAGCGCGAGGGTGATACTGCCGAAAGTCTTGTCCTGCAGGGTGCTCACTCCGCCGTACACCACCTCGAAGCCCACCCCGGCGTGGGCGGCGGTGGTGAGCGCGGCTCCGACACCCCGTGCATCATCTATATCGACGGTCACCAGCCGACCTCGGTGCAGGTCGTCGAGACGGCGCAGTTCCTCGGGCGCGGGCCGATTGTGCAGCACGGTATCGACGAACGACCGGGTCGGAACCGCTTGTGGCGCGGCGAATACGTCGAAAGTGTTCGCCAACTCCACGATCCGGCCCTCGGCCAGTACCGCGACCCGATCGGCCACCGTCCGGATGACATCCATCTCATGGGTGATCACCACGATGGTCACGCCCAGTTCGGTGTTGATCTTGCGGAGCAGACGCAGCACCTCACCGGTGGTTTCCGGGTCCAGCGCCGAGGTGGCCTCGTCCGCGAGCAGCAGCGATGGCGAGGTGGCCAGTGCCCGTGCGATCCCGACCCGCTGTTTCTGTCCGCCCGACAACTGATCCGGGTAACTGCGCGCCTTATCGGACAGCCCGACGAACTCCAGCAACTCGGCCAGCCGTTCTTTGCGCTTCGCGCGCGGCCAGCCCGCCACTTTCAGCGGGTACTCGATATTTCCGGCCGCGGTGCGCGAACGGAAGAGATTGAACTGCTGGAAAACCATGCCGATCTCGCGTCGTATCCGGCGCACCTGGGCCTCGGAGACGCCGGTGATGGGCGTACCCGAGATCTCTATGGTGCCGCTGGTCGGTTTCTCCAGGGCGTTGATGAGCCGGACCAAAGTACTCTTCCCCGCGCCGGAGTAGCCGATCACGCCGAAGATCTCGCCCTTTTCGATCCGTAGATCGATATCGGACAGCGCCTTCTCTTCGCTTTTTCCTGTTCGGAACACCTTGGTCACCGAACGGAATTCGACTGCGGGACTCGCGGCGTCCGGTCCGGCCGGTGCGCCTGTCACTGTCCGTCGCGGATCGTCTGCTGCACCCGGTGCAGAATGGGTTCGAGATCGGGCCCGGTGCGCCGGACCTCCACCGAAGTGCCCTCGGACGATTCGGCGACCGCCTGCTGGACCTCGGGATCGTGCCAGATCTCCACCAGTCGCTGATAGGTCGGGTCGGCCTTGTCCTCGGCGCGGGCGACGAAAGCGTTGATGTACGGTTCGGCGCCCGGGCTGGACGGATCGTCCTTGAACAGCGCTGACCGGGGGTCGATACCGGACCGTTCCAGGAAGGTGTTGTTGATGATGGAGCCGTCGACCGATGCCACCGACAGCGCGGTCTGCGCCGCGTCGACGGGGGTGACCTTCACCTTGGACGCGCCCCGATCGATATCGGCTGGAGAGGGGGCGAGGGTGTCGGAGGTGAGTTCAACCAGGCCGGCTGCCTTCAAGACGAACAGTGCCCGCGCCTGGTTCGAAGGATCGTTGGGAATCGCGATCTCACCGCCGGCGGGGATATCGGCCAGTGATCTGTGCTTTTTCGAATACAGCCCGAGCGGGACGATCTGAGTCGCGCCGATGGGGGTCAGATCGGCATTGTTGGCGACATTGTATTCGCCGAGGAATTGCAGGTGCTGGAACAGGTTGACATCGATCTGCCCCTGCGAGAGGGCGATATTGGGCTGTGAGTAGTCGGAGTAGTTCGTGATCTGCAGTGGGATGCCCGCGTCCTGGGCCTTCTGCTCGAACACGTCCCACGCACGATCGCTCTCGGTGGTACCGATCCGCACCACATCACCGGAGGCGGAGTCACCACCGCCACAGCCGGTGAGGGCGAGCGCCGCAGCGACTGCCAATGCTGGGATCACCAGTAACCGAGGGAATTTCAACGCCTGCTCCCGAATGATCGTGATCGTGTGGACTCGATGATCCAAGCGGCGGGGGCACCGGGACGGCAACGGTTGGGATTTGCCTGAACGAAATTCTGGCCCGACCGGTGGGCGACCGCCTACTTTGCGCACAATGCGAGGTATGCGTCGTTTCGCCGTTGTTCCGGTCCTGCTCGCGCTGGCCGCACTCCTACCGGCCTGCGGCCAGAGCCGCGACCCGGATGTGGTGCGGATCGGAGTGAACGATCTGGCACTACCGCATTGGGAGGTGTACAGGGAGAAAGCAGCCGAACGCGGGATCACCGTGGAATTGGTGAACTTCTCCGATTACAACCAGCCGAACCCGGCCCTGTCGCAGGGCCGGATCGATCTCAACAAGTTCCAGCATGTGCGCTATCTCGCGAACTACAACGTGGCCGACAACGACGATCTGACCCCGATCGGCGCGACCGAGATCTTCCCGCTGACCCTCTATTCGAAGAAGTACGGGTCGGTGGCCGATATCCCGCCCGGCGGCGAGATCACCCTGAGCAACAATCCGGCCAACCAGGTGCGGCCGTTACTGGGGCTGGCCGCCGCCGGGCTGATCGTCCTGAAAGGCGGCCCGAGCTGGGATTCGCGCATCGAGGACGTGGATATCGCCGCGTCGCGGGTCCGGCTCACCCCGATCGATCCCCCGCTGACCGCGCAATCCCTCGACAGTGTGGCCGCCGCCTTCGTGGACGATACGTTCGCCGTTCCGGCCGGCCTCACCGCCGACGATGTCATCTACACCGACGATCCGCAGCGTCCGGAACTTACCCAGTACATCAACATCTTCGCTGCCCGCGCCGAGGACAAGGACGACCGCACACTGCTGGCGCTGGCCGACCTCTACCACGACCCAGCCGTGGAAGCAGCGATCCGGGCCGAATCCGGATATGACGGAATCTTCAAGGACAACGACCCGGCGGAACTGCGGACCACCCTGGCGGAACTGGAAGCTACCTTCCGCGGCCGTTCCGGCCCGCGCTGACCTCCTGCGCGCTGCCCGTCGAGGTCACCGCCAGGGCCGGTCGCCGACCGCACCGTGTATCAGCATCGCGTATCAGCACCGTGCTCCGAGGTTTTCCGCCCGGCCGCCCTGATATCCGCATCGCCGTACCTCCCCGTTTTCCAGTGGTCGATCGGTATGCCGGGTGGCCGGTCGCCCGTCCGACTGTAAGACTGTCTGCGCAGCGCCGGGGTCGTGCCGGTGTCCCAGCCGGCGAGAGGAACACCATGGGGAGACTACATAGCGCCGCGGCCACCGCGCTGTTCGCGGCGGCGGCGATCTCCGGGCTGCCCGGCGGACACGCGGTCGCGGACCCGGGGCCCGGCGTCGTCGAATCCGTGGAACCAGTAGCCGCCCCGGCCGTACTGCCGGGGTCGGCCGCCTCGGAGCGGATGCTCTACACGAGCACCACGGTGGGCGGCCGGCCCACCGTCGCCAGTGCGGCCGTGTACTTCCCGCCCGGCGTGCCCCCGGCCGACGGCTGGCCGATCATCGCCTGGGCGCACGGCACGGTCGGGCTCGGCGATTCCTGCGCCTACAGTGTGGCCGGCCCGGGGGCCGTCGAACGGGACTGGGCGTACCTGGGGAAATGGCTGGCGCAGGGCTACGCCATCGTCGCCGCCGACTATGCCGGGCTGGGGACACCCGGCGAGCATCCGTACCTCAACGGAGTAGTGGAGGCGCACAACGTCGTCGACGCGGTGCGTGCCGCGTCCGGGCACTACCCGGCGCTGTCGAACAAATGGGTCGTGGTCGGGCAGTCACAGGGTGGGGGAGCGGCGGTGACCACCGCCCGGTACGCCACCGAGTTCGGCGGGCCCGACCTCGACTACCGGGGCGCCGTCGCCACCGGTGTCCCCGCATACATCGAGAACATCCTCGCTCTGATGGGACCGGGTGTGCCGCCGGTGAAACTGGGCGCGCACACAACGGGGTACGCCCTGTACCTGCTCAACGGTCTGCGCACCACCTATCCCGAACTGAACATCGAATCCCTGCTGACCGATTCCGGCCGGTACTGGCTGGAACGCGCACGCACCGAATGCCTGTCGCCGCTCGGCGACGAACTGGTGGCAGGTGGTGTGGTGATCGGTGGCCTCTTCACTCGTCCGTTGTCGGATATCCCGGACCTGCACGGGCTGCTCGAGCGTTACCTGGGTCTGCCGGAAACCGGCTACGCCGAACCGCTGTTCCTCGGGCAGGGGTTGCGCGATACCGATGTGATCACGCCGGAGACGTTGCGGTTCGCGGGGGTGCTGACGGCGAACCGCCAGCCGGTGACATTGAAGGTGTACCCCACCGATCACGACGGAGCGGTCAACGATTCGCTTCCCGATTCGGTGCCGTTCGTGCGCGACCTGTTCGCCTGAGCTCGATTCGGGCCGGGTCGGTACCGGCCGTCCGGTGAATCCGCGTGGCGGACATCGGCTTCGCAGCGTTTGATATCGCAACGACCGGGAATAGCGGGAGCACAGTGTCCCTCTACCCCACGGGAATTGCCATGATCGTTGTTCTTGGGCTCGTGATCGCCGTTGCGGCGGTTGCCGCCGGCGTTGCCGGCGTCGCGGCCAATACCAGTGATGTCAATCGGCTGACCAGTGACTTCTCCGTCTTCGACTATCACTTCGCCGGAACCACCGGTGAATTATTCCTCATCGGTATCACCGTCGGTGTGGTCGGTGGGCTGGGCGTAGGTCTAGTCTCGGCCGGCGTGTGGCGGTCCACCCGCAGGGGTGTGGCCACGCGGCGTGAACTCCGGGAGTCGCGCAAGGAGATCGCCGCGGTTCAGCGAGATCTCGCCAAGGCCGAGGATCCGGCGAAGAAGACCGCGCCGGCATCCGCCGGGTCGGATGCTCGGGCCTGGTCTATCAGCAAGTTGCTGCGTAAGCCGGACAAAGGTGCGGCAGCGGCAAAGTAATTCCGGGGTACTCCCCGGACGTCCAATCCCGAATCAGAAAGTCAGTGTCATGATCGTTCTCGGACTCGTCCTGCTCATCGTCGGTTACCTGCTCGGTATCGGCGTTCTCACCACCATCGGTCTCGTGCTGCTCGTCGTCGGTGCGGTCCTGGCCATCGCCGGTTCGGTGGGCCGCCCGGTCGCCGGTCGGCGTCACTATTACTGACCTCGTTCCCTGACGACCGCTGACGGCCACGGCGGTGCGGGTGACCTCGCGGATCACCGGCACCGCCGTGGCCGTTCCTATCGCGGGCAAACGCGTTCGGCCGGATTCAGCCACGCTCGGTGCGCAGGCCGTCCAGCGCCGAGATCAGGCGGCGGTTCGCCGGTTCCGGGCCCGCGGCGTCGCCCAGGAGCGACAGCCCCCAGATCAGATGTACGACATCGTCGTCGGTGACCGCCCGACGCAGTACCCCGGCTTCGGGAACTCGCCGGACAGGGTATCGAAGCGACGACCTACGCCGTCGACGTCACCGACCGGAACGCGTTGCGGGCGGTGCTCGCGGAGATCGATACCGCGGAGATCGAACTCGTCTACTACGGAACCGGTTCCAGTCGCCCGCCGACACCCATCGCCGATGTGGACTCGGCGTCCGTCGAAGCGGCGTTCTCCTGGGTACTGCCCGCGGTGGACGTCGTGGCGGCCGTGCTGCCCGCTATGCGCGCCCGGGGGCGTGGCGGGCGGTTGTTCGCCGGCGGGACCTCCAGCGTGCGCCCGATGCCCGCTCTGGGTCAGCTCGCTCTGGCGTCCGCCGCGCTACGCAACTACGCGATCACCCTGCACGCGGCGCTCACCGGCGAGGGACTGTACGCGGGAACCCTCACCATCGGCGGCGTCGTCGAACGCGGCGATATCCATGCCCGGCGAAGCGTGATCAGCGTGCCGGTCGCCGTTCCCGCTCCGGAGTGCTCGGAACGGCCGGGGTGGTGGGTGCGTGCGGATTCGTCAGCGCCATGCTCACGCCGATCAGCAGGACCACTGTGACGACGCTGATGCCGCCCAGTAGCGGACCCAGCACCTGTAGCGGCTCGGCTCCTGTGGGAGGCGCGGCGTCGGGAACGGAATGTGCGTGCATGGCCGACATTCCGGTGTAGTGCATCGTGGCCACCGCGGCGGCCATGATCAACGCCGCGCCCAGGGTGGAAAGCAGCCCCCAGGATCGCATGCTGAACCAGAGTGTGGCGGTGGCCGCGACGGTGGCGATCACCAGCGAGAGGGCCACGCGGGCGGGGTCGTACTCGATATGGGCGTCCGTGCGCATCGCGTACATGCCGGTGAAGTGCATCGCGCCGATGCCCAGCCCGGTGATCGCGCCACCGGTCAGCAGTGCGGGAATTCCGGAGCCCGGCGCGGTCACCAGAAAAAGCCCGATGCCGACCACACCGATTGCGATGGCAGCGCTCAGCAGGGTGAGCGGCACGTCGAAGCGGATCTGTGCGCCGTCGATGGAAAAACCCAGCATCGCAACGAAATGCATGACCCAGATGCCGGTACCGCCCACGGTGACGGCACCCAGGATCAGCCAGACCGCTCGGCGCCGGCCATAGCGTGCCTGTTTGGTGCACTGTAATCCGATGGCGCAACCGGTGGCCGAGAGGAAGTAGGCGAGGGCGGGCGTTAACCAGCCGAACGCGAAGTGTTCGAGGTGAAGCATGTCCATCCAACGTTCGGCCGGGAAACCCGGAGTTTCATTGTCGGGCTAGACAGTACGACGAGTACCTCGCCACGGTGTGCTGATCATTTGCTTAAAACTCTGTGGTTTCAATCACATTGAGTACGCCGTGTTTTCGGATCCGCAACATTGCATTGTCTATGTTGCGGAACGGGTGCCGCCCCCCGGGGGTGCTCCGAGGTGAATCCGAAGGCTGGAATAGCCGCTGTCCCCGGACTCTTGGAGAATGCCCACTGTGGATCGTGTCGAATCACCTGTCGTGAAACGGCGGTGACTCGAATTGTGGGCCTGCGCGTCCCGGCTTTTCTGTCCGCTCGATAACTGATCCATAACTGGTCCATAACTTCTAGGCGGCAGTTCCCCGATCGGTGATTGGTTCACGCGCCGGGGCGGTGCGGCACCAGTTCCGAGGCGGGCGTGACCCGGTTGTCGAACGCGGTCCACAGCGATCCGTCCGTCAGCCGCCGCAGGACGAACCGGTATTTCCCATAGCTCGCCCGCGAAACCGCTGCCAAGCGAGTCCTCCCCACCACCTGATAGGGGTCTCCATCGATACGGACCGTCGGGTTCATGATCTGTAATCCCCTTTCTCCGTCATCAGCTACCTCCGCCACTGTCACAAGCAGGTGCTGAAGGGAGCCTGAAGCGGCCTGAAAGCGGCTTCAGGAAGCGGGGATCCATGCGTGGGCACCGGAAGAGCCCGGGGACTTTCGCGGTCGGCCGGACACGTGGTAGTCGCGGCCGGGCCCGGCCGCGACTCGTGGGCCGGCCGGGCCCGTGCTCGAATATCGCTTTCCCGGCGCGGATGCCCCGGCCGGCAGGACCCGGTCAGCGAGTCGTCTCGAGCCGGTCTCGGTAGTGGGTGGGGGCGAGGTGTGCCTCCGGCCCTGCGAGGAGTTCGTCACCGGTGATCGCCGCGAACATCCCGGCGGTCTCGTCGGTGACCACGACCCGGTCGTCGTGCCGGGCTATCAGGGTCATCCGGCCGATCTCGTCCAGCGGGAGGACATCGGGACCGGCGACATTGCGGACCCCCTGCAGTGGGGCGCCCACCGCAACACCGACCACCGCGTCCACGACATCCGCGGCCGCCATCGGCTGCAGGCGGGTCGCGGGCAGCCGGACTGTGGAGTCATCGGATGACCAGGACATCACCGCGTCCATGAACTCGAAGAACTGGGTGGCGCGGACGATGGAATACGGCGTGGGGCCCTGACGGAGCAACTCCTCCTGCAGTGTTTTGGCGCGGTAGTAGTCCAGCTGCGGCACCTTGTCCACCCCGACGATCGAGAGCACCACCTGGTGTTTCACTCCGGCCCGGTCACCGGCGGCGATCAGGTTGTCCATGGAGGTACGGAAGAAGTCCAGCGAGGCCTCGTCGAAAGTGGGCGAGTTGGCCAGGTTCACCACTACGTCGGCACCCTCTACCGCCTCGTCGATGCCCTCTCCGGTGATCAGGTCGACGCCGGTGGAGGGTGCGGCGGGTACCGGGTCGTGACCGGCCGCTCTCAGTTTCGCGACAACCTGCGAACCGATCCGGCCGGTGCCGCCGATGACTGTCAGCTTCATGTTGCTCACCTTTCACCGCCTGCCGTGGGCAGTGCGGGGTTCAGAGAGTCCGATGTGCACTGAATCGCGGATGCTGTCCACTGCGGCGGTCCGAGGTCGCCAAGGGGTATCGATCGGCCGCGGGGACCGGGTGATCATTCGTGCTGCTGTTCCAGCATTGCACTCGTGGATCGCGGGGCTGGGTTCGGCTACCGGAATAGATGATTTCGAGACCTGCGGCCATCCGGGTTTCGACGCCCGGGGCCACGGCGTGGCGAGCCGAAAGCAGTCTGCCACCGGCGTGATGTTCGGTTCGGTCGCCCGCAATGGTGCCGGACAGCGGCCGATGCGCGGCCGCCGTGGCGGCGCCGCGGGTGCGCGCCAGCCTTCGGCGTCCGCCCGATCCGGATCAGGTGGTGAGCTGTGTATCGGCCGCCACGCGGGTGATCGACAGATCCCGATGCGCTATCCCGGGACCGTGCTCGTGCACGGGGCGCACCGCTTCGATCACGTTCGCACAGGTCAGGTGGTCGGCGGGATGGAGTCCGTCGGTGAACCGGAACCGGACGTTGGCCGTACCCTTCGCGGTGTCGGTGGTCGTGACGAGCTGATATCGCAGTGGCGCCCGGTCCGCGGTGGCGGTGGTCCAGATCGATCGGTAGCTCAACCCGGGCCCGAGGTCACGGTCGACGATGACCTTCTGGACCGTTCCGGAACCGTTGGTGACCACTGCGACCGTGCGGCTCGGCGTCGCGGCCGTACCCGCCGCACTGTGGAACACCGCGTCGTCGAGGACCCGTAATCCCGCCGCGTAGTAGCCGTCGACTGCGGCGGCGCCGGCGGTGGCGGTTTCGGGCCCGGTGGTTCCGATACCGATATCGTGCCGGGTGCCCCACGGATATACCCCGGTCTCGGGGAAATCGAGTTCCTCGACCAGCTGCACGCGCCGGATACCCCGGGTCACCTCGGTCAGCGAGCGGATCAGCCGCGCCGGGATGGTGGCTTGGAAGGCTCCGGTGGCGTGGAAGGTGGAACAACCGGTCCGGCAGGCCTGCAGCAGCTCCACCGGTGGTACGAGCCCGTCCAGCGGTGCCGTCGATATGACGTCGTGGCCGTCCCGTAGCAGCCGGGGCAGAACGTCACCGGGTGTGCCCGCGGCGATCTCGGCGAACGTCGGTACATAGACGACGCATGCCGTCCCCGTCGGCGGGGATTTCGTAGCTTCCGTCCGCGTGGATACCTCGAGGTCTGCGCGTGCCCGGATCCGGTCTGCGATCCGGTCGGCGAAAGGGCCGGCGCCGAGCACCGCGACCGCGAGCGTGGGTGAACTCATGACGACTCCAGAAGGTAGTGAGAACGCAAGTCCGGCATGACCACGCCGGGGGGCGCGGCACACAGCTCGGTAATCACGCCGAGCATCGCGGCGACCGAGCTATCGGTGACGGCCGACCAATCTGCGCTATAGGCTGCGGCGTCCATTTCGTTACGCATCTCGATGGTGCCGGGGCTGCCGTCGGGGTGATCACCTGTCCGCCGGCCGGGCTGCTCGGATGATCCGGTCCCAGATGGGCATTGCCCAGTCACACATGCCGGCAGTCCTCGTTGGTCTCGAAGAGATGGGGCCCGGTCCCGTAAAAGGGTGTGGGCCACGTTGCCGAGTACGGCATCGAAGTAGAAATGTTGCATCAGACCTATCGTTTGGTCGGAATCCACTGTGGGTAGCGGCCTTCCGAATCCGAAGCTTTCCACCTCACCCCACCTATCGTCGGGCGCGGCCGACAGGTCGCCGACCTCGAGGAACCGTACTTTCCTCGTCGGCGCCCTGCATCAGTGCCGGTGTGGTCGGCGTATGGAAGTCGGGTGATTCGCGGGCCGTGTGCAGGGCGTGCGCGATCAGCGAGCGACGGTGTAAGAGGTATCCGGTTCTGCTCAGCAGACTGTCACCGATCGGCATGCGCGGGTGAGAACACCGCGACCAGGAATTCCGAGCCCTCCGTGAACGGTCGCAGATCCCAGGTGGACAGCAGGAGATCCACGGTGAGTCCCTGTTCGTCGGCGTCGGCGCGGAACTGCGCGAAATCGTAGCCGCGGCCGGCGCCGAACCCGGTGACAACCCTGCCCTCCGGTGCGAGATGGCGTGCGAATCCGGCCAGCACTGCCGGCCGGGTGGGCGGCGCCAGGAATGTCATCACATTGCCGGCGCAGACGATCACATCGAAATCCGCGGCGACGCCGCGGGCCGGCAGATCCAGTTCGGCGAGATCACCGACCAGCCAGGTCGGGCCGGGGTAGTCGGCTTCGGCGGCGGCGATCAGGACCGGGTCGATATCGACGCCGACGACCGAATGACCGGCGTTGTGCAGGTGCCCGCCGAGCCGTCCGGGCCCGCAGCCCGCATCGAGTACACGACCGCGCCGGCCCAGCATCGCATCGATCAGCCGTGCCTCGCCGAAGATGTCGTGTCCCTCGGCCGCCAATGTTCGGAACCGCTGCACGTACCAGTCGGATTGGGCGGGGTCGGCCGCTGTCAGTTCCTCCCATCGGCTCGGTGTGCGAGCCGGCCGGTCGTGTCCGCTCATCCAGTTTCTCCTCGCTCGGTCACCGGGTATGTGACACCCTGTCGAACCCTACGGGCCGTCAGGCGGCCATCCGGTTCTCGTAGACCGTTGCGAGGTCGTGCAGGGCCGCGGCCCCGTCGCCGGTGAAACTCGAGCCGTGCATCACGGCAAGTGTGGTCGGCCGCAATTCGGCCAGCCGGTGCAACGTCGCCGGAACGGCCGGTCCCAGCGATGTCGCGTGGAAGGCGTCCTCGGCGACCTCGGCCGGGCCGACCAGATCGGCGCCGGTCATCGCGGGACCGTTCCCGAGTTGGGTCATCAGATCGCCGCAGAACAGCACACCGGTGGCCTCCTCGTACAGGACCCGTGCCTCCCAGTTGTGCGGTGCGTGCGGGGTGTCGAGATGCTGGATGCGGCGGTCACCCAGATCGATGATCTCGCCGTCGGCAAGTTGCAACGGGAGCCGATCGGCCAGATCGTTCAGCGAGACCTCACAGCCCACGACACCGTGCGCCACCTGTGCGCGTGGCGCCGCGTTCAGGAACAGATTCATCGCACCGCTCTCGTCGGCCTCCACATGACCGAAGGTGATCCAGCGGAGGTCCTCGACGGGCCTGATCCGCGCTACGGCGGCGGAAACGGAGGGAAACAGCGCCCGCATCCCGGTATGGAACAGCAAGGGTTCCGCTGCGTCGACGAAGAACTGATTGAAGGTGAAACCGGTCGGGCCGAGCTCGGGTACGAAGGTGGAGAATCGGTAGATACCGGCGGCTATCTCGTCTGTTCGGATATCCATCACAGCAGTCCTGGTAGCGGCTATCCCCCCGCCATACGTGGACATTGCGCGTATTCGAGTACCGAATTCAGTGTAACTCCGCTGGTCAGCGGCAAACAGTGCCGCCGTTATCGGCCCGGGGCCGAATTTCCGGGCCCGAGCAGCCCGGAGCGCGCGTGGCCTCACACCCCGAGGTGAGGCCACGCCTGCCGGTAACCGGACGTGCCGCTACACCTCGGCGACGCAGGTGACGAGTTGCCTCTCGTCGTAGGTGTAGTAGCTGGTGGCCGCGTCGGGGCACCCGGATTCGTCGGTGGTACCGGTCAGGATCTTCAGCACGTGAACGGTATCGGGCTTACCCGGCGTGCACGGGCTGTGGGTGGGGCTGTCGCTGCCCGACGGAACGGTCATGCACTGGCCCTCGATCCAGTCGATATCGAGGCACAGGGCGCCCTGTTCCTCGCCGCCCAGCGTCACGTAGTACGTCTGGTCGACATCGGAGGCACAGCCGTCCTGGGTAGGTGCTTTGGCGACCACCTTGTAGTTCGAATTCGCCGAACCGCACGGTGCGTGGTCGATCTCCGCGTCCATCATCGTCCCAGACAGCGCGACACAGTCGCCGATGGCGGCATCGAAGTCGACGTCGCCGCCGTCGTCTGCGCCGTTCTGTCCGGGAACCGTGACTGCCGGCGAAGCCGGGGAACCCTGGGCCGAGTCTTCCCCGCCGGTACACCCGGACAGGGTCAGCACGGCACAGCTCAGCACGACGAGGCCTGCCATGACACCGGGGATCCGGAACGCGGGCGAACGTCTGGACATGGGAACTCCTTCATGGAAATACGTGATGGTGAACAGTGATCGGGCAGTGCGCGGTTCGGGAGGAATACCGGGAATGTGACGACTCCGGGCCAACACGCTGTGGTGGGATCTGTCCGGGGTGAGGACAGGTGAGCGCCGCCGGAATCGCGATCCTCGCCCGGTATTTGCCCGGACATCGCTACCCGTCTCTCCTGCGACCGGTGACGGCCAGGGAAGAGTCGACTTCTCGATGACGCACCGCCGATGCGGAGTGGTGCGGGTAGATGTCCGGCAGATCGCGGCCGAGCCAGGGCGGCAACGAAATCCATTGAGCCGGCGGTGCTCACCTCGGTGGAACAGCCACCTGTGAATGCTCGCGTGAGCTTATGGGTCGACCCCCCGACCCGCAGTGATCGCGGGGATTGTTACCCCTGCCCCGGATCCCCACCGCGCCCGTGACCTACGGCCGAAGCTTCCCACGTCGGTACCTTCTCCTCCTCGCTCATGCCCGGCGCAGATCTTAACCGCTTCCGCCGACAAAGTGGATCCTGTTCAGAGTCGCGCCGGTCCGACTTGCGGGGCGGTTGCCGAGATCCGCTGGGCCAGAGCTCGGATCATCTCCGTCGCGACCACCGCGTGCCCACTGGTCGTGAAATGGATGAGGTCGGCGCTCATGAGGTCCGGACGTAGCCGCAATGGATGCTCCCAGAGGTCCACCAGCAGCGCGTCGTGTCGGGCGGCCTGCGCGCGGACGATCTCGTTGAGTTCGGCCATCCGGGGGCGCATGGGCCGCATCGGCGCCATTCTGGCGGTTTCCCAGACATCGGCGACCGTGAATACGCACAACTGGGCGCCGGTGGCGGCGAGCGCGGAGAACGCGGTATCGAGATTGGCCCGCAACCGATCCGGGTCGCCGCCGGGATGGAACAGATCGTTTCCGCCGCAGCTCACGTGCACGAGGTCGGGCCGGAAATCCAGTACCCGTGATAGTTGTTCGTCGAGCATCTGATCGGAGGTGGCGCCGATCCTGCCGGTGTTCAGGTAGGCCATACCGGGATTCACCGCGGTGAGCACCTCGGCGACGCGTTCGGCCCAGCCGATATCGCGGTAGCCCGCCGATGCGTCGCCAACCCCCTGCGCAATGGAATCGCCGAGCACCGCGTAGCGCCGCCACGGCGCGCCGTGCAGTAGCGCACGGGCATTGTCCGAGGTGATCAGCATCGGATCGTCGGATTCGGTGTGGAGGTGGCGGTGGATCATATCGACTCCTGTCGGGACGGGACCGCGATCAGGCAGGCCGCGACGGCGGCGAAGCCCGCGCAGAGCAGGAACAGAAAGTGGAAACCGGCTCGGGGGTCTTCGGGGTGCGCCGCGAGTACCGCGGCGAGCGCGGCGATTCCGAGCGCGCCGCCCAATTGCCGGGCGGTCAGGTTCATGCCGGTACCCGCTGCGAACCGGTGCGGCGGTAACGCGCTCGCGGCGGTGGTGCCCAGGACGGTCACCGCGATCCCGATACCGCCGCCGCCCAGCACCCCGGCCGGTATCCATGCAGACCACAGTGCCGGCGTGGGGCCGAACGCATCAGTGCTCATCCAGACGAGGGTGGCGATGAACATCAGGACACCGAGCACCCCGGCCCAGCGCCGGGTACCCGGCGCCGTGATGCGACCGGTGAGTGTCGCGGTCACCATGGAGGCCACCGCGCCCACGCTCAACGCCGCGGCCGAGCCGAGTACCGAATAGCCCCACAGTGTGTCGAGGAACATCGGACCGGCCAGCAGCCAGGCGAACATGGCGGCACCGAAAGCGAAGGAGGCGGCATTGGCCAGCGCGAACGTCCGGTTCCGCCAGAGATCGACGGCGAGGGCTGGATTCGGATGGCGGAACGAACGGCGGAGGGCGGCGAGGGTCAGAGCGGCGCCGAATCCGAGGAGTGCGAGGGTGCCGGGCGCGGTCCAGCCCCAGCGCTGACCCTCGGTGACTCCGGCGACGAGCCCGGCCAATCCTAGTGTGATCATGATCGTCCCGACCGGGTCCGGCAGGGCGCCCCGGGTACCCACGGTGTCCGATACCAATATGCGAAATGCCATACCGGCCAGCGCAAGTGCGATCGGCACATTGATCACGAAGACCGAACGCCAGCCGAAGGCTTCGACCAGCGCACCACCGACCGCCGGCCCTACGACCGCAGCGAGACCACCGGCCGCGGACCAGGCCGCGATGGCGCCGCCGATCCGTTCGCGCGGCGTGACGCTGAGCAACGCGCCGAGGGCGGAAGGCACCATCAGCGCGGCCGTCGCACCCTGTGCCACGCGTCCGGCGACGAGCCAGCCGGCGTTCGGTGCGAGCCCGCACAGCAGCGAGGTAAATGCGAAACCGATCAGGGCGGCGAGGAAAAGTGTGCGCCGTCCCACTGTGTCGGCGACCCGGCCGCCGGGAGTGAGCAGCGCGGCGAAAGCAACGGCGTATCCGCTGACCACCCAGGTCAGGGTGGTGGTCGAGGTGCCGGGGTGGTCGCGGATGAGGGAGGGGAAGGCGATATTGACGACCGACAGGTCGAGGAAAGCGAGAAAGGCCGCGCCGGCGGCGACGACGAGTGCGCCGGTGGCGTTTCCGGTGGATTGCGGGCCGCCGGTCCGCACTTGTATTTCGGTCATGGAAGTCCTGAGGCTGGAGGAATAAAACGCACGAACGTTCGTATAGAAAATACGACCGATCGTTCGTATTGACAAGAGGGAAGTGTCAGAATGGTCCGTATGGCAGAGGTGAGTGCGGATCAACGGCTGGTGAAAGGCGCCCGATCGCGGGCCGCGATTGCCCGGCACGCCGCAGATGTGGCATCGGTCGACGGACTCGCGGGTGTCAGCCTGGGCCGGCTGGCGACTGATCTGGGCATCAGCAAGAGCGGAATCGCCACACTGTTCAAAACGAAGGAAGCGCTCCAGCTGGCGGCGATCCGGGCGGGGCGTGAGGTGTTCGTCGAGCAGATCATCACGCCCGCACTGGCGGTACCGCGAGGTCTGCCCAGGCTGCGCACCCTGGTCGAACGCTGGCTGGGCTATATCACCGACCCGGTATTCCCGGGCGGCTGTTTCCGCGCCGCAGTACTCGCCGAATTCGACAGTAGACCGGGTCCGGTTCGTGACGCGGTCGCCGTGGATCACGAGGACTGGATGCAGTTCCTGGCGGCGGAGATCCGCAAGGCTCAGGAAACCGGTGATCTGCCCGGGCGGAGTGTGGAGGCCCTGGCTTTCGAGATCGATGCGATCGTCAGCGCCGCCAACACGGCGCGCCAACTGGGTGACGATGCACGGGTCGTGACCGCCCGCCGGATTCTGGACGACCTACTGAACTGAACAGGGTGAACCGTCCGCCCTCGCCGCACCGGATCAGTCGCCCGGCTCGACGGTTCGGTTCAGGCCCAGGTAGCCGGTGAGTTCCGCCGCGGCCGCCCGACCGGCCCGGTTCGCGCCCACCGTACTGGCAGACGGTCCGTAGCCGATCAGATGGATTCGAGGATCCACCGCCACCTGGGTGGCGAGCCCGCCGGTCATGGCGATTCCGCCGCCCGGTCCGCGCAGCCGCAGCGGGGCCAGGTGATCCAGAGCGCTGCGGAATCCGGTCGCCCACAGGATCACCTGCGCGGCCCGGAAGCTCCCGTCGGCCCACCGCACGCCCTCGGGCTCGATCTGGTCGAACATCGGCCGGCGCTGTAATACGCCGCGGTCACGGGCCGCCCGGAGCCGTTCGTCGAGCGGGAGGCCGGTCACCGAGACCACCGAGCCCGGCGGGAGCCCCCGGCGCACTCTGTCCTCGACGATCGCCACCGCCCGCCGGCCCGCGTCCGCATCGAACGCGTTGTCCCGGAACGCCGGTTCGGACCGCGTCACCCAGGTGGTGGAGGTGACGCGCGATATCTCGTCGAGCAACTGGACCGCGGAGATCCCACCCCCGACCACGACCACGTGCTGCCCGGCGAACTCGTCCGGGCTGCGGTAGTCGCGGGTGTGCAGTTGCCGGCCGGCGAAGGTTTCGGCGCCACGGTAATACGGGACGAAGGGATGTTCCCAGGTCCCGGTTCCATTGATCAGACCGCGTACCAGGATGGTCCCCGCCCGGTCGGTTTCGACGTGCAGCAGCCCGTCGCGTTCCCTCCGGTCGCATACCACCCGAACACTCACGGGCCTGCGTACCGCCAGCTCGAAATGTTCTTCGTAGCGCTGGTAGTAGCGGGGCACCGCGGTCGCTGCCGGGACGTCGACGCCGGCCGAACCCGGGTCGGTGGCCCGCGAGTTCTCGGTGAAGGCCATGCCGGGCAGGTCGTGGACCCGGTTCACCGTGCTCAGGGTCAGCGACGGCCAGCGGAACTGCCAGGCGCCACCGGGGCCCGGAGCATGGTCGACGATGAGGAAATCCCGCCCGGGGACAAGTCCACGCCGGCGCAGGTGATAGCCGGCCGAAAGCCCGGACTGTCCCGCACCGATCACCAGTATCGGGAAATTTGCTACTACCTCCTCGGCCGCCTCCTGCATCATGATCGCCGATGCTGATCGGACGATCGAGGCGTGAGCGGAAGCCGCACCACGAATCGAGCGCCGCCGGAATCCGCGGGCTCGACCCGGATCGAGCCACCGTGGCGCCCGACCACATCGCGAACGATTGCCAGCCCGAGGCCCGCACCGCCTTCGTCCCGGCTACGGGCATCGTCGAGGCGTACGAAACGCTGGAAGATCCGCTCCCGGTCGGTTTCGGGGACGCCGGGGCCGTCGTCGGCGACAGCGAGGACAGCGTGTTCGCCACGGTGTTCCAATGTCACTCGCACCGTCTTCGTGGCGTGCCGCTGCGCATTGTCGACGAGATTACCCAGGACCCGGGCCATCTGGGTGCGGCTGCCGGTGATCACGAGCGGTCCGCCGAGGAGTTCGGAGGCGACCGGTATCCGGTCGCCGACCCGGTGGATCAGCTCCTCCTGGACCAGCGTCTCGAGATCGACCCGGTCCGATCGCGGTTGCTCGCCCGCGTCGAGCCGGGCCAGCAGCAGCAGATCTGCCGCGAGATGTTCCAGGCGGACGGTATCGCCCAGCAACCCGTCCAGCTCGAGTAGACCCGGATACGCCTGCGAAACCTCGAGCTGGGTACGCAAACTGGCGATGGGGCTGCGCAGTTCGTGCGCGGCATCGGCGATGAACCGGCGCTGCCGTTCCGAGGACTGCTCCAGTGCGGCGAGGGTGTCGTTGGTGGTGGCGGCCAACCGGGCGATCTCATCGCGGGCGGCGGGTTCGGGGACCCGTCGCGACAGGTCTCCGTGCATGATCTCGGCGAGTTCGGACCGGATGGACTCGACCGGCCGTAACGCCCACCGTGTCACCAGCCAGGTCACCCCGGCGACAACGGCGAGCAGCAACGGCAGGCCGATCAGCATGGCGCGCCGCGCATCGGCGACCGCACTGTCGGCGGTATCCAGCGACGCACCCGCGTAAACGGTGACCGCTCGGCCGTCTGTAGTCGTGCTCGCCAGGGCGGCGATCCGATAACTGCTCGGCTCGGTATCGCCCACTGTCAACTGCGACTGCCCGAAAACAGGTTCGGTGGTCGACAGCGTCTCACCGGTCCGGCCGGTATCTGCCCTGTCGGCACCGATCGCCCGGTCGGTTCCGGGACCTGCGGCGATATTTCCGGAACCCGGTGATCCGTCCTGTTCGTCCTCGTCCGCGTCGTCTTCGTCGCTCTCGCCCGCATCGTCGCTCTCGCCCGCATCGTCGCTCTCGCCCTCTTCGGTCGCGTCGGCCGAGTCGTCCTCAGTGTCCTGCCCGTCCTTCTCCGGGGAGTCGTCACCCGCGGTGGAGCCCGGTCCGAAATCGGCCATCGGACCCTGGCCCCGCAGTTCGTCATCGGCGGCGAGAATCTGCCCGTCGGCCGAAACGACCTGTACCGGTTCGTCCTCGGGGTCCGGCAGGCGCAGTTGGGACAGCGGTGTACCCGCCTCCACCTGGCCGGCGATATCGCGAACGGTCTGTCCTGCCTGCAGATCCGCGCTGTCGACCAGGTTGCCGCGCAACGCCGCGAGCACGATCAGCCCGGTCGCGGTCAGGGCGATGGCCACCACCACAGTGGCCGCGGTCGTGGTGCGTGCCCGGACCGAGCTCCACCACATGTTCCGGCTACGCGTTCGTTCAGCCACGGGCGGCCAGCCGATATCCCGCCCCGCGCACTGTCAGAATGGTCCGGCAGCCGAAGGGCGTATCGATCTTGCGCCGCAGCGTACTGATGTAGACCTCGACGATATTCGGGTCGCCGTCGTACGCGAAGTCCCAGACATGCTGCAGGATATCGGCTTTGGAGACGACCTCGCCGGCGCGCAGGGCCAGTTGCTCCAGTACTGCGAACTCCTTGGCTGTGAGCGAGACGTCTCGATCGCCGCGTCGGCAGCTGTGCGTGGCGGGGTCGACGACCAGATCGCCGATACGCAACACCTGCACGCCGCCACGGGTGCGCCGGCGCAGCAGGGCCCGAATCCGCGCCACCAGAACCACATACGAGAACGGCTTGCTGAGGTAGTCGTCGGCGCCGGTGTCCAGGCCTTCGGCCTCGTCGTATTCGCCGTCCTTGGCGGTGAGCATCAGAACCGGGGTTTCGTGGCCGGCGGCGCGCAGGCTCGCACATACCCGGTAGCCGTTCATTCCGGGCAGCATGATGTCGAGAATGATCAGGTCGTAGTCGGTGCTGGTCGCCCGGTGCAGTCCCTCGGCGCCGTCGTGTACGACATCGACCGCGAACCCTTCCGCGGACAAGCCTTTGGCCAGGGCCGAGGCGAGGCGTTTCTCATCCTCCACGATCAGCAGACGCATCCCACCAGACTGTCAGATACTTGCTGAAATCTTCTTCAGGTGGCTTCAGGTCACCTTCAGCATCGTCTTGCCACAGTGGTCACCATATTCGGGACGAACACCCACCCAGGAGGTTTCACCATGGCAAGCGTCATTCGACACGCGGCCGCCGGTCTGCGCTGGATTCTCATCGGCGTCGTGGTCGCGGCCGTGGTAGCCGGCGCCGGTGTCAGCGTCGCAACTGTCACGCTCGGGCACACCCCACACACCGGCAACGTCTCGCTGGATCAGCCGGTCACCGAGTGGTCACTCGTCGCCGATCCGGGAATCGATCGGCAGCAGGCCATGGATGCCGCCGTGGCGGCGGTGCCCGACAGTCGTGCGGTCTCCGCCGAATTCGAGACCGAACACCGCATCCCCGTGTGGGAGGTGGAGGTCGTAACCTCGGCCGGCGTGGAATACGAGGTGACTGTGGACGCGAAGACCGGCGAGGTCATCGGCACGGTCGACCACGACTGACCGAGCCGTCCACCGAGCGTGTCGCCGGCTGCCGCCCCCTGGTGGCAGTCGGTGGCGTCGTGTCCGCGAGCGGTAACGATCGACCGCCGAGTGGTGGCCGCGGCAGAACAGGTGGTCGTGCCGGATCCGGCACTAGACTCACGTTCGCTGTTGTCTGCGAGTTCCGGATCGAACAGAGGTTGCCGCTGATGACGATGATCGAGATTTCCGCGCCCGACGGCGATATCGACGCCGTATGGGAGACACCAGGGGGTGACGGACCGTGGCCTGGGGTGGTGCTGCTCCACGATGCGGTCGGCCTGACTGCCGATCTGCGCCGCAATGCCCGCATGCTGGCCGATAACGGTTATCTGGTGATCGCACCGGATCTGTTCTCCCGCGGCCCCCGGTGTGTGCCCGGAGTTTTCCGCGAGCTGCTGTTCACCGGTGAGGGAAGAACGGTGCGCGATATTCTCGGCGCGCTCCGGCGGGTGCGCGACGATTCTTCGTGCACCGGCCGCGTCGCCGTGGCCGGTTTCTGTATGGGGGGCGGTTTCGCGTTGCTGACCGCGCCACGCGGTTTCGACGCCGCCGCCCCGTTCTATCCGACGGGCCGCGGTAACTACGCGGACATGTTGCGCGGCAGCTGCCCGATCGTCGCCAGCTACGGCCGGCTGGATCCGATCAATATCGGCCGCGCGCACCGACTGGAACAGGTGCTCGACGATTTCGGTGTGGCACACGATGTCAAGACCTATTCCGGGGTCACTCATGGGTTCGCCAACCGCCTACCGGTCGAACCCGTGCTGCGGGTGACCGGTCTCGGCTACGCCGCAGCGGCCTCCGATGATGCCTGGGGCCGAGTTTTCGCGTTCTTCGACGCACACCTGAAAACCCCGTCGCCGCACTAGCTGTCGCCACCGTCGAAGACACCGGGGCGGGGTGTGAACGCGATTTCTGTTCCCGGCGAAGGGAAGTGTCTCATCGATACATCAAGCCGTTGAATATCGTACCGTTCAACAACGGCAAAGTTGCCTCACCGGCGGCCGGCGTCGTGCACGGACGGGCGATCCAACGGAAGGGGGTTCGAGATGTTCGGAAATTTCTTCACTTACATGATGATGATGATGGTTATGATGATGATGTTCTGAGCGCCCCCGGGCCGCGGAAACGGATGAGCAGGCCACGCGTCACAGCGACCTGCTCATCCCGGCGCACGCTCCTCGACGAGCAACGTGCGCTCTTCCGGTTGGCTCGAGATCGGTACAAACATGTCGATCACCCGGCCGGGCCGGGCGCACTCTCGTATCGGGTAGGACCGTCGGAGGCGATCCGGGGTCGCGGATCTAGATGCAGACTTCGGCGCTGCCGAGCGGCACGCAGATCCCGATCACGACCGAGCCCTCGATCGGGGTGGCGGACGGTCCCGTCGCCGAGGCGATAGGAGCCGCGACGGCGCCCAAGGACAGAGCGATCGCGGTCGCGGCGAAGATCTTGGTGATTCTGGTTGGCATCTCAGATCCTTCGGTCGGGTGAAACCAGGGACATCATTCGCACAGCAGCCTCAGTTTTCGCCGGTCGCCCGGCGGATACCAGACAAGAAACCATTAATTTCCGGCGGTGAGATCACGGTGTGGTCACCGAAGGCCCCGTCGGCGGTCGCCCCGAGGTCGCGGCCGGCCCACAAGGAGCGTGGACCGAACGATATGTGTCACCGGATCGCCCCGGATGTGTCCGGCCCGCATCGGATCGTCCGGCCGGGAGAGAAGGGCACGCGCCGGGCTTGGCGGAGAAGGGCGACAAGCCCGGCGCGGTTTCTCTTCTCGCCCATCGGGCAGCGCTCGACGGCGCTGCGATGCCGGGAAAGCTACCGCGGGAAGTTCGTTTCCGGACACTCCGCCGCAGCTCGATTACACCTCTTCGCCGGTTCCGTATCCGAGTTCGACGTCGTAGTCGACCTCTTCACCGGAAATGCTGATCTGCCCGGTGACCGGCGGATAGCCGCGGGCCACGACCGTGTACTGCCCTTCCGGCAGATCGGGCACGGTGTAGCGGCCTTCCTCATCGGTACGTGCCGTGGCGGTGACATCGCCGGTGGCGTCCAGGACGGTGATCTGGATATCGGCCACGACCCGGCCGCCGTCCGCTCGGGCCGATCCGGTCAGCACGGCCATCGGGGCGAGCTCGATATCGTGACGCATCCGTCCACTGTCCGGCACGGTCAGTGCCGTCGCGATCGGGCGCATATGCTCTGCCACTGCCACCAGGGTGTAGGTCCCGGGGACCACGCCGTGGCACAGGTAGGCACCGTCTTCGGCCGATGCGGCCGATGCGACCACCTCGCCGTACCGGTCCGTGACCGTGACCGTCGCGCCGGCCAGCGGCGCGCCCCCACGGGCGGATCGGACGGTGCCCGACAGCTCGCCCAGCCCCGAGAGCGTCAGATCCATCCGCTGGGCTTGTGCGGTGGGCGCGACATTGACCGCGGTCGGCCGGTGCCCCGGCGCCGAGACGATGAGCACGTAGCTGCCCGGCCCGGGCGCGCTGATCGTGTAGCCGCCGTCGGTGGCTCCGGCGGCCCGGGCGACCTGGTGCCCGCGCTGGTCGATAAGCGTCAGCGCCGCGCCCGGAACGGGATGTCGGTCCTCGCGGGTGATGCGGCCGCGGAACGACCCCTCCTCGTCGCCTGTTCCGGCGAATCCGGACACCGGCAGCGCGGTCCGGTCGGTCACCGCCGTGCCGTACACGCCGTGACCGTTCTGCCCGGCGGGCGCCTGCGCGGTGAGTGCCCCGACGGGAATCGGCGCCGGCTCGGTCCGCGGGTCATCGGTGTGCTCGGCCGCCGATGCGTGATGTCGGCCCACAGGCTCCGGGGCCGCCGGGGTGCTCTCCAGGTCGGCGAGATCGTCGGGCACGCGGTCCTGCGGCTCCATATCTGTGGCGGTCGCGGGATCGGTGGCGGTCGCGGGATCGACGGGCTTCTCGATATCGATGGTGCGCCGCAGCGGGCGGTTCGGGAGCAGGGCGGTCGCGATGAGCGCCACGACGGTGGTGACCGCCGCGATCAGGAAGATCCGCCCGGTGGCATCGCCGTAGGCGAACCGCACGATCTCGGCGATCGGCGCGGGTAGCGATTCGAGATCGAGATTGCCACTGCCGGACGAGGTGGTGTGGATCCCGACTTCGGTGAATCGTGCGGTGGACAGTTCGGTGACGCGGGTCGCCAGGACCGAACCCAGGACGGAGACGCCGATGGCGCCGCCGAAGGTGCGGAAGAAGGCGACACTGCTGGACGCGGCGCCGATGTTCTGGACGCTCACCGTGTTCTGGACCGCCAGGACCAGGTTCTGCATCATCATGCCGACGCCCGCGCCGGTCACGGTGATGAAGCAGCCGATCAGCCAGATGTTGGTGGCGTGGTCGACGGTGGACAGCAGGCTGAAGCCGATCACCAGCAGGGCAGCGCCGGCGACCACGAAGCTCTTCCACTTGCCGAACCGGGTGATGAGCTGACCCGAGACCACCGAGGCCACGAGCATTCCGGCCACCATCGGGGACGACAGCAGCCCGGCGGCGGTCGGGGAGTAGCCGCGGGCGGTCTGCAGGTACTGCCCGAGGAAGGTGGTGGCGCCGAACATGCCCACGCCCACTGCAATCGAAGCGATGATGGCCAGCGCTGTGGTGCGTTCGGTGATGATCGCGAGCGGGATGACCGGATCCTTCACCTGCGATTCGACGAAGACCGTCAACGCCAGCAGCAGTACGCCGCCGCCCACATAGAGCGCCGATTCGGTGGACCACCACTCGTAGTAGCCGGATTTCCCGGCGAACGAGACCCAGATCAGTAGGACGGACACGCCCGCCGTGAGCAGGGTGGCGCCGAGCCAATCGATGCGCACGCCCTTCTTGCGGGTGGTGGGCAGCCGGAGCGTGCGCTGCAGGAGAAGCAGGGCGATCACCGCCAGCGGGATGCAGATGAAGAAGCACCAGCGCCAGCCCAGCGCACTGTCCACGATGACGCCGCCGAGGATCGGGCCACCGGTCATCGAGACCGCCATGACCGCACCCATATAGCCGGAATACCGGCCCCGTTCCCGGGGCGGGATGATACTGCCGATGATCGCGACGACCAGCGCCGTCAGGCCGCCCATGCCGACGCCCTGCAGTGCGCGCGCCGCCAGGAGCAGTTCGACATTGTGCGCGAAACCGGCGATCACCGAGCCGACGACGAAGATCACGATGCCCAGCTGCACCAGCGTCTTCTTGTTGAACAGGTCGGCCAGTTTGCCCCAGATGGGCGTCGAGGCTGCATTGGTGAGCAGTGCGGTGGTGATGACCCAGGCATAGGCGGTCTGCGAGGCGTGCAGTTCGCCGATGATCGTGGGTAGGGCATTGGCGACGATGGTCGTGCTGAGCAGTGCGGTGAACAGCGCCGCCAGCAGACCGGTCATCGCTTCGAGGATTTCGCGATGGCTCATGGCGAGCGGATCGTGAGGGGCGGGCGCCTCGGTGTCAGACATCGGCTCTCTCTTTCGAAACCTGCGGGTTCTCGTCCGCCGTGCCACAGCGGTCCCGGGAGTTGAGGGAATTCCGGAGGCGGCGTACCACCTGGTACGCCTGCTCCACGTCGTCCTCGGTCCAGTCGCCGAGGGTTTCCTGCAGGTGCTGGGTATGGAATGCCCGTACGCGGTGCAGTAGATCCTGGCCTTCGGGGGTGAGTTGGACCAGGCTGGCGCGGCCGTCGCTGGGATCGGCCTCGCGGCTGATGTATCCGGCGGCGGCCAGCTCGGTGATGTGCCGGCTCATCGCCGACGGCGTGATGTGGAGATCGGCCGCGAGGCCCACCTGTCGGCAGGGGCCCGCCGTCTCGAGGGTGGACAGGACGCCGAGCCCACCGGGGAGGAGCTGGCCCGCGTCGGAGTGGGCCAGGGTGCTCCGGAGGGCGCGGCTGATCAGGAACAATTCGCCGAGGAGGTTCTGTGTGGTATCCGATGAGACTGGCACGATGACTCCAAGCGGTTATTAGTTCCGTTCGCTAACTAAAAGTAGATCAGTTGCTTGCGGTAATCAACTATCGCAAATCCGGCATAACGACCGTGTCGGCGCGGAGCCGGGCGAGGCTCTTCCTCGAGGGCTTGCTCGATTAGCCTCGAGGTGGATCCGAATACCCGAACCGGGTGCAGTGCCCGGTCCGATCGAAAGGGCAATCGTGCCGATAGAGCTGGACCTGTCGACCGACGAACTGCTGTCCACCACTCGGGCGGTGCGCAAACGACTCGACCTCGAGCGCGAGGTCCCGCTCGAGGTCGTGCGGGAGTGTATCGAGCTGGCGGTCCAGGCACCGAGCGGTTCCAATCGGCAGGGCTGGCACTGGGTCGTGGTCACCGACACCGAGCAGAAACGCGGGCTGGGGGAGTTGTACCGGAAGGCATTCGAGCGCTACGCGGCCTCGAAGTACTTCCCCGGGAACCAGGCCGGCTCGGACTCGGCCGCGGATGCTGCCCGGCAGCGTATCGCGAGTTCGGCGACGTATCTGGCGGAGAAGATGGGCGAGGTACCTACTCTGCTGGTGCCCTGTATCGAGGGCCGGGTGGACGAGGCACCCAGTGCGCAGAGCGCATCCCACTGGTCCTCGCTGTTCCCCGCGGTGTGGAGCTTCTGCCTGGCTGCCCGTTCCCGTGGGCTCGGCACGGCGTGGACCACCCTGCATCTGGGGTACGAGCGCGAAGCGGCCGATATTCTGGGAATCCCGTACGAGACCGTGTCCCAGGGTGCGTTGCTCCCGGTCGCCTACACGAAGGGCACCGACTTCAAACCCGCCGTCCGCACGGATCTGGACCGGATCGTGCACGTCGGCGGCTGGTAGGCGGCCGTTCCCGCTGTGCGCCCGTGCCGCGCTGTAAGCGGCTCGGGTGCACCAGGTTTCGCCGACTTCGTCACCCGGCTCCGGAGCGTGCGCCGGTGGAACCCCGGCCGCCGTGGATTCCGAGGAGCTGTCCGGAGCCTGAGCAGCAGGCGCGGTGCGCGGCGGGCCGCGGGTTTCGGCTCGAGGTGCGGCCAACCGCTGACCACGGCCACCGGTGCGGCGACGATGACACCATGACCCAGCCCGCACCGTCGCCGGACCAGGTGGTGGCGCAGCGCTACCGCGATTCCGCTCCGACGGCCCCGGCCGAATGGAATCCGGTGCTGCAGGTACTGCACGAGCACCGATCGGTTCGCCGCTACCTGCCCGATCCGCTGCCCGACGGCGTCCTGGAGTTGCTGGTCTCGGCGGCCCAGTCCGCGCCCACCTCCTCCAACCTCCAGGCGTGGAGTGTGGTCGCGGTCCGCGACCCGCAGCGCAAGGCCCGGCTGGCGGCGCTGGCCGGGGATCAGGAACAGATCCGGCAGGCACCGCTGCTGCTGGTGTGGACCGCCGATCTGGCCCGGTTGCGCGGTCTGGCGGCCGAGCGAGGCGCGCCGCTGGACGGGGCCGACTATCTGGAGTCCAGCTATGTCGCGTTCCTGGATGCCGCGCTGGCCGCGCAGAACGCGGTGGTCGCGGCGGAATCGCTGGGTCTGGGCACCGTCTATATCGGCGCGATCCGGAACAACCCGGAACAGGTGGCAGCCGAACTGGCGCTGCCCTCGGGCGTGTTCGCGGTGGTCGGTCTGGTGGTCGGCCGACCCGATCCGGCAGAGGATGCCCGGGTCAAACCGCGTCTGCCGCAGGCCGCCGTGCTGCACGAGGAGACCTACCGGCCCGCGCGGCCCGGCCAGCTCGACGATTACGAACAGCGCATCGCACAGTTCTACGCCGAACAGGACCTTGCGCACTCGTGGACCGACCGGGTGCCGGCCCGGCTGGCGTCGGCAAAATCGCTGAAGGGCCGGGACCGGCTCCGTGAATCACTGGCGGCCCAGGGCTTCCCGCTGCGCTGACACCGGTCGGCGGTGCGATGCTCGCGCCCGGCGCCGGGGCCCGACCGGGTTTGCGCACCGGCCGGGTACTGCCGGCGCGTGCCGATGAGGGCGCGCGCCCGCGTGTCGCCGTGTCGCTGGATCTCGTGGACGAATCGCCGGAGGTTTCGATCAGCGTGAGCCGACCCATCGATACGCGGCTTTGTTGATGGTCAACTGTCCGGATGAGTTACGGCCCCTTCGACCTGACCTATACCGCCGCCGCGGATCGCTACGAGAACGTCCCGTACCGGCGTAGTGGCGACTCCGGACTCGACCTGCCCGCATTCTCCTTCGGATTGTGGCAGAAGTTCGGCACCGACTACCCATTCGAAACACAGCGCGAGATCATTCTGCACGCTTTCGATCTGGGTATCACCCACTTCGACAACGCCGACCGGTACGGCCCGCCGCACCGGGCCGCGCAGAAGAACTTCGGCCGGGTGCTCGCCAAGGATCTGGCGCCCTATCGGGACGAGATCGTTCTCGCGACCAAGGCCGGGAATCCGATCGGGCCGAGCCCCTACCTCAAGGGAGGGTCGCGAAAATCCCTGCTCACCTCGCTCGAGCACAGCCTGCGTGATCTCGGCACCGATTACGTCGATATCTTCTACCATCACAGCCCCGACCCCGGGACGCCGCTGGAGGAGACGGTGGGCGCCCTGGCCGCCGCGGTGCAGCAGGGCAAGGCACTCTACGTCGGCATCTCCAACTATCTGCCCGACCGCACTCATGAGTCGGCTGAGCTTTTGCGTGCCGCGGGCGTGCCGCTGCTCATCCACCAGACCCGGTATTCCATCTATGACCGGCGACCCGAGCAGAACGGCCTGCTGGACACCGCCCGGCAGGACGGCTTCGGCACCATCGTCTACTCGCCGCTGGCGCAGGGACTGCTGACCGATAAGTACCTCGAGCGCATCCCGGCAGAAGCCCGTGCGGCCAACAGCACATTCCTGTCACCCGACGTGATCGACGAGACCTACCGCCGGCGCACCGCCGAACTCGACAAGATAGCCGCCGCCCGCGGCCAGTCGCTGGCCCAGCTGGCGTTGCAGTGGGTGCTGCGGCGTCCCGAGGTCACCTCGGCGCTCATCGGCGCGAGCAGCACCGCACAGCTCGATCACAATATCGCCGCACTGCAGTTCCCCGACCTCACCGAGGACGAGCTCGCCCTCATCGACGAGCACGGCATCCACGGGACCGGCCTGAATCTCTGATCCGGTGGGGCTCAGCCGCGTAGCAGCGGCAGCAGCTGGGCCCCCTGCCGCCGGATCTCCGGTAGATAGGGGGTATCGGACAGCACGAAATGGGTGATACCCAGGTCTTGGTATCGGCGCAGTGCTTTCGCGACGTCCTCCGCGGACCCGACCAGCCAGGTGGTGCCCGCGCCCCCGCCGCCGACGGTGCCCGGGGTGGTGTAGAGGTTGTCGTCGAGCACCTCGCCCCGCGCGGCGAGATCGAGTAGCCGCTGCTGCCCGACCGCCGCCCGGCGGCGAGCCCCTGGGTCGTGCTCCTTCGCCATGTCGGCGACCTTCGCCTCCGCCTCGGCCCATGCCTGTTCGGTGGTATCGCGCACGAATGTGGTGATGCGCAGTCCGAATTCCAGTGGCGCCAGCGTACGACCGAGATCGTCGCTCAACGCACGCAGCCGTTCGATGCGCTCGCGCACGCCGGCCAGCGGCTCACCCCAGAACAACTGCACATCGGCTTCGGTCGCGGCCACCCGTTCGGCGGCCGCCGACGCGCCACCGAAGTAGAGCTTCGGATGCGGTCGGGCCTCGCTTACCTCGATCCGCGGCGTAACGGTGGATCCGGTCACCTGATAGTGGTCACCCCGGTAGGTGACGTCCTCCTCGGTCCACAGCCGGCGGACCAGCTGGAGGAACTCCCGGGTGCGGCCGTACCGGTCGGACTGATCCTCCTCCGCCGCGCCGTAGGCCGCGAGATCGTCCTTGCCGGAGACGATATTGATCCGCAGGCGCCCACCGGTCAGATGGTCCAGGCTCGCCGCGGCGGAGGCGAAATGAGCGGGTTGCCAGTAGCCGGGCCGGATCGCCACCAGCGGTTCGAAGGTCGTGGTCCGGGCTGCCAGCGCGGTGGCGACGGTGAACGTATCCGGCCGGCCCCAGCCGGTACCGATCAACGCGCCCCGCCAGCCGTGCTCTTCGAGTGCTTTTGCCTGGACGGTCAGGGTTTCGAGGCTGTTGTGGTCGGCGGTGACGGCATCACCGCGATGTCCGGAGGTCACTTGATTCGGGATGTACCAGAGGTATTCGGCCATCGGGGCGGCTCCTGTTCGATTGCTCGTGTTCGGTCAGCCGACCGGTAACGGCTCGGCAGCGTGAATCGCTGCCGGACCGCGGAGCGGCGCCGAAATCGGCCGCGATATCAGGATCGAGACTCGACACCACATTCCGGATAACGCGCCCGCCGGGAATACGGTCGAGGCCGGACAGTCGGCGGACGAGTTCGTAGGAGCTCGAAGCAGTGATCACGAGGCCGATATCGGAACACCACGGCGAGACGACCGGAATGGGCCGGCTCCACGACTTCCGAGTAATGATCGTACGAAGCGAAGCGATCCCGGTCCGCACCTGGTGCGAGCCATGAATTCCCGTGGTGACCCGTGCCGTTCACGCCGACATCGACGAAGGGTCCGCGAGAAGGCATGGGTCTCCGTTCGGGGCCGGATGAACCGGGAGGGCGTGTACCGGGTCGGCTGGGTTCGGTCATACGGACAGAACGATGCGCCGGATTCGTTTCCCGGGCTACGGACCGGATCACGATGATTCGAAACTCATAGTCGCCGGGAGGGATTGAAGCCGAGCTCGACCGCGGGTCCGGAAAATCTTGCCGATCCCGACGGGCAGGTAATTCACCGGACCGGACACAGCCTTGCCCCTGCCGCCTGCCGGAATCGGTCGAAGGAGAGCCGTTCTACGGCTCCTGAGCGGTTTCGCCCGGACAGAATGGGTTCGAGTTGACAAGCCGGGAGGCGTCTGACAACCTCGCACCAGGTCATGAGTGCCAGCGTGTAGCCCCGGCTTGCTGGCCGGCAACCCTCCTCCGCGGTGGGGTGCCCCGGGTGACGACCTGGCCGACGCTCGAACGAGCGTGGCAAGCGCGGACTCCGCTCGCTCATGTTCCGGAGTCCCTCCATGAAGGGATTACGCGATGACCGCTGTACTCGACCCCACTTGCGCCCTCGCCCGGGTATCCGGTGCCGATCTGCGAGTCCCGCTCGTGCAGGGCGGTACCCGCGACTACGCCAATTTCGACTATGCGGCCAGCGCTCCGGCGCTCGCGCAGGTGGCCGACCGGGTGACAGAGCTGCTGCCGTACTACGCGAGTGTGCATCGGGGCGCCGGCTATCCGTCGCGGATCTCGACCCGGTGCTACGAGGCGGCCCGGGAAACCGTGCGCGATTTCCTGCGCTGTGCCGGTGACCAGGAGGTGGTGTTCACCCGTAACACCACCGACGCGCTGAATCTGCTGGCCGCGTGTGTGCCGGGCGATACCGTGGTGCTCGATATCGAGCACCACGCGAACTTCCTGCCCTGGGCCCGCCGCGGCCGCCGGGTGGTGCCCGTCGCGGACACGGTGACCGGGACGATCGACCGGATCGACACCGAGCTGCGCGCGAAACCCGCTGCCCTGCTCGCGGTGACGGGCGCGTCCAACGTCACCGGTGAGGTGCTACCACTGACCGAACTGACCGCGCTCGCGCATCATCACGGGGCACGGATCGTGGTGGATGCCGCGCAACTGGCACCGCATCGAAGTATCGACCTGTGCGCCACGGGCATCGACTACGTGGTCTTCTCCGGCCATAAGTTGTACGCACCCTTCGGTGCCGGAGTACTGGCCGGTCGCCGTGACTGGCTCGACGCCGCACCGCCCTACCTGGCCGGAGGTGGTGCGGTGACCGAGGTGACCACGGAGAGCGCCGCATGGGCGGATGCTCCGCACCGGCACGAGGCCGGTTCTCCGAACGTGCTGGGCGCCGCGGCGCTGGCAGCGGCGTGTGAAGTACTCACCGAACTCGCCGCGTCCGCCGAGGAGCACGAGCGTGCGCTCACCGACCGGTTGCGCGGCGGACTGGAGGGCATCGCCGGTGTCCGATGCCTGCGGATCTGGGCCGACAGCCCCGATTGCGTGGGAATCGTGGCCTTCACCGTCGACGGTTTCGAGGCGGGACGGGTCGCGGCCTATCTGTCCGCGGAACACGCGATCGGGGTGCGCGACGGTCGCTTCTGCGCTCATCCGCTGCTGGCCCGGTTCGGGATCTATGCCGCGTTGCGCGCGAGTATCGGCCTCGGCGCCACCGCCGCCGATATCGATCGGCTCCTCGATGCGGTGCGGTCCCTGGTCGCCCACGGTCCACAGTGGAATTACGCCCGTTCGGACGGACAGTGGGATCCGGTGCCGGAGACCCGCCCGGGCCTGGCCGCGGAAGCGGCGCGGGGAGCGGCACCGTGCACGACATAGCGCCTCGCCCGATATGGCAGAGTTTCGGACAGCGGCGGCATCGTGCGGGGCGGTCGTGCCCGGTCGGGAAGTCCGCCGCGAGTCCGACCCACCACGGGGGTGAGCCGATATAGATGTACCGGCCGCGACGACCACCGGCGCGCGTACCGGCCGGGCCCGCCGATGGTCGTCGCGGTTACCGATCCGATCCTCACCGCCGATACCGCCGGACTGGCGGCGGCCTACCTCGGCGGTACCCGCTGGCGGCATCTGGCGCTCGCGGGCCGCGTCACCGAGCATCGACCCGGTGCCGCGGCCGCTGCGGACGTGTTGTTCGAGGTGGACGAGCACCCGTTCAGCGGGACGTACTTCTGACCCCGTCGTCGGTCCGGGTGGCCGCGTAGTGCGCCGCGATCTCGTCACTGGTGGTGACCCACACCCCGGGATGCTCGACGATGAGGGCGAGTGCTTCGTCGAGATACCGGGCCCGGAACGCCTGCCCGGTGACGAAGGGATGCAGCGCCAGGGCCAGCACGCGGCCACCCGCCTCGGAGTCCGCCCACAGCTGGTCGAGCTGGTCCCGAACGATCTGGACGAAGTCGGGACCGGTGAGCCCGGTACCGAGGAACAGAGTGTTGTCGTTCAACTCCACCGAGTAGGGGACGCTGAAGAGGCCCGGAACGGCCAGCGGATAGGGCTGATCGTCGTTGGTCCAGTCCAGGACGTAGTCGACGCCCAGTTCCCGCAGCAACTCGGGGGTCCGGAAGCTCTCGGACAGGGCCGGACCCATCCAGCCCCGCGGGCGCTTTCCGGTGCCGCGCTCGATGGTGGTGAGCACCTCCTCGAGGTAGGCGCGCTCGTCCTCGGCCGGGATCTCGGCTTGCAGGACGGAATTGTTCCGGCCGTGGGCCAGCCAGGCCCAGTCACGCTGACGGCCCGCCTCGATGATGCGCGGATAGCGTTCCACTACATCGGAATTGAGCAGCGCACTGGCCCGGATGCCGTGCCGGTCCAGCGACTCGAGGATCCGCCAGAATCCCACCCGGGGCCCGTAATCGCGCCAGCCGTAGTTGAGCGGATCCGGGACCTGCCCCGCCGTGCCGCCGAAGATGCTGGTCGACGGCCGGTCGACCTGATAGTGCTCGATATTGAGACCCACATAGAACGCCACCCGGGCGCCGTCCGGCCACCGGATCGGTTCGCGGTCGACGATGGCGCTGTATTCGAAGAGTTCGTTGTCCATTCGGCCATCGTCTAAGCTTCACATAGATGTGAAGGTCAAATCCGCTCATGAGGTCGGTGGGATGAGAATCGGCGAACTGTCAGAACGTACCGGCGCCTCGCGCCGGCTTCTGCGCTACTACGAGGAGCAAGGCCTGATCGTCGCCGAGCGGTGTGCGAACGGGTACCGCGACTACGACGAACGGTTCGTCGATCGTATCCTGCAGATCCGGGGTCTGCTCGATGCCGGGTTGCCGACTCGGATCATCAAACAGATCCTGCCGTGCCTGGACAAGCCGCGCACCATCTACTTCCCGGACGCCACACCCGAGATGCTGGCGACGCTGGAAGGCGAACGCGACCGGATGAACGAGCGGATCCACTGCCTCGAGCGCAACCGCAATGCCATCTCCGAATATCTGTGCGCCGTACGTGAATACGGTGCCAACGGCAGCTGATACCTCTCGTGGTGGCCAGCGCCCGGCCCGGGAGGTCCAGTCCCTCGTAGCCGGCTGTTTCGGCCCGAGCGGTTCCCGGGCAAGATCATATGTTCGGGTGTCGCCGCGGGTCGCGCGGATACCGAGCCACCGGCAGGGAGAACGATGACCGCTACGCGTCGAGCCGATATCGCCGGCCACTCCGTCACGCGCCGAATGTACGCCATCGAACAGTTGCGTGCGGAGAAGAAGGTCCGGCGGCTGACGCAACTCCTGCTCGGGCTGGCCGGGTACGGCGTATCGATCACGCTGCTCGTCGAATCGTCGCTCGGTGCCTCCAGCTGGAACATCCTCGCCGAAGGAGTGGCGCTGCATTCCGGCCTGACGTTCGGCCGGGCCACCAACATCATCGCCGTCGTCGTCCTGCTGTTCTGGATCCCCCTGCGCGAACTTCCGGGTCTGGGGACCGTGCTGAACGTCGTACTGGTCGGCACCGCCGCGGACCTGGCGGCGGTGGCGCTCCCCACTCCGACGACGCTGCCGCAGCAGCTGCTCTGCTACGGCGTGGGGCTGGTCATGCTGACGTGGTTCGACGCTGTGTATCTGGGCGCCCGATTCGGGCCGGGACCGCGCGACGGTCTGATGACGGGTGCGGTACGCGTCACCGGTAGACCGATCTGGATGGTACGCACCGGTATCGAGGTGGTCGTCCTGACGATCGGCTGGATACTGGGCGGCACGGTCGGACTGGGGACGGTGCTGATCGCGGTGGTGATGGGCCCGTTCGTGCAGCTGTTCCTGCGGGTCACGACCGTTCGCCTCGCGGGTGACCGGCAGGTGGAGGACACCGGCGACGTCCCGGCACCGAAGATCAGCTGAGCGGGGTCGTCGCGCTGGTGCCCCGGCGGTAGCGGGACGGGAGTGCGGCACTGTTCTGTCCGAGCCTGTTACAGATCGGTTCGCACGGGCGCCGGAGTGGCCGGTACGCTGCCGTGCTCATGCGGATATTGCGGATATCGGCCGTCGTCGCTGTGGCGGCACTCGCCTGGGGAGAGTGGGCGAACTGGCGGTCCTCGCACCGGCTCGTCGGATCGGCGCCCGGACCGAGCGAGGTGATCGTGGTACTCGGTTGCCGCAATCGGGCCGCGCGGGCCAATGCGCTCAACCGATGGCGGGTGCGTGCCGGGCTGCGATCCCACGATCCCCGGCTGGACAGCCGGATGGTCTTCTGCGGAGGCGCGGTCGGCGGGGCGACGGCCGAAGCCGAACTGATGGCGGCCTATGCGCGGGCGCGTGGGTATTCCGGGTCGCTGGCCGTCGAAACCGCGTCGCGGACCACCTGGGAGAACATTCACAACGCGATCCCGCTGATCGAAGGCGCCGATCGGATCAAGATCGTATCCAATCCACTGCACGCGGAGAAGGCGCGCGGTTACCTGGTTCGCATGCGCCCCGATCTCGCCGCCCGTCTGGTGCGCGGTGCCGAATATCGCTTCGGTGAGTGGACGATCGTCAAGCCGATGTTCGCGGTGATCGGATACCGCAACCGCGCCGCGGCGCCGCTCCGGTAGCGGTGGATCCGGGAGTGGCGCCACCGAACCCTGCGCGATCCCTGCGGTGATCTCGCGGATTTCACGCCCGGCCCGGCGCCAGGTCGTGATCGGAAGGGCTGGGTGAGTCTTTTCGGCGGCCGGGGCGCCACCGAGTGATCGCGACACCTCAGGCACAGCGCCCGCCTACGAGCGCCATGAAGTCGTGCTCGGCGCCGCAATTCCAGCCGTAGGTGGCGTCCTCGGTGTAGAACTCCGCCGGCGGCCGCCAGTCACCGGCCGGTTCGCACTCGTCGTTGGCCTGCAGCCACCAGCGGGTCATCTCGTCGAGTTCGGCCCGGGGAAATGACATGCTCATCTGCTCCGATCTGTGCCGCTCCGACATGGGTCCAGCCCTTCGACCTCGCCAGAACACCCCGACTGTCACGCGTCCACCCGGCCGGTGCCCGTGGCCTTGCGAAGTCGCCACACCCGGGTCACGGACCAGGCGACGACGACCAGGAATACCGCCAGCCCCCACCAGACGTGTGCCTTGGTGACATTGAGGCCGAGGCCCGCTGCTCCGGCTGTCCGGCCGCCGTCGTGCCCGGTGACCACGGCGGCGCAGACCACCGCGATGAATCCGAGGACGAAAAGCCCCGCGACAGAGCGGAACGCCATCGTCGCCCGAGTTCGTTGCCGGCTCGGTGGCAGGCGGCCGAGCCGGTAGCCGACGAGCACAGCAATGGGGAGCTGCATCAACCACACCAGCGTGCGGAACCATCCCTCATACCAGACGTTGGTGCCGTAGAGCAGCGTATGCCAGACGCTCAGGGCGTAGACGACAATGATCGAAGCGTGCAGAGCCCGCCAGACGGCGGGGCGCAGCCAGCGGCGGGAATAAAAGGCCAGGCCCAGCGGTATGGCCAGATAGAGCGCCAGCAACCCGACGAAAATGGCGACTCTACCCGTCCCACTGGGATAGGCCGAGGGGACAAAGGCGTCGACGAATGCGCGCCACACCGATTCGGTGGTCCCCGTGGTAGCGGAGTAGTCCCGGACGAATTCGGCGAACAGCCAGGCGGCATGGACGAACATCAACCCGATGGTCGTCAAACTCGTGGCGCGATGCCATTTCTCGATACTGTGCTGCGGGACCGGTAACCACCTCGGGTTGCGACTGCTGCGCAGCAAACCGAGAACGACAGTGATCCATGCCCAGAGCAGCCCCGTCCAGCCGAAGGCCTGGCACATCCAGTACATCCAGTACCGTCCGGGGTCTGCCAAATCGGGCATAACGGCAATGGTCGGCGAGGTACCGTCGGCGACGCGGTAATAAAGCCATCCGAACACCGTGAAGGTGACAAGCAGGGCGATGGTGGCGTCGATGCGAGCGGTGCGCAGATCCGCGCGAAGTTCGCGCGTATCGAATTTCGTGCGTGTTCTGACAGTAGTCATCGATGACTTTGTTCCTCGGGTCGAACCCCGGGCGTTCGACAAAGGCCCGGGACCGGTGAGTCGCAAGCGGGCTCGGCTCACCGTATGGGCGAAGGCGTCACAGCCACCTCGGTGGACGTACGCGATGACGGCACGATGCGGTCCCGGACAACGCGGGAAGCGCGCGTTCGTGCGCGGACGGCCACCCATCACAATTCCCGACCGGGAAACGGCAGGTTCACGCCGCGCAGAGCGGCCGCATCGAATCACTGATCACGATCCAAAGGCCGGTTGCCCCGGAGACAGATTCAGCGAAAGGTAAGACCTATCCGCACCTCGGTGGCGCTCGCGTTCCGCCATATGCTGTCCGCAAGCCACGAGCACGGGCACCGGTCCAGGAGTAGGCCGGGACCAGGACCCACGGTCTGGTTGCTTCCCCACGGCGCGGCATCAACCAGCCGGCCAGGCGTTCGACGACGAACCCGAAAGCCGCCTGCACCGACCGCTCGGCGCTCAGCAGTAACACGGCGGCCGCCAGAGCAGCCGCGAGATGACCGGCCGACATGGCAGGTGACGGCAACAACCCAGCCCCCGCACTGTGGCCGTGCCCCACGGTCAGCACGATATGCCCGAGCGTCTGGCCCGCGATGAGGAGACCGGCCACCGTCCCCGCGCGGGGCTCACGCACATGCCGGTCTGTCACTACCACACCGGGCAGCACGCAGGCGGCGGCCAGCGACAACAGCATGCTCGCCGACAGGTCCACCGGACCACCACCGAGACCGTGCCCAGCCAGGCCGGCTGCGCCGGAGAACAACCCGATGAACGCGCCACGCAGCCGAGCGAGCAGCCGGAGACGCGCATTCACGACATGACCATACCGCTGCGAAAACCGGTCGTAGCGGCTGGTGTCGTGGGCTGGCAACTGCCGCCCTGAACAGGCGGCGGTACAGCAGGAGTGGCGGCGGGAACGGGCAGATGCACCACGTCGTCGCCGCCTGGAGCCGCTGTGTTCCAGAGTTCCTCCGCTGGTGGGCCACTGAGGGAATCCCCGGCGGGCGTCACCAGTACCACCGATCCGAGGCCAACCGGCCCAGCGCCAGCGCTCCCGGCGAGAAATCCGCTGCGGCGGTGCGGATCAAGACGAACGCCGACGCCCACAGCGCGACGGTGACGGCGGCGGCGAGTAACGCTCGTCCTCGTCCGGGAGACAGGTCGGTCATATACCGGACATAGTCATCCCGCGGGCGGAGGATCCAGATGGTTTCCAGTTGCGTGCGCAAAATTGAGAAAACAGTGCTGCCGCCCTCGGGTCGATGCGTAGACTTCCAACTGCCTTGCGATACTGCGTATCTCGTGCGTAACGCGCTTCGGGTTCCAGCCGAGGCGAGCCGAGTACGCGAGTGAGTCATGCGTTCAGTCGGCAGCGAACGCCATCTGTGTGTAATGTTTCCAGGAATCTGAAACACGCATGAAACAGGGCAGGGGCGCAGTGAGCGGAATCGATGGATGTCTGGAACGGATCATGGACATCCCCGGTGCGCGCAGCGTGACATTGGTGGACGGGGCGAGTGGTCTGGCGGTGGCCGGGGCGGGGCGGCACGAGCTGGTCGATCAGCACGAGGACGCGGCGACGACCACCGATGTGGTGCGCGCGGTACTCGGCTGTCCGGCGCTGACCACCGGTGACGCCGGTGACGATGTGAACGAGATAATCGTCTGCGGACCGGGGGGATACCACCTGCTCAACCTGGTGGACGGTGATTTCGACGGGCGCTTGTTCGTCCACGTCCTGTTCGACGAGGACTCCGGCAATCTCGCGATGGCCCGGTTCCGGTTGCGCGATATTCTCGCGGATCTGGCCGAGGACGGTCATGCGCGTTGAGCTCGCGGACGAATTGCAGCGGCTCGAAGACGAAGGGCGGACCGGCGTCCTGCATGTAGGGGACGGGGAGTTCCATCTCGCCGACGGGACGATCGCCTCGGCGACTTGTTCCCGCACCACCGGGCTCGACCGGTTGGTGGTCGAGGCCGGAGTGGCCAGCGCCGAGGACTGGCAGCGGGCGGGTACGGGTGATCCGGGGCCGATGCTCGGACGGCCGCTACTGGAAACCCTGGCGCTGCTCTCGGTTTTCGACGCGGCCTATTTTCTGCTGGCCACACCGGTGGTTCCGGAGTTCCGGCCGGCGCCCGCGCACTGGCTCTCGGCGGTCTGCCATATCCGGCCGCGGGCGCTGGTTCGTGAATGCGCGCGCCGCGGGGACCCGAGGTCGGGACCGTGGCCCGCGGAACTGGTCGACCGGGCCGCGGTGGTCCCGGTGCGCCGCGTCCGGCGGCGCCGGGTGGTGCTCACCGGCGGTCAGGCCGAGATACTGGCCGCCGCCGACAACCGGCGCAGTGTCACCGGAATCGCCCGCGACCTGGGCCGCACAGCGTACGGCTGTTTGGAGGCGGTACGGGACCTCACGGTGGCCGGACTGATCGAACCACCAGTGGGCGCACCGGCTTCCGAGCTCGAGCCGCCGGACGCCGGGCCCGTGGCGGATCCGCCGTTGCGGCGCCGGATCCGGCACGCCACACCGGTCCCCGAGGGGGACGAATGGGAACCGGTGGACCACGAACTGCTCACCCGCCTTCGCGCGGCTCTGGAGGACCTCGCGTGACGGCGCGCAAGAATCTGCTCGGTGAATTGATGGGAAGGCTTACCAAGGTGCCGATGTCCGTACCCGAACCGAACGCCGTGGTGACGGCGGAACTTCGGGCGCTGCGGGAACGCGTGCCCCGGTTGATCGGGGCGCTGGTGGCGTCCAGCGACGGCCTGCTGGTGACCCACGACCTACCCGCGCAGATCGAACCGACCGGCATGGCCGCGCTGGCGGCGGCGCAGCTGTCGCTATCGCACCGGCTTGCCGAAACCGCGCACGGCGGGGGTTTCCACGAGGTCGTGGTGGACGGGAGCGGTGGGCATGTGGTGATCTACGCGGCCGGTTGGGCATCGCTGACCGTGCTCGCGGCCCCCGAAGTGAATATCGGCCGCCTGCACCTGGAGTCCCGTCCGGTGGCACGCCGGATCGCCGAACATCTCTCCGCCGTGGCGAGGGAGCCCGGAAGCAACGGAAGAAATCAGTAATCAGTAATTCTCGAGAGGAACGACATTGTCCGATATGGATTTGGCACTCAAGGACATGATGTCGATCGACGGCGCCCTCGGGGCTGCCGTCGTCGACTACAACAGCGGTATGGCACTGGGGATGCTCGGTAGCTCGAAGGCGCTGGACCTGAACGTGGCGGCGGCCGGAAACACCGAGGTGGTGCGAGCGAAGCTGCGGACCATCGAACAGTTGGGTCTGCAGGAGGACATCGAGGACGTCCTCATCTCGCTCAGCAGCCAGTATCACCTCATCCGGCCTATGACAGGGCGCAAATCGAGGGGGCTGTTCCTGTATCTCGCGCTCGACCGCGCGCGGGCGAACCTGGCATTGGCCCGGCACCGGCTGCGCGGGATCGAGGAGGAGCTCGAGGTCTGAGCCGGGCTCGCGCCGCGCTTCGGTATCAGGTTGCGGGGACGGGGCGGGATTCGCCGGCGGGTTCGTGGATATCGGCTGCCGGGGGTTCGCGATAGAGGTCGGCGATCCGGGACGCGTACTTCTCGCCGACGACTTTTCGCTTGAGTTTCATGGTGAGCGTGACCTCGTCGCCGCCGGCTTCCCAGAAAGCCGGGAGGACGAGAAAGCGTTTGACCTGCTCCACCCGGGACAACCGCGCGTTGCCGGCGGCCACTCCGGCCCGGATCGCGGTGATCACCGACGGTTCGGCGGCCAGGGCGGCGGCCGAATCGTCGGTCAGTCCGTGCTGTTTCGCGTAGGGGCCGGCGGTTTCGGCGTCGAGGACGATCAACGCGGTGTTGTAGGGACGGCCGTCGCCGATCACCGACATGGCCCCGATCAGCGGGGTGGCGGCTTTGATCGTGTTCTCGATATGCGTCGGTGACATATTCTTGCCGGAGGCATTGATGATGATTTCCTTCTTGCGGTCGACGACCCTGAGGTAGCCCTCGTCGTCGACCGTGACGATATCGCCGGTGTGCAGCCAGCCGTCGGTATCGATGGCCTCGCCGGTCTTCTCCGGCTGACCGCGGTAGCTCTTCATCACCAGCGGACCCCGCACGAGCAGTTCACCGTCGGGCGCGTTGCGGTATTCCATACCGGGCAGCAGCTTTCCGACGGTGCCCAGCCGCACCTCGTCCGGTGGGCTGACACTGCAGATGCACGACAGTTCGGACATACCCCAGATCTCGGTGATCGGGACGCCGAGTCCGGCGAAGAATCCCAGGGTCGCCGGTGGGATAGGGGCGGCGCCCGACAACGCCCAGCGCATCCGGTCGAAACCCAGTGCCGCCCGCAGGCTCCGCAGGACCAGTTCGTCGGCCCGCTGCCATTCGGCGGCGAGATCGGCCGGTAGCGGTGTCCCGGTCAACTCGTGTTCTCCGCGTGCCGCCGCCACCGACAGAGCCCATCGCAGGGCCGCACGCCGGTCGTGGTCGGGTTCGGCGGCGACCTTGTATTCGATGGCGGCGCGCAACTTCTCCCAGACGCGTGGCACCGCGCCCCACAGGGTCGGTCGCAGATCCGCCAGCGCCGGTGCGATCAGTTTCGGATCGGATACGCAGGTCACCTGGACACCGAGCACTTCCTGTACGTACAGGGCGGTGAGCCGGTCGGCGATATGGGCGCTGGGCATGAACGAGGTGATGGTGTCACCGAATTCGATGCCCAGTACATCGGCGATCCCGTAGACCTGGAACAGCAGGTTGGCGTGCGTGGTCTCCACACCCTTGGGACTACCGGTGGTACCGGAGGTGTAGATCAAGGTGGCCACATCCTCGCCGCGTACCGCGCGCCAGGCGGCGTCGAAATCGAAATCGGCGCGGCCCGCGGCGACCACATCGGCGACCGAGAGGGTTCCCGCCACGGTGTCGTCGAGACAGACGATGTGATCGAGTACGACTCCGCAGGACCGCAACCGCGCGACGTACTGCGGTTCACAGATGACCACCCGGGCCCCGGCATTTCCGAGCACATGGTTCAGCTGGTCGGCGGGCAAGGTGTTGTAGACCGAGAACGAGGTCGCGCCGAGATGCTGCGCGGCCACCTCGAGCGGGTAGAACTCGACCCGGTTGCCCATCATCAGTGCGACGGTGTCGCCGCGGCGTACGCCCAATCCAGCCAGACCGGCGGCGAATTCGCGGACCTGTGCGGCGTATTCGGACCAAGTCAGTGTGTGCGTGTCACCGGGCGTGCGCAGCGCGATCGCGGCGGGGTCGAGGGCGGCGATGTGCTGGAACGCGGCGGGCAGCGTATCGAAGCGAGTGGTGCTCACAGTGAGCCTTTCCGGATCGGACCCGCGGCGGCGGTATCGAGGACCGAGGAACAATACGAAGCCCGCGGGAGACGGTGAACCGTTGCGCGCGTCGGTGAGTGGATCATCGGCGCCGCTCGATCGCGCGAACCAGTTCGTGCACCGTCGAATCGGCGGCGAGTCGCCGATCCAGCACGATGTTGATCGCGCCGCGCAACAACGCGTAGGGCTGCCAGCCGCTCGGAGCGATGGTCCGCGCCGCCCGGCGCCCGATCCCGTCGGCGATGGTTCGTGCGGCGTGTTCGGCGCTGATGCGCACGTTCAACGGCCACGGCAGCAGATCGTTGATCCTGCGCCCCAGATCGTCGGCGTCGAGCACATCGTGGGTCATCGAGGTCTCCACGACACCGAAATAGGCGATCCCGGCGGTGGCGCCGGAGCCGCCTAACTCCACCCGCAGTGCCCGGCCCAGCTGTTCGACCGCGGCCTTGCTGACCATATAGGGCGATCCACCCATACCCGGTGCGAACGCCGCGCAGGACGAGACGAGGACGACGTGACCCCGGGACTCTACGATATGGTCCAGCGCCGGATGGACGGTATTGAACACCCCGGTCAGATTGACGCTCATGACACGGTCGAAATCGGCCGGATCCATCGTCCGGATCGTCGCGGGAACCGGGGTGACCCCGGCATTGGCCACCACCACATCCAAGTGGCCGAACCGCTCGACGACCTCTGCGATCACCTCGTCCATCCGGGCGCGGTCGGCGACATCTCCGCCGACTCCGTATGCGCCCGAACCCAGCACCCGGGCGGTGCGCTGGGCGGCCGCCTCGTCGATATCGACCACGACGACCTGGGCGCCGCGCCGGTGCAGGAGAGTGACGAGCTCGAGTCCGATTCCCTGCCCGGCGCCGGTGACCAGTGCCGTCTTGCCCTTCACGTCGTAGGTGGCGGAGGGGAAGATCCAGCCCAGCGGGTCGGGTAATGCCGGTTTCATCGGGTCACCTCGTAGGAATCGGCATCGAATTGCCTGGTGCGGCGGCGGTATTCGAAACTCCAGTTGGGGTAGAGACCCGCATTGCCACCGTCGGGAGTGGTGTAGTAGCTCTGGCAGCCGCCCGTCAGCCAGACCGTATCGGCGCTGCGCCGAGTCATCTCGTCGACGAACGCATCCTGGGTCGCCTGTCGCACTTCCACTCGCCGGTCACCGCGACTGCGCAGGGTCCGCAGGGCGTCGACGATATAGCTGATCTGCGATTCGAGCATGTAGATGGCCGATTGATTGCCCGCGGCGCCGAACGGGCCGAGGGTGCAGAAGAAGTTCGGGAACCCCGCCATCGCGGCACCCAGGTAGGTCTGCGGCCGGTGGTGGTAGTGGTCGGCGATCGACAGATCGTCGAGGCCGATGATCCGTTCGAAGGCGGACGGGATGGTGGTGAACCCGGTGCCGTAGATGATGGTGTCGACGGGTATCTCGACACCGGCGCGGGTGAGGACGGAGCGGGCCCGCACCTCGGCGATCCCGTCGGTGATCACCTCGACGTTGTCTTTGTCCAGCGCGGGCAGGTAGGCGTCGGAGAAGATCGCGCGTTTACAGCCGATGATGTAGTCGGGGGTGGCCTTACGACGCAGGTGGGGATCGCGGATCTGGCGCCGCAGCTGCAACCGGCCGAGTATCTCGTACGGGTGACGGAAACGGTTGTCGACGAAACCGACCAGGCCGAATCCCTCGATCAGGGTGTACCAGGTGCCACGGATCGCTTTCTGTGCCAGCGGTAACCGCCGCAGCAGGGTGCGTTCGAGGCTCAGAGTGGGGCGGTCCATCCGCGGCACGATCCACGGCGCGGACCGCTGGAACACTGTCAGCGCGGCTACCTGCGGCTGGATCTCGGGGACGAATTGCACCGCGGAGGCACCGGTCCCGACGACCGCGACCCGCTCTCCGGTCAGATCGTGGTCGTGGTCCCAGTGCAGTGAATGGAACGCGGTGCCCTCGAAAGTGTCGAGTCCCGGGAGGTCGGGGTACTTGGCCTCGGCGAAGATTCCGGCGGCCGAGATGAAGAAATCGGCAGTCAGCGACCCGCGCGAGGTCGCGATCCGCCATACCCGTCGGTCCTCGTCCCAACGAGCTTCGGTGAGTTCGGTGCCCAGCCGGATATGGCGCAAGACATCGTATTCGGTGGCGACGCGGCGCAGATACTCCAGGATCTCGCGCTGTTTGCCGTACGTACGCGACCAATCCGGGTTCGGCGCGAACGAATAGCTGTAGAGCTGGGACGGAACATCGCAGGCGCAGCCGGGATAGGTATTGGCCTGCCAGGTGCCGCCGAGATCGTCGGCGCGCTCGAGGACGACCAGATCGTCGAAACCGGCTTGGCGCAACTTGATCGCCAGTCCGATGCCGCCGAAACCGGCGCCGAGAACGACGATGCTGTGATGTTCGGATGCGGTGGCGCTCATCGTGTCCCCACTGTCTGGGTACGGACCCGGCGGCTCGTGCCACCCGCGATGGTCTTGGTGACAAATCGGTTGATCGGGCCGGCCGCCGCCAGCGGAAGTCGCAGCGCCGCGGTGCCCTCGAGTGCGAAGGTCCAGATGATCCGGGCGCCGGTGCCGAGCGGGAGCAGTGTGATGTCCTCGGCGAACCGTTTGAGTCCGGGGACCGACGCGGCGTCCACGGTGAAGGTCATCCGTGAACCCTCGTCCCAGCGGTAGAAGCGTTCCTCGAGCCGGAGGAGGCCGCCTAGCGTGACGTCACGGGTGGTGCCGATACCGAACGGCCGCGGCGAGGTCCAGGTCGCCGCCGTGATCACCGGCGACCAGGACACCAGCGCGTCCGGCGCGACCAGGGTGTCCCAGACCTGAGGCACCGACGCCGGGATATCGACGATATGGGTGTAGCGGTGGGGAGCGGTGTCGAGGAAGGCGTCGTCGGAGGGAGAGAGAGGGAAGCGTGCGCTCATGGGGCTGAGAGCCTTTCGCAATCAGAGATCGAGTACCAGCGGGCCGCCGGCCGACCGGGAGACACAGGTGAGCATGTGACCGGCGCGTTCGCCGTCGCTCAAAAGACGGTCGCGATGATCGACCGAACCGGCCGAGACGCCGGCCTTGCAGGTACCGCAGAATCCTTGGCGGCAGGAGTAGACGACATCCGGCTGCACCCGGCGGATGGCCTCGAGAGTAGTTTCGGCGGCCCCGACACGGACGTGACGCCCGGACCGGGCGAGTGTGAGATCGAACGCGTGCCCGTCGCGGACCGGTGCTGCGGAGAAGCGTTCGGTGTGCAGCGATCCGGTCGGGTTCAGTGCGAACAGGCACCGCTGGGCTGCTTCCAGAACCGGAGGCGGCCCGCATACGTACACCGACGCACCGGGTGCCGCGGTGGCCAGCAGCGCCGGGATATCAGGTGGGCCGGCTTCGTCGTCGGGACGGATATCGGAGCCGCTGGGAAGTTCGCGCAGGAAAGGCATAGTTTCGCGGGACCGGCCGAGATACACCAGACGCCCGCGGCTCCCGGCCGCATGCGCCATCGGCAGGATCGGGGTGATTCCGATTCCGGCGGCGACGAAGAGGTACGACGGCGCGGAATCGACGAAGGTGAAGGCATTGCGCGGGCCGCGGATCCGCAGGGCGGCGTCGGGCCGCAGTTCGTGCACCTCGACGGATCCACCACCACCGTCCGCGATCCGGCGGGCCGCGATGCGGTAGTGGTAGCGGTCGGCGGGGTCGCCGCACAGTGAGTACTGGCGTTGTCGGCCGGACGGCAGGAAGACATCGATATGGGAACCGGGCCGCCACGACGGTAGCTGCCGGCCGTCGGGCCGGGTCAGGGTCAGCGAGACCACATCCTGCGCCTCGGCGGTGATCTCGCCGACGACCACGTCGAGATCGAATCCACTGCGGCGCAGTGGATTCGGCGGAGACAGTGCGGGATTGGTGAAGACCTTCTTGTACGCGTCCACCGCGAGGCCGAGCATGCGCAGGCCGGGCGTAACGGTGCGGCGTGCGGTGGTCATGATCGCGCCGCGGGGGAGTGCGCCAGATATCGCAGCGCGTTGTCCATCGACCCCAGCTGCGAGGGGTGGAAGCTCGGCCGCAGATAGCGCGGCAACTCGGTGAAGAAGGTGGTGAAGCTGGGGATTACCCCGCGCAGGGTGGCGCTGACGAATTGCTGTCCCCAGAACCGCCCTTTTGCCGGGCTGGGATCTTTGCGGTAGAGGTACGCGGTGGAGACCACGAACAGTGGTAGCAGCAGTCCGCCGGCGAGCAGGCCGGTGCGTACCCGCCGCGCGTAACCACCGTCCATATGCATATACGCGTCGAAGACCACGCTGCGGTGCTCGACCTCCTCGGCGCCGTGCCACCGCACCAGGTCGAGCATGGTCGGGTGCATGCCCAGCTCTTCGAGGACTTCCGATTCGAGGAGCCACTCACCGATGACGGCGGTGAAGTGTTCCATGCCCGCGAACAGCCCGAGCCGTTCCTTGAGCCATTCCTCTTCGGCGCGACCGGTCAGTCCGTGTTCGCCCAGGACCCGGTCGACGAGCCAGCCGATCTTCTCGACGTAGGAGTCGACGTCGAGCCCGATCGACTGCAGATGTTTGCGGGCGCCCTCGTGGCTGCTGGCGTGCATCGACTCCTGGCCGATGAACCCGGTCACCTCTTCGCGCAGGCGCTCGTCGTCGATCGCGGGTAACGCTTCGGCCAGGCACGCGGCCATGGCGCGTTCGCCTTCCGGTAGTACCAGGTGCATCACATTGGTCACATGGGTTGCGAGCACCTCTCCGGGGATGTAATGCATGGGGACCGTCGAGAAATCGAAGTTCACATCGCGTGCGTGGATCGCGTGGGCTTCGTCCCGGTAGGTGCGCGTCGTGCCACTGTCGTCGGACATACCCAAACCGTACAATGCAACATTATCCCTTGCAATGTTGTCGCAACAAAATCTTTGAGATTGTTGCACAAATGCTGATCGCTGCTAGCGTGGACCTGTGTCCGCCCCTACTTCTACCTCGCAAGACCGGTCCACCGTCGACGGAATCGAGGCTCGCATCCTCGACGCGGCCCGGACGCAGTTCGAGCTGTTCGGCGTGAAGAAGACGACCATCGGTGACGTCGCCAAACAAGCCGACGTCGATCGCGGCACAATCTATCGGCGCATCGGATCCCGCGACGATCTCGTCCGTGCGGTGAGCGCGCGTGAGGTAGGTCGACTGCTCGCCGAACTCGAGGGTATCCCTTCGCGGCATACGGATATCGACGCCATCGTCGCCGACATCTTCGTCACGGTGATCACCCGCTGGCGCAACCACGGGTTGATCAACCGGGTGCTGGCCCTCGAGCCGGGCCGGTTGCTGCCCCAGGTCACCACCGAAGGTGGGGCCTTCTTCACCGCGGCCGTCGCCACGACCACCGCCATCCTGGCCGAGGCGATGCGGCAACGGGGGCTACCCGCCATACCCGACCTCACGCCCCGGGTCGAGATCGCCAGTCGGGTGGTCCACTCGCTGATACTGCAACCCGTGGGCACGCTGAACCTCGAATCCGAGGCGCAGCTCACCGGCTTCGCGCGGTCTTATATCGTGCCACTGATACTCGGCTGAAGCCGCTGCGCTCGGGCTTGCCCCAGCGCTTGTGGCCTGCGGCTACATGTACTGGTCGAACGGTACCCATCCCGCGGGCCGGCGCTTACCCGAGGCCGGCCGCGACCGGGGCTTCGACGCCGGTTGCCTGACCGAACTGGCCCGACTCGCGGAGTCCGCGAAGGTCGCCGAAGAGCACTACGACGAGTATCTGCCGTGGCTGAAATCCGAACTCGGCACCATCGAACCGAAGGCAGTCGAACTCGCGCTGCGGCAGGAAGACGATATCTACCTTCGAAGTACGCGGTCTGGGCAAGGAATTCCCGACCGATCCGCCGGTGCGGGCGCTCGACGGAATCGACCTGTCCATCGGCGAGGGCGAATTCGTCGTCCTGCTCGGTCCCAGCGGATGTGGGAAGAGTGCCCTGCTCGACATCCTGTCGGGGCTACAGGACCGAGGTGCTGTTCGAAGGCGCACCGGTCGCCGGGGCGAACCGGCGCGTCGGCGTGGTGTTCCAGGACGCCTCGCTGTATCCGTGGCGGACCGTGGCTCGCAATGTGGAGATCGGGCTGGAGTTCCGCGGTGTTCCCCGGGCCGAACGGCGCGCGGCCGCCGCGGAATACCTGGCCCAGGTCTGGCTGGCGGGATTCGAACGCAAGTATCCACATCAGCTCTCCGGCGGAATGCGGCAGCGGGCCGGAATCGCGCGGACCCTGGCCACCGAACCGGCGGTCCTGCTGATGGACGAACCGTTCGGCGCCGTCGACCACCTCACCCGGATCCAGTTGCAGCGGGATCTGCTGGCGCTGTGGGAGAGTCGGCGCCGGACGGTCGTTTTCGTCACCCATGATGTGGGGGAGGCGGTGTACCTGGCCGACCGGGTCATCCTGCTGTCACCGCGGCCGGGCCGGGTGTATCGGGAGTTCTCGATCGATGTCCCCCGGCCGCGCCGTAAGGGGGATATCGAACTGCTCGCGTTGGAGAGCGAGATCTATCGGGCACTCGGCCGGATAGAGGAACAGGTGGACGCCGGATTGTGAAGGCGGTCCGGTGTCCCGAAGCCCGCTCCCGGTGGTTCGCCCGGCACGAGTGGCGATCATCGGTCCGGTCGAGCGAATTCGGCCGGGCGGCGGCTCGGGCCCGGAACGATTTCCTGCCTCCATCGAGGCCTATGCGTTGGCTCCGCCGTCCACGGTGAGCGTGCTACCGGTTACGAAGTTTCCGCCCTCGCCGGCGAGATAGGCGACTGCGGAGGCGATCTCGGTCGCCGTCGCGTATCGGCCGAGGGCGGTGGCCGCGCGCTGAGCGTCGGCGGGCGGGCTGTCGGCGGGATTCATCTCGGTATCGGTCGAACCCGGTTGCACTACGTTCACCGTGACTCCGCGTGGGCCCAGATCGCGAGCCAGGCCCTTGGTGAAGCCGATCAGCGCCGCCTTGCTCATCGAGTAGAGGCTCAGCCCCGGCTGAGTCGCCCGTTCGGCGAGGTTGCTACCGATACTGATGATCCGCCCGCCCTCGCCCAGATGCGGGCTCGCGGCGCGCGCTGCGGCGAACGGGGCGCGGACGTGCAGATTCATGGTCTCGTCGAACTGCTCCATGGTGAGCTCGTCGATGGTGCCGTAGGGAAAGATGCCCGCGTTGTTCACCAGGATGTCCAGCCGCCCGAATTCGGCCACTGTCCGGTCCACCGCGGCGGGGACGGCCTCCTGGTCCGCGGCCGGAGCGTGCACGGCGACCGCGCGCCGGCCGGTCTCGCGGATTCGGGAGACCACCTCTTCGGCTCGTTCTGCCGAGGCGTTGTAGGTCAGCGCGATATCCGCACCGTCGGCGGCGAGCCGCTCCGCTATCGCGGCCCCGATACCCCGGCTTCCGCCCGTAATCAGCGCAACTTTTCCTTCGATACCCATTCCATCTCCTATTATTTGTGCAGCGAACGTTGCATAAATAGGTACCGTGGATAGCATGGGGATGTCAACAGCGCAGAGTGGAGGTGTGATGCCGGGACCGGGCCGCCCGCGTGGCTTCGATCGGGACGCCGCGTTGCGCGCCGCCATGTACCTGTTCTGGGAGCACGGGTACGAGGGCGTGTCGATCAGCGATCTCACCGCGGCGATGGGTATCGGTCCACGCAGCCTCTACACCGCGTTCGGTTCGAAGGAGGAGCTGTTCCGCGAATCCGTCGCACTCTACGGAAACGCGACACCGCGGCCGATGGACCGGCAGCCCACCGCCAGGGGAGCAGTCGAGGCGATGCTGCGCGAACGGGTGGAGGCCAACCTCGATCCGGAAACGCCGCTCGGATGCATGGTGGTACTCGCGGCGACCAACGTCACCCCGGACAACGCACACGTCCGGGAACTGCTGACGGAGTTGCGGGCCGCCGATCGCGCGGACCTGCTCGCCCGGCTCGAACGCGGTATCGCCGACGGCGATCTGGCGGCCGGTGCCGACCTCGAAGCCGTCGCCTCGTTCTATCTCACCGTCCTGCACGGTCTGGCGATCCGCATCCGCGACGGGTGCTCGCGCGCGGACGCGCAGCGGGTCGTCGACAATGCGATGCATGCCTGGGACAGTGTCGCCGCTCCCGATCCGGCGCGATCTATCGTGGACCGGTGAGTATCGGTGACCGGCCACAGCGCGAGATCTGCGGCGCGCGGAGTTGCGTGAGTTCCTGCGTAGCCGGCGTGAAAACCTGACCCCTGCCGCGGTGGGGCTGCCCGAAGCAGGTCGCCGGACGCCCGGGTTGCGGCGGGAAGAGGTCGCGGTGCCGACCGGGCTCAATCCGCCGCAACGGCAGGCCGCCCCCCGGGTCCCGGTCTCGCGCTCAACTCCTCGTGGTCCACGAGAACTACTTCGAGATCGGCCGCCCGGGCGGCGTCGGCTTCAGCAGCGCAATGATCGTCCGCGGCCCGGGGCGCAGCACATCGGTGGGAACCAGCATGATCACCGCGGAATTGTGTCTGATTTCCGAGCGGAGCACGAAGGGATTACCGGGTGCCGGCGCCGGCCGGCGTCTCGCGACCTCGACCGCCCCTCGGCTGCGCTCCGGCCCGGCCGCGCTGGGCCTATCGGCTCGCGTACACGACGAGGAGATCGCGCATGGCGCGGATTTCCCGATTGGCTTCGTTCAATGCTGTACGCAGCCGGTGGTTCTCGTCCAGCAGGTCGTCGATTCCGTGGACGGAATCGACGGCGGCTTCCGCGGGCCGGACCCGAACCAATTCTGCCGTTGGTTCAGCGGTGGTCTCCGGCGCCGGCTCGGTGGGCTCGGCGACCAGGGTGTCGGTGACGGAACCGTCCACCGCGTCACCGAGGGTGATCGCCTCGGTGATTTCCGGTGTGGGAGCGGAATTACCGGACGCTTTGCCTGCGGCGCGGACGCGACGCCGGGGCTTCGGGGGTTCCGTCGCGTCGTCGGCGGGCGGGATGGTTTCGGGGAGCCCGGCGGCCCGTACCCAATTGGCGAGCGTATTCGTGGCGGGGAGGCCGCCTTCGCCTTCCGAGACCTGGGTGCACGCCGCGTTGAGCGACTTACCCTGGGTGATGAGTTTCTTCACCCGATTGACAAGTTTGGTCTGTTCTCTTTTCGCGTAACGCACTGCCATTCGATTTCCTCCTGAATTCCGGGCGTACGCCCGGAATTGAACCATTGTCCAGACGCTCTGTCCTGGTCGGGTCCGGTAGGCGGGGCTCGGAATTCGGCAATCGCACCGGACCGATGAGACGAATAGTCCGGTGTGTCAATGGGTTCCGGCTTTTCGAGATATCGCCGAGGTAGAGCTCCCGGAGTGGCAGGCCGGTTGCCGACTGCGGCCCGACCGGAACCGGGGCACGAAGGAAACGAGCTCAACCGCGTAACTGGGGCGGAAGCGGCGGTCGGTGCCGGAGGCCGGATCCGGCGGAGCTGTGGACGCGGTGGCGCGATGAGCATTCGGCTGGTGAACCTCGGTGATACCGGCGACCCGCCCGGTTGCTTGTCTGCCCGGCCGGGCAGCACCACGGACGTGGCGAGTACTGTTCGCCCGGTCGCGTGACCCGCGGCCACCGCAGGTGTCTCCGGTGTGGTCGCGCCGGCCCGCCGAGATCGACAGGAGTCGATGAGAGTCGTGGGAACGGCGGATATCGAGGCGCGTTCCGGCATCCCGAGCGTCGTGGTGATGGGTGTGTCGGGTACCGGTAAGACCACCACGGCCCGGCTGCTTGCCCGGCGTCTCGGGGTGCCCTTCGCCGACGCCGACGATCTGCACTCCCGGGCCGATATCACCAAGATGACCTCGGGCGTCCCACTTGACGACGGAGACCGGGAGCCGTGGCTTGCCGCGGTCGGCGACTGGCTGCGGGCTCGCGTCGGCGAGGGCACCGGTGGTGTCATAGCCTGTTCGGCGCTCAAACGCCGCTACCGCGACCTGCTGCGCGACCGAGCGCCGAGCACCTACTTCCTGTTGCTGACCGCGGATCGCGATGAGCTGCTGGAGCGGATCTCGGGCCGGGAGCAGCATTTCATGCCGGCCGCACTGCTGGATTCCCAGCTGGCCGCCCTCGAACCGCTGCAACCGGGGGAACTAGGAGTCGCGCTGCACGGCAGCCGCGACGCCGACCACGCGGTGGATTCGGCGTTGCGGTCGCTGCGGGACAGCGCCGCTACGCACCGCCGCGAATGATCGATACCGTTCCGGCCGTGACAGTCGCCGCTCGCGCGGCCATAATGGCTACGGACCGGTTCGACCGCGAATTCCACCCGTACCGAGCGACGGCGCTTTCGAGGATCATTCCAGGGAGGACCGATGGTTCAGGTTGTTCCATTGAACTGGGTTGGCTCATTCTGTAATTTCGGGGGTCCGCTGGCACCGGGGGAGACGGACCGCTGGTGGGCAGCCGGCGGCGAATGGGGCCGGGAGAACCGGCTCTACCTCTTCTCCGCTTTCTGCGACAACGGCAGCGAGATAGCCGTCCGGAACATTGCCCATTATCGGGGCGGACACGACGAGACGCATTTCGAAATACACAACAGTGGTGCGGGAGAACCCGTCTACTACTACTTCTATATAGCCTGGTCCGATCCGATAACCGTATGAGGGGGCCCCGTGCGCGTGCAGATCGAATACGACCAGGACGGCCGGATCACGGCGATATCGGGCGTGGTCAGCGTCGAACACCCCGACGGTGATCTGGGCCGCTCGGCTCGATTCGTTCGGCCGGGGCATTTCATTCTCGACCTGGACACCGAAGTGATGGCCGATACGACGGATATGGCGGGGTTGCGCCGGCTCGCGACGGAGTACTCGATCGCCGGTCATCCCGACCATCCACGACTGGTGGGGCGTGACGCGGACGAATGAACCAGGTGGGGCAGGTCCCGGGTACCGCCGCGGCCCGCCCGGTGAACTCACCGAACGGGCCGCGCGTTACCGGTAGCGTCGCTGCTCAGCAGTCGCGGGCCATCGGTTCACCGCGGAACCTGGCTTCCACGAAATTCCAGGCATCGGCGAAACCCGCCGCTGCGGCGGTCATATGTTCGGCGATGTCGTACGTGGTGAGTTTCACCGGTGCACCCGCACGGCAGGTGCGATCGGCGAATTCCGCGATACCGCCGTACGGCGTGAGAGTGTCGTAACGACCGTGCCACAGGTAGGTCGGTACGGTCGGCGCACCGTCGAAGTGACGCAGGCTGTTCTCCCGCAGGACCTGACGGGCCTCGGGGCTGTCCATCAGGCTCTTGGATGCGGCCATCTGCTCAGCGCTGCGGAAAGCGCCGTGGAAGAGCAGGAACCGCCGGCACGCGTCATGGGTGAACTCCCGGAACCACAGACCGTTCTCGTTGAGCTGATCCGAGATCGGCAATCGGTCCGGATACTCCCGCTCCAAGCCCATGGCCGCGGCGAAGGCGAGGCCGAAACCCGGGTGCGGTGCGAAACCGAGCCCCAGTGCCATCTCCTCCAGATCCGCCGGAATACCGCCCGCGGCGACCCCGGCGATCTTCAGTTCGGGCGCATAGGTGGGATGCAGCGCCGCAGCCCAGCCGGTGGCCAGACCGCCTCCGGAGTAGCCGGCCAGGGCGACGGGGGAGTCCGCGAGGCCGAGTTCGGCGATCCGCTGCACGGCGCGGACACTGTCGAGGGTGACCATGCCGCTCAGCCGGCCGGCGGCATAGGCGACGTTCGGACCGAGGTAGTCGGGTACCGAGACGGCCCAGCCGCGCCCGATCGGCAGCATCGCCCCGACCGCGTCCTGTAGTTCGCCGTTGAACAGCGATCGCGACGGATTGCACCGGGTGCCGAGCGAGTTGATGAGTGCCTGATAGGAGACCAGCGGCGGACTTTTCACACCGGCGGGCATCAGCACCGTGGTCATACCCATGATCGGTTCATCGAGCGAATTGGTCGACCGGAAGGCTACCTGCCAGCCTTCGGTGCCCACGTACACGCCGGTATCGATCTTTCGGGTGCGCACCACATCGCCGGGGCGTAGTGCGGCGAGGTCGGGGGGTGCGGTGTAGAAGGGGTCCGGATCCGGTTGCGGATAGAGCGGTTCGGCGGTGGCGCCGCCGCCGAGGACTCCGACCGATAGGAGGGTCAGCAGCAGGACCAGGAGGCGGGTGGAAACTCTGGACACATTCTTCTTTCGGACAGCAGGAATCGACGGGCGCGGCCCGGCATTTGTGATGCTGTGGCGGCCGCCGCCGTGTGGGGTGCGCGGTGGTGATAGTGAACGGCTCCGGTCATTACCACACAGGTGAACCACGGCGACTCCCGCCCGGGGGCGGATCATCGCTCGAACGAACTGTCTGCGTTGGCTTGTGACCGCGACGGAGTTCAGCTCGACGAGCAACCTTACGACGCGCGCGCGCGGCCGGGGTGATCTTGGTGGAAGGGACCGGAGATTCTGCCCGAATTCATAATGATCGACCGGTACCGCTGGAGCGATCACAGCCCGTGGATCCTTGATTCTCCTCGTATGTCATGAGTGGGTGTCGGGCCGTGAACGGCAGGACACGCCCGGGGATGGAAGGAGAAACGTGACCCTGCGCGGCATGCGGAGCGATGGGTTTTCGGACTGGTACGTGTCGCGTAAGACGCTCAGGAAGGATGCCGCCTCGGGCAGGTCCGTCGAACCGATGCGGTGCAATGCTGTACCGGGTGTCGGAGAATTCATGGCCACCGCGCTGGAGAGGTTCGTAAGGCAGCGGGAGTAACGGTTTCGTCCCGCTGTGGACGCCTGGAGCGTCGAGCTGCCGGCGGACAATACCCTTGGTGGTCCCGGTGCGTCGCCGTTACGGGCCGCACCACAGCAGACCCGTCCCCGAACGCAGAGTTCCGATCGAGGCCTCGCTGTCGGCCACGACGGTGGAGGAAGGCGTCGTCGTCGAAGCCAGGTGCGGTCGACGGTGGACCGGAGGCAGAACGCCGGGGTTGGGACTGCCGATGCTCCGGCAGTGGACGGCTGTTCGAATGGACGCTACGTTCGGTCACGAGTCGTCGGCCCCGAATTCCCAGAGATGGGAACAAAGGGGTGTGATGTCGTGAAAAAATCGCACCGAGCAAGCCACCGGGAAAGATGAGGATCCACTGTGTCGAGGAATTTCGAGGCCGATCCCGACGGTCTCCGCCACGCGGCCGATCTACTGGCCGAACTCCGCGATAATTTCGCCGACATTTCCGCAAAGGCGACCAAGACGATGGGTCATATGGCCAAGGCCTGTGGTGACGACAATTTCGGTCACGAGTTCATGGACGGGAAGGACGGCTTCCGTGCCAAGTGCAAGGCGGCCCTCTCGAATGTCGACGTGCTATCGGAATCGTTCGACCAGTACGCCGGTGGTAGCCGCGACGGGGCCGCGGCTATCGACGAAGCCGAAAAGGTTTCCGGCGAGAATATTCGGCGAGTGGTCTGACCTCTCGTGAGTACAAGTCACTCGGTCGCGACAGCATCGGCAGGGGAGACGTTCCGGCTGTTCGGGGAGGCTTACCGGCACTCCGCTCCGGCATCTCGGGGGCTTCCCGCTCTTGGGAGAGGTCGGCGCGCGGGGTTGTGCAAGTATAGCCGGGTAGACGTGATGACGATCGGCGGAAGCGGACTGTGAGCGACCAGAAAAACGGAAACCCGGACGACGCCAACGAGAAGGACGAGGCGCCCGATGTAGGTTTCAGTCTCCCGGATGCTCCGGACGCCGCCGATGGTACCGCCGAACCCGAACGTGCGGCCGAGCCGACCGAGGAGATCGCTGCCGACAGTCGGGATCGGGTGCTGGCGCGGCAGCTCGCCGACGCGCTCGGGAAAGCCGGCCCCGCCGGCTGGCTGCAGTTGGACGCGGTGTTCGTGCTGACTACGACCACCGGGGTCGCCGAGGTCGTTTATTCCGACGGTGAGCGTTCGATGCGGACCGAACCGGCTGCGGCGGTGCTGGAACAGGCGCGAGAGCATCGGGCGCTGGTCGCGGAGCTGGATGGTGAGCCGTGGTGGCGCCTGCTGGTGCGTTTGAGCTCCGCCGGCGAGTTCGAGGTCGACTACGACTTCGGTGACGAGCCGTTCCCGGAAGGGCAGCTGTTCGATCCGGAGGCCTATCGCGCCGACCTGACGGAATACCCCCGTGAAACTCTGCCGGTGTGGCTGGCGGCCTACATCGGTCACGGCAACCGTCAGACGCGGACGCCGCAGGAGGCCGCGGTCGCAGCCCGGGCGGACAAGGCCGCGAAGGTGTGGCCGATATTGGCGGAGAACGAGTTCCCGGATTTCCCGGAAATGTGGGCGCGGTGGGCGTGCATCTCGGCGGCATTCGTGGCGGCTCGCTCCGACTGGGGGCCCCGGGTGTTGCCGTCGATGGGCTGGTTCGAGAGTTCGCGGCGCGGCGGCGCCACGCTGTACTCGCTGCCGAACGGCCGGGCGGTGCTGTCCGGCGGTGTGTGGGAGTCCCCGAATCTGGACGCTGCCTACAACGACGGCGCCTCGATGCCCAAGTTCTTCGCGGGTGCCCCGGATTGGGTTGCCAACCCGGTGCTGAACCCGCGAGCGGCGACCGGATTGATGTCGTTCACCTACTGGTGGGAGGGCGGTCGCTGGTACCGGGGTGAGTCCCCGACGGCAGAGGAATGCGCCACGGCAGTGCCCGGGGTGTGGACCGCGAACACCGTGGTGGGCATCGTCGCGGGTCTGGCTGCCCAGCCGCCGAGCGCAGAACAGCGTTCCGCTGCAGCAGCTCTGGTGTCTGCGGCCGAGGTCGGTGTGGTTACCAGGGAGACTGTGGTAAACCTCTTCGCCGAAGGCCGGTTCGATGTCGACGGTGCGATGTACCAGTTGGCATTGGCCGGTGTTGTCGCGTCGCTGCCACAACAGATGCCGGAGGAGGAAGCCATCTTCCGGGTGCGCGCCTATATCGACGGCCGTGGTCTGGACACCACCGGATATCCGTTGGACCAGCTCGCCGCCGACCGGTTCAGCTGCGGTTGGATGGTGTACGTGCCGGTGCCGCGAGGCGAGATCGCGATCGGCCGGGCCATCTTCTACATCGCCGACGACGGCGTGCTGGAGCATTCGTCCTCGTCGATCGCCCCGACGACCTTCGTGAAGAGTTTCGAGCAGCGCTTCCAGGAACGGCAAGGGGCGCAGGCGTGACATCGCTGTTGAACGGGACCGGGCATCCGTCCGGCCATGGCATCCGGTGGACGGTCTGATCCATGTCGTCCCAATACTCCGACGCGGCCGCGTCGGCGCTGGAGAGTTTCCAAAAGCAGATGAAACTGGTCGCGCAGCTGCAACAGCAGCGTGCCCGGTTGACCGCCACCGCATCGGTGCGGGACAAGAAGGTCACCGTTACCGTGAACGCCAACAGCGCGGTCATCGAGACTGTGTTCGCCGATGATATCGACGAATTGAGCTACGACGAGATCGCCGCCGCGGTCACCGAAGCCGCACAGAAGGCAGCTGAAGAGGTCACCCGCCGAGCCCACGAGTTGGCTGAACCCTTGATGGCCGCGCGGGCCGATCGGCCCAAACTATCGGATGTCCTCGAGGGCATACCCGAATTCCAGATGCCGCCGGAGCCGGAAGTATCAACTGCCGCACCTGGTTCGGTCGAGCGTTCGGCCATCGAAACAGCGGCCGAGGAGGCGGCGATGACGTTCTCCGACGTCGAATATGTCGACCACCGTCGCGATTCCCCCGGCCGGGCACCCGAGGTCTCCGATTCCAGTTGGTGACCTTGCGATGTCGTGTCGTGATCGGTGAAGAGTCGTCGAACCGGGAAAACCCCGGTTCGACGACGCCCGGGTCGCATCACTCAGCAGCGGTTGTGAGCTGACGTGGCCATCCCGTTTCCTCCGGCCGAATTGGCATGGACGCTCGGTTGGGTAGCCGGTGCGGAGATCCCGGTCGGCAATGAAGATTTCGCCGATGTGATGAAGGCGGGATTCGAAGGTCTGCAGAAGCAGATCGCGGAACAAGAGCTGCCGAAGATCGACGATGCCATCCGCCAGATCCAGGATTCCTATCCGGCTGGCTCCGGCGGTGAGCTGATCATCGATGGGCTGAAAGATCTCCGGAAGCAGGCCGCGAGCGCGGCAAAGACCTACGGCGGCCTGGCGGACGGGATCCACGGCTTCGGAGGCGAAGTTGTCGCGGCCAAACTGAACGGCATCATTAGTTTGTCCTGGCTGGCCGGTGAATTGGCCTGGGCTGTGGTGATGGGGCCGTTCGGTCCCGGAATCGAACTCGCAGCGATTTCCTATACGCGACTGCAGTTCCAGATCATCGCCGAGCGGCTGAGCTCGGCGATCGCTTGGCTGCTGCGAAAGGTGATCGCCAACGCCGGGGTGGTCAGATTCACTGCGAGGGTCATCTACGAGATGATCCAGGAAGCCCTCGTCGAGATCTTCCAGGGCACCACCCAGGAAGCCGGGGTGCAGGCGGCTCTGCAGAAGATGGACTACCAAGAGGGCTGGAACACTGATGCTCTCGTCCGAAATGCCGTGATCTCCGGTTTTGCCGGGCTCAGCGGAGGCGGCACCGGGGCCGTGGGGCACCACATGGCGCGTCGGTTGCCCTGGCGACCCGACCGCTGGGGCGGGCTGAGCCGTGGTGCGATCGTCGGAGCGACCGCCGGCGTAGCGGGTGCGCTCGGGGCCTGGCTTGCCAACGGAGGGATCTACGGGGACTGGACCCTGGATCCGCGCTCGATTACCGGTGGGGTATTCGGCGGTATCGGGCCGAGTATGTACTACGGCTGGCACGGTGGCACGGACTACTCCGGTAAAGCGCTGAGGCGTGAAGACTTCTTCATGATCGGGGGCGACGGCACCGCGTCGCCTTCGGGTGGCCCGGTTCCCGAGGGTGCCGCGTCGCCTTCGGGTGGTCCGGTTCCCGAGGGTGCCGCGTTGCCTTCGGGTGGTCCGGTTCCCGAGGGTGCCGCGTTGCCTTCGGGTGGCCCGGTTCCCGACGGCGCCGCATCACCTTCGGGTTCCGATGGCTCCGGACAGACTGCTTCGGACGGCAGGACGAGTAGCGGCGACGGTGCTGCCACCACCGATGTAGAAGGCCAGACGAACGCCCAGGGCGCCGCCGACGGCGAACCTTCGGGCGTCGGAGACCCCGCAGCGGCAACACAGCAGGCGGCCGATGGATCGGATTCCGGAAGCGCCGAGGCGACGGCACGCGGATCGGACACAACCACTCAGGACGGAGATACGGCTGCCGATTCCGGCTCTGCCCGTCCATCTTCCGGCGCTGCCGTGCCCGGTGCGCCCGTGGTGGTGGTGGACACGACAGACGCGACGACCGCTGAATTCGGCGGCACAGTGGCAGGGGCGGACGGCGCGGTCAGCTCGGTTTCCACCGGCGACAGTACGACAGGGGGTTCCGCCGCTTCGACCGATGCCGATGGGGAGACAGCATCCAGCGCTTCCCCGAGCGTATCCGCTGTCACGGCACCGGGTTCAGGCGCTGCCGCAGCTGCGGGCAGTCCGGCGTCGGGCACGCCCGGTTCGGTGCGTGGCGCGAGTTCGCCCACTGGGGCGTCGACACCGGGCCCGGCCTCCAGCGCATCCCGCCCCCGGAGCACGGCTGGGTCGACGAGTTCGGAAACGCCGGCCCAGGTATCGCCGGAACAGTCCGACGACTCGACCACCACGACCAGGCCCAGCACTCCCGTCGCCGGGGTGGCCACCCCGCAGCCGGGTGCAGTGCCTGGGGATGGTCAGATACAGGCAGCCGTTACCGATCCGTCAGCGGACAACGTCGCGTCCACCGGACACTCCGACCCGGCTGCGGTGACCCGCGCAAATCAGGATAATGCGGTTCGTTCGTCTGATCAGGTGAATCCGGACAGCCGGAACCCGGACGACTCGGCCGTCGGCGACTCCGACCCGAATGCCGCGAGTCGGGCTACTCGGGCCGACACGAGCACCGATCCGGCTGCGGTGAACCCGGCGAATCGCGGTAGTACGACCGCGATCGATCCGACCACCGGCGAACCGGATACGGATACCTCCGATAGTGCTGAGCCGGAGGGAGTTCCGGACACCAGGGATACCACCGATACGGACGACGACGAGAACTCGGACGATTCGACCGCAACCCAGGATGACGACACGGCCGCCGACCCCGAGGCGGACGACACCGGAGCACCCGCGCCGCAGAATGATCCGGACCCCACCGCGGATATGACCGACCAGTCTGCGCCGCAGACGGTAGCCACGGTCATTCGCCGCCATCCCAACGCGGGTATACAGCCGATGGGGCATGTGGGATTGGGCGGGATCTCCTCGACGGACTTCCAGAACCACATGGGTGGAAAGCTGGTGGAGTCGGGCAGTGATCGGGGCACCACGCCGCGACAGGAAGCGATGCGGTTGCGGCAGCGGGCCAACTCGGAGCACGGGCGCTATGCCGGCATGGCCGAGAATCTGCTGAGCGTGGTCAGCAGGCGGGTCAAGAAACGGCTCAAGCGGACGGAGAAGACTCGCCGCCGGTTGCTTCAACAGCAGCGGGCGATACAGCAGGACATGGATGCGGCGATCCGGGAACTGCGTTCGGCGCCGCCGGCTGTGCAGCGGGCCTTGGAGAAGCAGTTGCGGATTGTGCAGCAGGAGTTGCAGTCGCAGTTGCGGATTGTGCAGCAGGAGTTGCGGGCGCAGCTACAGGAGGTGGAATCGGAGCGTGCAGAGCTGCGCCGGGATCCGGAGCCCGATCCTGATGTCGTGCAGGCACTGGATCGACGCGAGCAGCAGCTGCACGAGGAAACGCAAGCGCGTGAGCAGCAGTTGCGAGCGGACGCGGCGCGGCTCGAGCGGCAACTGCACGAAGCGGCCGTAGAGCGCCGACGGGTGAACTTGCAGCGGCGACTCACCCGATTGGACGAGGTCCCGCAGCAACGGTTGCGCGCGGAACGAGAGGCAGCGCAGCGGCAGGCGCAGGAACTGTATGGGAGAGCCGAGACCGCGCGGGACCAGTTGCAGGCGTTGGCGGCAGCGCGTAGGCAGCTGTCCAAGAGCGATTGGAAGGCGGTGCCGGAACACGCTGTGCTCAACGAGCAGGTCGAGGAGCTCGGCGACAACGGCACCTTGATCGTGGTCTACGCCTCCACCGAGCGGAACGCGGACGGAGTGGGACTCGGCCACTCGGTGACGCTGTATGTCGACAACGGCGTGGTGATGATCGATGATCCACGTGAGGGGCCGCCGAGAGCCTTCGACCCGGATAATGTCCCCGCCGACACGAAGCGGATCTGGGGTATGGGGATCCGTGGCGACGGTACGTTGACGTCGCTGGCTGCCGGGGCCGGGGCCGGCAATGATCCCACCGAGGAAGAGCGCGAAGCCGCCGCGAAATTCTTCCGGGACGAGCAGGCCCGGCGGGCTCAGCAGCTGCTGGATCAGGGGTTGGATCAGTTGCGCACGCAGCAGCGCACAGTAATCGACGACTTCACCGACGCGGTGCAGACCGGCCGGATCACTCCCGCGGACCTCGACGCGCTCCGCGATCCGGCGCGGTTCGCTGAGGCGCTGAACCAGCTGGCCGGGGTCACAGTAGCCGACGATGCGCCGGTGGCGGAACTGGAGCTGATCCTCGCCGCCCGCGAGCGGCTGCGGTTGATCGTGCCGCGATACCACGAACTCAGCCGGGCGTTCGACACCTTCGCCGAACTGTATTCGCTCCCGCCTTCGACACGACAGGTCCGGGCAATGCAGTTGTATGCGCATGCGAACGCGCTCGCGCTGTGGGCGGGGTCGCACAGCGACGTGGAGATTTTCGCGGACAAGATTGCGCAGGCGCAGCTGTCGGAGCTGCTGTCGGACGACTTCGAGACGGAGTTGACCCGGCTACGCGACGAAGAGGTCGACCCAGCGCGGCTCCAATGGTTGGAAGCCGTCGTCCGGCGCCATCACGTGCTGGCCGAGCAGGCCCGAACGGCCGCGCAGGGTCTGTCCTCGAACCCGGATCCGAGCGGGCAGTTCCCGTCGGGCCCGGATGCCACTCAGCACGGCGCGAACGCACCTCGGCCCTCGACCGACGGTCGATCGATGCCAGATTCGGGGGCCGCGCAGAACGCTGCACGACCTGCCGACGGCCGCTCCGCGCGGGATCGGGAGACCACGCAGCGGCGCGCCACCACACAGCGGCAGCTGACCTCGACCGTCACCCAGCTGAGCACCCAGCTGGACATCGCACGTCAGGAGGTAGAAGCCGCGGCTGCAGCGCTGCAGGTCGACGAAGTGACCAGGCGGGCGCTGTACTTGCCGGGGTTCGACACCGAACTGAACCGCCTGCAGGATTCGTCGCGCGAATGGCAGTTGCTGTCGTCGGACGTGCACTACTACCACGAGCTGGCCGCGGTGATCGACCAGTGTGCCGTTCTGGTCACTCAGGTTCGTGACGGCGACCAGCAGTCGGCGCGGTGGTTGCACGATGCCGGCTGGCATGCCACCTTGGCGACGACCGCGGTGACGGCGATGCGCGAGGCACGCGATGCGACGCTGGCCGGAGTCTCCGATCCCACGACGCCTCGAGTGTCCGGCGCCGAGATGTCTCAAATCATCAGCGATGTGTTCGAGTGGACCGACTCGCTGCAGGCCAACTGGGCACGACTGGGCCGGATGACTCTCGACCGGGACTCCGTTGCGGGAGTGAGTGATCGGGGGATACGGCGGGATGCCATCCAGGATGCGATGGCCGCCGATGTCATTGTCGTGGACGGGCGAGCGTTCCGAATCGCCATCGCTTCGGGCGGGACTCCGGGTTCGATCGACGGCCACCGTGCTGCCAGTGCGGCGGCGTCGGCGGCCCGGGAAAGTCTGCGAAACGCGTTGGAGCAGCACCGAGAATTCGGTGTCCCGGTCACCGAGGAAGACCGGACTCGGATGGTGCGCGAGGCAATCGACGCGGCGCAGACTGCAGTTCTGGAGTTGACCGACCAGGAATACGCCGCGGACCGCGATCGGGCGCAGCGGGCGATCGACGCGGGTGCCTTGCTGGTCGTTATGCCGCCGCAGGCTTCTTTCGCGGTGGTTGTGCTCGACCCCGGTCACGCGGGCGAGACCGGTGGCTACACGGCGGGATGGGTAGGCGATGCCCGGGTCGATGTGCTCGACTCGGCCGACCCGGATGCGGCGCGAACGGTGACCTTCGACCACTCACCGGTCGGGAATATCCTGGCCGATGTCGCGGGCGACGCGGGCCATGTGATCGCGGGCAGCGAAGTGGACGCGGACGTGGCTCTCGGTCGCGCCGGTCGGCGACTCGAGCACGCACTCGGTTTCGGCGCGCAGAACGAGCAGGGTGAGGGCATACGCGGCGGCCCGCCGGCGGACACCGGTCGCTACCTCACCTCCGGCGCGGTCTCCGCTACCCATATCTTGTTGGCGCGTACCGCCGGTCTGCGGGAGACCCCACCGTCCACGCTCGCCCGGGCTTTCGCCGATAATCCGGGGAACGTGTCTGCCGCACTGGCCGACGTGGCCGATGACGCCCGCGCCGCCGGGGCGACGGGCAGCCTCACCGGTGTCGCGGCGCTGTGCACGACGGCCGCGCCGGAACCCGTGACGCCACAGCCCACAGGGGATCTCGATACGGCGCAGCTGGAGGCGGGGCTGACCGACCTGGTCGCCTATCACGCTGCGCGCCAGGCCATGGCCGAGGTGGCAGGCCGACTGCGGGCGGCCCGTGACGAGGACGAGGCCAGGCGCCAGGACGGGCTGGACGAGGAACCGGAGGCCGACCCCGCCCCGGATACGAGCACCGATCCCGACGACACCGCCCACGACCCGGCGTCGCCGACCGGGGTGGACCCGGATTCGCCGGCTGTGCAGGCAGTCAGGGCCGAGGCGGAACAGCTTCTCGCGGAGGAGCAACAGCGCAACGAGGCGTTGCTCGAGCAGCAGAAGGAGCGGGTCCGAGAGGCGGCCGAGAAGGAACAGGCCGCGCGCGCGAAGCTGACAGAACAGGAAGCGGCGGCCGAGGAAGCGCAGCGACAACATCGTGACGCCCTGCGGGACCAGCGGGCCGAGAAGAAACGCGCGGCGACGCAGGCCCGGCAGGAGCTGGCCGGCGACCGGGCCGCATATGACGTGGCCGTCGCCGAGCACGATGCCGTGCTGACGACGGTGGCCGCCGAATCGGTGGCGATCGCGGATGCTGCGGGCGTCTTGCGGATGGAGGCGTTCGAGGCCGGGTTGTTCCCCGACCGGGCCGCGGTTTTCCGGGCGGTCGGTCGAGAACGGGTGCGCGCGTCCCTGAACGCGGCTCGTGCGATCGGGGCAATTCGTGAGGTGGGAAGTACGCGTGATGGCGGTCCCGCGGTGGAAGGCGTCGCGGCGAACAGGCTGATCGATGCGATGCTGGACGGTTCCACACAGGAACGGGTGCTGGCGATGACCGAGTGGATTCGCCGGGGCGACGATCGTCATCGGGTGGCGCGGGAAACGCAGGTGGCAGGATATCTGCTGTTGAAACACGGTCCGGTCGATATGAAGACCGGTGAGGGCAAGACCATCGTGATGGTCATGAAGCTGGTCTCCGACGCGATCGAGCACGGCGTCGCGCATGCGTGGACGAGTAGTGATCTGCTGGCGGGGGAGCTGGTCGAGGAGTTGGTGAATTTCCTGACGCGTCCGGACTCGGATCTGAAAACCGATACGCTCCGGATGGATCAGGACAATGCGCTTCCGGACGTGGTGGAGGGCCGCAACCGGATCGTTGTGGGCACGAAAGAGGATTATCTGTTCCGCGCGTTGAAGACCGCGGACGCGATGATCAACGAGATCGGGTCCAGTGGCGCCTCGGACGCCGACGTGCAGGCGCTGCGTCAGTGGATGAATACGGAACCGTCCATCGATGAGATCAAGGCACGGCTCGATGCGGCCGCGGCAGAACACGGTGTGGACACTCGGTACGAGCCGTTCGCCGCCGGGATACTCACCATCGACGAACTCGACACCATATTCGACGGAAGGTCCCAGTGTGTGCTGTCGCCGGGGGCCGCGAAGGATGCGACCACGGAGGAGCGTGCCGAGCTACAGCGGATCTGGGAGCGGTTGACGATCGCGGAACGTGAATACGGTTTGACAGCAGCTGATTTCGGCAAGCCCGACAACACCCGGGGGATGTGGTCGGCGCAGCTGACCCCGACCGCGCTGGCCAAGCTCAACCAGGTTCCGGGAGACCCGGTGACTGTCGAGGACGCGGCATATTTCGGCCATGCGGCGAACGCTCGGTGGGGAGTGGAGCGAGGCACTCACTACATCAAGCGCAAGGAGCCCGGCAGCTCCGATGGCGCAGAGAAGATCGGCATTCTCGCCTCCGAAACCAACGACAAGCCGATGTGGGATCGGGAAAAGTCGACCGAGGTGCAGTGGCAGGGGGTCGGTCAGTTCGTCGACCTCAAGGAGGGCGTAGCGGTCCGGGCCAACCAAGAGCACTCCCTGCAGATGTCGGACAGGCAGCTGATCGGGACCGAATTGCTCTTCCGGCCCTCCGGTACGTCGGGGACATTGAAGGGGGCAGAGGGCCAGGAGGACAAAGGGGTTGAGGGCGCGCTCTACGACGAATACGGTGTCGGGCCGGTGGCGGAGCTCCCCACGTTCTACAAGTCGAATCGATTCATACTCGACCCCATTGTCGCGCGGGATGCGCAAGCGAAACTCGAGAGTATGGCTCGTGACATTCTCGCGGATGCGAGGATCGTCGACGGAGTACAGACGGGGCGTCCGCAGTGGGTGGTCTGTATGGACAACGGCGATATCCGGGGTGACGCGGCTGCTGGAAAGAAAGGGCTGCTCGACTGGATCGATATAGTCGGGAAAGAGATTCACGGCGACGACTTCCAGTTGGACTTCGACGTTGTGGACGCGGACTTCTATGCCGAACACGGTGGCAGCAACTCGAACGCGGAGGCGCTGGTCATCGAGAAGATCAAGCAATTCGGCGCGCCGGGCACCATCTACATCACCAACAAGGACGGCAGTCGCGGCGCCGACCCGACACCCACCAAGGAATCACTCGAGCTCGAGGGTGTGGAGATCGACGGTGTAAAGATCGGCGGGGTGGATGTCAAGGTCAGCGGTGGACCGGCGTATTCGCAGCGGGTGAACGACCAGGTCGACGGCCGGAGCGCGCGCAGCGGGTCCGGCGCCGACCGGGAAACGGGCGGTACCCCCGGCACGGCCGTCCACTACATCTCGCCCGAGGATTTCTGGGGCCGGGTATCCGATCACGGTGTCGTGACCCAGGTCGTCCAATACCAGAATGCGGTCGAAGCGAAGGTCGCCGCCCAGAACAAATACAACGACGAAGGTTCCCAGGAAAGCGCCGAAACGCTCGCGCAGGCCGAGAGGGAGCTGGAGGAAGCCGAAGCGACGCTGCGGGACGTGGCCGTTCCGGCGATGAAAGCTGCGGTCGAGGAAGATCTGCTGGCCTCCCGGAGCGGAATCACCTACTCGGCGAATGCTCCACCGGCCGCCGACACCGGCAACGTTCGCCGATGGAGCACCGGCCAGCCGGCGCAGCCACCACCTGAAGAAGAGGACGAGAGCGAAACACACCCCGACGGTGTCCAGGCCCCGCCGGACGGTCCCCGCAACATCGTCGTTCCGGACGACGACGCGGGCGCTCGCCCGCCGGCAACGCCCAGCGCGAGCCCCGACGACAGGGCTGTGGCTCCTCGGCCTGCGAACGACGAGGCAGGGCCTGCGGAGCGGCGGGTGCGTGCGGCGGCCCAGTCGGCGGTCGACCGTTATCGGGAAGCCGAGCAGCGGGTCGGCGCTTTCATCGATCTGCTGGGCGCACATATGCCGCAGGGACTTTCGCCGGATCAGCGACAGCGGTTGCTGGACTACGGCGCCGTGGTGGCCCAGTGGCATGCCGCGAACGACGAGCTATCGGCCGCGGACCCGTCCGCCGAGGTGGACGAGACGACGACCCGGCGTTACGACGAGGCCACCCGCCAGGTGCATACGGCTGTGCAGGGGCTGGCCACCGATGCCGCGTTGCGCCCGGTCACCGAGTTGGACGGCGGGTGGGGCCCGGTCGCCTTGCCCGAAGTCAGCACCGTTGTCGACGATTCCATTGCTCCGGTCGACCATTTCGACACCGGGCGCCGTCAAGAGGAAGCGCTGGATCGCGTTCGGCGCGCGGAGCAGCAGATCGCGGATCTGGGGCTGGAACGTCCGCTCGGCGACCGCGACCGGCGGGTGGAAATGCTGCGCCAGGACGGGGGATCCGCCGGCCCGCCGATCCCGATCGGCCTGCGGGCCGGGCACCGGGCGCTGGCCACCGAACATGAGCGCGCATCCCACTCCCTGCGGCAGGTGGTCGGGATGCTTCCCGTCGGCATCGTCACGCAGTTGTCCGTTTCCGTCGTCGCGCTGACCGGTGATGATCACGCGGCCGCGCGTGGCCGAATATCCCAATTCCTGGTCGACCAGAACGAGCTGGCCGAAACCCTGGCCGAGCAGGGGCAGGAGCTGCCCGCTGCGGACCGCGAGCGCAATGCCCTGTTGGAGCGGGTGCTCACCGCCGCTCGGTGGTATCACCTGGCCGCCGACCGGGTTCGCGCATTGGAACAGCGCATCGAAGCACATCGCGGCGGCGTGGACTCGGTGCATGCCCAACCGCGTCGAGTGCTGCCCGAGCACGACCCCGGGTACAGCCAGCAGCAGCACAACCGTGCGGCGGCCCGGATGCGGAGCATCCGGAAGTGGGCACGCTCGGCGCTCGATTACGCCCTCGCGTGGAAATGGACCGACCCGAACACCGAACGGACCGACTCGGACAACCGGCAGACGCTGATCCGAGCGTTGCCGGAAGTAGTTGCTGTCACCGAAGGTTTCCCGCGCACCGCCCGGGACGAGGCGATGCGACTGATGTTGCGCCGCAGCCGGGAAAAACTGTCGAAGTCGGGCACCCTCACCGCGGCACAGCAGAACCAGCTGGCGCTGGTGAACTCCCGGGTGGACCTGCTGGCCGCCGCCGAGCGGTGGGCCGCCCAGGTGCCGGGGCATCCGGATGTGCAGATGATCGGTACCACCGGCTCGCTGCTGGTGATCGGCGACCCGGATACCGCGCACGACATCAGTTTCCATGCGGTGGACCGGGATCTACCCTCGCCGGAGGAGGCGTTGCAGCGGGCCACGGCCGCAGCGATCGGTGACGTCGCGGCATCCGAGCGGCCGACGGCGGCGGTAGTGTGGTTCGGCCCGGAGTCCGCGGCGGGCGGTGACCGGCGGCCAGGTGCGGCGTTGGCGCAGACTGTCGCGGACATGCTGGACACCCGGGCCGCAGAAGGGCGGCCGGTGTCCGCCGTGCGTCTGGTCGAGCACCACGGTGTGGAGTCCGCCACTGTGGATTCGTCGCGCTCCGCGGCCTCGGGCCTGGTGTTGACCGCCCACGACCATGAGGCGCTGGCGGGCCGGAGTGAGCGGGTCGTTGTCGAGTACCCGGGGGAAGGCATTCTGGCCTGGCTGCCCTCGCATCGACTGGAAGGCATTGCCAACGACTGCTTCCGGCATGCTGCGCGGATCGCACTGGAACGCGCCCTGAAAGCTCGACTGCGGGACTCGCGCGTGGATCCCGAAACCGACTCGGTGGTCGCCGATCTGCGTCACCGGTTGGCGATGGTGGAGCTGTTCGGTGTGGCCGCGAACGGCATCGGCGGTGAGCTGGCCGCGTTGGTGGTGGGTGCGGACTGGAACAAGAAGCCGTTCGCGGACTTCGACGAGCTCGAACGCGCCGTGCCCGAGCAGGGTGCGATCCTCGTGGAGGTGGCATTCGAGGGTTTCCAGCGTCCGGACGTGGTGGGTGCGCATGCGGTGGCGATCTACCGGGATGAGGACGGTCAGGTCGTGGTGCACGACGGGAACCTGAAGCCCGTCTCGTTCGACGTCTGGTCACGGGGCCTGGTCGGTGTGGTCGGTGTGCACGGCATTGTCTTCGATGACGATGGGACCGCGGCGGTGCCACTCGTGAACGGGCGGTCCCGCGGCCAGCGGGGCAAGGCGTTCGCCATAGCGAATATGGGTGCGGCGAACATGCCTCGCGCGCCCGGTGGCACCGTCCTGCAGGAGCCGATCGGTGGACTCCGAGCGGATTCGGCCCCGCTGTCGAGTGGCGGCCTCGGCCCGGAACTGGCCCGCCTCTTGCACGAGACCGACACCGGAGTGCCGGGCTTGGCCCTCACTGTCCGATTGCGGTTGGATGCTCGGCGGGCGGACCTCACCGCACGTGGGACGTGGGTGGAGCCGCATCAGGTGCTGTTGCCGGATTCGTCGGCGCGGGCGGACTGGGACACCCACCTCATGGCGGCGCGCAGGCAGTTGGCCGACTTGCTCGCGGTGTCGCCCACGGTATTGGCCGATGATGCGCTGCTCGCTCAGGAACTGGCAGATCTGCGCGACCGGACCGGCAAGTCCGCGCAACTCGCCGCGGCCGAGTGGGAATTCCGCTGGCGGTACGAGACCACCCGGCTACTGCATCGGATCGACTCGATCCAGAAGCGCGCCGACGCGATCGCCGACCTGCAGCAGCGGCTGGACGCCGCCCGAGAGCAGGTCCGCAACGGCGGCGACAGCGAGAGATATCGCCGGTTGACCGCGCAGGCGGCGCGGCTCGACGAGCTGGCCGGCGAACGGGAACGGCTGGATACCGAGCCGACAGCATCGCGAATGCACCTGAGCCGCGCGGCGCAGCAGCGGATGCAGACGCAGCTGGGCAGCGCCTACGAGAACACCGGCATGTTGCTGCGTGCTCTACTGGACACCGACACCCCGCCGACGCGGATGCCGCGCGCGGAACTGGCGGAACTCACCCAGCTTCCGGCCGAACTCGCCGGGCGCGAACCGAACAACCCTGTCGAAGAGGTCGTGGTCGAACGCGCCCGGCTGGCCGGGGAGTTTTTGGAGCTGCGTGATCAACTCGAATGGGACCGGGAACTCGACGGGCACGCCGCCACCGCCCGGATGCTGGACGAACTGCTCGACAGCGGCCTGGCCGAGGCGGTGCGCGACGAGTCTCGGACTCCGCGCGCGCTGCGCGGCGAGGTGGGTCCCGAGCTGGTCCGCGCGCGCCGCGCGGCCGCCGCGAGCCAGCTGTGGTACAGGCAGATCCGGATCGCGGCGTCCGGAAATCAGGACTTCGCCGCACCGGGGCCAGAACAGTTGGCGGCGCTGCGGGCCGAACGTCCGAGGCTTGCCGCGCCGGTCGAGACGCTGCTGCGGGGCCTGGGTCTGGGCATGCCGACCGAAGCTCAACTGAGCGGCGGTTTCGAGGCGTTGTTGCGGCAGGTGGACCGAGCAGCCGCCGACCGACGGAACGGACCGGACGAGCAAGCCGGGCCGAGCGAGGTACAGCGCCGGCTCGGGGCGCTGCGCGACCACGACCGGGCGATTCGCGAACTCGGGCAGTTCCTGGCCGCTGGTGAGCGAATCGGCCGAATCGAAGCGGTGTCCGCCGCACTGCGTGCCACCCGCGCCGAAAACGCGGCCGCCACAGTACTATTCGCGGATCTCTTGCGGGACGCCGCATCCGATCCGTCACGTGAACTGGCCGGCATCCTCGGCTCGAAGCGGGACTGGGCGAGTGAGCTGTGGCGTCGCGAACTCCGCTCGCACGGGGAACTCCTGGGTATATCCCAGCCGGATCCGGAACGACTGCGCGTTTCCAGTGCGCTGCTCCAGCTGGCCGACGCGGCCGACGCACGCGCACACTGGGCGCAGCGGACCGCCACCTTGCAGTGGCACACGCGGCAACTCGATTCCGCGGCAGGGCAACTGCGCCGGGCCGGGGACGAACTCGCCGCCCTGTCCGGGCGTCACCCTGGAGACCGGGCCACCGTTATCGCTCGCCGCCGCGAATTGACTGCGCAGACAGCGGAACTGGACACGGCACTGACCGACGCTTTGTCGCGGGCCGGGACCGATATCGAACGACACGAACTCATCGACGACTCCGTCGGCGGCCGCCCGGTCACCGGTCCGATCGACGGAGTGGGCACCTCACCTGCTGTTCCACAGCTACCCGCCGTTCCACAGCTGCCGGCAGGCCCGCTGCCGCTCGCCGGTCTGTCGCAGGCCGACGGCTCGGCGCTGCCGCAGCGCCCGACTGCGCCACAGGTGCTGCACCTACTCGGCGATACACCGCAATTGTGTGCGGGGGTCGGATTGTGGTTCGGCGAGAAAGTTCTGGGCCTGCCGGTACGCGCGCCGTCGTTGCAGGACCGCAAACTTCAACTGGACGGTATGAGCCCGCGGGCGGTATCGCTGGCCACGGGTGCGAAGTGGCTGCCGGGCGGTTTCGCCTCGCTCGATGAGATGTATGTGATCGCCGAAAGCGGCGGTGCGGTGTTCGGGGCAGTCGACTTCGGTGATGTCGGCGCGCACCTGTTCGTGGTGTACCGGGGTGATGACGGGGTAGTACGGGTGCACGAGTTCCTGGGTAACCAGGTGCGCGATGTGCCGTTCGACGAATGGGACAAACCCGAAGGCCCGCTCTACGGCATCGTCTTCGACGAAGACGGCCGACCGCTGCACGAACTGCAGCCTGGCGAGGAGCCACCGGACCACCCCGGTACGGATCATCCGCGACGTAACCTGGGCGCGCGCTTCGACCGTGGTCCGGATATGCCGTCCTACATAGCGCCACGTGATGTACTGCCGGTGACGCCGCCGGATACCGGATCGCTGCCCGATGGTTCGCGCAACTCCTCGTTGGACGAGGTGAACCGCTCCGCCCTGGCCCAGGAACGGGAGCGACTGCGGAATCTGCCGGTCGCCGAGCGCACCGAGGAGACCGCGGCGCAACTGGCGGAGCTGGACCTCTGGGTGGACCGGCTGACCGTCGCCGAACGATGGGCCACTCAGCTGCCCGGGCATCCGCCGGTCCACTTGCTGTCGATCGGTCTGCCGGGTGAATCGGCGCCCACCGTACTCACCGTCGGCGATGTGCACGCGACACAGGAATTGTTCGTGCACGTCACGACCGTTTCCGATCGACAGTCGGTGACGGAGATCAACAGCGGCGCCGTCGATACGGATCTCGTCCGGTTGATGGACGGTTTCGAGATGCCGACAAGTCCGATTGCCGCGATGTGGTGGGTCGAATCAGACGGCGCCCCCCGCGCCGGAGACCCGGAAGCCATGGGCGTCCAGTTGGCGGATGACGTGGCCGGCATGGTGCTGGAAGGCCGCGACAGCACAGTGGGCCCGCTCCGGTTGTGGTTCGTGACGAACGAGAACGGCAACGGTTCCGAACTCGTCGACACAGCGAGCAGTGCGCAGTCGCTGGCGGATCGTTTTCCTTGGTCGATGACGGTCGCCGATTTCGGCGCCGATGCCACCCGGATCCCGCTCGCGGCCGGAAGTGCCGAGGCCGTGGTGCGCGCTGCGTTGCGTTGGGCCGGGTTCGCGGATATCCGGAACATGCTGCTACCCCCGGAGATCGGCCGGGACGCGACGCGCGAGCGGACCGCGGCCGGCCTTCGGGCTTGGCGGCAATGGCCGCCCTATGCGCGACAGGCGTTGCTGGCGCGGTACCCGCATGTGCTGGCCGCGGCGCCTGGGCTACCGGTGCAGGTCCGCGCGGCCGCCCGCCACGAGGTGCTGCGCCGGGTGGCTACCGACGACGGCCAGGGAATGATGTGGCTCGACGCCGAGGTCGCCGCCGATTCGTCGGCGCCGGACGAGGTGTTGAGTCGGCGTGGCGCCGACGCCGATGAGGTATTCACCGGTTTCGGTGCGGTAGGGGCGGCGTGGTACCGGGTCACCGTGGCTGGACTGCAGAGCAGCGCGACCGGCCTGTCGGTCGCGCTGACCGTCGGCCTCGAGGGAGGGCGAACGACGCGGGTCACGGTCGAATTGGACCGGGTCGACGGCCGGCTCGTTGCCCGCAGGCAGGTCGATCCGGGTTCGAACACCGAGGAGTTCGGGCCGGTGTTGCGGCAGTTGCACGACCGGCTCACCACCTGGTTGGGCCGCTCGGAGGGCGTGTGGGCCGCCGATAGCGCGTCGGAACCGGCACAGGACGCACCGCAACACCCGACCCGGCAGGAATTCGGTTCGCCACCGCTGTTCGAGGCGACGGTCCGCGCCGCGGACGCGTTGGCCGGGGATCTTCAGTTCGTACTGCGTGATCGGCTGGCCGCGCAGTTGCGGGGCTGGTCGCAGCAGTCGGCTGCCGAGGCATTGTCCGAGCTCAACCGCGCGTTCACCGATATGCGTCTCACCGGTGGCGGCGATATCCGGATCGAATTGCGGGCGGCCGAGGGTCGGCTGCGGGTCACGCTGTCGGACAGCAGCGATCACCTCGTCGCTGCTCCGGCGCCTGAAACATTCGGCCGGGACAAGTGGTACCGCTCCGGGGTGGAGCGTGCGGGCGATGCGGGCCGGGTCGTCTGGTTCGAGCTCGTTCCCGGATCGGAGCCGGTCGTGGCGCCGGCGCGGGATGACCTGAGCAGTGCCGACACCGAGAGCGCGGATACGTCGCGCGGCGGGATCGACCTTCGCGAACCGTGGAATCCGCTGGTGGAATCAGCCGCTGTCCAGCTCGACGCCGGACGGCGGGTCGTGGCCGAAGCGCTCGCGTCGCACTTGCGGGAGTTGGCACCGGATCACACCGTGTGGCAGGTCATGGCGCTGTTGCGGGAACTCGGCCGCAGCTCCGGCGACCTGTACGACGTTGCCTATCTGTACCCGGAACTCGTGGTGAATCTGCGGGGCGCGCCGCTCTCGGCGCGGCACCTGGCCGTCGTGCAGCAGTTCGCCGCTCGGTTGCGGGAGGCTCGGGCGTCCGGTGTCGATACGGCGCAGGCCCAGACCTCAGACGCGTTGCGACGGCTGGTGCGGTCTGTCGCCGGGCTGCCTGGTTCGCCGGAGGTGGCGGTCTTGGCGGACGATGGTTCGGTGGTCGCCGTCGGTGACCTCGGCTCGCGCACTCGCCTCGAGATCCATCTGTCGGCAGGTGAGGAGAACGGGATCTCCCCTGAAAAGGGGATGCAGTTGACCGTGCGGCAGCACCACGAGAACTGGCTGGCGCTGTCGAATGGATCGCGAGAACCGCAACTGCTGTCGTTGTTGTGCGTGGGCGCCGACGTCCAGCAGGTGGTCGACGCCGCCACCCGGGTTTTCGAAGCACAGATGCTGAAGGCCGTCGAGACCGGTGGCGATCTGCCGCTGCCAGTTGTGCACACGTGGTCCGTCGGCGATTCTGCGCAGTCCCAGTTCGACCATCGGCTGGCTGAGCAGGCCGTTGTCGCCGCCCACAACCGCACGGTGGCAGCGGTGGAACTGCACACGTGGCTCGCCGAAATCGACGAGGATGCCGACGGAAATTCCGATCTGGACCTGGCTGGGCTGTTGCGGCCGGGCGCGGAGCTGTTTCCGGGATCGGAACGTGCGAAGCTTGCCGAGCGTTACGGTCGCGCGCGGGACACGATGGCAGCGCTGATCGCCCGCGACCAGCTCGGCGCAAACGCCACCGCGGCAGCTCTGGCAGAGGAGACGCGGCGCTGGTCGGTGGTGTTGACCGACCCGCTGTTCGTCGGCCAGACGCTGGATGGGCCGGCGTCGGATCCGGACCGGCTGCTGCTGGATTCGGAGTGGGCGTCGGCGCACAACGAGCTGCTGCGCTACCACGGGGTGGTTGCTCTGCTCGCGGAGATCGACCGCAACGATACCCAGATCCGGTTGCTGGCCGAGGTGAACCGAGGTGTGCGGGCCGCCAGGGACCGGTTCGATGACGGCCGTGATACTGCCGACGAACTGGATCGACTCGCGGAGCAGACGGTGGAGCTGGCCGATCTGGCCGAGAAACTCGACGACGCCGAAGGAGAGTCGGGCGAGCTGGACGACACCGAACGCGATCTCGTCCGTGCGCACGGATTGGACCCGGATTCGCCGACCCAACTCGTGGGTGCCCTGGCCAGGTTGGCACAGGGACTGGACCAGGCCCGTGTGGAGCAGATCTTCTACGGTGGGCCGGAGCGCGACGAGCAGGTGCGGGTCCTCGAAGAACTGCTGACCATCGCCGAACGGGAAGCCGAGCGCACGACCCGAGTGCATCTGCTGCGCAACGTGTTCGACAGCCGACTGGCCGATCTGGCCCGGCAAGCCAGGCGTCGTCCGCCCGTCGAGCCAGGTATCGAATTGGGTGTCGAGCTGATCCAGCTTCGCGCCGAAGCCGAGAGACTGGCAGCGCGTGAGTGGCAGCAGCCGTCGTGGAAACCGGGGATGGAGTGGTTCGACCTGGGGCCGCAAGGTTTGCCGCCATGGCATAACCGTCGGGCGGCGCTCGCCGCGCAGCTCGCCGGATGGCTGGAAGCCGACGAGGATTCGCTGAGCCCGCAGCACTTGACACTGACGAGCTCCCGATTGGTGGCGCAGCTCCAACAGCGTGGGTACAGCGCAAAAGACGTCCAGCTGGTCAGGCAACTGCGCATTCTCGACCTGTTCATCGCGCACGTCGAGGTGACCGAGGCCGCGAGCGCCCGGACCGCGAGGATCGGGACGCTGGCGAATCGGCTGGTCGAGGCGCGCGACCAGGTGCTGATCGCCAAACGGAAATTCACAGACGCGCGGGCACATCTGGTCCGTGCCTACCGTGGTGACGCCGAATACCTGAGTTGGGGATCGGCAACGCTCGTGCAGGATCTGCGGGCCAGACTCGACGTAGCGGTCGAGTCGAACCAGGGCGTGCGGTGGCGGCAGCTTCTGCTCCGGCAGATGATCACAGCGGTCGAAGACCACGGCCGCATGCGGGAACAGTTTCACCGGACAGCCGACGACGCGCGGCAGCTGGAGGAGCTTGCCGCGCAACGTATGGCTGCGATGGGTGCGGGTGATACCGCCACCGCTGCCGGATTCGATCGCCGGATCGATGCCGAGCTCGAGCAGGCCACCGCCGCGCCCCTCGAACTGGTCGACCGCCGGATACAACCGGCACCTGCCCCCACGGACGGAATCAGGGAGATTCCCTCCGTGGCGCCGGAGCCCGATTCGCGGCCGAGATCGGCGACAGGAGACGGCGCCGACGCGTGGATCGGGCCGTTCGACGAGTTGAGCGAAGCACAACGGGCGAACGTGTCGGGTGTCCCCAAGATCTGTGCCCTCGACGCGATGTGGTTCATCAGTGAGGTTCTCGGCGTCGAGATCGCGGATCTGCCGTCGATGTTCGACAGTGCGATCTGGGCCGACGGCATGATGCCCGCCGATATCGCGAAGATTCTGCACTCGAAGTGGAAAACCGACGGATTCGCGGATCTCGGGGAAATGCGCGAGCAGGCCGCGAGCGGCAAGATCGTCATGGGCACGGTCACTTATGGAGTTGCCGGTGCGCACATGTTCGTGCTCAACCGCCGTGAAGACGGCACGGTGTGGGTGCACGAACGCAAGGGCCACGAGGTGGTCGACGTGCGGTTCACCGAATGGGAGAAGCCGAGCGGGCAGTTGCACGGCATCGTTCTGGGTTCCGGCGGGGAACGGCTGAATCCGCTGGGCGAGGGGGAGTCGCCCGGCCGCGCCGGACCCGATATGCCGGGCGTCGCGGTGTCCGGCGATCTGGAGTCGGACGATTCGCAGACCCGTCGGCTGCAGATCGAGGAGAAACTGCACCAGGCAAGGTTGTGGGGTGTCGGCGACCTGACCTATGACGGGGTAACCCGGGTCGACGTCGCCCAGGTACGTGAGACAGCGCGGTACGCGCGGGAGTTCTGGGACTACTTCGCGACCGCCGCGACACGCGCCGACATCGCGTCCGAATATCCGGAGGTCTTCGATACCACCGAGGTGCGGCCCAGCGGCCCGCAGAACGGCAACCGGCGGCGACTGGACGACGAGTACGCCGAACTGTATTCCCGCCGCTACCGCCACGACGCCACGGAGCACGCGCGGCTGCTGGAGTTGGAGACCATCCGGGCCGCGCTGACGGAGGTCGACGGCCGGGCCGCGGCCATGGGCATGCCCGTGCATCTGGTGTCCTACCCGGCGGCCGGAGACGTAGCCAAGGCGCTGGTCGTCGAGATCGGCGACCGCAAGGTCGCCGCGGGACATCAGGTGTGGTTCGTTCCGCAGGATGCGGCGAATTACAGCGATCTGTACGAGCGTGTCGACGATTTCACCGACCTCGCCGAGGCCGAAAATGTGCCCGGCCGGTCCACCTCGATCATCGGGGTGCTGCGCTACGGCGGCGCCGCGGGTGTGGATGTCGTGGCCGGTACGGCGGCGGTCGCCGAGGGGATGCTGCACCGCATCATCACCTCCCGGGTTCTGCACGAACAGCGAGCGCCGTACCAGTCGCCCCCGACCGTCGAAATCGCGCACCGCGGCGACGGGTCCTCGGTGTGGGCAGCTGTGGCCGACCGGCTGCGCGCCGCGGCCATCGACACCGCCCCCCTGGCGCAGGTCCGGCAGTGGGTTCGGGCACTGCCCGGTGTTCCGGATCTGGATGTGCGCTCCACCGAACCCGAGGTGGTCGCCGCTATCGGGGACCCGCGCACCGCCGACCACGTGGTGATTTTGCTCAGCGCGCAGCACGATGCCGAGTCACTGCGCACCGGCTTGCGTGACGCGGTCGGGCGATATGCGGCCGAACACCGGACCCACCCGGACGAGACGACCGCGGTGCTGGTGGTGCAGGGCCGTGATCGGAGCCGAGTGGCCGGCGTGCTCGCCGATCTGGCCGAGCAGCGGGACGCGGCGGGCCGGATCAGGTTGCTCGGCGAGCGGGCCCTACTGAAATCGGTGACGGACGATAAACGGTTGACTCGGCATCGCGATGCGTTCACCAGCGAGCCGGGCAAAGTACGTCAGTTCGCCGCCACGATTCGCGATTCAGCACGGAAACTATTGCCGGGTAACATCTTCCGCCGTGCCGCGCAACCGGTCACCGAGTCGGTCACGCTGGGGTCCTCCCTGGATCTGGTGCGCCGCGTCGACAGTGATGCCCGACGGGTGCGGCGCATCGAGATGTTGGAATCGATGCTGTACCAGGGGCGGGCGCGGGTCGAGCTGACCGTGCTCCCCGCTGCGGAGTATCAGCAGCTCGCCGACCAGATGGATCGGCTGGACTTCGCGGCCGAGCAGGTCAACAGCGCGTTGCTGAATGTGCAGCAACTCGACGGCGCACAGGCCGACCCCGCCTACGGTATGGCGGTCGAGCAACTGCGTTGGACCACCGCGCGCTTGGACGGAAGGCTGGAGCGGGCGCTGCTGACCGCTGGACAGCTGGGGTTGCGCGCCGGCCCGCAGCAGTCCTCGACCGTGCGGCGCGATGGCGCGCTCACTCGATTGATGAAAACGGTCGCGCGACAGCACCGCGATCTGTCCATTCAGTCCCGCGAGCGCGAACAGCCCCCCGGTGATCCGACAGAACTCGCCCGCGAGCGACGGCTTCTGGCCGACTCGCTGGCATTGCGGATCGGTGTCGAGGTCGATCAGCTGACGCCGATCCGTGTCGCGCAGCTGACCGAGCTGCAGGAGAAACAAGGTGAAGATCTCGGTCTCGCCCAGAAGATCCGGACGTTGGACGCTCGGCTCGCCGCTTCAGCGCAGTTCTCGACAGCAATAAGTCAGTTCGACGGCATCGGTCGGCTCCAGGCTGCGCAACGCCAGGCTCAGGCGCATGTGGCGGAGGCGGACGACCAACTCGAACGGCAGCGCAGCGAATACCGGAAACGCGCTGAGTACGACGATTTCCCGCTTCCGGCCGGTACCTTGACGTCGGCGCAGGTGGCCGATGTTCACAACGCGGTGCGCGAGTACAACACCCGCAGAGTCCTGAACTATGCCTACACCCCACAGCTCGATGCGCTGCGGCAGCTGCTCCGGACCGCCCAGCACCGGGAGAAGTGGATATCCGAGGCGGCGGCGTTGCAACAGCTGGCCGGACAGCTGGACATCCTGGCCGGTGAACGGTTGCGGGTCCAATCTGCCCTGGATTCGGCCGAACGGGTGATCACCAGCTCGCCGCTCACCCATGAGCTGGGCACGTTCTCATGGCTCACACAGCGAGAAGGGCGTACCGACCTCTTGCGGGCGCTGGAACTCGACCCGGCCAACGACACACTGCGGCTGGAGTCGGGCGACCTGCTGGAGAGGTCGATCACCGTCGACGCGGCGGCCGCGCAACTGGCTCGTGTAGACGAAGCCATGGCGGAGGGGTTCGGGGATTCGCTGTCCGCCCTGCGCACCGCAGAACGCCCCGCGGATACGTTCGCTCACGAGCCTCCGGATACCGCTGCCCGGAACCATCTGCGCGGCGAGGGAACGAACAGCGGCACGGCCCGGTTCACGTGCCTGTTGGACGCCACCGACGCCGCCAGTACGAAAGTCGGCAAGCCGCTGTTGACGGTGGGGCAACGGCGCCGGTCGCTTTCCGGCTTGCCCGGAACGGACGCCCGGGTCGCACCGGTGATCGTCGGTTCCGACTGGGAGAAGGGCGGGTTCGCCTCCTTCGCGGCGCTGCACGATCGGGTGGCCGGCACCGGGGACGTGATGGTCGCGGTGCTCGGCTACCGCGGTTTCGACAATCCGAACGAGGTCGGCTCGCACGCGGTGACCGTGTATCGGGACGGCGACACCGTGATGGTGATCGACAACGGTGTGGCGACCGATTTCTGGACGTGGCGGTCTCGCCAGCACGGCGTGGACAGCCTGGCGGGTATGGCGCTGAAAGCCGATGGGACGGCCGCCCGCCCGCTCGGCCCGGACGGCAGATCGCAGGCGGTCGCGGGCCTGGACTTCAAGAACGTTCGCATCGGCGCCGGTCCGGCCGAGCTGCCCGGGTATGTTCCGCCGCGACCGGGATTGCCGGTCATCGATCCGCGTTACACCGGCGCCGACCTGGACGCGGCACGGTCTGCGTGGCAGGGGCTGGTTCGGCGGGCCGATGATGCCGTCGCCGCCGCCGAGGCCGGCGGCCGCTTCGCCAGGGTCGATCCCGCCGAGCGCGAACACGCGCGCCGCAGGTTGCGTTGGCAGCAGATCGAATTGCGTTGGGGGCTTGCGGATTTCGTGGACAAGCAGGCCGCGATCCTGCACACCATGGCCGATGAGATGATCGGTTGGGATCTGCCGCTGCGGTTGCGCGACGAGGTGAACCGGATGCGGCTGGTGCGCGAGCGCGACCTGCTGCGCGCCGCGGACCCCACCGTGGCGAACGCGGCCCGGCTGGCGGAACTGAACACCTGGGCCGATCGGCTGACCGTGGCCGAACGCTGGGCCGCGAGGCTGTCTGCGGAATTGCCGGTGCGGCTGCTGGCGTTCCCGCTGCCGGGCGAGCCGGGGAGCCCGGTGCTGACCGTCGGTGAGGTGCGCCGGGCACGGAAGCTGTTCGTGCACGTCGCCGAGGGACCGGTACTGCCGCGGCCGGCCGACGTCGACGATCTCACGGGCACAGATCCTGATCTGGCTCGGATCATGACCGAACTGACACCGGACTACCGCCAGCGGTTCGCTGCGGCCGTGTTGACCTACCCGAGCGATGACAGCACCCTGCATCAGCAGCTCACCGAATTCGTCGTGACCCGTGACGGATTCGCGGAACCGGTGGATCGCATCGAGCTGTCGGCGGTCGGGGCGCGGGCTTCGGAGATCGCGGCCGATACTTTCCAGATGTCGGGACCCGACCGGCAGGTGCTGTCGGTTCCGCTCTCGGTCGCCTACGAGATGCCGGAGTACCACCGGGCAGACGAAGACCGCGCTGCGCTGGTTTTCACTGCCCTGGATTGGGTCGGGTTGCGCAGTGTCCGGGACATGCTGGTGTCACCGGCCGCCGACCTCGACGAGGTGCGCCGCCGCGCGGCGGCCAACGATCGGCTCTGGCGCACCTGGCCGCAAGATGTGAAGCTGGCGCTACTGGCGCTGCATCCGGACATCCTCGCCGACGCTCCCGGGCTGCCCGCGCCAGTACGCAGCGCGGCCGGGCGGTCGCCGGAGCTGCTGGCTGACCAAGCCGGTCGGACGGACCGAGACGCAATGTGGGGCGCTCGGCATCGGGAAATCGGGACCGTGTTGCGCTCCGCGGAAGCAAGCGGAATCGCGCTGCAGCGACTGTCGCATCGTGTGCAGGGTGACACCCAGGAAGTGACCGTGGCGTTCGGAGCCCCGGACACTGCGAAGCGGATGCATTGGGTGGTCGTCGACGACGTCGAGCTCAATTCCGGTATGGACGCGGCGATTCGGGCGTTCCACGAAGTCGACGACGGCGACACCGCGCTGGTCGCCCTGGTGCGGGCCCACGGACGCAACCCGGTCGCCACGGCCGAGGACCTGGCCGCCACCGGCGCGGCTCAGCTGGAACGCCTGATCACGGAGCGCACGGCCATGCGCCGTGCCCAGGACCCGTACGGCCGCCGTCCGGAGAACCACGTCGGCTACGTCACGGCTGCGCCCGTGGGTACGTGGGGCGACCCGCTTGCCCGGGTCCGTTGGGACACGATGTTCGACGATATCGACACGGTGACCTTCCCTGGCTCACGCGACTCCTGGTACGGGAACCCGGAGCGGAAACTGCGGGCCGAAATCAACGCTGAACGTGACCTGCGGGAGGGCCACATCGGCGATATCGACGAGCTGTTGCGCACGGCCGGTCATCCGGCCGAGATGGCCGATCTGGCGCCCGATCGCGTGCTGAACACTGTCCGGGAGGTGGTGCGCGGGGGAGACCTGGATGCGCGGATCGTCGACACCCTGTTCGCCCGGGCGATACGGGTGGTGATCGCAGACGAGGCAGTACGCCGATATACGCGGTATATCACCGATGCTCGCGATCCCCGGCACTGGACGGCCGCCGATTCGGAGGCGACCGCGGAGCTGATCGCGGCTCAGGCGCGCAGGTTGCATCAGCGGCAGTCGGTTATCGGGTCGATCGAAACCCTGGCCGGCGAGATAGTTCGGGCCGACCCGAACCCCGCCACCCGCGATGAGTTGCGCCGGGCGCTGGACCTGCCGTTGATTCCGGACCGCCTGGACACCGACAGGCGCGCGGCCGGCCCGATCGAGCTGCTCACCACCCTGGCGCGGTATGCGGACGGGGAGCCGCACCAGGCCCGGGTCGCCGACCTGCTCACCCGGATTCCGGAATTGGTGATCGCCGACGCCGAAGTCCGGCACTTCGCCCGTCGAGCGCAGGCCCCGGGTGTCGACACTTTGCTCAACCAGATGAGTGCCATTCCGCTGGAATCGGCTCGGACCCGCAAGGATCTCGCCGATCACGGACTACGCCCCGGCGACGTCGATTCGAGTACAGCGCGCGCCGAGCGACGGCTGCGCGCGCAACTGCACAGAGACGTGGCCACCGCCCTGGGGGATGTGCCGCAGTCACAGTTGACCGCGAATTACCTGCAGCAGGAGCAGGAACGGCTACGCACCACCCCGAACGCCGCGCCGGCCGCGGATCTGATCCGCCGCTATCTGCGGCAGCGGGACCGGACTGCGGCGATCGACCGCCATCTGCAGACCGAGCGGCGCATCCGGGTGCTGCGGGAGCAGGCGGACCGGATGCACACGCTGGTGCGGCAGCGCGATGAGGCGCCCGCCGGGGCGCGGGCGCGGATCGACGACCGGATCCGGGCTCTACTCACCGAGATCACCGACCGGTTCGAACCGGTCGCCCCCGAGACACACGAGCCGCAGCGCCCCCTACACGACGGTGTGCCCAACTGTGTTCCGACTGCGTCGAACCGGCTCGTGGCTTTCCGGAGCCGTCGCGGAAAGCTCCCGGAGAGCTGGCCGCGGATGGCAAGGATCACCGAGCCCGGCCTGGCCGGGGTGCGGGAACTGGAAACCGCGGCGGCGGTCGACGCCGACTGGCAGGAATTCGGCTCGCTGGACGAGCTCGTCGAACACGTCAGGACCGCCCGTGGCGCGGCACTCGGCGCCCTGGTGTTCCGTGACGGCGGTCACGCGGGCGGGCATGTCTTCGAAATCGAATACGAGGGCGACCGTCTGATCGTCCACGAGTGGGTCGACGGCAAGGAAGAGATATTCGCCGGCGATCGCGCCGTCCGGCGGTGGCTGGAAGAGCGCAAAGAACTGGGGATCCTGCGCGTACACGGCATCGTCGTCGACGAGAACGGCGACGCCGCCGTGCCGTTCGTGAAAGACGACCGGCTCGCCGTCGCCGACGACCTGCCGAACACCCTGCTCGCCGGACTGCCGCAGGATGGCGACCCGTCGAATTCGATCGCACGGGATCGGCAGAACCGGGAGGCGTTGCAGCAGCAGCGCAACCAGTTCGCTGGCCGAGTGGATTCGGCCCGTGGCCGGGAACTCGCGGCAGTGGAACAGCGGTTGTCGCAGGTCGATTACACTGCCGCGCGCCGCAGGCTCGGAGAGGTCCGGCTGCTGGAATACAACCGGAGCGGTGTCGACGGCGACCGCGGCCGTGCGCTTTTCCTGTACGGGAACCCGGCGACCGCGGGCACCGTGCTCGGCATCGTCACCGATACCGACATCGACCTCGACGAAGTGGGAAGTGCACCGGGCGTCGTCGCCACGATGATCGCGGAGGCGTCCGAGGGCGGTTCGGTAGCGGCGTACGTGATGTACCGCTACGACGGCGACAGCGACGCCCACGGACGAGCCGCCTACGACACCGATCTGACCACCGTCGATGCGACCGTGTTGGTCCAGGAGCTGGAACGAACACACGCAGGACGCCCGACCAACCGCAAGCCGCGGATCGAACTCGTCGGCCGGGGCGACGGTTCCGTCGTGGTGGAGATCGCGCGGGAGCAGATGGTGGCCGCGGGGATCGACGCCGCTTCGCGATCGATCGAGGTCGCTGACAGCCCGCTGACCTTCCCGCTGCCGGAGACGCGCAATCAGTCCGAACTGGCCCGGGCCGAGGAACTGGCCGAGCAGCTGTGGGCCCGGGGCATGCAGTTCGAAGACCCGGAAACAACGCTGGATTGGTTGTACAGCGACCTCGAAGGCGGCGAGCTGGAGCTGCTCGGCGAGACGCACCCCGAACTATTGGCCGACCGCGGCGGTATGGGACGCATCGAACTCTCCGCCGTGTGGCGAGCCCTGCTACGGGCGCGGCGCGCAGACCTCAGCGGACCCGGCGATACCGCGGAAGCGAGACGTTTGGACGCTTTCGCATCAGTCCTCGACCGCGCCTGGCGGGCCACTGCGTCATTCGGCGTGTTCGAGGCCGAGGACTCCCGTGGATTCGTCGACGACGATTTCGGTGTGTTCGAGGACGGCATCTTCGGTATGTCGGAGAACCGCGCCTTCCGCGCCCCGGAAGTCAGGCCGTTGGCGCTGCCGTTGGATCAGGGGCGCGAGAGCCGATCGTTCGTATTGCTCGACGGTGGCGAGGACACCGGATCGATCACCGTTTTCGTCACCCACGGACCGTCGACCCCGGATACCTTGCGCGCCGCGCTGCACCGTGCACACCAGAACGTCGCCGAGGACGCCGCCACCCGGCAAGAGGACGGGACATACAACCAGCCGCATACCGCGGTCGTGTGGCAGGGCACCGATGCCGCCCGGCTGGCTCGGGACCTGGCCACCCTGGTCGACGGCTACCTCGACGCACGGATCACTTTCGTCGTCGACGGATCCGACGGTGCCGAATTGGTGCACGGCGCTCTGGCCGACGAGCGGATAACCGAGCACAGCGGGAAGTTCGAATCCGACGACGCCGGCACGGTCGAAGTGCGGCGCAGCCCGCCGCCGCTGCCCCCGGCCGAAGAGGCGTTCCTGGCCGACCTGTGGGAGTCGGATGATTCAGCGGAACAGGCCGCCCTGCAGGCCCGGCGGGACCTGGTTCTCGAGGTCGAACCACGGCCGGAGTTGCCCCGGCTGCCCGAGGATCCGGAGACGGTACGAGAGCGCGCGAAGCAGCTGTGGGAAGCGCTGTTCGGCGGCAACGGTGTGGTCGATCGCGAAATTTTCCTGGCGAAATGGGACCAGCTCGATTGGGACAACCGGCGACTGCTGGTGGCAGGTGTGCCGGAGGATCTGGCCGACCAGCCGGGAGCCCCCACCCGGTGGCGTGATCGGGCCAACCGGATGCTGTTGGCTCGGGAACTCAGCAGCTTGGCGGCGAAGCGGGAATCGGCGAGTCTCAGCGAGGCCGAGGCCGCGCAGCTGAAACTGTTGCATGCCCGGCGGGACGACTTGGCAGCAGCCGCGCGGATCGCCACGACCCTGCCCGGGCATCCGCACGTTTACGTCCTGTCGCTGGGTCTGGCCGGCGAAGACGGAACCCGGCGGATGGCGCTGTCGTTCGATGACATCGATACGACCCGCCGTGTCCATGTGCGGGTGGCAGGCCGGCTGCGTCAGGGCGCGACATCGGCGGCGATGGAGTCGGCTGCCATGTGTTTCGTGCCGCAGGGTAACCAGGCTGTACTCGTCTACCTCGGCGCCGACAACCTCGACTTCATCGCGGGGGAGCTGCTGACCGCCGATCTCGTCGACAGGGTTCGAGTGCAACGCCATTGGCGGCAGAAGCACGGAATCCCGATGTCGAGCTTCGAAGTGGTCGCGCAGCTGGGCACCGAAACCACCGACATCGTCCAAGCCGCGCTCGGTTTCTGGATGAAGCAGGACACGCGCGGTGCGTCTTCGCAATGGGACGCTACCGGCTCGACCGACCCCGATGGCCTGGTCCCCGAGCCGGGTGAGCTGGATATCTCGACGCACGAGCTGCCACTGCTGCACCATCGCCTGGAGGGCGGCCCGGCCAACTGCACCACTCACATCATCAACTCTCAGCGCGCAGCTTTTCCGGGGCTGGAACTGCCCGAGCCGGAAGACGCGGGCATGGCCGGCCGCACTGCCGGTCAACTCACCGATTCGCTGCGCGCGGGCTGGCACCCCGAATCCTTCGTCAACGAGGTGATCGACGGGCTCACCGCCGACGATCGGATCGCTGCCGTGCTGCGCGGTATGGGTCCGGGCGCCACCGCCGTGGTCGTCGACGAATACGACCACTTCGACCGGGAGAACCCGAACAAAGTCGGCTCGCATGCCTCCGAGTGGTACGTCGACGCTGCCGGCGCGGTGCGAGTTCGCAACTGGGTCGAGCACGACGCGCCGGACCGGGACGCCACCGAGATCGACCTCCCCTACATCGTCGGCCGCCCCAAGGAAGGCGTCCTGGAAACCTTCGTCATCTTCCGCAATGGCGACGGCACCCCGGCACAGGAACCGGCCACCACCCCCGGCGCCCGGCCGCGCACCCGGATCGGGCGTCGAAATAGCGGCCTCCTGGCTCAGCTTCAGCTCGCCAGACTCGGACACCCGGCCGCATTCGCGAAACTTCGAGAGATACTCGGCCGGGAGGTGCTTCGGCAGGTGTTGGGCTCGCTGCCCGACGATCGACGCTGGCTGGCGTTGGCTCAGCAGGTCAACCGTGCGGCATTCGATATTGCCGACCAGCGGCGTTGGCCTGTCCCTGCGGGGAACGAAGTGCGGGAATGGATTCAGGATATCGCCGAGGATGTCCTGGCACAGAAGATCGAAAACCTGCGAGTGGCCTTCCGGCAGGAGCTGGGAACTCGGGGAATCGCCGAATCGGCTGCCGAGTATCGAACAGTGGCGCAGCTGGGCGTGGCCGGATTGCGCGCCGGGCTCGCGGAACTCGATACCGCTCAGCAAGAAGTCTTGTCGCGATGGCTAGCGGATCCAGAAGGGCTGGAGGACGTGGTTTACGTGCGTCCAGTCGAGCCGGGCGGCCATCTTGCCGAATTGCGGTTCCTGGACGGGGAGTCGATCGAGGACGCCGCCCGCGCGATCGGTGCATCTACCGGCCGCCGCGTCGTCGAATCGGCGCGGGGTCCGGCGCTGGATTTGACCGGGCAGCCTGATGCCGAGGATGTGCGTGCGGTCGCGCGTGCGGCATTCGTCGGCGAGGTGGATTCCCGGCCGGTGGCGCGGTGGGCCTGGCACGTCGCGCGTGCGGAATTCGTAGCGGCCGTGGCGGCGCTGCCCGATAGTGATCGCAATGGAGATCGTTATCAGGAGGCTATCGACTACTTGACTGGCGAGGGTCCGTCTGTCCTCGATGAGGTCGCCGACTATTGGGTCGGGCTTACCGCGGATCTGCTGGTGGCGAGGTTGTCCGGGATCGATCCTGTTGCTGTCGCCGACGCGTTGGCGGCGTTGCATTCTGCTCGGCAGGTAAAACCGGTGCGGCTGGCGGAGGTGGTGCGGCGTGCTGTTCCCGAGGGGCCGCGGCGGGATTTCGCTGTGTTGCGGTTCGTGGAGGGGTCGGCACTGATAGATGCGGCTCGCGCGCTTCCTGTTGATCTGGACCACGCCGTCAAATTGGAGCGGGGTTTGGCGCTGGATCTGGTCGGGCGGCTTCCTGCTGTGGGTGTGCGTCCCGCCGTGCCCCCGGTCGATCCGGCTGTTCTCGAGGCGTTGGCGCTTCTCCGTGCTGCACGGGAGGTGGTACCCGAGGAGCTGGCGATGGCGGTTGCGGAGGTGACTCGTGATCTTCCCGAGGAGCAACAGAATCTCGCGGTGTTGCGGTTCCTGGAGGGCGGCCTGCTCGAGGCTACGGCCCGCGCGCTCGGCGTCAGCTATTACCGCGTCCGCAAACTCGAGCAGGACATGGCGCTGGATCTGGTCGGGCGGCTTCCTCCTGTGGATGTGCGTGCGGTCGCGCGGGCGGCGTTCGACAGCGAGGTGGATCCGCGGCCGGTGGTGATCCTGGCACGGCATTACGCGCGCGCGGATGTGGAAGCGGCTATACGGGCTCTGCCCGACGGCGCGGCGAAAGTCGTGGCCGAAATGCGGTTCGGCGCGAAGAAGACCGTGCTCGAAATCGCACAGGAACTCGTTCGATCCGAGCGTCAGACCGAGACGCTGGAGCGGCAGGTCGCGCGAGACATTGTGCGAACGCTCGCGGGTATCACTGATCCGTCCGAGAAATCCGACGCCGCGGGATCAGACGAGAGTCCGCCGACGTCCTCGGCCCGGAAGCTGCTGGGTAAGGACGCGGCAGCTTTTGTGCGGCAATCCCGGAACGATAACGCTTGGGAGCTGGCAGTCGGCCTTCGTCGGCTGGCGGACCGCAGCATCGCTTTCCGGAAGTCTGTCGACCAGATCCTGTGGCGGCCGGATCTGTCGACCGCGCAAGCGGCAGCTGAATTGAGTGTGAGCGAGCAGGAATTCAGGCGTAATACGGGTCGCGGGCTCGACTTCCTGATCAAATTCCTGACCACCGATACGCCCCGGGGCAAGAGTCTCGCCTTGGTCGAGGACTCTCAGGAGCACTACCCCGACGAGCTGGGACAAGCTCTGCTGGAACTGAAACAACGCGACTTCGACCAGTGGCAGAGCGTCGACCTCAAGCTGCGGCGCAGCAGCCTCACGGCTGATGGGGATCTGGGCGCGGAATTGGGGATCGGGCGCGAATTCGTCGGGCGACTGAACAATGGTTTGAACAATCTCGTCGAGATTCTTGCCGAGAAGCTGGTCGATGTCGAGCACGACTTGCCGCATGCGGCGGGATTGGAAGCCGATGAAGACGGTTCCGCGGCTACGGGACCGGACTCCCAGGTGCCCGGTCTGCCCGACAAACTGGTCGAGGCGCTTCGATTGGCCGAGTCGCAGCGTGACCGGTTGACAGGTGAGGTGAATGCCGCCGAGCTGGCGGAGTTGCGGGTCGAGCGTCAGCAGGTGGCGCAGATGTATGCCGAATTGCTGAGCGCCGGTGAGCGGAGGGTGACAGCGGCGGAGTTGACTCCGGAGGCGGTCGGGGTCGGTGGCTCCTTCCACTTTTCCCAGGAGGATATTCCGCCACGGGCGATCAGGTTCGGTCGGCAGTTGCAGCGCCTCGACGCGACGTTGCAGGATGGGGCGGAGTTCTTGGAGTTGGACGCCCGGGTGCGTGGCTTGGCGGCCTTGGATTCCGGGTTGCGCGAGGCGTCGGTGCACCGGGATGAGCGCTACGGCCGGTTGCGGATGGTGGCGGACAGTCTCGCTGCTGAGGCGGAGGAGGTGAGCCGGCTCTACCGGCAGGTGTCTGCGTCGCTGGTGGAACTCGATGTGCTTGTCTCTCGCCACCGAGTGTCTGTGAACATGAACCGTTTGGGCGATCTGCGTGAGGAGCGTGGGAATTCTTCCGGCGCACGCCGCGCCGCCCTCGACGTAGTGCTCGAAGCCGCGGAGCAGCTCGCGGGTCTCATCGCGCAGCGAGATCGTGCCGAAGCCGAGGTATTCGCCGCTTTCGCGGAACTGCCTACGGTGGTGGCGCAATCGGAGAGGCAAGCTCCCGCTACTTCGGGCGCGGAATCGGGAATCGGGCGGGCTCGACGCGGCAGAACACCGAACCGGGGAGTGCCGCTGGTTCCGTGGCCCGGTGATGGGTCGGCTAGTGCGGTGCCGATGCACACGCCGCCGCCCATGGAGTCCGGCGGCAAGAGCATGGTTCCGGAAGCATTCCACCTGGCATACGACGGCGTGTCGGCCGAACGGGATGCAGCGGCTGCGGAGCTGGCCCACGCGGCAGCCGAGGCAGAGGCCGATCTGGCGGCACTGAAATCGGATCGGTTCGAACAAGAGCTGGAAACCTGCCGGCAGGTGTCGGGATATGAGATGGCCGACGGCCTGCGGTGGGCGACACTTCGCTACCGTGAGACCGCTTCCATGGTCGCTCGGCTCGAGCAACTCGGTGCGGTATCGCCCACCGCGGACCCGAGACTGTATGAACTGTTGTCGGAGCACGGTTTCAGGGTGATGCGATGGTATTCGGCCTTGCGAATTTGGCAGGAGCACGAGGCTGCGGGGGGGACCGTCACGGGTATGGACGGGTCGGAGAGGCGGATTTCCCGAGAGCGCTTGGACAGCATGTCCAATGTGGTGGACCGTTTGCAGGCGGTCCTTCGGATCGAGGAAGTCATTGTCGCGCATACGGCGGCGGCGGTGGAAAGCCGAGTGTCCACCAGAGACCTCCGCAACTCGCGCGCCGTGCAGACGATGCGGAACCTGTCGCCGGACCGGCGAGAAGTAACCGCGACCTTCGGGCGGGGCGACGAGCGGATAATGGAAGAGGCCGCTTCGGTGCTGGGGGACAGGCTGCGGGAATTGGGCTGGGGTGACGCAGACCAGATCGAGGCTGCTGTGGAGGTGGTGCGCAACGCCGGCTCGGATTTGCTCGGATTCATGGCGCATTTCCCCGAGCCGGCAGATATTCTCCCGGATACGAAATCGGATGGGACCCTTCATTTCTACCGAGTTACTCGCCCCGGGAAGCGCAGCGAAGCCCTGACCGTTCAGGACATGGTGGAGCCGCCGGAAGCGCGATTGACGGTGCGGATATCGAATGATTCCGATATTCGAGCGCTTCATGTATCTGTCGAATGCCATCAATACCGCCCATTGGGGCCCGTACGACATGAGGAAACCGCGAGGCGTCTGGCGGGCATCGCGCAACACAGTCGTGCGGCGGTGGGTGCGGAGGTCTTCGAGTCGCTGAAGGCCGCAACTCGAGCGGGAGTGGAACAGAACGGGGAGGTCTGGGCCTCCTTCGAGGAGCCGCGTGCAGCGAACGAGGCGGTTCGAGATCTGATCGCCGGGCCGCCGACCGAGTCGACCGACCCGAAAGTATTGCATTTCGCGGCCAAGCGACGGGTGGTCGAGAAACTGTACGACGATCATCACATCCGGTTGATCGGATGGGAAGCCCCCGACGTCCGGCTGGATTCGCTGGTGTCCGCCGATCGCACGTTGCGCGACCTGGTCGCAGAATATGGTGGCAAGAAAAACCTCCGAGAAGTGCGATTCGTAGACCAGAGTGAATTGATCGGTTTCGACTCGAAAGTGTCTACAGCGCGTGCATATTCCTGTGGGACTGTCTTCGGCGGAAAGTACAGGAACAACTATTCGGGAATCCTGATCGACCGCCGAGCCGTGTGCGACCCGAATTGGTCCGCCAAGCTGCTGAAGGACAGTCAGTCGACGAAATGGTGGGGCCGGCGGCCGGGGGATCTGGTCTCTTATCTCCTCCATCACGAGTTCGTCCATGTGGTGGATTTCTATGACCGGATCACCGAGCTGGACCACACAATGGGAACCAAGCTGAAGGCGGCGTTCGAGGTCTATCGAAAGCTCGGGTTTATGTGGCCGAATAACCGATTCATCGACTGGTCCGGGCTGCTACCGCTTTATGTCTACCACGATGGCGACCCGGCGGACGGGGCGAACGCGTGGAAGGAAATGGAGGTGCTGGCGGAGGGCAGCGTAGCGGGGTCGTCGGACACGTCGTTGCCCTTGACCGATCCGGCGCGGGTGACGCACGTCTTGTCTCATGGACTCGACGAAGTGGAGTTCGCGAACACCATGGCGGACTGGGCGGATGCGCACGAGATCAACTGGGCGCGGATGCGCGATGCCGGCGCGAACCGAGGTCTTCTGCATCGGTTGTTCGCCAAGGTGCGCGGTCCGGTCCCCGCCACCGAGGGCGAGAGGGAGTATCTGCGCCCGGTTGGGCGGTGGCCGCACGAGGACAACCAGTGCGGACCACTGACGATGGAGGACATCGGCAGCGTGACGGGCAGGGACGGCCTGGGCGAGTTCACCGCCGGGCTCGGGGGGATGCTCGTCAGTCGCATCGAAAAGGTGATGGGTGGGCACAAGCAGGCTTTCACGAATATCGATGAAGCCGTCACCCGGTTGCTGGCAGAGGGCGCGCGGCGCGACGAGGAGAACCCGGGTAGCGGCCGGGATATGGGTCTTTTGGTGTTCGACCCGACTCATGAGCACCGAGGTGGCAGCGACGGGGAGCTCGGCCACACGTACTGGCTGGTCCGCAGGGCGGACGCGTCCGGGAGGGTGCGGGTCGAGTTGCGCGACCCGGGTAAGGGAGTGTTCAAGCCCAATTTCGTGCCGTCACGGGAATCGGCCGAGCGTCCGGTGTTCGGGATGTTCCTCGACAGCGACGGCACGCGAGTGGTGATCGCCGCCGACGATGGCGTGGTACGGACCAGCCGCCGCGACTTCCGGGTGGGAGCTTCCGATCCTGACCGGTCGACAAGTGGCGACGGCGCCGACCAGGACGGCGCCGCCGACCCGGCCATGGACGAGTTGGTGGGCGACGTCGCTGCGTCTCCCACCGGATCGGACCTCTCCCGCCGAGACCAGGTGCTGCCGCCTGCCTACATCGAGCCGCGATCTGCATTGCCGCCTGTCTCGGATCTGGGCGAACGCTGGCAGGAGGCACCGGCGGCCTGGGCACAATTCCGGCAGTCGGTGGACGACGAGGTGGCGGCCCGCGTCGCCGGGATGTCTCAGCTGGATGCGTTCAGTGCGGGGCAACAGGCGTCCTCGGCGCTGATGAAAGAGCACTGGCAGGAACTGGACGGCGATACTCGGCAGCTGATCCTGGCACACCTGACCGATCCCGCGGCCCAGGTCCTGGCCGAAGCCATGGGGGAACCGCTCCCGACGGCCGAACTCCTGCCGGAATCGATAGCGGACGAGCTGAACAGGCTCCGACTTCGACAAATGCGGGATGAACTGTCCGGGGCGGAGCCCACCTCCGAGAACACGCGGCAACTGGCCGAAGTCGACCGGTGGATCAACCATCTGCTCGTCGCGCAGCGGTGGGCAACCCACCAGCACGGCCACCCTCCGGTGCGGCTGTTGCGGCTGGACCTGGGTGCGATCCGGCGCGTGGTGATCGAAGTCGGAGCCGAGGCGCGCTCCGCGGTGATGCCGACGGTGCATGTCGTGCACAGTGCATTCGACAACGCGTTGAATCCCGCGTTCGGCGCGGTGATGCACGACGTTTCGCAAGGCACGCCCGAGCAGCTCACCATGGCCGTCCTGTGGTTCGGGCAGGACGCCCCGGAGCTGACGAAGTATGTCGCGGATCTGACGGCGGCACGGGGTTCGCTCGAGCTGTCGTCCTCGGATGTCACCTTGTTCGGATACGGAATGGAGTCACGGGAGCTGATGTCCCGGTCGCACGTCGGGCAACTGGCTCATCAGTGGAGTCTGGCAGGTTCGGGAATGCCCGTGGATACGGATGTGGCGCCGGCAGCCGGTGACCCGGACACGATCGTTCGGGACGCGCTGCTCTGGTTCGGGATGGTCGGCCTCGACGACCTGCTGCTTGCCGAGGACGCTTCGCTCGACGAGGCAGCGCGGGTGGCCGCGAAGAATGCGGCGGCATGGCATGGATGGCCACGCTACGTGCGGAAATTGTTGATGGAGCGGCACCCGGACGTGCTGGGCGCGGCCGTCGGATTGCCCGCTGTGGTGCGCCACCGGGGCAACCTTGTGGCAGTGCGAGCCGAGCTCGATGAGCTTGTCCGGATCGCCGAGTCGGCACGGATCGACCCCGAGGCGAACAGGGGCCTCGACGCCGCGCAGCATCAGCGGCGCGCCGAACTCGAAACAGTCCTGGGCACGCTGTCGACGACTCGGCAGCAGCTGTCGAAGCGCAGCATCGACCCGAACCGCGTTTTGTTGCTCTCCCATCGCCGCATGCCGGACGGTGCGTTGGAGATGACCCTCGGCTTGGGGAACCCGAGCAAAGCGGACCAGGTGCACCGGCTGGAAAACGACACCGCGGCCGACCCTTCCGAGGTACTGTCGGCGGCCGTCCTGCGGTACGCGGAGCTGGACCGTTCGGCGGCGGATGCTCCGGTGGTGGTCACGGTGATCCGGGTGCCGGGTGCGGCGACGGTGGCCGAGGCGGCCGAGGATCGGTTCGAGTCGGCCGGGAAACGGCTGGCGCTCCAGGTCGTGGCGGACAGCAGTGCACGGCGGGAGCTTCATCCGTATGGCATGCGACCGGAAAACCACCTGATCGGGGTGGCGCTGGGCGAACAGACCGTGCGCAGTGCGAAGGCGAACCTCGCCGCGCTGGACGAGATCGACTCGGCCGTCGCGTCCACCGGATACGCCTGGTTCCCGGACCCGGGGCGCGAAATCGCGCACGCGCGCGACGAGATCGGCGCCGGTTACCGTCGGGTCCGGGCCGAGATCGACCGACTGGTAGCCGATCTGCGGCTCTACGGAGTACCGGTCCGGTTGCCCCCCGGGGCCCTCGACTCAGATCAGATCGACCAGTCCCTGCGGGAACTGGCGGCCGGAATCACCGGCAACGGGTATGCGGCCGCCTTCGCCGAGCTCCATCGACTCGCCGCTCGGATGAAGACCGTGGATGCCATCCGCGGGCGCCTCGATCTGCATCTGTTGAGTGGGCGGGACTCGGTCTTCTGGGCGCGGCTCGACGATCAGCAGATGATCGGGGAATACGCGGGTGCGATTGCCCGGCGGCAACTGCTGACTGTGCGAATCGCCGAATTCGTGCAGAGGTCGATAGCGGACGCCGGCACCGACGGTGTCTCGGACACAGTAATCGAGGCGTTGGAACTGTCGAGTGATCTGCCGGGCATGGATGCGCAGCGGGCGCGTGCCTGGGCCACGACACTCTCGGCCCTGGCGCTGACACAGCGTGACCGGGAACGGGCCCTCGAACTCGCTGGTTTCGCCGCGGAACTGGCGATCGCCGATGCGGAAATCGCCCACCTCCGGTCGCGGACCCGGGTCGACGCCCTCGAAACGCTGGCAACTGCTGTGCCCGAGAGTTATTCGCTTCGCGCCGCCGCGCGAACGGTGATCGACGGGTTGCTCCGCGCACTCGAGCTGCCCGCGACGACCGATCTGGGACCGGCAGGATTGCGCAGGTTGCACGCGCGGCGTGCCGAGGCGAAGGAGCACCTGTCCGAGCGGCTGGGAGTGCCGTCCTCGGAAATGACTCCGGCCCGGATCTCGCGGGAGATCGCTCGTATCTCGGGTGAAGACGCTGCGCTGCGCGCAGCTCTGTCGCGCGCGGCAGACCTCTACCTCGCGGTGCGCAACCTGATCAAGGCAGTCCAGCGGCACGATGGAGCCGACCGGAAACTGCGGTGGCTGTTGGAACGGGCCAATCTGCTCGCGGGCCTGTACGAAGGCGCTGATCGCGCCACTGCCGTCGAATCCGACAACGAGATGGCCGGTTTCGCCGCCGGCATGGGCTTCGATATGCGGAGCTGGGCCGAGGAGCAGCTGCACCACGCGCTGGCCGAGATCACCGAGGGGTACCAGTCCCCGGCGGCCCCGACCCCACCGACTGTGGTCGGGACGGAAGCCCGCCCCGAGATCGATACAGCCACCACCGCATACGACTTCGAGTACAACCATCCGCCGGAGCGGTTGTGTGGGCCGAAGGTGCAAGCTGTGATCGTCGCCGGTGCCGGTGTGCACGCCGCTGAAATGGATCCGGCATTGGTCGATGATCCGATGATCGCCATCAACGGTCTGGCCGGGGCGGTGTTCGCGCGGGGCTTGGACGCGAACTGGGATTCGGCGGTGTCGGTCCCGGGGCGGGCCGGAGCGGCCGATTTGGTGCGGCAGGTGGACACGCCCGGCAACGACATCGGGATGATCGCGGCGGCGCTGGATGTCACCGGCCAGGGGTTCGCGCACGCGGTCGCGGTGGTGCGGGTGACCAAGGCACTGGAAGCCCGGTTCCCGCAGTTACGCGGCCGGGTCGGTGAAGTCGCTGTGTTCGACGACGGCTACGACCGGACCGCTGCCGGGTGGATCGTCGGCGACGCGGTATGGCAGTGGGCGGATCGAGCCGGGGCCGGTGTGCACAAGGTGCATCGGCTGGTGTTCCGTGACAACGGTGTGCCGCATGAGCGATTGCGCGGTGCGGATCCATCACCGCAGCTGGGTCCCGAAAATCCGCTGGGAATACGGATGGATCCGCCTGTTCGTCACCGACTCCCCTTGGAAATGGCGCGGCAGCTGGCTGCGATATCCCACGGTCTGTGGAGCTTGGACGCGGAACTGTCCGATACCGCGGTGACGTACGCGCTGTCGGTCGAGCTGTTGGATCTCGACGAAAAGCTGCCGGTAGCGGCGCATGCCGCACAACTGGGCGACCCCGACGCGATCACGGGCCGGAAGGAGCGGCGCGCTGCCGAGGCGGTGCTCCGCTACCACCAGTTGCGGCAGGCGCAGGCGTGGTCGGCGGTGGTGAGCTCCGAGCTCACCACCACGTTGGTGGATCGGGCGTACTGGTCGAACGCATTGTCGAATGCCGCGTCTTCGCTCGGATTCGAGCTTCGCGAGGGCGATTCGCCGATGGATCGGGTCGAGTCGCACATTCGGCAATGGGACGCCGCGCGACGGCGGGCGGCAGCCACAGTTCTGGCCGAATTCGCCGCGGCAGCCGGATCGCTGCGGACCGCCGAGGAACGGGTGCGCGATCTCACTAGGGTGCTGGCGGAGGGCTTGGCCGAATCGGACGTTCCCCCCCTCGAGGACGGCGATGTCATCGACGGAGCACATCTGGTACCTGCGTTGCGCACGATCACGGACCTGTACGGGCCGGACGCAGTGGAAACCAGCGAGAACGCCGACGCGGACACTCCTGCGGCCCGGCTGCAAGCCCGCATCCGGGGCCGGTTGTTGCGGTTCTCCGGCCGCGAGGAGCTGGTCGGCCGGTTGAGCACCCTGGGTCGGGGCGCTTCGATTCTGGTGATGGAGCGCGACGACGCCGGCACTCGGTGCTATATGCTCACCAACCGCGACGACACCATCGTCAAAATCGATTCCGACGATGTTGGGGTCGTGAACGTGCCCGCGACGCGGTCGGCATATCAGACGGCTACGTTCGCAGTCCTACTGCGGGCCGACGGCACGCCCGTACACCCGCTGGACCCCGACTGGTACAGCCCGCCGCATCCCGATCACGCCGCGTCGCGGCGTCGCTACGACCAGGTCGACCGGTTGACCGGGACCGTTGTCGAACGCGGAAGTGCCTGGCGTACAGCGCTGAATCTGGCGTCCTCGCTACAGCTGCGGCTGGATCCGCAACACCGGAACCACATCCCGGGCGAGCTGGCGGAGATCGCGGCTGGCCCCGACCGGGATCGAGCGGGCGCGGCCGACGAACTGATGCTGGTATTGCGCCGTTACGACCGGATCGATGTGGAACTCACCGGTTTGCTCGACCTGGAACATCGACGCTGGCAAAAGGTTTTCGATCTCCATACGGCGCAGGCCCGATACCGCGCGGCGGATGCGGTTCCGAACCCCACCGAATCGCAAGAGGCCGAGCTCGGCCGGCATCTCGTCACTGTCACGCAGGCCGCGGCCGATGTCGAGCGACTCGATCGGGCATTGGAGTCCGCATTGGATGCGCGCGAGCCGGTGCCCGATCCGGCCGGGCCTGACGTGAGAATTGGGGCGTGTGCACCGGACGCGGTCATGGCGGCAGCGACCATCACCGGGAATCCGGACTTCCGGCTATTGGATCGCGAGACCACACCGGAGGGCACCAAGCTTTTCACGGTGAGTGCTGCTCTCGGCGGGAAATTGGAGCACTTCCCCGATGTGGAGGCGATGGCTCAGGGCGTGCCGGCGGATGGCATAGCCCTGGTGTCGGTGAGCTACCGCGCCGATCGGCCGGAAGAGTTGCAAGGGCACGCGTATCTGGTGAAATCCCATCAGGGCCGGCTGGTGGTAGTCGACAACAACGGCATTGTCCTGCACGATTTCTCGCCCGAAGGCCACGGAGATGTTGTCTCGGTGTACGCGATCGTGATGGATGTCGCGGGGGTGCCACGCCGCCAGTTGTCCAGGCGTGAACGGGCTCGCTTGTTCGAGCTCGCCGACGAATACCACCGGCTGAAAGGGCAAGTACCGGAAGCCGATGGCGGGCAGGCTCATCAGGAGTGGCTGGCACAGCTGATTGCTGAGGCCGATACGCTGTGCTATTGGGCCGAAAGCTCCGATCGGCAAGCTTCCGGGGTCGCCGAGATTCCGGTGCCCGGGCAAGGCGATCCCGCGCCGACCGACGATCAGTCATCGGAACTCCCGGTATGGCCGGTGGACGAGGGATATCTCCGGATCGGTGTCGAGGTGTCCTCGCGGTTGCGTACGGTGGCGCGGGTCCAGCGGGATGCCGACCAGCGGCGTATCGAACTGGTACAGCGGTACCGGGACGCGGTGCGCGGACTGGGGCTCGACGCGAACGTGCCGGTCGCCGGGCATGTCGCCGAGCTGGGCGCCCCGGCGGCTGCCGCCGATGAACAGCGGCGCGGGCATATCGAGGCGGTGCACCGCTATTACGAGCTGCAGCAGGCGTACGCGCCGCTGGACGCGGCGAGCGCCGACCTCACTGCGGCTCTTGTGGATCGTGCGCACTGGGCGAGTGTGGCGGAGAGGGGAATGCGGGATCTCGGCATCGATACCGCTGACGCCGGTTCACTGCGCGAGCAGCTCGCGGTAGGTACACAGAAGTGGAATGCGGCGCGGCAGGAGGCGAGCGCAGCCGATCTGGCCCAGCTCACCGCGGACATCGACGCACTGCGAGAAGCCGATGAACGGGTACGCCGGGCCGGGGCGGCATTGGACGAGGGGCTGGCCGGACTGGCCGAGTCGTCGCGCGCTGTCGGCGAGAGTGATGTCGATGCGGTGATCGCGGACGTGGTGCGCACTGTCGCGGACTTGTACGGTCCCGGCGCGATATTGCCCGCCGACGTCCCGGCACTCGAGACCGACCCGGATGCCCGGTTGCAGGCCCGTGTCCGCGGCCGAGTGGTGCAGATGCTGGGACACGCCGATCTGGTGAATCGGTTGACGAAGATGGGGCCGGGTTCCTCGATCGTCGTGGTCGAGAGTGGTTCGGACTTCGCCGATCGCTATACCCTGACCAACCGTGCGGGCACCATCGTGAAGGTGGCCCGTGATTCGGGGATCGCCGAAGAGTTCGTTCCCCGATCCCTCAGGGTGGAAGAGGTATTCGGCATCGTCCTGCGCGCGGACGGTAGTTTGCCGCATCCGGTCGATTCCGAGTGGTACATCCCGCCGCAGTCCTGGCCCATCGGCATCCGGCGCGCTCCTGGGCAGGTCAGAAGGCTTCACATCGCGAACGTCGAACATGGACGCGAGTGGCGGCATGCGCTGGATCTGGCGGCCCTGCTGGAGTTGGATCCGCCACGGTTGCGGAAAGAGAACCGAAAACACCTCATCGGTGAACTGAAGATGCTCGCCGATGGGGCGGAGCCGAAATCGTCATCGGCTCGAGAGCTCGTCCAGGTGCTGGGGCACCACCAACAGGTCGCCGACGAACTCGCCGGGTTGCGGGCGCTGGAGCGGGAATGGTGGCAGGCGGCGTTGGTGCACCATGTTCTGCGGGCCCGGACGCAGGCTGCCGAAGTGGCTCTGGTTCGCGGGGAGCAGACGGAGGCTGGGTTGCGTCGGCTGAGAGCGGCTGCCGAGCAGGCCCGTGCGGACGTCGAACGCCTCTACCAGGATCTGGAAGTAGCGTTGGCGGCACGTGAAACCATGCCCGATCCAGCGCGCCTGTCCGGCGACGGCTGCGGCCCCTTTTCGGTCATGGCGTTGGCGACGCTGACCGGTGATCCGGGCATCGACCTTATGGAATCCGATTTGGTCGACGGCACATCCAGGCTCGAGTTGTGGGCGGCGCTGGGTGCAGACGTGACCCGTGTCGAGGATTACGACGAGCTGATCGGAATTGTGCCTGCCGGAGGCTTTGCCATTGTCAGCGAAAACCATGCGGACGGAGGGGGACACACATTCACGGTGGCCTCTGTGGCCGGCCATCTGCTGGTAATCGACGACAACGGCATCAAACTGCACGACTTCCCGCCTGTACCGAAGGGTGAGCTCGTCTCGCTCGACGTCGACGTTGTCGACGCAGCGGGCATGCCGCTACAACCGCTGTCCGCCCATGGCCGCGCTCGTCTCCGCGACCTGGCACGACAATTGGGCGAGCTGAGAGAACAGACACCGGGGCTGTTTCGCTCGCGGACCGCCGCCGCGAGTGCCGCGGCGGACGAGCGGCAGATCCTCACCGAAACACAAGCGGTGATCGCGGCAGAGCGGTCTGCGCAGAACTCTGCCGAGCCGGCGCAACGGGCGGTCGCCGATCCGGTGACCCCAAAGGTACTGGAGCGCGTGCGCAACCTGCTCAGCGGGGAATTCGACGATGTGCCCGGCCCGATCGACCAGGAACCGTCCGCCGCCGACCGGGCGGAATACGATGGACCCGATCCGGGCGATGCCAGAGTCGCTGCTTTCTTGGGGGCAGCCACTGCTGTCACCGCCGACATTCGCGGCCGGACGAGCGCGATAGCCACGGCACTACTGCGCGATATCCGGGGCTCGTCGGCCCGATCGGCGACGGCCGACGGCGTGGACACGCTGCTCATCACCGACGGCGCCGGCCACGTCGTGCTAGAGGTGTCGCTGCGTACCGACACCGGTGAGTTCCGCATCCGGCTGCGCACCATCGAGGGCGACCTGCAGCGGAAACGCAACGCGAGCCAGTTGATCGACCTGATCTGGAACTGGACGGATCACAAGACACGCGATCACGCGATTGCTTACATGTTCGATCGGACCGCTGCCCTGATGGACGAGGGTTACGGCAGCGGCGAGATGGATGCCGTGGTGACGGGCGCCGCGGGCTATCGGAGGATGACGCTCGTCGCACGCGTCGAGCGCGGTGACTCCGCCGAGTTCTTCTACGACGAAGCGACGGGGTCGTCGACCCGGGACCCGGAGCCCGTGCCGGACAGCACCGCGAGCTCACCGTTGTCGCCTGCGCAGGACACGACGGTCCCGGACACGGTGATCAGTTCCGCGTTGCTCAATGCGGACCCGGACGATCCCCTCTTGTACCGGAGCGACCTCGACGTCGAGGCCGTCGAGGTGGCGGCGCGGGCCGGGGACCAGGCGGCGATGCGGTCGCTGCGCGGGCAGTTCGAGGCGCGTGCGGCCGTGGCGGGGGTGGCGCCCGGGGTGGTCGCCGCGTGGCTGGCCGGCGGACAGGTGGACGCGCAGGTCGCGACACAACTGAGCGCCGCCGCTCGGGACATCGGATACGACCTGCCGCAGCTACCGCTGTGGCGCGCGGTCGCGGTGGATGCCGAGGTGCCGGTGCGAACGGTCCTTTGCGTGCTCAAGGGCATCCCGCTGCCCGCGGAGACGGCGCGGCGGGTGCAGGAGGCCGCGCAGCAGCACGGATTGGGGTTGCCGCAGACCCCGGTGGTGGATCCGCACGCGCAGACCGACTCTTACCCGATGGCGACGGCGCAGGAAGTGGCTGCCGCGGCCGGAGTTACGGCCGAGACGGTGCGAGAGGTGGTGTCCCGGGCCGAGCCGGTGCGCGACCCGTCGCACCGTCGCGCGCTGGCCGCGGCCCTGCAACTGGGCTACTACCACCTGCCCGCCGGTATGCGCACCGCACGCGGGCAGGTGGAAGCCGTCGCCGCGGCGGCGGGGGTGGACGAGGCCACTGTCGCCCGGGTGCTCGACGGGCAGCTCTCGGTCGAAACCGGCGCCGGAGCTCGGGTTTTCGACGCGATCCAGGACCTGGTCGATCGGAGCGCGCCGCCGAACGAGGGGCTCGGCGTCATCGCCATGATCACTGGGCCGACGCGGTTCCACCTGCAATCCACGCCCGTTACCCCCGCCGGCCGTCCGCCCGCCGTGGTCGGCGACGGCGACACCGCGGCACCGGAGACCGAACTCACCGACGAGGCGGTGCGAGCGGTGTTGGCGGAGCTGCCCGAGGACAGCCGGATGCGGCAGCTGGCACAAGACGCCGGAGTGGACCCGGTGGCGGTCGTCCATTTGCTGGCCGACCGCGGCAGCAGGGTCGACGAGGACGTTGCGGCACGTGTCCGGGAGGTCGCGCAGAGCCGCAGCCGGATGCCGGGCCCGCGGACTCAAGCCGCGGTGGCGTGGGTGGCGGGCTGCTCTCCGGGCCGGGTCAGCAACGTGCGCAACGGAGACCGTGTAAGGCCGGAGCTGGAACGTAATATCCGAGCCGCGGCCCGGCTGGTCGGCTACACCCTGGTCGAACAGCCACCGTCGACGGTCGATCGCCGTCGCATGCTGCCCGGATTCGGCACCGTGATGACCGCTATCGCCATGCTGCCCTTGGCTTTGCTGGCACAGAAGGCCGACGGCAACAGCGGAAACCGCGGACCCACCCCGGACGGTGTCGGCGATGGTAGCGCCCGCCGCCGGACCACTCGGCCGTCCGCCATACCGAGGCAAGCATTGCCGTCCGATCCGGATATCTCCGCCGACGAGTCGGCCGGGACCATCCCGCGCCAGGGATCGCGACCGGATTCCTCGGTCGTCGAACCGGGCGCCGTGGATCCGGTGATCGCTGAACCGATCACCTTCGATGACGGCACTGCGGAACCTCCGCCCACACCGGACGACCCGGTGGCCGGCACTGTGACGCTGCCGTCCGACTCCAAGGCCAACGAGGTCGCCGCCCTGGCCGGAGTGTCGTGGCAGGCGGTCTTCGACCTGCTCGCCGGCAACGAGCTGGACCCCGGCCGAGAGGCGGCGATCCGCCGCGCGGCCGAAGAGCGCGGCTACACAGTGCCGTCGCCGAAGAACGGGTCGGCGGTGGCCTGGCTGGCGGGCGCCGACGACCCGGCGGTCAGCTTGGTGAAGAACGGCAAGATCGTGCGGCTGGGGGAGCAGCAGTGGCAGATCTACGTAGCGGCTCGCTTGGTGGGCTTCCCGCTGCCGCAACTGCCGTTGTGGACCTCGATCGCCGCTACCGCCGATGTCCCGGTCCGGATCGTGGTCGCCGCGGTCGACGGCTATCCGGTGGCGCCGGAAATGCTGTCCCGGGTCCAGGACGCCGCGCAGCGGCACGGCTTGTCACTGCCGCAGGCCATGGTCGCCTGGTCCGCGACGACCGAATTCAGGGTGACGGCCGAGCATATGCTGGCTGCCACCGGATCACCCGATACGACCCAGGTCGCCGCGGTGCTCGGCAAGCCGATCGTGGGTGACAGCCAGCGCGAACTGATGATCCTTTCCGCTGCGGTCCAATTGGGCTGGGCGGGAATGCCGGAGGCGCTGCAAGCGCTGCTGGACGCACCGGAGACTGTCGCCGTCGCAGCCGCGATGAGCGTCGACACCGTCGAGCGGGTGCTCGACGGGCGCATGTCGACTCGCTCCATGGCCGGGGCGAAAGTGCTCGACGTGATCAGGCGGAAGGCCTATCCGGGCCGCGCCACCCGCAGTGGATTCGGTGTCGTGCTCGGCCTGCCGCCGTCGATCCCCGGCCGAGGCCGGGGTGTTGCCGGCTCGATACCAGTGTTGCCGGACGTTGTCGGCAATGGTGACACGGCAGCCGAACCTGATGTGGCCGAGCAAACGCGTCGCGTCCTGTTGACCACGGCGCAGGGCGGAGACCGGGAATCGTTGCGCCGATTCCGCGCCCGGCACGACACAGCGGTGCTGTCGTGGCTGGAAGCGGAGGTGGACGACAAGGATCTGGCGGGTCGGCTCCGGGAGCGGGTGTTCGACCGGGTCGTGGCCGGCGCGCTGCCGCACGGGGAGAGCGTCAGCGCCTGGCTGGGCAACCAGATCGGCCAGGTGGTGGCCGAGCACAAGCGGTGGCAGACGTTCACCGAGCGGACCTGGGCGGCGTTCGTCCGTCGTGCTCCGCGCTCCGAGATCCAGCTCGCGAGCACGCCGGAGGTGCCGTTCGAGCCCACCACGGCGCGGCTGCCGGGTGGTCCGCTGGCCGGTGTCGCACCGGAAATACTGCGGACCGCGCTGGCGCAACTGCCCCCGGCGCAGCGCTGGATTCTGCGGCAGCGGTTCGAACACGGGCGGGAACTGGGCGCGATCGCCGCCGCCGCGAAGCATCCGGTGCGGCAGCTGACGATCCTGGAGCGGCGGGCCACCCAGGCATTCGTCGCCGAGGTCCGGATACTGTCGGATCCGTACGCGCTGATGCGGGATGCCGGCCGGGTGGAACTCGTCGGTGCCGGTAGCGAACAAGCGATGCCCGGCTTCACCGGAGTCGATTCGCACCCCGAACAGGTGGCCCGCCGAATCGCTGACCGACTCCACGAGGACTTCCGGGAGTCGTGCCGCGAATCCGAGAACCGACTCACCCCGCAGTTGCGGATGCCGGACGGCACACAGGTCTCGGGCGTCGGCCCGGGCAGCGGGCAGATCGATATCGCGAACATGTCGTTCGCGGAGCTGCCGCACTATTGGCAGCAGGAGTATCTGCGCCCGGCCCGGACGGCGTTGCGGGTGGCGTTGGAAGCGCATACCGCGGGCATGGACCTGTCCGCGCCGTTGGCGATCGAATCCGTTGCCACCCGGATACAGGAATCCTGGGTGCACGACGAGGTCTTCGCGTCGCGGCGCAGCCCCGAACCCCGCCGCACCGACACCACTGCTGAACCTGCGGACATGCGCCCGTTCGAAGGGTTGACCGTCGGCGAGGATCTACCGGCAGCCGAACGTGCGAAGAGTCTGGCCGTTGCCGAGCTCGCCGCCGAAGAGATCGCGCGCCCCCGAATACTGGACAATGCCGCCTGGCGACAGCACCGCGAGCAGGTGCTCGACGGAGTTGCCGCGCTGATGCACTGGAACGGCTGGATCGACAAGGAGAGCACGCCGGCCGCCGTGGCATTGATAGAGAAGGCGGTGGACGCGGTCTTCGTCCACACTCCACGGGCGCGGGTGACGGTTCGGCCGCAGGTGCAGGGAACCCCGGGGGGTCGGGAGGTGCGGGTCGATGTCGGCGTCACCGGGGCCCAGTTGTCCGATGAGTCGATGGCGGCGGCCACCAGGGAATTGGCGCAGACAGCGCAACGATGGCAGCTGAATTCCAGCGCCGACGGTGACACCTTCCGGTTCGAGTTCTTCGAGCGGCCCGCCGCTGGCCGGACCGCGCCGCACAACGAGCGCGCTCAACTTCTCGTCGGGGTCGGCCCCGACGTGCGGGAAGCCGACGTCGCGAAGGTTCGGGCTTGGCTGGTCGAGCTGTTGGAAAAGCACAGGTGGCCGGAAGACAAGATCGAGGACGCCCGTCGCGCCCTGTCCGAATGGGGCGGCAATGCGTTGAACCACACCGACGGACCTGTATTGATCCGGGCCACCGTCATCGGCATACCGGGGAACGTCCGGTGGCCCGGTCGTGTGCTGGTCGAAGCCCTCGACGCCAGCACGAAGTTCCCGCCACTGATGCCGGCCGGGACGAAACCGCCGGAGCAGAGCCAACTCGCCGCGTTGGCCGAGGATGCCGGCTCCGACGAGATCATGGAAAATTTCCTGGCCAGCTTCGGTCTGGATGAGGACACGGACCTCGAAGGCGATAGCCTCCTGGCCGGTATCGATCTCTCGCCGGTAGCCGGCGATCTCGCGGAGGAGAGCGCGGACTCGAATTCGGCCGGCGTGGCGGAAAGCGGCGAGAACCGAAAGTTCGAGCGGAACCGGGGCCGGCTCGTCGTCCGCGAAACGGTGGACCGGCTGGGTGGATATCCGCTCGCCCCGGGCGAAAACGCTCCGTACCGCAAGGTGATCTGGTTCAGCGTCTTCCGACCGGGCGTCCCGGATCACGACGTACCGCTCGGCCCGGCGGAACCCGATATCCACGGCACCCGTGCGCTACTGGCCGGGATCACCGATATCGACGCCGACACCCGCGCCGCAGCAGTGGCTGCGACCGACGCGGTGCTGGATGCCGGCTTCGGTGCGCTGCACCTTGCCGACGAAGTACGCACCGAACGCGACGACGCCGGGCACATCGTGCACCGGGTGGACCTGTCCACCAGCACCGACGTGGCAGAGACGAGCGTGCGGCTGGTGGCATCCGAACCGCCGGTGGTGGAGGTCTCCACTCGGCTCAGAGCCCGTCTGCCGGAGCGTGTCACCGCGCTCGAGCAGTCGATCCGTCGACTGACCCGGAACTGGGTGACTCCACCGCAGGCGGCCGAAGCCGCGATGGAGAAGGTCGCTCGGTACCTTCTCACCACGGCCACCGAGACCGCCGGGCAAGCCCACGTCACGATATCGGGGGAGCCCGGCCACCGGACCTTGACCGTGTGGGTCAGAACGGGTCTGAACTTCGTCGGGTTGACAATGACCGAGGCCGACGGAGACGTTACCGACTCCGACCCGGCCACGGCGCCATCAGAACTGGACCGGCTCGAGGCCGAGGCGTCGGTCCGCAACATCCGGTTCGGCGCGGATTTCGCGGAACTGCTGGCTGCGCCGGTGCCGTCGGCGTCGGACGATGCGGTGCGACCCGGCCCGGTAGGTGAGCACGCCAAGGTTTGCGGTCACGAAGTGCAGCTGCAGTTCGCGCAGCTGCTCGGCCGATCCCGGATCGACCCGGCGCCGCTGACGGCTCGGCTCGAGCTGGACGGTATGACCGACGGAACCTATGCCGACGGCTTGGCCGCCGGCTGGCGTAGGCGACCGTTCGGCCGGGGCGTCGCCGGGTTGGCCGCGGCACTGACCGCGGTGCGCGAAGGCGGCCGGGGCGCGATCGCGGGCGTGATCGACCACGGTGCGATCGGTGCGCACGCCTTCGCCGTCATGCGGGTCAACCAGGCGTTGGCCGACGCCTACCCACAGCTGCGGGTAGGCGAAGTGGTGGTGTTCGACAACGCCGACCCGGAAGCCCTCCGCAACGGCGGCTGGATCATCGGCGGCGAGGCGATCGCCGCCTGGATGCACCGGGCGGCCGCCGGTACGAACCCTGCGATCAGGGGTATCGAATTCGACGAGAAGCTGGACCCGGTCGTTGCGCTGGAAGAACGCCCGACGATCGGTCTGGCCGGCCTGATCGGCGCGCCGCCGGAAACGCTGCGCCTGGCAGAGCTGACTCGAAGGCAGCGGGCTGCCGCAGTGGAGCTCGACAGGCTACGGCGCGGTTATCGGCACGCTGTGCAGATTCTCGGGTCGGGTGACGTGCCGGTGGACGAGGTGCTGCGGCGGCTGGCAGCCGAGCCGGACCTGATCCCCGACGACGATCAGCGGTCTGTCGTGACCGATCAGATCCGGCGCTACGGCTACGCGGTCGACGCTCGTCACCGGTTGGACGTGGTGAGCGCTCGATACACCACCGCGTTGGTGGCGCGGGCAGCGCAGGCCGCCGTAGCGCGGAGGCTGGCAGCGCAAGTGGGTGTCGCGGTGCCCGATACCGACCGGCGCATCCGGCGGCTGGCCGCGCGGGCGGGCCGGTCCGAACGCAACGGCCAGCCAGGCGCGACGCAGCTGCGGGAACTCGCCGCCGTCGCGACCCGACTGCGCGAGTCCGATACACAGGCCCGCAGGCTGGAGAAAGAACTGGCTGCCGGATTGAAGGATCCCGGCGTGCTCCCCACTGACCTCGACATCGACGACGCGTCGCGTGGTGTGGGTGTCAGGGACGGCGCAACGGCTTTGCAGTCGATCGTCGACATCTACGGCTACGCGGCGGCGGATGTCATCGAGCGCCGGGTCCGGGGTGCCCTGTCCGATACGGTGCTGCAAACGCAGTCCCGTGGCAGGCTCCTGCGCGTGCCCGGGCCGAACACCCTGGCCGAGATGTTGCTCGGGTCGGGCTCGAAAGCGTCGGCGCTGGTGGTCGAGGTGCAACCCGATGGCCTGACCGTCCGCTATGTCGTGACCAACAAGGACGGGACGCTGGTCAAGGTCGCGCGCGATCTCGGGGAGGTCTCCGAATTCGAGACCGAAACCGACTACCGTTCACCCAGTTACAGCGCGAAATTCGACAGCACTCGGATGTATGCCGTCCTCTACGATTCGGTCGGCGAACCGGTGCACCCGAACGACGGCGCGCATCCGGTGCTTCCGCAATCCGAAAGCCTGCCGGATTGGGGCGGACGGTTCGCCCACACCCAGTGGCTGTATCTCATATCGGTCGATCGCGGACAACTGCTCGCGGAAGCTGAGGCCGCCGCGGCAGACATCGGTCGCCAGTTGGATCTGTTCGATCCGGCAGTGCGCGCATCCACGCTGCGCGAGCTCGAGTCGACCGCTTCGTCCGATACCGTCGGCCCGCGATACGCACTGCGGACCGCGCTGCACAACCACCAGCGGCTGACCGAAGAGCTCGACCGATTGCATCAACTGAACGCCCAGCGGTTGCAGGAGTCGCTGACCCACCACCGTCTCCGGTCCGACTTCCTGCTCCGGGCTGCCGAACTCGATCTCGACCCGGCGAGCGTGCACCGCCGAACTGCCGGTTTGGCAGAGTTCCTCCTGCTGCGGGGCGGGCACGGTCTCGATGCGGACAGTGCGCGACGCGCCGCTGCCGAGTTCGTGCAGCTCGACATCGCGATGTCGGAGGCGGAAGCCCGTGTGGTGCAGTTGGACCGGGAGATCTTCGACGCCGTGCAATACCGGGCAGAAACCGCCCCGCGCTCGTTGCCCAGCTTCTGCATGCCCGCCGCGGTCATGGTAGCCAAGGCGCTGACCGGTAATCCAGACATCCGCTTGCTGGAACGGGCCGGCGGTGCCACAACCGGTATCGAGTTGGCAGCGGCCTTGGCCGCAGAACAGTGGAGTTTTCCCGACCACACAGCCGTCGCGCAAATGCTGACCGACCTCGGGCCGGGCGCCCTGATGGTGGTCTCCGATTCCTATCCGGAGCAAGCAGGTCTTCCGGACGGTCACACCTACGTGGTCACCAACAACGACGGCCGCATCGTGGTCATCGACTGGAACGGTGTTGTCGTCCATGATTTCCCGCCGCAACAGCAGTCGAAGGTGCTGTTCACGCTGGCGACAGTCTTCGATGCCACGGGGCAGGCTCGTGATCCGATGCCCGAGGCGAAGCGGGAGATCCTCGAGACTTTCGTGCCGAGGTTCGAGGAAAAGCGTGCGGTGCACCAGAGCTTGATGCGCCGGATCGAATCGCTGCTCGCCGGTCTCGTCGTCGTTCCGGGTTACCGCTACACGACCGCTGCTGGGGCGGCCGATCTGCTCGCGCAACTGCGCGCTGCGCCGGAGAACCGGGACAGTCGACCGCTGATCGACCAGGTGCAGGAGCTGGTGCGCGGGAATCTCGACGTAGTCCGGGAGCTGGACGAGTTGGGTGTGGAGCTTACTGAGGCGGTGACGGCTTTCGGTATCGCACGGGACCAGGACGCCGGCGCCCGGGCAGTCGCCGATGACCTGCCCGTATCGGCGGAGGTGCTGGTGCGCCGGGTGCTGGAACGGGCCGGGCTGGCGTATGTCTCGGACATGGTGGCCGGCCGAGACCTGGACCACGCTCGGGCGCAGGCGTTGGTCAACCGGCAACTCTGGTCGGATTCCAGCGTGGACGAGAAGCGGGCGCTGCGGATACTGCATCCGGATGTCATCGGTGAGGCGGAGGGCATTCCGTGGCAGGTGCGCGATGAGGTGAACCGGGCGGAGTTGGCGCGGCTGCGGGAGTGGGCCGGTACGAAGGACCGATTCGACCTGCACTACGAGATCTATCTCGCGTTGTTGCGTGCCGAGCAGCGGGCCGCTCAGCTGGGCGCACATCCGGCTGTATCGCTGTTGCGGTTCCCGCGTTCCACGGATTCCGACAGGGGGCGGACGGTGCTCGGATTCGGGGCGGAACACGCCGCCGATCTGATCGTCGAGGTGCCGAGAACTGCTGCGAATCACATGGGTGCGGTATCCAGCGCCGGGATCGAAGCGTTGAGGTTCTTCAGCGACGAGCGCGCAAGCGAATCGCCGAAGACTGTGCTCTCGGTGGTACGCATCGACTCCGGCAGTGTCGCCCGAGGCACTGCCGACCTGGTCCGAGCCGACGGCGAGGACCTGGCCCGGCGGGTCGTGGCCATGAATGCGGTGTGGCATGTGGAGAACGCTGCCGCCGACGCGTCCGCACGCCGGGCGGCGGATACGCGGCGGGTCGAGCTGATCGGCAGTCCCGAAGTGCTGGCGGCCGCGGCGGCCGATGATCGCTTGGCCGGGGAAGTCCAGCGCATCGTGCCCGACCAGATGGAAACAGAAGCGTTCGATCCTGTTGCGCAGCGAGCGTTGTTCGATGCGCCTTCCTCGATCGACGCGGCCGCGCGAGCGTTGGCCGAAGACGACGAATCGCTGATCGGGAATCCGGCCCTCACACCGCGTGATATCGCCCGGCAGTGGGCGCAATGGGATGAGGAAAGGCGCACGGCGTTCACCACCACCTGGCCGGAAATGGTCGCGGCGGTGGACGGCATCGTCGGGTCCCACCGTGCGGCAGCGGTGCTGCGCGCGCTGGAATTCGAGCTGGGTGATCTGCGGTTGCAGCGCGAACTGGCCGACCCCGACCTGCCCGACCAGCGCGACGGCCGGTTAGCGCGCCTGGAAGCGTTCGTGGCCACCATGGCCCGTGCCCGATACTGGGCGCAGCCGGGCGGCGATCTGCAGCCGCTGGCACTGCCGTTGGGAGACCCGGATTCGGCGGACCGGGCGTCGGTGGCGTTCGGCGACACCGGTTCGGCCATGAAGATCACGGTTTTCGTATCTGCGGAGGAACCGACACCGGCGGCGCTGCAGGTGGGGATGGACGGGGCCCGCAGCTACCATGTGGCCCACAGCTACCTGGACTCGGCCCATGCGGTGGTCACCTGGCACGGTACGGACCCGCAGCGGTTGGCTACGGACCTGGCAAGTCTGGCAGAGGCCCGTGCGCAGAATGCGCCGACTGCGGGGTTGCCGGAGATCCGAGTCGTTGCTGTCGGCGATGCGGATGTGTTCGTGCGCCGGGTACTGGCCGATGAGGTACCGGCCGATTACGGGATCCGATACGAGGGGCAGCCGCCGGCTGGGTTGCCGGATATCGCTGCGGTCGAGGGAAATTCGGTGTCCCCGCATACCGCAGCCCCTATCGCACCCGTCGTGCCCGCACTGTCCGAACCGATCGAGACGCTGAACCGGCTGCGCCGGGATTTCGCGGCGGAATATTATCGGAAGGCCGAGCAGTTGGTCTCTCGGATCGCCGGGGAAGGCGCGAGCTACCTCCCCGAGGGTCTGAACCCGGCACAGCTTCTGGAACCGGACTCGGTCGAGCGGATGGAGTGGGACGCCCGGGCCGAGGAGGCCGAACAGGAGCTGTTCAGCCGACTGGATGAGGGCCGCCGCGACGACAGGGAAGAAGACGAGTGGTTCGGCCAATCGGATTGGGACGCCCTGGTCGCTGCCGCCGAAGAGGGGCGGTTCCCGACTCCCGATATGGGCGGTTCGGGAAATACGGTCGATGATGCGCAGTGGCTCGCCGACCTGATCGACTCGGACGATCCGGAGGTCGCCGCGGCGGCGCGGCGGCGCTACTTCTTCGTGCGCGGCCAGCAGGAGATCGACGCGGTCGTAGCTTCCCGAGATCCTCTCCTGTGGAGCGATCGGCTCGAAGATCTGTTGCACCAGCGGGATATCCAGCAGGAACACGGGCCGGCCTCGATCGGTGACCTCGCCGGATTGGTCGAGCAGATCGGCTTGCTCGACCAGGTTGCTCGTTCATTGTGGGAGTTGCGCGACGGCTCCTGGCCGGCCGACGATGCGGAACTCGACCGGGAGGCGCAGATCCTCTTCCGCCGCCAGCAGCTCGAGGGCATGTTGTATGTGGTGGTCAACAAGGTCGGCCAGCAAACGCCCGTTTCGGTCGGATCCGGCCCGGCTCTGTCCTGGGCCCACCACGAAAGCCGCCTGCACGGCGTCGAAAGACTGGTCACCCTGCGTCGCCGGGTCGCCGCGCAGCAGGTAACGCTCGAGCGGCAATACAGGCTACTGAGCCTCGAACACCGCACCCGGTTCCCCGAAGACAACGACCAGCAGCTGGGCGAGCTGGAAGTATTGCGTGCCCTGCATGCCGATACCGAGCCGGGTGGTCCCGGCCGGACCGGTTTCGACCCGGCTCGGCGGCATCGGGGGCTGGGGCGCCTGTTGGAACTCGCCGAAACCCACCGGGCACTGGACGATCTCGCCGACCGGCTGACCCTGCGCGCCGACGCGCTGGAATCGACGGCCGAACTGCGGTTGCAGGCTCAGCGGACTGTGGCGACCCGCGCCGGGAAACTGCGCCTCGCGGCCGGCTTGGACCGGCCGCCGAACGACGTGGACGGCGCTGCGGCAGTGCTCGCCCGATTGCGTGGTCAACAGGAGTCGGTGGGCCAGGAACTGCTGGAACAACTCGGCCCCGACGGGGCAGAGCTCGGCCTCTCCGAGGAGAGCCTGAGCGCCGACCGGGTGCAGGAGCTGATGCACCGAGGGAAACTGCCACAACGCGCTGAGTTCTCGGCGGATCTGTATGTCTGGTTGCGTGGATCGATCGTGGCCGCCGCGGCATTCCATGCCGGTGTGGTCGAAGTCGACCGGCTGGACCGGGAACTGGCCGCTCAGCTGGCCGACGTAGCAACCGTATCCGTCGACCCTCTCGCCGATCCGGCGGTCCGCGACGTCGCCGACTACGAACGCCCGATTTCCGGGGCGCAGTCCCTGGCGGGCGCCACGCCGAAGATCTGCGCCCCGCTGGTGCAGGGTGTTATTCATGCGGTGGTAGACGACGCCGTTGCCGCCCGGATGCGCCCGGCGTCGGTCGACAACGCGACAATCCGCGCCCGGGGCATGTCGGACCTGGCTTTCGCCGCTGGATTGGATGCGGATTTCCGCACCGAACCGATCGGGGTAGGCGCGGCTGGTTTGGCTGCGGCGGTGGCGGAAGTCCGTGGCGGTAACCATGCGGTGGCGGGTGTGATCAACCGTGGCCGGTTCGGCGATCATGCGTTTGCCCTGGTCAGAGTGACGGAGAAGCTGCTCGTCGAGAGCCCGGAGCTGACCGACCGGGTCGAGATCGGCAAGCTGGTACTGCACGACGACGGCTACCCGGGTGCGTTCGAAGGTCGTTGGATCATCGGCGACGCAGACATCGATGCGTGGGCGGTGGCCGCGGGCGCCGATATGGGCGATGTGGACGTGATCGTGTTCGCCGGCCCGCGCGACCCGGAGATCCCGCTGCACGGCCGCCGGCCGCTCGGGTTGGCGGAGCGTCGCTTGATCGGCGTCCGCCCGGACGACGAATTCCCGGACTCCGCGGAGCGACGCAGCCCACAAGCGTGGGAGCTGGCAAGAAGCATATGCGGCTGGCTCATGGTCGATCCTCGGTTGCTCACCCAGGATCGACTGCGACAGGTGATCGATGTCGTCGGGGCGCAGTTGCGGCAATTCGATCGGCAGGACTGGAGCAATCTCGTCGCAATAGGGCGGCCGGACCGCCTGGCGGGGTGGGTCGCTCGCCGTATCCAGCACGAATACCGGATGACCGTCGAGCTGTCCGCGGGAGAAGCTCGAACTGCTGCGACCGAGGCGTCGGACCGGGAACTCGCGGCGATCCTGGGGCGCGCCGAACTGCACCCGGTATCAGTCGATGACCGCGACGGTGACTTTTCGGCCGAGCTGCTGGACTTCGAGCGGCGGACATCGCGGTCCAGTGGATTCCAGATGTTCCTGGACACGGCACAGCAGTTCCTGGGCTTGGACCTGTCCGGATTCCAGCCGCCGGCCGGCGAGGGCTCGACCGTTGTGGAGGAAGCGGCCCCTGACGTGGGTCGTGCGACCCGGGTCACCGAACGAGACATCGCGTTGGTGGCCGGTGTGGATCAGAACACGGTCGCCGAGGTGCTGCGGAACAAGCCGGTCGAGCTCGACAGGCACAGTAGGTGGCGCGTACGGCTGGTCGCCGAACGGCTCGGATACACCGCGGTCGCGGAAGTCGCCGGCATCCGTCGTCCGGAGCAGGAAGCCGACGGTGATCCCGGCGCCGCCGCCGTCATGCCGGTGGTGTCGAACTCCACCTTCGCGGCGTTGTCTCCGCAGGCCCGACATGCCGTCGGCCTGGCCGAAATAAACGAGGACGCACTACGTTTCGCCGGTGCCGAAAACGCACGGCGGTACGCAGACACCCTCCGGGGTCCAGCGTTCGCCTCGCTCGACGCCGAGCAGAAGCGTCAGCTCATATCGGCCTGGGACGGCGGCAACACCGATTCCTTCAACGGATTCTCCGTTCCCAACGCGGTGCTCGCCACCTCGGTGGATCAGCGACCGCCCGGCGACCCTGCATTGCCACTGATCAACACGGTCGACGCCCTCGTCGCGGCACAGCCGCTCGAGCAGGACCTGATCCTGGTGCTGCAACTGCGTGCGGGCGACGACCTCGATCCCGCGCAGCCCTGGACGATGCGTGGTGCCCACCTACACCAGGTCGGCTACACCACCGGCGAGATGATGGAAGCCGCCGGGGACCGGTTGCGGGACACAGACCTGCTGTTCTTGCGGGTGCCCGCGGGCACTCATGTGCTGTGGCATCCCGAACGCAAACAGTTCGTGCTGCAACGCAACCTCGACATCACCGTGACCCGCGTGAGTCACGACGGCGACCGGTTCGTCGGCTACGGGGTCGCCGCCCCGCTGCCGGTCGAACCGGTCGACGAGACCGTGCCGGACTCCGGGCCCGGGTCACCCTACGATGTCCTGCCCCCCAGGTCCGAAGTCGATTCGCTGGCGCGGCATCTGAGCAATGCCGAGGGCAAAGACTGTGCGACTCAAGTGGAGCTGGCAGCCGAGATCCGATTGGGCGCCCACGCCACCAAGATCGAACCGGTGTTCGTCGAGCCGGGTATGGATGGTCAGACCGATGAGGAGTACGCGACCGCGCTGCGTGCCGGGTGGAACGAACGGGCCTACGGATACGGTGCCGCAGGTCTGAAAACAGCGGTGAACCTGGTGCGCATCCATCATGCGAGCATGGTTGCCGGGCTGGTCGAAGTTCTCCAGCCGGTCACCGAAGCCGGGATTACAACAGTCCGTCAGGTCGGCCACCACGCCATCGGGATCATGAGAGTCACCGATGTCCTGGCGGCCGCCTACCCGGTGTTGCGCGACCAGGTAGGCGAGCTGGCGGTGTTGGACACCGCTGACCCGCAGGCCGTACATACCTGGATCGTCGGCGACGAAGCGGTAGACGCGTGGGTGCAACGCGCCGGAGCCGGTGCGGGCCGCGTGGACGGCATCGAATTCGATGCCGACGAAGAACCGGTCGTGCAGTTCAGTCGACGTACCTCCCGGCTGTTCCCCGCAGGGGAAGAACACTCGATCAGTGGACGAGCGAACCCGGGCGACGGAGATACGGGCGTTCCGCACCACACCGCACCGAGGGGGCAAGCTGATCCCGCGCCCGGCGCGAAGGAGGGGTATCCGCCCGAGGACCCCGGGCTGCCTGCTCGGCCATCGGCAGCGCCGGTAGCGGACCACCGCGCGGACGCGCCCTGGGCCGCCCCGGCTGCCGTGGCCGGCGTCGGCGCGGGGCCGTCCTCGGGGCATCGGACCGAACTCGTGGTGCATGCGGAAGGCGGTGCGCGTGGTCGGGATCAAGCGACCGCGCGTGCGTGGGATTGGATGGCCGGAAAGCTGCCGGATTGGCCCTCGGCGCGGGTCGACGACGCGGGTCTGGTGCTTGTCGATTTGCTCGGGCATGTACTGGGGCGAGGCCGCCCGGCTCTGCTGGCGGTGGACGTAGCGGGTGCGCGGCACGACCGGGTGTTGCGAGTGACGGTGCAGGACGTCGACGGTGGGCCGCTGCCCGAGGGCGTGTTCGACGACCCAGTGGTGACGGCGTCCGGTGTCGGCCTGGTGCCCGACCATGCGGAGCGGGCGGTCTGGTTCGAGGTCCGGGAGCTGCCCGAGCTCCCGCCGCAGCTCGGCGCGGCGATCGCGCAGGTGCCCCATGTGCGGTTGTCGACCCCGAGCGGGGAGCCGGCGATCGCGGTGGAAGGTCGCGCGATTCTTCCGATGGTCGAGGCCCTCGCCCCGTTCGATCACCTCGGTCGTCCCGTCAGGGTGGCAGTGGACACTCTCGGGTGGAGTGTGCGCTACCACGGGCGTGTGAACGGAACACGTCTGCGCGACGGTCAAACCGATATCGAGGCTGCGTCTCACCGATTCCGGTCCGACGACACGGTCGTGGAACTGAATATCTATCCGCTTTCGGATCGGGACTTCCGGGGCGGGATACGGCGGTTGGGGTTGGCCGGGAAGACCGACCTCGTTATTCCGGTAGACGAATTCATCGCTGCGGTCGCCGAAGCGCGACAAGAGCGGCGAGCAACCGCCGCTGTCTCCGAATCGGTTGCCGGTGTGGTGCCGAGTGACCCGAACAGCGAGGCGCACCAGCGTCCCGACGGAGACTCGGTCAGCGACCTGAACGACACCGACGCCGACCGGATGCCGAGCGGTTCCGAATCGGATCGGTCGAGCACAGCGGAGACCGACTGGCGCGGTCGGCTGGAACTCGATGTGACCCGGTCGCAGAAACTGGATGCGCTCACCGACGTGGTGCGCACAGTTTTCGCGGGGCGCGCCGTAGACGCGATCATCGATAGATTTGTGGCGCGACCCCAGCAGACCCTCGACGCTTGGCGTGCGGTGGTGACACCGGAGGCCGGTCTCGAATCGCTCAGCGCCGCGGCACAGAGTTTCATCACTGCTGACGAGAATGTCCGCCGGGCCGATATCCGCGGCGCGCGGAATATGGGGGAGGCGGCGGATCGGGAAGCTGCTCGGATCAAGCGCGCCCGCCTCCTCCAGGAATCCGAGCCACGTCCCGATCTGCCGCTGAAGGACGGCCAGTGCGCGCCGCTGGCCGGGCAGGCGGCCAACGACTACTACCGCGATGCGCGCGGCGGCCGGCGAGCTGTGGCGATGCCGCAGGTCACCGTCGACGAGGAAGGCACTCCGGGCGCCGCGCTGTCCTGGCTGACCGGCGGTCACGCCGACCACATCACGAACCCGGCCACCGGGCGTTATCTGTACGGCGTCGCCGGCCACGAGGCCGTCGCGAACAGGCTGCTGGGAGTCGAGCCCGGACAGACGCTCACCGAGGAAGAACTCGAGGAGCAACGCAGGGCAAACCACGGCCGCGGCATGCTGTTGGTCGACACCTATCTCGCCGAGGGCGGACCCGAGCCACGCGCGCACGCCTATTTCGTGGTCAACCACCACGGCGAACTTCTGAGGTTGGACCGCAGCGGCAACCTGATGGGTGCGTTCGTCCCCGTTCACGCCGCGGGTCTGGTGGACTTCAGCCACGGCATCGAACTCGATCCCGCCGGTAATGCCGTCCGGCCGCTCGAAACGACCCTGACAGAGCCGCAGACCCCGCCCCCCGCACAGCCGGGCGAGCGCCGGCGTATCGGGGACATCACCGGCCCACCCGCCGAAGAGCCCGAGGCCGCGCAACCCGACGACCGCTCGAAATCCTTCCTGCGATGGATCCGCGCCAAGACTCGGCCCCGCCTCAAGTCCCTCGTGCTACAGGCCACCGGAGCCACCGGGGCCGCCGTCTTGGGCAATGCCTGGATGAGCGGTGCTCAGCTGACCATGATCGGACTGGGTGCGGCAAGCATGGTCGGTGTGATGGCGGCTGTGGCCCACGCGGGCACCGTCATCGGAAAATTGGTATCCGGGCCGATCGCGGACAGGCTCAAGAACCGTGAAACGCTGCAAATGTTGTCAGCCGGTGGCTTAGCGACCATGCTCGGCGGTGGCGGCTTGATCGCGTCCGGTGCGGACGGCGCCGCGCTGGCCCTCGTCGGTGGGGTCGGCATCATGTCGGTCATCGACGCCATCTCCGGAACTGTCGGCAGAAAGTACGGCGAATGGTTGGCCGGCCCGGAAGAAGGGGCCGTCGCCCGGAAGTATCAAAACACGCAGCGCGCGCTGGCCAGCGCACTCGGCAGAACCCTGGGCCCCATACTCCAGCCGATCTCCGATGCGCTGCTGTTCGTGACCGCCGGAGGCGCCCATCTGGTGAATTCGCTGGTGCTGCGCTTCCTTCCCTCCGCGCCGAAACCGGAAGCGGGCGAGAAACCCAGTTTCTTCGCCGGAGCCCGTCTGCTGGTGCAGAACGGATTCACGCACGGATTCCTTTGGCTGAGCCTCCCGGCGGTCTTCGCGAATACGGCAGCCACCGTGCATATGGTGAACATAGTCGCAACCAACGAGAGTTATTCGTTTCTCACGAAGGCGCTACTCTTGGCAGCGATCAGTACCGGAATCGTGGCGACGAATCTGGTGCCGGATGAATTGATCGCCCGCGCCAATGTCAAATGGACCTATCCGGCCTCGTTGGCGGCGCTGGGAGGTCTCTCGCTCGTATATGCGGGCGTTACGGACGCGTTGGCTTTCTGGGCGGCTTCGGCTGCCACCGGTATGGCCCAATCGGTCCAGAACACGAAATTCGGCGACGAGGTCGCCCGCGTAGTTCCCTCGAAATACACCGGTAGCGCGTGGTCGACGATCGATATCATCAGCGCTGTAGGCGGGATAGCAGGTGGATTGACCGTCGGCTCCATGCTATCCGAGGGCGCTTCCTTTACGGGCTGGATGAACGCGAGCATATTCGGCGCGACATCGCTCGCCGCGTCGATACTCGGTTATGTCACGCGTGATCGGAAAAATGGGCCACCGTCGGCCGGCGACGGATCGACCGAGCGCCCCGCGCCCTTCGAGCCGTTCCGGTTGCCGCCGCACCTGGCCGCCCTGCACCGCGACCGGCGTAGCGAAGCTCTGCTGCTCCGGAACGGCCTCGAAGACAATATCGAGTTGTATCGCAGCCACTACGGACTGGACACGACCGTGGCGGTGGGTGATCTCATCACGGATCTGCTGCTCCCCGGGTCACCGACGTGGCACTTCTGGTTCACCGAGCTCTCCGAGGCACGCGCCGCACTGGCCGCGAGGTACGGCATCCCGCTGGAAGACCTGATGGAGAACGACGCGGTCGAGGAAGAACTCGCGGATCGGCGAGAAGCGCACGACGAGGTCGCGCAGAGATTCGAGCGGCTGCACGAGATCATGCGATCGGTCGAGGAGGCCCGCGATCTGCAGGAGCGCGCCGATGAGATCGGTGCGTCGGCCGCGGCACTGCGCGGTCTTCGGGCGCGGTTCGAGCAGGGTGTGGGGTCCGCCGACGATATTCGCCGGCTGACCGCACAGGCTGCTCGAACCGATGCGGTCGCCGCACAGATCCGGCAGTTGGAGAACTTCCGGATGCAGATCGGCCAGCCGATCGACCTCGCCGCGAGTGCCGAACGCGCCGCGCGACTGCGGCAACTGCGCGAACAGTTGCACTCCGAACTGGCGGCGCTGGCGCTCGACCCGGTCGGTGTGGTCAAGGACGCGGTGGGCGTCACGGTGGGTCCCGAATTGCTGCGCGCTCGTGCCGAAGCGCTGGCGGCCCGTGGCTCGGCCAAGACGGAATTCGCCGATCTCAGTGCCGAATTGGATGAGCCGGTCGACCTGTCGGACCTGCGGGCCGAACGCGCCCGGCTGCACGAGGCGCGGGCACTGAAGGCGGCTGAGCTGGCCGTGATGCTCGACGGCGTATCGCCGCAACAGCTGACACCGAGCCGTATCGCGGCGACGCCGATGGCTTTGCTGGACCGGAACGCCGCGGCACGGAATGAGTCGTTGCTGCGGCTACAGGGCCTCGATGCGCTCCTGGTTGTGCTGGACGACTTCGTTGCTTCGGACGATCTTGTGCACCGGATCGACGCCGCCGAATCCGGGATTGCGCAGATCGCCTCCCGGCGCGGTGTGGCGTCGGCCCGCTACACCGAAGCGCATGACGCCCATCGGAGACGATTCGGCGACACAGATATTCCGTCGGTCCCGGACTACGCGCTGGCTGCTGTGCGCGCTTCGCTCGCGGCCGCGGAGACGGCTGTGACGCAGATGCCCGGGTGGCGCGCGCCTACCGTGACAGCTGCCACGATCGACGACTGGATGGCCCAGAATCTGCCCGAGGCGAGCAGCAGGCTCGAGCCCGCCGAATGGATCCTGGGTTTGGGCACGTTGCACCGGTATCTGAGCTTGGTCGAGCTGAGCCGTGCCGCAGTGGAATACCATGACAAGGACTTGCGCAGCTACCAGGCGGCGGCTCAGGCGCAACGACTCGATACCATGATGGCGCGCCGGCGCGAGATCACTGTTCTGCGCGCTCCGGTCGACGCCGAATTCGCGCGGCTGGCCACTGCGTTCGGGGTGGCATCCGACGAATCCGCCCGCCCGAGGGCATTGCGCCGCGCGCAGGAACGGGCCCGCAGAGAGCTGGAACAGCTGGTCCGGGATTCGGATTCGGCGGCCCTGCGCAATGAGTTGGTCGAAGGCAGACTGCCCTTGCACCGGGTGTCCGCGCTCCGGGAGATGTTGCTGCCACAGCACGCACCGTTGCGCTCGGCGGCCACGAAGATGATCGGTCTCGGCGAGCTGGCCGAAATAGCCACCCGTCGCAACGAACTGGCCGCAATGTCGGCCCAGCAAGAACGCAACCTGGAAGACGGTCTGGCCGAGCTGGCCGGGCAGACGTCGGGGTTGGTGGCCATCGAAGGTGTTTCGCTGGGTTCGACCGACTTCCTGCTGTCCGATTCCGACCGCCGGGAACCGCCGGGCAACTGTCTGCCGGTAGCAGGGCGGGCGGCGATGACCGCGGCGGGCGTGCCGATTCCGCCGGGGCTGGCGGGTTTTGTCGCGGGCCCCGACGGGGTCTCCGCCCATGACGCGGCGAAACTGCTGCGCGCGGACTGGCATCCGGGCGGCTTCGACTCGTTCGACGATATCCGCGCACACCTGATCGCCAACGGCGGCGCCGTGGTCGCGGTCATGGCCTTCGACGGCTTCCGGAACATGAACGTCGGTGCCCACGCGGTAGCGTTCACCCTCGACGGCGACCGGGTCGTCGTCGAAGAAGACGGCCGCAAAGTCGACTACGCGGACTGGGTTCGCCCGGACAATGTGGCAGGCATCTTCGGCTTGGTCTTCAATGCGGACGGCACTGCCGCTCGTCCGCTCGCCGACGGTGAAGAACCGTCGGCGATGGCCGGTGTCGATTTCGCGGACACCAATATCGGCGCGCGACCGCAGCCGTCCGATGACGCGGAGTCGAGTGCTCCGTTCTCCGAGTCCGTCGAAGAACAGCTCCGGAACTCACGCTGGGATCTGGACGAGTTACTTCGGGTACTCGGCCTGCCCAGCTCCGGCGTAGTTGCTACCTGGGCAGAGAAGCGCTGGAACCTCTCCATCGCCCAACAGGAAGCGGAGGTAGCGGCTGACCGGGCCGCATTGGCGAACGAAATGGGAGTAGCGCCTGCGGAGTTGGAAGAGGTGACTCTTCTGCTCCGGCTGGAGCACTATCGGATACAGCGCTCTCGTCGCGCCGACATTCTCGGCCGAGAAGAAGCTCTGGTCCGGTTGCCGGAAACACTGCGGCGTTACCGGGATGCGATGGCGGCAGCCGTGCGGCACAACGATGCACTCACCACGCGCGCGTGTGCCCCGGTCGTTTCGGAGATTCTGCGGAGTCGACCGGATGGTGAGCGTCTCGACGGCTACGACATCATCCGGTTCCCGGACCGGAAGATGGTAGTGGTCGCGGTCGCGGGCGAGCATCAACGGGCATTGGACCAGTTGCAGGCGCAGTGGCGGGGAGTCGAAACCGAACTCGACTCGGCGGCGGCCCGGATCGAGAATGTCTACCGGGTCGAGTACCGGACGGTGCGCGTCCCCGCAGAGCGGATCGACCTCACCGACCCGTCTCCCGCGCCTCGGCATGTCGATGATCTCGGTGTTCTCGTGCAGTGGGAATCGGAGGCACGGAGGGGTTGGAACGACGAGAAACGTGCCGTCGGACGTTATTGGCCAGAGTTCAGCAACGACATCGACGCCCAGGAGCGCCTCGGGAAGTATCACGCGGAGGTAGCCCGCGACTGGACGTTGCTGGCCGAGCAACTGCGTGTCGATCCGGCGGATCTTTTCGAAATCCCGCTGGACATGCTGGGCAATCGCCTCGGACGATTCCACCCTTTCTTCGATCTCGGCAGGCAACTCGAGGACTTCGGCAGGCGCCGCGCCGAGTTGATCCAACGCAATGAACGACTCGCCCGGATGTCCGCGTGCTATTCCCAGCAGCTCGAATTTCTTGCCGAGTTGGACGACGTGGCTTCGCGCCGGGGGGTGGAGGAGCTTCTTCCGGACTACCCCGGGGGGCGACGGGTGAGCGACCATGTCATCCATGTACCCGGCGACGGGCCCGGACGGGATCAGTTGATCGTGGTTGCGGTGCGCGGCCGATACTCCGAGGCACTGACCGCGCTGGTCGCCGACAAGCCGGAATTCGGGCCGGCGATCACGCCCGACGGGTCACGGCACTATCGCATCACCGAGGTGGCGGCGAAGGTGAATTCGGTCGGCTCGGTGAAGGTTGTCGTCCCGAAAGCACCGGTGAAATTCCGCAACCCCAGTCAGCGCGAACTCGAAGGTGCGCTACTGCATGCTTATCTCACCAAATGCTCGAACGGGCTGGGCAGGGCCGTCGGATTGGCCGAATGGCTGAAACCTGTGGTCCGTTTCGGATCGCGCCTGCCCCGTCTGAGCCCTTTCTATAACTTGCCGGCCAAATCCCCCGAGGATAGAATTCAGCGGGGGAAACCGCTCGACGAGAACTCCTCCCCAGCGTTGAAGCTGGGGTACCGATTGGCTGAAACGAATACCGAGATCGAGCCGTTCGGGTCGGAAGAAGTCGTGCGTGATCTGGCCACCGGCGCACACACCAGAGTTGAATTCACCTTCGATACTGCTCACCAGTACGTGAAATATGTGGGAATCGAGGTCGCCGGCATCCGGGTCACCCTGTACATGGTCAAGGACGGGGAAGGCTATCGGATTGCCTCTCCCGTCGCGCGCGGCACATCGGACGATCCGAGTCTTGTCGTGGCCAAGCATTTCTACGGGTGGCGTGCCAAGAAGACCAAAAAGCTGGGGCGCAAGGTCGCCACGGCATTGAAGAAGGGCGCCGTGCCAGGCCGCGACGGCACTGCGCAACCGGTTCCCGTGATCGAGCCCGGGACGAAAGCGCTGACCGCGGCCGACGAAGCGCTGATCGGAGCCGAGCTGAACAGCTCTTTCCGTTACGGTTGGGAATCCTGGCAACTCGATCCGGAGACGCCACCGGGCCACGTGCGTGGCAGTGTAGGAAAGCGGATCGAAACCGCCTTCGTCCGCGCGGACGATATCCGTGCCGATATCACCTTCTGGTGTGGTGATATCGGGATCGACGTTGCCGGAATGGATCGGGCGGAGATCGATCAGGCGTTGCAAGCGGCGACCCCCTCGGTAGAAGAAGACCTGTCCCGGCACGCTGCGATCGCACATCGGGTGCGCGTCATGCTCGAGCACCTCGAGGCGGCGCAACAGCGCTGTGCGGATATTCTCGAGCAGGCGGCGGTGGTGGCCGCCCGCGACATCCTGGTGGGCGAAAACGCGATCTTGTTCGACGAAGGTGCCGGCTTCGTCGCGGCAGCGGGTGAGCGACGGTCTCGGATCATCTTCACCTCACCTGTCCCCGCTCTGCCAGGGCGTCCGGATCGGGTGGCGCAGCTGCACCCTGCCGAGTTGCGTTATTCGGGGGTGGATCTCGACAACGTCGAAATCAGTTACCGGCACATTCGGGTCGACCGCGACGGCCTCATCACGCAGCGTCCCTTCGAACCGGATTACACGGCTTCCCCCGAGCACGCCGAGCCGTACCGGTATCCGGACTCTCATAAGGTGGACGCGGTCGCGGACGAGCGGTCGTTCGCCGCGGAGGTTGCCGACACCGTCGTGCTCGGTCAGGACCGCCGTCCTTCTTCGTTCGGGATAGTGGCACGGTCACTCCCCGACGGAGCTCACCCGACACTGGTCGAGGTTGCCGATCCGGGCCAGGTCGACGAAGCGGAGGCCGACGCTGTCCTCGCCGCGGCATTCGAGGTACAACCGTCGGAGTTCCTTCGTGGGTCGGAGCGGAGCTACTACCGGCGCGACCACCGGGGCACCCCGGAGACCGAAATCGCGAACCCGGAAACGTGGAATGCGTACTTCCATTCGTCGAGCGGTCAGCGACTCGGCATGTTCGAAGCCGTGGTCGCTACCCCCGCGCACTCTCCGGCCTGGCAGATCAGCGACACAGGGGAGGTGATCGGGACCGATCACCGTGACACCGAGCCAGCCTCGCCCACGGCCGGCCCGCAGCTGTCCGGGCATTTCGTGCACCGCGCTGCGGACGGTACCGCGACGTGGCTCGACCACAGTGTTCCGCGTTCGCGAATTCAGCTGATCCGGCAACGGGTCATCGAGGCGGAACCGGTTTTCCGTCTCCTCCTGCTCGACCGGAAGTACCATCTCGTTCTGAGTCGGTTGGATGAGCTGGAGCGGCATGCGCCTGGTGACGGTCCCGAGGGTGGCGAGCGGCCGAAGCCGGACCCCACACCACCCGCCCGCGGCGGTGGGGGGCTGTCGGGCCCCCCAGGCGGCGTAGCGTTCGAAGGGTCTTCGGAATTTACAGGATCCGATCCCGCTGGTGGGCGGCGACCTCGAGGGCTCGATCCCTTCGTGGTGTATGCCGATACCCCGGGTATCCCGGAGGTGAGCGCGTTCCGCAGCAGCGGGGCGGCTGGCGAGAGCAATGCCGGCGCGGCAGGGAGCGTCGGCGGCCATAAGGGCACAAACCCATCCGCAAGCGCGGAGCCATCGCACGGTGCCCGGGGTGATCAGAGTGGATTGCCGGAGTTCGAGCCGGTTCCGAAGCGGGTCGTGGAGTTCAGTGAGCTCTACGGGCGAGATATGGACACAGCCCAGCATCTCGACTACGTGCTGGAGCTGGCCGGGCAGCTCGGCATCACGGTGAGCAGCCGTGACCCGGCGTCTATGGAATCCGAACTGCGGGAACTGCGGGCAGACGAGTCGAGCTACACCGATCCGTCGTGGAGCTGGACAATTCCGATGCTCGAGGAGTCGATGCAGCGGTACCGGCAGGTGCACGAAGACGCGGGCCGCTTGCACGCCCTGCACGGCGAACGACTACGGGCCGAGCTGTTGCTGGAATCCCAGCGAGACCAGCTGAACAGCATCGCGGCAGACCACGGAGTCGATCCGGGCAACATTCCGGAGAACCCACCCGAGGCGGTAGCCGATCTGGTCGCACAGGGGGCGGCGGTTGTGCAGCGGATCGCACGCATCGGTGGCTCGCTTGCCCGGGTGATGTCCCGGGTGCGTCCGTTGCCCGCGATGACGATCAGCGATTTCTCAGGTCCGGCGGCGGTGGCGACCGCCGCAGCGATCACCGGAAACCCCGAAATTCGCCCGCTGGCCCGAAATGTGAGCGGCAGCGGTGCAGCGCTTTTCGAAATCGCCGCGGCGCTCGGCGCGCAGCCACAGGAATTTTCTGATCACGCCGACATGATGAGGGCTCTGGAGTCGGCGGGTTCCGAGGCGATGGTGGTCGTCTGCGACGAGTCCGGGGCCAGCCGCGTGGTCGTCGACAACCGTGGTCGGATTCGCGAGGTAGGCGTTCTCGGCGAGTACATCGCGGATTTCGAATCGTCGGATCGAGACGCCGCAGTAGCGGTTCGTGGCTTCGTATTCGAGGGGGACGGATCCAGAGCCAACCCGTTGACCGCTGCGGCGCGGGCAGTACTCGATTCCCTGGTGCCACGGTATCGGGAGGCGGTGCGACAAGAGCAGGACATCCTGCGCAGGATGAACACGCAGGCCGATGGTCTTCAGCGGCGTTCGATGTCCGAGGTCGAGTCGAGACCACCACAGGTGGCCGAGCTGGAATCGCTCGCCCGGCACTACGCGCAAGCGCGCTCGCAGGTAGCGGAGATCGTGGCTGAGGCCGACACGGTGATCGCGACCGGCGGTGTCGCGCCGGTCGCTCCGGAACCCGATTCGACCTCCGACGACCGGAACATCCCGACGCATTGGCAGCGTCATATGGTACGAGCCGATTTCACGGGCAAATCGGTATTCGAATTCGGCGACCCGACCCACAACGGGCACTCTCGGCTCGTACTCACCGCGGCTACCGTCGACTGGCAGGCCGAAGAGATGCTGGGCCGTTCCCGCTGCCACTATCTGGCCGGTGCCCTGCACAGCATGACCGGTTGGGAAACCGTGGTTTTCGATGTGCTGATCAATGATGAATGGCTGCCGACACACAGCGCTATTCGTATGCCGGACGGCCGGATCCTCGATATCTTCGGGGCTTCCGATCTGGATTCGGTGGAGGCCAGATGTGCCATCGGCGGCCGGGTCCGGAGCCGGATCGTGGCTGGTGACCTCGTTCCCGGCGACGTGATGAGCGGCATCGACCACCTGCGCGGAAACCCGTTCTGGTGGGCCGCGTATTCACCGCAGTTGGCGGTGGCGGTGAGTCATTTCGCCCGGCATCTGTTGCGTACCAACGGCTTCGCGGAGATCGCCGATGCTGTTTTGCGTGGCGAGGAGCCGGCGTGGGATTCTTCGCATAAAGCCGTCGCCTCTGCGGAACAGAGTGCCGAACCCTCCCGGGACAGCGCCGAGGCCGGTCCGTGGCGGCGCGAATTCCCGGACTTCCAGCGGCGGATGTTCGAGTTCGCCCTGGATCGCGGTGACCGGCGCGTACTGACCGAGGCGGGGGCTCTGCCGATTCGGCATGCCGTGGAGGCGTTGCCGGTTCGGATGCGAGATGCGGCACGGTTGCGATTCGGAACGGGATCGACGACCGCCGAGACTGCCGAGCAGCTGGGCACGACCCCCCGGCAAGCCTCGGAAATCCTGCGGACCACCGCGCGGGTTGTCGCCGACGCGGTGCGCGAGCAGCAACTCGCCACCGATACCGACGATCGTCGGGGTTTTCCGTCCGTGCGAGCGGTCGCCGAACATGCCGGGGTGGATCCCGATACCGTGAATGGGATCGTGCACAACCGATCCGGAGTCTCGGAGCACGACCGGCAACGAGTTCGGCATGCGATCGACGAGTTGTCGGCAGGCGCTCAGCAGTCCGAGCAGTCCGAGACTTTGTCACTGGAGACGGTGGCTCTGTCTCTGGGGGTCAGTGTCACGGCTGTGGCCCGTGCCGTCGACGGGCATCCGTGGTCCACCGATGAGGTCAAGGTCAGAGTCCGGCGCATCGTTCTGGAACTGGGCGGGGTGCCGCCGGAAACCCTCTCGGTACAACTGAATCCCGAAACCGCGGCCGAGTTCGGCAGGCGCGCGACTGCCCCGGTGGCCGACGGTGTAGCCGCCGAGGGGTGGGCGGATCTGGTCGATCATCTGCACACCGAACGTAAGATCTGCGGCCCACTCGTACAGAGCCAGGTCAAGGACTTCCTCGGGGCAGCGGGAGCCGACATCCGGTCCGCCGACGATCCGCGCATCGGCGAGGCGGGCATGGACGGCGCCGAGTTCGCGGCGGGCCTCCGCGGGAATTGGGCCGCTGCGCAGTTCGGGATCGGATCCGAGGGACTGGCCCGTGCGGTTCGCCATGTCTGGCTCCACGGCGGCGCGGTGGCGGGAGCCATGGAATTCCCGGGCAAGGGCGCGCACGCGTTCGCGGTGTTCAAGGTCACCGAGGATTATGCCGGTCGGCATCCCGAACTCTTCTTGCGTGTCGGTGAGGTCGTGGTGTTCGACAACGCGATGGGTGGCTTGATCCGTGGCGAGGACGTGGATGTCTGGATACGCAAAGCGGGTGAAGGCGTCGGCGCGGTGCACGGCATCATCTTCGGCGTCGACGGTCGGCCGTCGGATCCACTGGGTCCCGATGGCATCCCGAAATCGGGCCGGGGCCCGCAGGGGCCGATCGGTGCCCGGCCCATCGAGCCGGAGGACGAGTCGTCATCGCGGGCCGACCGGAGTGAGACCCACCCGGGCCAGGCGGTGCGGCCCGCCGGCCGAACCGAAATCGGTGGGTGGTCGGCATCTCGGTTCGGTCAGCGGGCCGCGGAGTTGGCCGACCGTCTCGACCTTATCCCCGGTGTGTACAGCGAGTGGACCGAGGAGCAGTGGCGCGAGGCTCTGGCGATACAGGCGGATATGGTTGCCGCCGACCGGGCCGGGTTGGCGGCGGAGTTGGATCAGGCCGGGCCGGTACTCCGGTTGGGCCACGGGCGCGCCCTGGATGCGCGCCGGGCCGATATCGCGGGACGCGAAGAAGCGCTGGCTCAGCTGCCTCGGGTGCTGGAGCAGTATCGCGAGGCGGTGGCGGCTGTGGTGTGGCACAACGAAACCGTCGATACACAGGTATGCGGACCGGTCGTCGAGGAGGTGCTTCGGCAGCGACCGGGCGGAGAGCAGCTGGAAGGTCATGATATCGTCCGGTTCCCGGACGCGACGTTGGTCGTGGTAGCTGTCGACGGCGGGCATCAGCGTGCTTTGGACAGGTTGCTGTCGCAGTGGCGTGAATTCGAGCTCGCGCTGGGGGAGGCGCCGCCTCGGTTAGAAGACCGGTTCCGGGTCGAGCGGGTGACGGTGCCCGTCCCGCAAGGGCGGATCGCGATTCCGCAGGCTCTGGGTCCTGCGAGCCGGGCCGTGGGTGCTCCTACCAGCGTGGCCCCAGACCTGCGTGCCGCGGATCTCGCGGATCTCGATCAGCGGGTCCGAGATGCGGTAGTCGAATGTGCCGCATTGGCGGACAGTCTGGGTATCTCGCGTGAGGGCTGGCCCGACACGGCCGCGGCGCAGCTCGCCGGTCTCCACTCGGCAGTCATGGTGGAGTGGACCGCGTTGGCCGAGCGGCTGCGGGTGACCCCGGCCGACCTCGTCGACGCCGTCCTGGACGATCCGGAGCGGCCGGACTGGGCGTACCGGGTGCCGCTGCTCGAGCAGGCTCAGGCACGCCGGACGGAACTGCTCAGCCGCGACGACGGCATCGCCCGGCTGTCCCAGCTGTTCGACGGGTATTACCGCGCGGTCGCCGCGCTCGACCACGAGGCGGCGCGGCGGCGGATCGACGCGGAGGTGGCGGCGCGTCCCGGTGGCGTCCGGCGGACCGATCATGTGATCCACATCCCGGACCCGAACGGTGGTCGCGGGCAGTTGGTCGTGCTGGCGCTGCCGGGCAGACATGATGCGGCGCTGACCGACCTGGCCTACTCCCACCCGGAATTCGAGGACGTGCTGTCGCCGCGGCACGAGTACCGGATCACGCGGGCGTCGTTGACCGTGCGTCCGGACGGCTCGGTGGAGGTGCTGGACAGCACCTGGGCTGTGGACGTCGCGACGAGGCCGGGCCCGAATCAGCTCGAGATCGTCTCCGCGCTCTTGGACGCGTATCTGATGTATCGCGACAAGCGGTGGGTGAAGGTGAGCTTTGCGGAGTGGCTGAAGCCGCTCGGTCGGCTCGATCACCGTGTGCTCGGTGGAGTCCTGCGGAGGAATTCCGATCAGGTGTCCCTGGATGAAAGAACTTCGCCGGTATTGCGCGCCGGCCGCGCGCTGGTCGACTCCAGGGAGGCCGTCGACCCCTTCGGCCCATTGGAGGTCGCGCGCAAACTGGCCGCCGGGGAGATCGCCCGGCCCGACATCGCACAGTCGGAACTGCCGGACCCGACCCCCACCGCGTTTGCGGAAATCAAGGTCGGGGGACTGCGCACGACGCTGCCGATGATCCAGGACGAACAGGGCTGGCGACTGCTCGGTGTTCCACCGGACCAGGGCCCCGCGCATGTGCTCGGCAAGAGGTTCTCGGCCACCCGGGCGGACAGTCCGAAGGAATTGGCGCGGCAACTGGCCGACGCGCTGAAACAACCCCCACGAGTTGTGGGCCCGAGCCAGTTCGTGATCGTCGCAGCGCTGTTGGACGCGTACCTGACGCATCGCAGCACCGGGTTGGTGACGGTGGAGTGGGACGAGTGGCTCGAGCCGCTCGGGAACATGGGGCGTCGCCTCGTCGATTCCGGGGTGGACGTCGATCCCTACGGCCCGTTGGAAGTCGCCCGGCGATTGGCTTCGCACGAGACCGACCTCGAGATCGCAGAGCAGCCGGGCCCGGCCGCCGACCAGACCCTCACGATCACCGTCGCAGACGTGCGCATACCTTTCCCGATAGCGCGGGACGCACAAGGACTGTGGCGGCTGGCCGGTGTGGGGGCCGGCGGCGGGCCGGTACAGGTTCTGGTGAAGTGGTTCTCGCACGTTCGGGCGGACAGCGAGAGCGGACTGATGCAGCAGGTGTCGGCGCTGAAAGACCCGAGGGAGGCACCCCCCCAGCCTGTCGTCGACGAGGAGTGGGAGCACAAGTTCGAGCGGGAGATGGCCACCGGAGACGGCTGGCTGAGCTGGCGGCCGGATCCGGCGACTTCGCCGGGCGAGGTCCGCGCCACCGTGCGCACCAAGATCGAGAGTGCTGCTCGCCTGGAGTCCGAGATCCGCTCGGATATCGCCGAGTTGTGCCGCGAGCTCGAGCTGGAGATCGCCGATACCGACCCGGAAACGGTCGAACAGGCGCGGCGTCGACGGGTACTGGATGCGGGGGCCACGGCTGATTCCGACACATTCTTCGAGGCGTTCGGCCATAACGGTGTTCTCGTAGCGGCAGTGGAGCGACTCGAGGCGGCTCGTGGGTATCTGGCGCGGGTGTGCGAGGCGGCAACAGTGTTGGCCGCGCGCGACGTACTCGCCGCCGAACACGCGGCCCCGATAGGCGAAGGGGTGGGAGTGGTCGTCCGCCCGGGCGCCCGGCCGCGAGTCGTCGTCGCCGCGCCCGCTGCGGAGCTGTCGAGGGTGTTGGAGGATGCGGGCTTGTCGCCCGAGGCTTTGGCAGCGCAAGGCATAAGTGTCGACTATCGGGAGGTTCGGGTCGACCGCCACGGAGGTGAGCAGGTCACCGAGCGGCTGGTCGATTCGGACCGTCAGCGCACCGACGAGGTCTCCTACCGCGACTTCTACACCGACCGCGCGGTGCGGGCGTGGATGGAAGGTCTCGCCGATGTGCGGCCATTCGGCCGAGTGGTCGCGGATGCCATCGCGTCCGGCGACCTTCGCCGCGAATCGCTGTTACTCGACGGTTGGCTGGCGACACAGCAGGTCGAATTCGCCGATGGGACTTTGCTGGCTCACACCCGAGTCGACGATCCGCGCCAGGTCGAGGTGGCGAAGGCGGCAGCGTTGCTCGCCGCGGCATGCGACGTGGAACCTGGACAGTTACAAGCGGATCCGGACTCCCTCGGCTTCTACCAGCTGTTCCATCCAGGAACGGCGGAACGCGAACTGCGTGACCTCCACCTCGGTCGGTGGCGTGCCCACTACGACTCCACGGCCGGGAAACGGCTCGGTCTGCTCGAGGCTCTGCTGGATCTCCCCCGCCGTTCCCCCGCCTGGTTCGTCGGCGAGGATCAGACACTGATCGGCGTCGGCCATCACCTCGCCTTCACCGGAAACCTGACATCGGGCCCGGCGGCGACCGATACGCCGACGCCCGCATTGTCCGAGCATTACGTCCGGCGTAACGAGGACGGCACCGAAACCTGGCTCGACCACGCCATCCCGCGGTCGCACATCCGAGCGATCCGGCAGCGCATCAGCGAGGTCGAACCGGAACTGCGCCGGCTGGGCTTGCCGGAATACCACGCGGTCCTGAATCGGCTGGCCCAGCTCGAACGGCATGCGCCAAGCGACGGCGACGACGGCGACGGCGACGGCGACGGCGGTAGCCTGCCGCCGGGTGACGGGCCGCGGGGGCCGGTTGCCGGTGCGCCGGATGCTGTCGAAGGAGCCGAGGCGCTCGACGCCGTCGCACGGTCACAGCCGGGCGACGCGCGAGCCGCGGCGGCTCTGCGGGCAGCGGGTCTGAAGCAACCAGCCGACATGCTGCACGCCCCGGTCGTAGGCGAATTCTATGGGGGCCGGGCGTCTGTTCTGGGTACTCAGAACGCTTCGCGGTGGAAGCTGCTGGACCCACCGACGCGGGATCTGCTCGGCGATCGGTATCCCCGAGTGGTAGGAGAGGCCGACGGGGTCCCTCCCGAATTCCGGGACAAGCTCAATCGCGCTCATATGAACGACCTGGTGGCTGCGGTAGTGGCCGAAGCGGATCTGCGGGGTGCCGGGCTGGGCAGGCGGCGGCGGTGGCGGGGCCGAGAAAAGGTGCCGGTGCACCTGCTGTCCTTCGGGTCGTCCGCACCGATATCGGCAGGCGCTCCGGTAGGCCGGTCGCAGGTGACCGTTTCCTTCGGCCACGCGCAGTCCGCCCCTTTGGTGATCTGGTACATACCGGATACCGCGGTCAGCCGGGGCGCGATGATCTCGAATATCGCCGAGGCCGTGGGCCTCTACGCGCGATACCGTGATGCCGACAAAAAGGTGGCCGTGGTCGCGGTGCTGCGCCACGACGCGCATCCCGCCGCCGCGAGCCGGTCGTTCGACGCACTCCTGGCCGAGAGCATCGCTCTCACCCAGCGAGTGTTCGGCGCGGTCCGCACCGAGAACGGCGAGCGGTCCCTCTACGCCCGGGGCGACGGCAACCACGTGGCGCGGGAGATGGTTCGATACATCGCCCCCCTGAAAATGTACGGGCTCGATATCGGGTGGGCCCGGCCGGTGCTCGTGCCTGCCGACCCGTCGACCGAAGATCGCAGCGACGACATCGAAATGGGCCGCAGTACCCTGAGGACCAGCGACTGGCGGTCGGTGGAACCTCGGTCTCGCAGTGCGATGCTCGCATCGGTCCCGGAAGAGCTCGGGAACTCCGACCGGGTCACCGCGGAAGGCCGCGACGCCGCCAACCGCCGGTTGCTGGCCGACGAACGCCGAGATCGCCGGGAAGCCGGAGCGGCGCTCGCCGGCGAGCTGGCCCTGCTCGACGACCAGATATCGATGCTGGCCGAGGCCGAGCGGTTGACCGACGGCCTGCCCGGTTGGCGACCGGTGCTGCAAGTGGTGTCACTGGATCTGCCGAAATACGGCGGTCAGGGCAAGCCGTTCCTGTCGTTCGGCAATATCGATCTGGCGAAAACGGTCACCGTGCATGTGCGAACCGGCCCGATCACCGCGGACGCTATGGGCGCCGGGGTGCGTTTTCTCGCCGAGCACTACCGGGTCGCGTTCACCGGCGAAGCCCACGCCTCGGTGCTGGTGCACGCCGCCGGCGCGGATCAGTTGGTGCGTGATCTGGAATGGCTGTACCGTCTGCGCACCATGCGTTCGGTGAGCCCGGGCATGCCGGACAAACTCGCGTACCTGCCCACCGTCACCCTGGTCGGCTACGACAGCGACAGCACGAACTTGGCGGCGCAGGCGTACAACGACCCGGAGATGGACCAGTACCGCGACTGGCTGACAATGCCCGTCGACGAGGTTCCGGCACCCCGTTCGCACACTCCAGAGAATCGCGGAGGAGCGCCTACCGGAGACGGCGTCGTCGGGTACTTGCAGCCGAATGCTGTTGGAGGACAGGAGCACAAAGAGTTCGGTCCGGGTCGCGGACGAGAGGACCGCGTGGGCGGTGTCGATGATGTGCTCGCCGAGCTCGGTGGACCGCGGGGGCCGCGGGCGCCGCGTGATCGGCGGCGTGATCCGGCGGTGTTCCATGCCCTCGACGACGAACTCGACCAGAACGCGCGGGCCGTGCCGACCGGCGAACTCCGCGGGGCCGGAGCCCCGGGCGCCGTTGCACAGCCGGGTGGCAACCCACGGCTGGTGCAGCTGACCCGGGCACAGCATGCGGCGGATGTCGCGTATGAGCGGTTGCAGCAGCGGCGCCGCGACGTGGTCACCGAGCTCGACTGGGATCCGGCCGCACCGACCGCGGAGTTGCTGGCCGGTGAGCACGAGAACACCGAGCTGCTCGCAGAGCTGCGCGAGATCGAGGAGAAAGAGAAACGGTTCGAGCACCTGCGGGTGCTGGGTCGCCGCCACTTGTTCGCGGTACTCGATGATGCGCGGCACCGGCCCGTGAGGGAAGCGGTTGACAGTGCGCAGCCGGTGGCCGACCTCGATCGGCAGCTCGAGAACCATCTGGCGCTGTTGGAGATCGACCCCGATGATGCGGTGCGGGGGCCGTACGGGGATGCGGTGGCGGCGGTGCAGACACTGGCCGCGCTGCTCGGCGACGAGGTGATCCGGCGCCCGTCCGCCGCCGACTTCGGTGCGGTGGCCGGCGATCTGTCCGAGGCCACCGGTGGCCGGCTGCTGCGGTATCCGGGCCAGGAATACCTGGTTCAGGATCTACTGTCCCGGGAACCGGGCGCCGTCGCGTTGGTCGTGGAGTCGTCCGGATCTTCGGTGAGCCGATACGTGCTGCTCAACTACGACGAACAGCATGCAACCCAGAGACCTCCCCGAATGTATCGGCAGTACGGCCCGATCATGATGATCGACCTGGACAGCGGTGTGGTGCGGGAATTCACACCGGACACCGACACCGGCCGGACCGTAGAGGCGGTCTTCTTCGACGCCGACAAGACTCCGGTGCATCCGTTGGACGGCGAATGGCAGACCATCCCGCAATACCAGGCGACCGGGGCGGACCGGCGGCGAGACGATGCGGTCCGGATCTACGCCGCCGTCCGAGAGCAGATGCGGCGCGGCGGTCGTCTCGATGACGTCCTGGTGAATCTGCAAGGGTGGGCTGCGGGCCGACTACGGGCGCTGGTGAACCACTTCGGCGCCACTGTGGATTTCCGGGAACTGGCGGTGGAACTCGGGTTGGATCCGGAAACCCTCAGCCTGCAGCAATTGACGCAGATGCAGGCCATGAGCTCGGGTGGGCTGCGGCGCGACGAGCTGCTGCCGATGGACCGGCTGTTCGGACTGGCCGAGCAGGTCCTGGAATGCGAGTATGCCTTGCAGCGCCCCGAGGAGAGAGTGGCCGAGCTACTCGCGCAGTTGCCGCCGGCGGCGATCACCCCCGAGGACCGGGCCGATTTCCGTGGCTCGGCCGTGGCGATGGCGGCTGCGGCCTTGAACCGGAACCGGAACATCAGGCCGCTGCGCGGCGATATGGCCCTGGCGGGCGGCACTGCCGGTTACGCGTTGGCGGCGGCGTTCGGGATCCGCCCCTGGCGCTTCCCCGGACAGCACGCGGAGATATCCGAGGTACTGACCTCGTCGGGGTGGGACGCCACCGTGGTGGTGCTGGATCAGGAGGGCAACGCCTATGCGGTGACCAATCGGAAAGGCCGACTGCTCGTCGTCGACCCCGCAGGCGCCGAATTCTTCGAATTCACAACGGAATCCCTGGACCTGGCCGGCCCGGTCGACGGTTTCGTCTTCCGCGCGGACGGTTACGGCGAGCATCTGCTGGCCGACGACACGCGAGACGCACTCGAAGAAGCGATCGCCGCGCGCGACGATCTGCAGCGGGTCCTCCGCGACACCGGGCGTGAGCGGGACAGGCTCGCGGCGTCGTTGTCGGTGACCGATCCCGGTCGCAGCCTCGGTAGTTCCGCGGACATCGATCGGACGGTGGCCCGGCTGGCCCAGGAGGCCGCCGACCCGGACACTGTCGCTGAGCTGGCATCGGCCGCCCGCGACCATCTCAGTGCACTGGACGCGATCCAGGTCATAGCGCATCGGGCCGACGATCTGGTGTACGGCGTGGACCGGACCGCGCCGCGGCCGTACGCGCAGGCCGAATCGTCCGGTGAACCGGGTATTCCCGACCAGGCCCGGACCGAGCTCTCGGAGCTGGAGCGCGAGCGCAGTGAGCTGCTGCGAGACTTGGGGATGCGCGGCTGGGCTCGTGGCAGGTACCCGCAAGTGCTGCGAATTCAGGGCTGGAACAGGCGCGACACGGTTCCGCAGGTGCCAGTGCGTGAGGCGATCGCCACGATGCTCCAGCGGCTGGAGGCGCGACAGCTGGGCTTGGCGCGCCAAATGGGCGTCCCCATCGAGAAATTGAATTCCGCCACGATCTTCGAGGACAACGCATACCGGCGTCGCGACATTCGGGCCGAGGTCCGCGAGCTGACCGCACAGCTGGCCCGGTTGCGGCAGGTACTGGATCGGCATGCCGAGCTGGCGGCTCAGCTCGAGGTGCCCGTGCCGGAACCCGTGGTCCCGATGCACTGGCATGGCGCCTGGGACGGGGTGGAGGACACCCCGCTGCACCTCGGCCTGCTCGAAGGGCGAATCGATGCGCTGACCAGCGAGATGTCCCGATTGGCCGGAGAATTCGGGACCGACATGGACCTGGTTCCGGATGCGCCGGAGTTCGCCGCGCTGCGCCGGAACACGGAGACCGCCTGGGTGGAGCTGGCCGCGCGGCTCGGGGTGGATCCGGCGGACTCGGCCGATCTCGATGTGCGCGCCATTGCCGACCAGCCCGTTCTCGGCGGCACCCCGGTGGCGCGGCGGCTGAAGGAGCTGGCCGAGCAACACGGCACCCTCCGCAGGCAGATGCGGCTGCTCGAGGTGGCCGCCGAACTACATCACGCTCGGTCGCTGCTGAAAACCGATGCCGCCCGGCGCGCGATCGCCGATGAAGCCCTGTTCGCCCAGGTTTGTGCGTTTGCGAGGGTGGACCCCGCTCGGGCGGAGCGCCTCAGCGACTATGTCGTGCGTCTGCCGGGCATCGAATCGGAGCCGCCCGCGTTGGTGGTGTTCACAACCGATTTCCGGGCGGACAGCGCACTGGGCGGGCTGGTCGAACAACTCCCGAAACTTGCGAGCCTGTTCGGTCCGAACCCGCCGTATCGGGTGTTCCACGCCCGTCTGCAGGTGAAACCGGACAGACTGGGTGAGGACTCCACTGTCGTCCTCCGCGATTCCTTCCTCCAGCGGGTCGAGCCGCTGCGCCGAGAATCGAATGTGAATATCGGTGTCCCGCCACTGGGCATTGCCGAACCCGAGGTGGCCCAGCAGCCGCGGCCGGTGGAAGAAACCCGTGGTGAACCGGCCTGGAAGGTATGGGAACCCGCCGCGGGCCCACGCACTTGGCCGCCCGCGATCGCCACCCGGCTGCATCTGCCCGAGGCGCGCCGCGCCGCGGAGATCCTCGCTGCCCGTGATGTGCTGGCCGCCGAAAACGTGTTCCCGCTCCGCGAAGGCGTCGGAATGGTCATGGAGAACGGGCGGGTTCGGCTGGTCGTCGCGGCCCCGGCGGCGGAACTGACATGGGTGCTGCGCGGCGCCATCAGCGCGAGCCACAGCGAACTGGCGGCAAGCGGCATCGACGTGACCTACCACCAGGTTTCCGTCGACGAAAACGGCCAGGTGCACACCGATCGGGTTCGGCAGCCCGAACCGGGCGGCGATTTCCGCCACTCCCGGTACTACAACGCCATGGGGGCCGCGGAGCAGGGCTTCCAGCATATGGGCGTCCAGCAGTGGAACGCCGCGGTCGCGGCACGGTTGTCCACACGCGGCGCGCAGCGCGCGGCTCCGGAAGCGGCCGTCGCGACCGCCGACAGCACCACTGAATGGCAGCCGTCGCGGTTCTGGTCGGATCATGAGCGCAACCAGTGTGCGGTGCTGGTATTACGAGAGCTGGCCGCGGCCGGAATCGATGTCGAACTGCTGGAGAACATCGGGCTGGCAGGCGTCGATCCGAAAGTTTTCCAGAAAGCACTGCGCGCCGCGCTGATTCCCATCCCGAGGGATCCGGACAAGCCGAGTGATCCACACCTGGCGATCAAGAAACAGCTGTTGGCCTTGGGCGACGGTGCCCAGGCGGTCATCGTCGACGAGTACCTCGAGCAGTTCCATCAGCGGGTAGGTGACCGAATTGTCGGGGCGCACGCGTTCCGTCTGGTGAATGTCGGCGGCGAGATCATGGTTTTCGATCCGGGCCGGGACCAGTACAGTCCCTACCCGACAATGCCGGACGTCACAGTGGTTCGCGCCTGGGCCACCGTAATCGACCCGGACGGCAAGCGGCTCAACCCGCTACCACGTTTCAAGGTCCGCTGGGGCGCGGGTTCGCTGCCCGATGTCGATATCGGAATGTTCCCAGCCGAGCTGGGCGAGGGGAATCCGTATTCGCCGGAGTTCGCCGATGGGCGGCTGGGCCGGGAGTTGATCGCGCTGCGCCGCACCGCCGAGGCCCGGCGCGAACAGCTGCACGCGGCGCTGTTGAAGGTGTTCGACAAGGACGATCTGAGGTCCGGCTCGGATGTCCGTGAAGAATTGGCCAGGCTGCACGATCGGGCGCGGCTGGCGCTGGACGCGCTGCGAGCAATGCCACCGGAACTGGTGAACGATGAGCAGCGGAGGTCCTACACCGATCAGTTCGACGCGCTGGACGCGGTCGTGACGATGTTCGCCGAAGCCGATCGCGACACCGGCCGGATCAGGGCTATCGACACGCTGGAAGTCGCGCTGTTCGAGGCGTATACCCGGTCCTGGCGCGGTGGCGCCGAGGCGCAAGTCTTCCGGAGGGTGGCCACGGCGGCGGCCGCGCTGAATCAGACAGTGCGGCGCCTCGGCGAGGTGGAATCGATGGTGCCCCAGCCTCCGCCTACGCCGGGCGCCGCGGTCGATGTCGATCTTGCCGCGCTCGGCTGGAATCCGGACGAGATCGCCACCGCCAAGCAGACATTGCAGAATCGGTTCGCGGCCGAGCAGATCATGTTGGGCGGATACCTGCCGGACGTGGAGCTGGAGACACTGACCGGGGAAGAGCTCGCCGAGGTGTTGGCCGCTGAGCCTGATCCCGGGCGCGCCCGGGATCTCCACCATCTCGTGCAGACGGTAAAGCGACTGCGCGAGCAGACCCGGTTCTTCGACGAGCTGGACGAACACCACACCGAGCTCCGTGAACTGCGCAGCGCGGTGGACGACGGGCTGATGGCCGCGGCGCTGGACTGGCCAGTGTCCGATCCGCCGAGCGATATCGCCATCGGACTGGACGCCATGCTGATCGGCTTCCGGACCGAAGTCGAAGTCTGGCAGCAGACCTGCCGCCGGAATATCACCGAGCGCGATTACGATCCGGATGCGAGCGACTTGCTGCAGCAACTGGATACCGACCGTAGCGGACTGATCGGACGTCTCGAGCAGCTGCGTAGCGAATCCGCGCGCGATATGACGCCGAGCTGGGTCGCGGCCACTGTCGCGCCGCTGGAACCCGGAGTGAACGGCACCGAGGAAATCGATCTCCTCTGGAAGATCAATCGAATCGATCTGGCTGCGGCGTATTGCCTAGAGTTCTACGAGACCGAGCTGCGGGTCGGACAACTGGAGCTGTTCGAGGAGCTACTGCGTGCGGCTCACGAGCGGCACCGCGAAGCTGTCCGGGAGGTCACTGCGCTGGAGCGCGGTCGCCAGGACGACTCCACCAGCGCGCGGTTGCCGCAGGCGCGTCTACAGCGAGACCGGGCCCGCGCGCGCCTGGACACTTTGCTCGGGCTGCGCGGCGAGCTCGACGATCTGGTCGCCGACCGTCGGCTGATCGACGATCTGGTCATCGAGATCGATAAGCTGTTCTACGAACAAGCTGTGCAGACCGGGGCCGACCTCGAACGGCTGCGCGCAGCCGATGAATACCAGCAGTTGCGTGCCGCGCTCACCCAGGTCGAACGGCAGTTGGACCACGCACTGACGCAGGTGACGATGCTCGGCGCCGGGCCCGCGATGACAGAGCCGACCGAGGTCCGCCCGGATTTCGCCGCCGGCGGACTGATCGGTGCTGTTGCCGGGCATAGCACAGACTGGGGCGACCTCAGTAGCAGAGCGGTGTGGACCGAGGCCGGGGCAGGCTTCGGGGCGGCAGCCCAGGATGAGGCGGGGGAAATTCCCCCTAAGCCGGGGCCGCTGGAACCGTACGGGTGGATGTCCGACGAGCAATGGCGGCAGCGTGTTCTCGAACGTCGCGGTCAGTCGGCTACCGATGCGCCCGAGCAGCGCGAGCTGACGCAGGGCTCAGCGGGACTCGACTCCGACAGCGCCGCGCCGTCGTCCGCGCTGCTCGGCGATACGGATCCCCGGGATCACAGGCCCGGGTGGCGGTATGTGATGGTGCCGTTGAGTGCCCGTGGCACCATGCTGCGCGAGCTGGCCGCGCCCGATTCTCGTATTGCCCGGTCGACGCCTGAGGATATGTTCGTTCGGGATCCCGATCGGGTCGGTACTCGTCGTGAATACGACCCCGATGAGAACCGGTATATGTCCCATACCCCGGCTCTCATCGATGAAGAACATCCGCCGGAGCATGCCGGGCTGCTCATCGCGATCCCACCCGAGAATGTGTTTTTTGCGTGGTCTGCCGAGGGGTCTGATACCGGCGACAGTCTGATGGCGGATGAGCGTCGGATGGGTAAGCCGGTCGATCTGAACACCACGTTCGGCCCCGGGGTGCAAGTGATCGGGGTGGTGATTCCGCAGACCCTGACCGAGAGTGAATCGACGGCGCCGGTAAGTGCCTGGGATTCCCAATGGTTGAGCCGCTTCGCCGCCGAGCGGGACCTGCCTGTTATCGAGATCCCGGTGACGGATAGGGAACGTCTGAGAGTTGAATCAGGGGCCGCCGGGTGGCGGGTGATGATTCCGATCGACAGTCAGGGCGAAGGCGGAATATATCCGCTGTCCGGTATCGGAGCTTTCCGGTCTGTCGAAACGGAATTTGCTCATGGTTTGTTGATATCTCCCCGTCAGCTCGCCGAAGCGCTGGAGGGATTGAAAACGGCCGGAGTGAGCGACGAGGAACTCCGTGCGATTGTCGCCGACTACGAGTCGTTCATGGACCAGCACGAAAAGCCACGGGTGATGCTGCGAGCGTCGAACACCGACCCCGACAGCTATGAGGTGCTCGGCGTGATGCTGGTTCGGGGATGGTCGAACCACAGATACGGCCGTTACGAGGAACGCACCGTGATCACCGCCGATGGCGGATACACCGGGCGTCTTCATGCTGATCGGTGGGGTGAGGTGGTGGATGCGCTCGCCCCGGAGGAGACGTTCGAGCTCATAAAAGAAGCCGAACGGCACTATCCGCATCTGGCCGACCAGCTCGACGCTCTCTACCAGCAGGTGCGGACACCGAATGCCGAGCAATGGGCGCACGAGCAGCGTATGCGGGGCCGCATAGCCGAGCCCGTCATGGAGGTAGCCGACAGGTGGGCTGATCGGCCCATCGACTGGGCAGTTGCCCAAGCCAACGCTTCACGGGCCACAGCCATGGGCTGGGCGCAAGCCCTCGCGCCGGTCATGAACCTGGGCGAACCGGTGACAGTCGTCAGTGAACAGGGAACCTCCACAGTTCCGGCGCGCTCCGCATGGTCGCCACCCGAACCTGCGCGCGACCACAGCGCTGTCGGCTCCACACCCGAAGCCCTCCCGATGCTCGCGCAGGGCAGCGTCGCGGACTCCACCGGACCGGCCCACTCAGCCGACGACGAGACGCCGGCCGGTACGCCATCGGATCTCCACGGTGCGCAGCGGGAAACGTCGCCTGCCGCGAATGACCGGGTCGGCCCGCCCGCGGACAACCTGCTCGCCCGCTCCGCCCGGACGGAGCCGGCCGACGCAGTGCTCGGCGGGGGCGGAATTCCCGCGAACTCCGCCTTCGGCCCGGATCACGGGCTGCGCGACCAGGCCGGCCGGTCGGTCGAGGAACTCGGCGAACCCGAGCGGGCCGACCGACTGGCCGGGGAAACCCGGTCCGCCGCCGGTATGAGCAAGAGGGGCGCGTCCCATGACCGCAACGAGGACGCGATGGTGGTCGTGGAGTTCACCCGCGGCCGGAAGCGGGTCGTGGTCGCGGCGGTATTCGACGGGGTGGGCGGGGCGCCGGACGGTCATCGCGCAGCGCAGGAAGCGGCCGCCGAACTCGGCGCGTATCTGAAAGACAAGTGGCCGCGGTTCGGGAGCAGGCGCACCCGGGAGGAAGTGCTGCAGCATGCGCTGCACCATGCCCAGTTGCAGGTGCGGGCGCTGGGGGACCGGCCCGAGTACGCCGGCGAGACGACCGGCCCCCAGTGCACGGCCGCGGTCGTGGTCGCCGAGTGGGATCGGTTCACCATCGGGTGGGTCGGAGACAGTCGAGTGGGTTGGGCGTCCGCCGACGGCCGGCATGCGATGTGGTGGACCGAGGACCATTCGGCCATTCGGATGTTCGCGAAGGAGAGAGGGATCACCGAGCGCGAGGTGCTCGAACAGGACCCGCGACTGGAGATCTACCGGCACACCCTCGACGCTGCCCTCGGTGGGGAGGGTCGAATACCGGCGGGGCCGGATGAGGACATCATGCCGGGCGAGTACATCAAAACCGTGCTGGTGTCGGATGACATCGACGCGCCGGTGACCGCCGAGGACGGCACGATCACGGTGCCGCGCGGTGGTGTCGCGTTGACGGTCACCGACGGTGCGGTGAAAACGATGCCCGGCGCCGGAGCGCTCGGCGCGGCTGTCGGCCGTCACCCCGGTGACCCGAGCGCGATCGTAGCCGCGGTGGTCGACGGGGCCGACCGTGCCGGTGAAAGCGACGACATCACCGCCGTCGCCGTGCAGCATCGGACAGACGGTGCCGCGGCCCCGCGGACAGCTGCCGCGGCGGCGACGCCGAGCCCGCGCAGGTGGTGGTCGCGCAGGTCCGGCCATGGGTCTCCTATCGCTCAGGACGGTAGTGCCACGCGCCCCGCGGGCGACGATGCCGATCGTGTAGCGACGGAGGGTCGGGCCGGTGTTTCCCCGGACGACAATCCGTGGCGGGCGTTGCTGCTGGAGCGGCAGCCGGTGAGCTGGGATCAGCTCGTCCAGGACAGGCAGATCCTGCTGCTGGGTGAGAGCCACACCAACCGGTCCGCGGCCGAGTATCTCACTCAGCAGGCACAGCACCTACGCCGCGCAGGAGTGACACATTATGGGATCGAGGCTCCGCACCACCCTGCCTTCGATGCGCTGAACGCCGGAATTCCCACAGACCTGACAAATATTCGATGTGGCCCGGGCTGGATAGGGTACCAAGAAACCGTCAGTGCAATGGCAGCGGCCGGAATAAAGATCGTTGCCTTCGACGTGACAAATCCTACTTCGCGATCGGGATCTTCGCTTCGCGATATTCGAGAGTCACACATGGCGAAGACGATCGCTCGATCTCTCCACGGTGTTCGGGACGCCAAGATGGCCCTACTCGTCGGTCGACTTCATATCGACACCGATCAGGATCGTTGGACCAGAAGCACTGGCACATTTGCCCCACCATTGAATTCTCGCCTTCGATCACTCGGATTTGCAACAAGGTCGGTTTCCATTCAGGGTGGAGAAGATTCGGTAGGTTTCGATGGTCTCGGGAGGGCCGCCGCTGCCTTCGGCGTGGCAGGTGAGACGTTCATGGTCGACGTCGAGCGACTCGAAGGGACCGGCGAACGCGCCGGATCATGGGCAGCCGACTTCTTCGTACATCTGCGCCAGGGGCAAGAAGATTTCGAGTCCACCGTCACCGGTCACGATCCGGGTGGGGCGCCGCGGCGAGAGCCGGGTTCATCGCCTGATGACCGGGTCGGGCCAGGGCTGTCCACAGCCGATCTCGCTCAGCAGGACGATCGCCGGACATCGGGCGAATCTGCAGACGAATCCGTCGAAACCGTCGACCGGTTGCGTTTGACGGGACTATCCCATCGCGATATCGACTCGTTGTCGAACGCAATCGACCGATTTCGCTTCATGCTGCGCGACTGGGAAAATTCCGATCAAGCCAGGTCTGCAGTTCGCTTGCTCCGGTCGCTTGTGGTGACGGGCCCGGAATTCCGTTCGGAAAATAATAGCGTCGATGCGGGGACGGCCGGTTCTGTCGGGGAACGGCTGCTGCGAGTCGAAGTTATCTACCCCGCCATCGTTCCGGAAATGGTCACGGCGATCATGGACAGCGAATTTCGTCTTCTGGTGCACCGTTACGGGCACGAGGTGACCGACGATGGACGTGCGATCACCTGGTTCGAATTCGATGAGTCGGGACCCGACTTCAGTCCGGCCGGCCTGGCCATCGTGCACGGCCCCCCGGTCTTACCACACCTTGCCGGCAGCCGAGATGCCGATCCCGACTTGTCCAGTGCGCACCACAACGCTCGAACACCCGAGATACTCGGCAATCCGATGCTCGGCCATGCCTCCGGGGACCTGCCGCCGAGTGTGGGCAGGGCTGTCGCTGCGGCCGCGCGGCACGTCGACGAAGTAGTCGCCGCTGCGCTGAGCCCGGCTGCTGAGCTGGGAGTCGACACTGCGAATCTCACCCTCGCCGAGATCACCCGAGCGGTAGCCGATGTGCTGAGCAGGCACGAGCGGCAGCACGAAGCCGTCCTGCGCGGGCTCGTCATCGACGACGCCGCATCGCGTGCACTGCTCGACGCGGAGTTGATACCCGCGTTGGCCGCCAGATTCCAGATGGCCGCCGAACGGATCGATGCAGCACGTCTGTACGAGAAAAACGTCCGCGAAGCGTCGGCCGTGCTCGTCGCCCGCGTGCTTCTTCCCACCGAGCAGGCAGAGCCCATCGCCGAGGGCGTCGTCTCGGTATCGGGTGATTCGCCACGCCTCGTGGTCGTCTCGCCGCTGCTCGACCAGGAGGGTCTGCTGGATGCGGTGGCGCCGGGGCTGCGTAGTTGGGCCGAGCAAGTCGGTGTGCCGATCGAGTACCGGTGTGTGCGGATCGATGACTCGGGGAAGTACACGGTCGCGCGAGTGTCCGGCGTGCACACCGAGTTCGAGCCCGGCATTCGTTATTACACCGACCGCGAGAGCGCCTCGTGGATGAACGAACTCGTCGACGAACGGACCTTCGCGGAGAAGGTGTCCGAAGCCAGAGCCTCGGGCGCGCGTTCGCGGAAGTCCCTCGCGACCACCGGCCACGTCAATGGATCCGAGAGTGTCGAGCTGGTCATCTACAACAACGACTACCGAGTGATCGAGAAGAGGGTTCGCAATGTTGAGCAGCGGGACGGTGAGGTCCTGGGGGCAGCTGTCCTCAGGGCCGTAGGTGTCGACGCTCCGGCGGTGCTGACTCTGGACCAGCTGGATGATTTCGACGAAGACGTCGATTTCGACGAGCTCGTTCTCCTCGTGGAATATGTGCCGGGAACCGACGCGAGCGCGCTGGGACAGAAAAACGTCTGGCGGCGTTATTTCGATACGCCGAGCGGTCGACGTGTCGGTAAGGGCGACTTCCTCATTGAGGCAGTCGACCGCTATGTGGACGTGAACTGGCGAATCGGCCTGCACCGCGACGATGTGCGTCCCATCGACAACAGCGTGCTGTTCAGGAGCAGGTCGAATCGTGACGGGTTCAACCGACGCTTCGTATCGAAAGACTACGAAGCGCTTCGGCACGACATATCCCGAGCCGAGCTGGTTGCGGACCGCAGACGAATCATGGAACTGCATCCGGAATTCGTGCGATCGAATCGGCGGGACTGGTTCCAGACCGTCCTGGATAATCTGACTCTGCTGGAGCAGTACGCGGACAGTGTCGAGTTATCGAGGACGGTCGGGCTGAAAGAGGTCCTGGAAATACTCGAACGGCATGGCGACGGCCTGGTGGAAAAGCTCGGTCTTGACGGCCGTGCGAGACCGCTGGCGTGGCGCCTCCGACTTGCCGAAAAGGAAGAGAGGGCGGTAGGTCACGACGACCAGACCGACATCAGGGCTCTCATCGGTGTAGTCAAGCTGCACTTGCACGCTCAGATGCTCCTTGTGCAGCCAGAAGATCTGGGGAGTTCTCCCGAGATGATCGATCGTTACCTCGAGATGCTGTCCCTGCGGCTTGCCGATCTGGATGAATCGTTGCAACCCCGGACTTTCGGTGAGACCCATGCACAGTGGATCGATCGAGTCGACCGTCAGCTCCAGCGGGTGCTGGACGCAAGGGTGCGGGTGCAAGCGCCCGGTCATCGAGGACCACGGCACCGGCGGTTCCTGAACTGGCTGTTGCCGAAGGCGGGTAGATCCGGTGTTCGGACTGCTCAACTCGGCGGTGCTGCCGCGGCTGCGCAGAGACGCTTCGGCGACCCACAGGCTGTGGTGGAGTCGTCGGCGCTGCAGTCGGCTCCGGTCGACGGCGACGCCCCCTACTCAGCGCCGGCCAAGGCGGCCGGGCCGGAGACACAGGACGAGGTCGGGCTGTCCGAGGCGCGCCGGACTGCGCAATCGCGGGTGCGGCACGGCGGAACCGGTCACCGCAATGATTGTGTGTCGGTGGCGTTCGGCCGATTGGTGGATTTGCGGCAGTGCGCTGATCTCGTGGACCTGCCGAAGTTGTTCCCGATAGGGATGTCGGGGGTGTCGGGAAGGCAGATTGTCGATGCACTGTTCGGCTATCGTCCGCCGGGTTTCGCGAACCGGGCCGGGGTAGCACATACGGTGCTCGCGGGTGGACCGAACGCCACCGCGGTGATGTTCGAGGAGTACGACGGCACCGGTATGGGCCATGCTGTCGTGCTGGTGAACCGGGGTGGCCGGGTCGTGGTGCTGGACAGTGACAGTGACGAGGAGGTGGCGTTCGACGAGTGGAGCCGGCGCGCGGAGCCGACCGGTGTGTGGGCGGTGGTTGTCGCCGACGGTCGAATGACGACCGAGGTGGGAGACGCTGCGCTGCGACGATTGCCGCTGGACGCGGCATTCGGACGTAACCCGGGCCCGGGGCGGGCGGACGACGACTCTTCGGGCGATCCGCGCAGATCGGCGCGTGAGACCGAGGCGAAGCCATTCCGGTCCGACGCGTCGGCGACCGGCGCGGCCGGAGCCCCCGTTTCCCTCGAACAGCTGCGGGAACAATTCGGGGCGACGGTGGCGGCGCGGGTGGCCGTTGTCGGGAACCCGAAGGTCGCCGCGGACCTGGCGGCGGCGGTGTTCCGCCGCGCTGAAGCCCGCATCGAGATGCTCGGCGAGGTACGGGATGTCGGCCGGTGGCTCGTGTCGCTCGCCGATGATGTGTTGTCGGAGCAGGCAAAGTTCGTGCGGCATGTGCGTTTCCGGCGAGCGGTCGAGGCCGCGGCGCAGGGGGCGCAGCGGTCGGCATTGGCCGGGGCGAGTGATCAGGACTTTCGAGATGCTGTGGCTGCGCTCCCCGATGGCAAGCGTCGGATGCTCATGCTGCTGTTCATGGGGGACGGGATGTCGGTCGGTGAAGTAGCCGGCGTTACTGGTCTCGACGCGAGAATTATCGCGAATATGGTGCCGGATGTTCTGCGCCAGTTGGCAGTCGCGCTAGGACTGACATTCGACGCGAACCAGTCCGAGGACGATGCGGATGAGTTTCCGCTGGGTGGGGAAGCGCTGGGGGAACTGCTCGCGGGTGGTGGTGTGAATCTTTCGATGTTCGAGGGATCGCTCGCATCGACGATCGCTGTGCTTCAGGAGGCGCGTGATCAGCGTCTGGACGAGTTGCGCCGATTTGTCGAGCGGGAGTCTCCGGTGCACCGGGATACTTTTGTCCGTTGGTTCCTCGGCAATAGTTCGCTCGCTATCGCCGAGGATCTCGGTGTCGAGCACAGAGCGGTCAAAGCGCGTCTTGCCAGGACTCTCCGCCGCCTGGTCGAACAGCTCGCTGATGCCGCGCAGCGCGATTCCGATGTCGGTACGGAGTCGCGACGAGAACAGCCCGCCGAACCTGCGATGTCCCAGGAGTTGCGGGAACAGTCCGAGCTGGAACCGTCTGCCGTTGACGGGTCGCGGTCGTCGGTGTCGGAGGGGAGCCGCCCGGCGTCGGAATCGTCGAGTAACAAGTTGTCCGAGCGTGAGGCAGAGGCGCTTCGCCTGGTCGGGAATGGTGAGACGGACCAGGCGATCGCGGCGGCGCTGGGGATTTCCGAGGCTGAGGCAACTGTCGTGGTGCGGGATATCGTCGACAAGCTCGGTGCCGGCCATCGGGCTGTGTTGGCGGATGTTGCGCGTTACAGCCGTATCTCGGAGACCGAAGACGATTTTTCACTGCTTCAGCAGCGGCTGGCATTGGTGACGATCAACCTTTCGTTTTCGGGGATCGAGAAGTCCGCTTGTGCGAAATTGGCGTTGACGCAGGTGAGCGAATCGGATCTGCGAGATCTTCTCCGCGAATTGGAACGTCTTCAGCCACTACTCATGGCCAAAATCATGAACGGTGTGCGAGATGTCCGAGTTCTGTACTCCGGCGAGCGCGCCGCGATCGGTTCAGCAGTCAGCGACTTAATCCTCCTGGTCCGTTCGCAGCAGCCGCCGAATACCGGCTGGCTGAGCGAGGGAGAGGTCGCAGCGCTGTGCTTGGTCGCCGAGGGTCTCTCCAATAAAGAGATCGCCCGTGCGCTGGGACGGTCGGTGGACGCCGTGAAGACGCGCCTGATGAGCGTCAGCACCAAGCTCGGTGTCGGCAGTAGAGCGGGAATAGTGGTGGCGGCGATACGGGCAGGCGCGATCCCACTCCACAGTGTCGAACTCGTCGGCGACCGACTCTCGGCAGAGCCGGTAGATCAGGGGAGCGACGCGAGTAGTGAGTCTTCGCCGATTCAGGCAGCCGAGCCGCGTCTGCGCGGGTCTCGCCCTGACGATGACGGCCCGGCCATGGTCGACCACGGCGGCCTGAGCGACCTCGAGGTCGCAGAGTTGTGCTCGGTCGCCGAGGGGAGGACGAACCCGGAGATCGCCGAGGAGTTGGGCCTGCCGGTCACAACTGTGAAGGGGCACTTGGCCCGCATCGGCACAAAGCTCGGTGTCGCCGACCGAGCTGGAATGGTGGTGGCGGCGATTCGTGCGGGCAAGATTCCACTCCACGGTGGCGGACGCGATGGCAGTCGATCTTCGGAAGCGTCGGCGGGTCGGGGCAGTGCTGCGAATAGTGAGGCAGCCGAGCCGCATCCGCGCGGGTCTCGCGTCGGCCAAGACCGGCCGACCATTATCGACCCCGCAACCAACCCGGTGCGCGAGTACGCACTGACCGAGCGTGAGATCGATGTGCTCATCCTCATCGCGGGAGGCCGGACGCGCGACGAGATCGCGGCGGAATTGGGTCTGGCCGTGTCGACGGTGCGACACGCTCATACGCGGATCGTGAAGAAACTCGATATTCGCGCTCCGAGGGGCATCAGGAATCGGGAGTTTTTGGTAGTGGAGGCAAGACGCCTGGGAATTATCGGTAGCCCCGACCCCGAAACTACTGGCTCGACCAGTCGCCGCCGCGCGATCGAGCACGGACCGCGGAGCGACGTGGCAGGTGTCGACGAAGTGCCTGCCGAGTTCGGCGGGCCGCGTGGTCCGCGGCGTGACCCGGCGGTGTTCTTGGCCAGCGACGAAAATCTCGACCCGAGCGCGCGTGCGTTCGATGAAAGCCAGCGTGGTGATGGGTCCACGGTGTCCGGTGCATTACCAGCCGGCGTGGACGACAGAAGCCAGCAGGCGCTATCGGCCGACGAGAGCGCGTCCGCAACCGACCGAGACAGGGCTGGCCGCCGCGAAGCCCACGAGACCGGCGGGCGAGAGGCGGCGGAGCAGAGCACGACACCGCAAAGCCCGGTATTCGCCGAGGTGCGTGCGCAATTCTTGCTGAAGATCTTCTCCATGGTGTTGGCCGAAGTGAGCGATCGGCGGCTGGCGCAGGAGATAACGCGTGACGTATTCGCGTATGCCGGTCCGCGCCTCGGGGCTATCGCCGAAGGGCCTGGTCTCGCCGATGGTTTGCGTGAGATCGCTCGCCGCTTCATGTTCGAGCGGATGCGGACCAATATTCTGGCCACAGCGCGTGCGGCAACGGGAGCCGGATCAGCGGAGGCGTACCAGGTGCTGGCGGGGGCGGAGATCGCACTGGTCGAGCGGGGCCTGGCGCAGCTGCGCCCCGGCTGGCGCCAATGGCTGATCATACGATTCAGGCAGGAGAAGTCGCGGACCGAGGCTGCTGTGGCGAGACGCTTGGGGGGTATGTCTGCGGACATGATCGAGGAGCTGGAGCGCTCCGCGATCCGTGGGTTGGCCGAACTTGTCGCGGCTGAACTCGGTGTCGGCTTCCCGTCCGCTGATCCCGAGGTCTTCCGTGTCGGTGTGGATGTGCTTCCGTCCGTGGGTTCGCCGGAGTACGCCGAGTTGCTGTCGGCGGTGGAGGACCGGGTCCATCCGAGGGTCCGGGATGCAATGGCGGGTGAACTCGAAGCGTTGCTGGGTGCTGTCGATCGCCTTCGCTCATCTGCCCAATCGCAGTTTTGTGCGCTGCATTACTTCCAGGGCTTGTCTTTGGAAGAGACGGCAATCGCGATGGGCAACAGCAGTGAGGCTTGGGTCAAGGGGTTGCGCGACCGTGCTGTAGAGGGGTTGGTCGGGCAACTTCTTGCCGGGGTCGTCCGACGCGCCGACCTGGACTTGCGTGAGCGTTATGAGACGGAGGTGCTCGCACGGGCGGAAGCTGTGGCCTACCAGCTGGTCGAGCAGAATATCGTCGAACTCGACGGATTGCAGCAGGATCGGTTGGTTCGCGATGCCACCGCTGAAGTGCTGGCGCGGGCTGGTTCCGCGCTCGAATCGGGTGAGGCGGTCGAGGTCGGCCCGCGTTTGAATGCTGTTGTCGCCCAAGTGACCCGGCGTCATGCGGAATCGGCGCGGTTGCGAGGCCGGGTATGGCTGGCGTTGCCCGAAGATTTGCGTATCGGGACCGAGGGCCGGGCGCTGGCAGAGATGGACAGACGGGAGTTGAGGCAGCGGCTGGACACGCTTCTGCCCAGCGAACGCAAGTGCATCATGCTGCGGTTCGGGCAGGCGGAGCAATGGTCGGTCGAAGAGACAGCGCGGGCTATGGAGCTCGGCGCCGTCGCGTTCCGGGCCTTCGAGCTCTATGTCCTGCGCAAGTTGGCCGGTATGCCCGCCGTCGGCTCCAGCGCATCGGTGGACGCGACAGGGGTAGTGCGGTCAGCCGCCGCGATGGCTCTCGTTACGGCTGCCCGGGGCGAGAATCGGCGACTCGACATGTTGCGCGAAGCCATCGGCCGGCTCGACAACCGCGATGAGCAACTCTGTCTCCAATTGCGGTTGGTTCAAGAAATGTCGTCGGCCCGGACGGCAGCCGAGATGGGTGGCGGCCGCACCGAGGGCGACATCAATGCGCTCGAGCGGCAAGGGGCCCGGAACCTCCTTGACCTCCTTCCGGTCGAAGCGGATGAGGCATCCGCCGTGGTCGAGGTTGCTCGATGGCTTTACCCCGCCGAGTTGGCGGCGGCGATCACGCGCCTCGAGGGCGCCGAGCAGCGGGAGAATGCCGAGAAGCAGTTCTTGGCAGGTATGTCGGTGGAGGCGGTGGCGGTGTCGGTGGGCAAGACCAAGAAAACGGTTCTTCTTGCGCAGCGACAATCGGCAGTCGAGTTGGCGCGCTCTTTTCCCGTTTTCGACGTGGCGGCCGCGGCCGAGGCGGCGGTGGTGGGCGATGTCGATCCGGTCGCGGTGGCTCGGGTAGCTCGGCGGTACGAGCGCGCAACATTGGAACTGGCGGTCAGTCGGCTCGACCACGACACGGCTCGGCAGGTCGCCGAGATGACGCTGTTGCAAGATATGCCAAATGCTGATGTGGCTGTTGCAATGCGCAAATCCAAGTCGGCGATCTCGAATATGCTCCGCCGCGCCGCGCTCGACCTTGTGGAACCGTTGTCCGGAGCCGAGATACCAGCCTTCACCGACGCGTTGGCGATCGCCGACGTGGCTCGATGGCTGTATCCCGTCGAGCTGGCTGAAGCGATCAGTCGAATCGGGAACGCTGCGCAGCGGGCGGTTGCCGAGCGGCGTTTCTCGGCGGGTATGCCATTCGCGGCGACGGTAGAGTCGATGGGTGAGTCCGCGAGGGCGGTCTACGAATGGCAGCGGCACGCGGCGGTACGCGTGGTCCGCGCATTTCCATTTTTCGACGTGCGTGCGGCTGCCGCGGCAGCGGTGGCAGGCGACATCGAGCCGTTGGCGGCCGCCCGGGTAGCCGGGTGGTATGACGCCCCGGCGTTGAGTCACGCTATCGCTGGGCTCAACAGCGCCATGGTGCGGGAATCCGCCGAGAAGCGGTTGCTGGAGGGAATATCGATCCTCCACACGGCGCGTGAGACCGGCAAGACTGTGCCGCATATCCACCGACTGCTGGGGCGTGCCACGTCCGACATCGTCATCGCACTGGCCAGTGCTGAAATTCCCACCGTCACCGAAGCGTTGGCAGTCGTCGAGGTAGCTCGATTCCTCTATCCCGCCGAGTTTGCAGCGGCGATCAGGCGGCTGGAAGCCCCGTTGGAGCGGGCGGTCGCCGAGCGGCATTTCGTGGCAGGGTCGCCGCTCGAGGTGACGGCGGCAGCGGTAGACCAGTCGGAACGGACGGTCTATCAGCTGTCTGTGTGGGCTGCCCGCCAGTTGGTCGCTTCGTTCCCTGTCATCGATGTGCGGGCCGCTGCAGTTGCCGCGGTAGCAGGGGATGTGGACGCGCAAGCCGTGGTGCGGGTCGCTCGGCGGTATTGCCGTCTCGCGTTGGTGCAGGCTATCGACGGGCTCGACGATGCCGCGCTCCGGGCGTGCGCCGAGGAGCACTTCCTGGCGGAAGGGCTCCTTCCTGTGATGGGGCCGCAGGCCGCGATGAGCGAAACGGCGGCCTTCACGGTGAGGGAGGATACCGCGCGTCTCCTGGTCGCGGCACTATCTCTTGCCGAGCTGGACAATCCGGTGTTCCACGTGGGTGTGGATGTGCTTCCGGCGGTAGGTTCGCCGGAGTATGCGGCGTTGTTGTCGGCGGTGGAGGGTCGGGTGCCGCCCAGGGTTCGGGAGGTGATGGGGGGTGATCTCGCGGCGTTGCTGCGTGTGATCGATGGCCTTTCGGAGCCCGATCAGCGGCAGGTGTGTGATCTGTTGTTCTTCCAGGGACTGTCGGTGGAAGAGGCGGCAGCCGCGATGGGCTCCAGCACCCCGGAGGAGATAACGCGACTGCGCGACAATGCGGCGAAGAATTTGTTCCGGCATCTTCCTGCAGAAATCGGTGAGAACCCGCAGCGGGAGCAACACCGCGAGATCGCCCACCACCGTCACCCGAACGCCCAGGGCTCGGACAGGACCGGTGGCGACGAGGCGCCGGCCATGGGCCGCTCCGAGGCGTTGACAGAGGCCGAGGCGGACGACACTGCGCCGTCCAGCCGCGCTGATGCCTCGGCCGCAGATGCCGCCTATGTGCGACCGCACGACTCGACCGGAGCCCGCCAGGCGGGGCACGCGACCGCTCAGTGCGGGCGCCTGGTCCTGGACCTGCTGGACTGGTTGGATCCGGCTTCGATACCCGCGGCCGGAGAGATCGGGTTGCGGGGGATGCTCCTACGCGACGTCGTACGCATCGCGGGCGCTGACCTCGGGTTGGTGCGCCGGTTCGCCGTGGAATCGGGGCGGCCGTATCAGGGGGTCGCCGATGCCTTCGCGGTTCTGCCTGAATCGCAGCGGGAAGGTGCGTCGATCCTGGTGTTCACGGGTACCGACCGGGACGGCGGCGAGGGTGCCCTGGGACATGTGTTCCGGTTGGTCTGCCGCGACGGTGTAGTGCAGGTGGAAGACCCGGGCCTCGGGGTGTCCGGGCCTTTCGGTGCGATGACAGGCCCGGGTGTGATCGATCCGAGCGGCGTCTGGGCAGTCGGGTTCGACCGGTTCGGGAATTCGATCGAGTTGCCCGGAACGAAACCGGCACTCGACGAACTCGATTTGGCGGTGGGGTTGTCCGCGGATACACACGGTGATCTGGTCGAGTCGGTACGGCAGGAGGCCGACCCCGACAGGGTGTCTCTGCCCTCATCGGTGAAGACCCGGTTCGTGTCGAGACTGGACGGGGGCGGTAGTGGCCATTTCTTCCCGGAGATTCTGACGACCCTGATCCAGAACCGGGGGGTCGATCTGGTCGGTCAGGCGCTCGCGAGATCACACGAAGGGAAGCACGAGGTCGAATTCGAGAAGTTGCCGTTGCCGGATCCTTGGACTTCTTCGCTCGATGAATACGTCGAGTCCTATGTGCCCTATGAAGCCAGAGCGTTCGCCCAGGAGGCGATGGACGCCGCGGCCCTCGAACAACGTGGCTACCGTGTCGAGAAACCGGAGGTGTACGCGGTATTCGGCCGGGCATACGACCATGCTGTCGACTGGATGCGCAGGATCCGGCCGGACGCGCACGCGTCGGAACTGAAGGACGCCGGGTACCGCGCCGGGGTCGCGGCGATCGAGAACTTCTTGACAGCAAGCGCCGCCGCCGATACCTGGGGGTACCTGCAGTACGCCGAAGAAGGCTGGTTCGCTACCCGTGAGTCCGGTCTGGCGCCGAACCTGCACACCCCGACCACCGCCGAGCAGGCCAGGGAAATCCGGCGGCAGGTACTGGCGAAAAACGCGGCGTACCGAGACGTCGCCGTGCTCGACCGAACGATCGCCCGCGAACAGGAACAGCTACGCCTCGCGCTGCTGGAGCCGAGTTCGCCCGCGGGTGACCGGCGCCGGGCACATGCCACGCTGCAGTTGCGGGATCTGATCGCCTGGCGTGCGGCCACGGTGCGGGAGGCGGCCGAACACCGCACGGACCTCGAGAAGACAGTGGTGCGGGATGTTCTGCACGCCACATTGCGGCAACAGCAGGGCAGGATGCTGACCGATCATGTTGCCCTGGTCGCAGACGGAAAGCCGTACCTGTTCGTGGTCGCCGAGGAAACCGGGCACGCCGAATTGCGCGCCGCGGCGCTGGAGCTGCATCCCGAGTTCGCGGGCCTGAACTCGGTATTCATGTCTGCTTCCAGCGATGCGAACGGCGCTGTCCAGTTGGCGGTGGTCGAGGAACCTCGCCCACGAGTCGAGCCGACACTGCCCCCCGAACTCGACCGGCTGGACCTGGCTGAACAGACTTCGGCACGGCGCGTGCGCCGGGCTCGGCAGATGCTGGGCGAAACCGTGATCGGGCGCTGGGCACGGCGGGCGCTGCGCGAAAACGGTGTCGAAGTGTTGCTGGTAGCGCATGCCGACGACCGGCTGTATCCGGCCCGCAAGATCCTGGTGCTCGATGCGGGTGGTTCCGATGCCGAGCTGGCCGCGCGTATGGCTGCCGCTGCTGCGCATATTCACGAGCAGCTGAAGCGAACCCACAGTACTCCGGCCGCCGAGCTGATGGGGACCGAGCGCGACCGATATGTCGCCGCACGCCTGGCGGAGGAAGCCCTGGCACAGGCGGCGCGCGCCGAAGCCATGCGCCAGCTGCGTGCGGCGGACCACGACACCGACCCGCCCGATGCAGTGGAGCTCGCCTATATGGCAGCCCACCGCCGAGCGGTCGCCGCGGGTGGTCCCGGAGCGGAGTCCTCGGCGCAGGGCTGGTCCGCCGGAATCGCCGCTGTGCGAACTTTGTTGGATCGCGTCGGTCCGCGCCTCGCGGGAGGTACATATGCCGATTTCTACGGTTGGGTTTGGGACGACGCACGGGGCCACGACCGTGCTCCGGTGACTGTCGCCCGTGGCCGTGACGGCGTTCCGCCGTCCGCGCCGGAGTTCACGCTGCCACTGGCAGCAAACGTCATCGAGGGCCGATTGGCGGCAGTGGTCGACGAACGCGATGCGGCGCGGGCACAGCGATCGCGAATCCGATCCGAATTGTCGGGGTCCGGGGTTACCGATGACCGACTGGCGCGGCTCGGCCCGACCTCTGTCGAGCTGGAACAGCTCCACCGGTCGAAGCACTCATGGACTCGGTCCACCGCCGAAATGGTCGATGAACACCACCGTTGGGGTGCACGCGCGCGGCAGCTCGATGCCGTCATCGGCGCCTATGAGGAAGCCAGCCGCCAGCGAGCCGCCCGAGATCTCATCGCCTACGAGCACGGTTTCGATCCGCAGCAGCTGCAACCGGATTCCCCGTCTCTGGAGAAATTGATCTGGGAGCGGGATGCCGCCACCCTCGAACTGGCGAAATTTCTCGATATCGCTCCGGGACAGGTGACCGCCGACCAGATGTACAACCTGCTCGGCCGAGCGCAACAACAACAGCGGATGCCGCTGCCGCCCGACGATCCTGGCCGGTTCCTGTTCGCCGACCGCGTGGTGGCGATGTGCGAACGCTTCCTCGCTGTCGAGCCCGTAGTTCGCGCCGTCGAGGTGCTGGCGTACCGAGAAGCCGCGGCGCGCCGGCTCGATGAGCTCGCGCATCCGGTCGGACTCGACACCGCCACGGCGATCCGGGACATAATCGGGCGGCTGCCCGGTCTCGATCCCGACAGCCGGGTCGCGGTGGACGCCGTGCTCGGCGAAGTTCTGACGCGCACCGGCGCCCAGCTCTGGCCGGTGGAGACCCTGCCGTCGGGGTACCGCGTCCAGGTCCGCGATCATGATGGCAGCCGGCTACTGGATATGGAGATCGCCGACGGCGAGGTTACGGTCCACACGCATCTTCATCGCGCCCGGCCGGAGCGTGTCCTGCTGGCGCAAACGCTGGTTCCACAACTTATGACGGGGTGGGATGAACGCCGGGTGACCCGTGCGTTCGTGGCCGTCGTCGAGCGGTTCGGCGGTTCGGGCCGGAACGCCGCGATCGGCGCTGGGGGTGTGGTCACGCTGCAACTCAGCGGTGAACGAGGCGGGCGACAGCTCGATATCGCCGCGCGGGTGGACGGTGGCGACAACATCGCGTTGTACTTCGACGAGGACGACGACGATCGGTCCGGTCGCAGGAAAGATGATGTTTCCGGTCTGTTGCCCGGCACCAGCGGTTCGTGGCAGCCCGTGCGAATGGGCGACCGCGACACCACCACCGCTGTGCCGACAGCCCACTCGGCCCGCGGCTCCGGCGCCACCTTGCTCCCGCGCGCAGAGACCGGCCGGCCTTCGGTGCCATACGCTGGATCCGCACCGCCGCATACCGCCCGCGGCACCGGCCCGTCGCTCGACGTCGCGCCCGCCCCGCCCCGCTCTGCTGCCGACGTGAGTACCCGCGATCCCCTTTTCCCGCTGGATGTGGGCGACGGAGTGGGCGAGCATGTGCCGATCACGGCCGGTGACACGGCCGACGGGCCGCGCAACTGTGCGCCGGGTGTGGTGCGATTCGTAGCGGAGTTCGTGCGCCGGGTGGCCGGCCGCGAACTCGGTACGCTCGCCGACGACGCACTGGCCCGGGCCCAGGGCGTGACCAAGCCCGACTTCGCGGACGCGTTGGGTGCGGTCTGGACACGCGATGCGGCAGTATTCGGCTCGCTGGACGAGGCCGTCGACCACGTCCGCCGCACGCGCGGGGCGGTCGCCGGGGTGATGCGACTCGGGGAACAAGGGGACCACGCATTCGGGGTGGCGATCGACGAGCAGGACCGGCTCGTGGTGTTCGAAATGGTCGACGGGGCGGAGACGACCTGGGTGGGCGAGGCCGAAACCCAGGTATGGTTGCAGGATCGTGCGCCGTTGGCCGTGACCGAAGTCCTCGCTTTCCCCTTCGACCGCGACGGTGGGTCGGTGCGCCCGGGGCAGGGTGCGGGAGCAGGTCTGGCGGCGGCGCAACCCGACACCGAGGGATACATCACCGGACTGCCGTGGGGTAAGCGCAGATTATCGAGTTTCCGGGATGCCGCTGTATCCGGTTCGACACCGATCCCGGACATCCCTATCGCGGACACCGACCACGCTCCGCCCGGCCGTGACGCGGACGATTTCGATGCGGATATGGCCGAGTATTGGGCGCAGACGGATGCCGCGATCGACGAACTGATCGCGATCAACCCCCAGGCCTACTGGTACCTGAAGGACTTTCCCAGACGTCCCGAATCGGGCGAGCCGTTCGGCGCCGACTGGGTCAGTGCTCGGGGGAAGTGGTCCGACGCTCTGTTCAAGCGGTATGTCGAGAAGCTGCGCGAAATGAACATCCCGGACGGAGACTTTCGCAAGGTGCGCCGGGGCCAGCTGGGCTCGGTGATCTCCGCACTGCTCTCGTTGACTGTCGAGAAGGTTCGTGAGACGGATTTCGCGGAAGAGTTCACGGACAAGGACTTCCTCGAGCTGAACCGGGTCCTGAAGCGTGCGCCCGTTTACGCGACGCTCGCCTTGCTGGCGGTGACCGGCTTGTCGATCGATCAGTTGATACGCAATGGCAAGATCAGCTGGCGGTCCCTGTTCATCAAACAGCGGAAGATCACCAGCGACGGTAAGACCATCACCGTCTGGAAGCTGCGCACGTTGCCAGAAGATGTGCCACAGAAATCCAGCACTCCGGATATCAAGAGTCGGGCCACCAGAGGGGGGACCTTTCTGCGTGACACCTCGCTGGACGAGTTGCCGCAGTTGGTGTCGATCTTGTTCGGCAAGATGCAGTACTACTCGGGCAGGCCGCTGCTGGACGACGACCACGACAGAATGCGCAATGTACTCACCGACGCGGAGTACGCGATCTGGACCCAGTTCCTGAAGGACGACCTGTGGTCGGCCTTGCACTTCCCCGGTTGCCGAGGGCTCGAGCCGCAGAGCCCCGAGTATTTGCGGGCGCGGTACCTGGCTGCCTTCATCTGGTCGAGACTGGGCAGTCGAGCGGCCGAGGAATACATGATGAAAGTCGTCGACCGCTACTTGGCCAGCGTTGTCGTGCGGGAGACTCCGGGCCTGGTCCTCGGCACCGGCGAGGACATCGTTGATGGACTCTTCGGCCTTCTTCCCGGCGAATCCGCGACGAGAGTGCGCGATGTAGCGCGGCCGGTCTTCGGGGGAGCGTCCGGCTGGCTGGGGCGTTTGATCCGCGGCACGGCAGGTCATGCGGCGGACTTCGTTTATAAGGTGCCCCGGCGAGAGCCCGGTACCGGCCCGGGTCGGCAGGGCACGAATGAACAGCGCCCTACAGCCGAGGGTGATGGGCAAGAGGCTGCTGAGTACACCTGACCTGCAGGATCTGGATACTCGGGTGCGGTGGCAGGAACCGTACGGTGACGCGCCCGGTATGTTCCACTACCGCCGTTCCCGGACGAAGCCGATTTCCACCGGTATTCCCTGTGGCAGAAGGCTCGGCATGCGCTCGAAATCGGTAGTGACACTCCGCTGTTCACGAACCACGACGAGGCGGCCGGATATGTCCGGCAGCGGGTCGATTCACCGGAAGAGGCGGCTGCTCGCGAACGAGTGGTCGAAGCGCATCTCTGAGTCGCGGAGGGAGGCGACCGCACGCTGGGGTGAATAGGAAAGCGAACAGTTCGTGGAGCGCGGTCGTGAATTACTTTATGCGGCGACCCGACATATCATCCCTGGCACTGGCTTTGCTTCCCTTGCTTGGTCGTATATGACCGCCGGCCTGTCGCGCATGCGCAAGCGGGTGGTGTCTTTGGACGCTGTGAACGATTCCGGAAGGAGCCTGCACGACATCGTCGGTGACCCAGGGCCGGCCGACCCTGACACCGATCCCGGCTTCGACGACGAGAAGTTCATAGAGACCATCCGAGGAGCGCTGTCGGACCTGCCCGATCGGGACGTTGCGATGGAGGTGGTGATGCTGCGCCTTGTGGAAGGTATGCCGCGGGACGAAGTGGCAGAACTTCTTGATATGGAGTCCACGCCGGAAGAGGTCGATCGATTGGCTGCTGCTGCGGCTACTCGATTGCGCGCGGCCTTCGACTCGACGAATCGACCGGACTTCTCGGTTTCCGGCCAGGACGAGACGGCAGAAGCCGATAGCACGAATCCTGTTGTGCCCGATCGCCGGTCAGGAGAAGAGGGCGCAACGGAGGACGGCATGAGGCGCGTGACCACGGAGATCTCGCCGGTAGTCGGATCCGGACCAAACCTGCGCGGGCCGAATCGGAGAACGACGTGCGAATGGCGATCATGCCCCGGCGGCACAGCTGCGCGTAGCCGGTCTGGTCAGCGCCGCTGGTCCCGGATCGCCGATATGACCTCCGCGATGCCGCTGTTCAACTGTGCGGTGAGTTGTTTCGTTTCCACGGGCAGAGCAGTCGGCGCAGGTCCGAGGGTGATCGCGTAACGGCCGTCGTTGTCGAGATCCCGCCAGTGTATTCGGATCCGGACCACTCCGCGGGGGCCGAACCGGGAAATGCCCTGGCTGATAGTGATCATGCCCTGGCCGCTGGTCGGTGCGTCGAGGAATCCGGCGGTTCGCTGTTCGACAGTGTCGTCGAAGGAGTCGTGGACGACCGAACGCCCGTAGGTGTAGTCCACATCGGGATCGCCGGAGCGGCGCGCGAGCACGGTTTCGCCGCGCGTACCCGCGGCGACCTCGGGCAGTTCGGCCGTGAGTGCGGCGGCCAGGTCCAGCGGTGAGTATTCGGTGACGATATAGCCGCCGCTGTGCCACGCCGTTTCGCCCGGCAGTTGTTTCAGCAGGTATCCGTCGTTGCCACGGCGGACCCCGAGAAGCCGGATCTGACTGTCGGGGTCCTCGTGGTCCCGACCCCAACCGTGCATCTCGATGCGGATATCGGGCCGCGCGACGATATCCAACACCCGGTCGAAACCCGGGTCGAGGGTACTGCGCAACTGTTCCCGGATCGCCCGCTTCTCCCGCTGGTGGTCGTAATACAGCGGGGTGCGGCTGGTGAACACGAACGGCGCGGGCAGGATATCGGCCTGCGCACTCTCCCAGGCCACAAAGAATTCGAGGTCGGTGAATTTCCAGGTGCGGGTCATTTTTCGACGACAGCCCTGGTCACGGTGCGCGCCTCACCGAGCGCGTCCTCCAGATGCTCTTTGGAATTGAGGTAGGTGGGACGTTTGTGGTCCTTCTCCTGCTGCCCCTGGTTACCGCCCGCGCCCGCGCCCGGCGTGCCGGGGGTTCCGCCCATCGGCATCCCGCCGGCGGGCATGCTCATCCGGGCGGCCGACGAAGCCGCCGGACCCGCGAGGCTGGCTCGGGGGAACAGGCGCGAGGCTTCCGTCTCGGCTCGCACCAGGGGGGCTGCCGGGCTCGAACCGCCCGCGCCCCCGCCCACACCGCCCGCTCGGGCGCCGCCGAGTCCGCTCGGTGTACCGGAACGGGCGGGGTCGCCGAGGCCGGGCATATTCGGCATGGAGCGCATGGCGGCGTCCTGCGCCGCGGCTCGAGCCGCCTCCTGTGCCGCGGACTGTAAACCGCTCAGACCCTGTTGTCCCAGACCGACCGCTTCACCGAGCCCGTTGGCCCCGGCCCCGGCCGGGTTGATGAGCGACGGGTCGGTTCCGGAGTCGACCTGGGAGGGGTCGAGACCGCTGATTTTGTAGTCGACGGGCGTCGGCGCCGGGCGTGATGTGGCATACGGGTCGTTCCCGCTCGTGCCATTACCGGCGCCGGTATATGCGGGACCCGCGCCGCCCGTGAGGCCGGGGCCCGCGCCGCCCGTGAGGCCGGGGCCTGCGCCGCCGGTGTAGCCGGGTCCGGTTCCGCCGGTGTAGCCGGGGCCCGTCCCGCCGCCCTGGCCGGTTTTTTCGTCATCTTTGCCGGGTTTACTGTCGCCTGGCTTCTTCGCCGAGGTGGCGGGCAGTTCATTCAACGCCGGAATGTACTGGGATGAAGTTTGAACACCCTGAACATAGTTGTTTTCCATGTTCTGCCGGTAGATCGCGAGGGCCCTGGCGTTCTGGGCGTCGTTCGCCGCATCGCTCTCTGTGACCTCGGTGCTTCCGCCACCGCCGAGCAAATCGGTCGCATGACCGTCTACAGAAACTGGCTTCGGTGGGTGCTCCTCGGTAGGCATGCCTTTGTGGGTATTGGCCAGCCACTTCGAGGCGTAATTCAGATTGGACCCGAACGACTTCATCCGGGAGGTGAGGTCGTCGGCCTTCGTGTGGTAGTTCTTCACCGCGCCGATCGCGGCGTCGGCCCCTTCGCCTTTCCAGAGGGTTTCGGGCATCTTCGTCAGCTTCTCGGCGAATTGGCCGACGGCGTCGTCCATTTCGCCGGCCATCCAGTCCCACATCTTCCCGGCGTGGTGTACCGGTTTGATCGCCTTCTCCGTAGATTTACCGAGCTTGTAAAGCTCGTTCCACAATGCCATCCCGGGGTTCTCTGGATTCGGCCCGGTCTCCAGTTGCGCCTGCCACAACGACTCCGGCTGGGTCTGGTTCGAGCCCAAGTTGTCGAACATCCGGTCGGGGTAGCTGGCCGGGCGGACGAGATCCTGGGGCTTGACCTCGTCGAGGCCGACGGATCGCAATTCCTTGGTATCCAGTGTGTTGGTGAAATCCCGCACGCCGCCGGGGGTGACCTCTCCATCATCATCCTGATGGCCGGTCTTCGGCCCCTTCCAGTCCTTCCCGAGCTGCGGCGCCTTCGTGGAGAAGTCTTTCGCGCCGTCCGCAGGTCTGACTTTGACGCCGTCCAAGCTGTTCTTCATGGCTTCGCGGGTCTGCTTATCGAATCCCCACGCCGAATCGAGTTCGGTATCGATGTACTTCTTACCGGCTTCTTTGAACGTGTGCAGCATTTCGGTGAGTACCGACTTGTGGCTGCCCAGTACTGTGTTCAGGCCCTGGAGAGTGTTGTTGAATTGAGTAGCCAGCAGTCCACCGGAGGGCAGATAGCTCAGCTCCTTGAGTGTGTCCATTCCGGCGATGGTCTTCTCGAGGCCCAGGACCCTACTGATGGCCTCGACACATTCCTCGGCGGCTGTCTGTGCCGCGATAGGCTCGAATACGATATCGCCGGCCGCCACCTGCTTCGCGACGTCCTTCCACGGATTGTTGTCCGTGGCCGGCACGATCGGGCCGATGCGCTGGACCGGCCTTCCACCGTCCGGTTCGTCTAGCATCCTCGCCTCCGACTATGTCTCCGCGGCAACCAGAAGACATCGATCGCACCCATGTGTAGCTCCCGACGCTTCCTCACCCAACCGGAATATCCTGGCATGGACCGGAGCCGATCGCTCTGGTTCTCTTCCCGCCAGTGGCAGGGCTGACGGCGAGAAGTGAGAAGCGGTGCGATGGCCGCCGTAGAGTTCCGCGCAAACAACGAGTGGACGGGGTGCTATGACAACAGCTGCGTCGAGAAGCGGCTCGATCTCGGTGGAGACCACCGAGCAGGGGCTGCCGATCAGAATCGGGATCGAGCCGGACCAGTTGCGCCGGACACCGGCTGATCTGGCCGGGGAAATCCTGCGCCTGTGCAAACAGGCCGCCAACAGGGCGGGCCTGGCACGCCGAGCCGAACTGGAGGCGGCCGGATTGAGCAGTGAGATGCTCGCGCTGACCGGTCTGCCGAAGCCGGAGGACGTCGCGCGCGACGAGTACATCGAGGAATCCGAGCACGGTTACGAACCGCAGAGTTGGCTGAGGTCCATATGAGCGAGGCGATGGACGCGCTGGAGGCGCGGGTGTACCGGCAGCTGAACATGATGCGTGACCTGGGAGACCGGCTCACCGGGATACGGGTCCGGGAGACCTCGCCCGACGGTGCCGTCACCGCCGAGGTGGACGGCAACGGGGCACTGGTGGATCTGGTTCTCTCGACGGAGATCTCGAAATTGTCGCCCGCCGAGTTCGAGTCGGTGGTCGTCGCCACGGCCGGCCGGGCCGCGCATCTCGCGATCGTCCGGCGCGGCGAACTGGTGCAGGCATTCAACACCGAACTCGCGGAGTCGATGCCGGGCGGCGAGTCCGGCTACTGAGCGCCGAGATCCCGCAGGTCACAACAGTCTTCCCACCGGAGGTAAGTTCCCGACTGTCGACAGTCATCGTGTTGGGTAGTTTTGCTGAGCGAATGTTCACCTCCTGGCCGTTAGGGGTCCTGATGACTGATCTTGCAGCGGAATCCCATATCGTTCGTGGATACGGCGACGCGTCCGCATCCATGGCGGTGGAGACGGCGACGGTCGGGGCCACGAACCAGGCAGCGCTCATCGCGGCCGCGGTCCCGGTATTCGGCCTGATCGGTCAAGATTTCCTGGCGGCTTTCGCATACGCACAGGCCAACAACCTGATGTCGGTCAACGAACTGGCCGCCGTGCACGCCGCGACCGCGTTGACCTCATGGGAGGGCGCTACCGCCTACGAACTGACCGAAGAGGCCGCAGTCACCGAGTTCGGAGCCATCGGCAGACTGGCATGACCGGACCGATCGACCAAACAGTGCTGGATCTACTGCGCAAGAGCGCGGCCGGCCCCGCGTTGGACCGGCCGGTCGACGCTGTTCTCGCGGATATGGGGTTGGGTCCGCTGCCGCAACTGCCCGCGCAGATCTCCATGCCGGAACTCCCACCGCTTCCGGCGCTGGACCTTTCGCTGCTGACGAAGCCGATCACCGATCTGGCCAGTAGTTTCGGCACCGGGCAATTCGGCGCGGATGCGGGTCCTGATCCGTCGCAGGTGTTCTCGCAGATCTCGTCTGTCCTACAGACCTCGATGCAACTGGGCTTGTCCGCAGTGCAGGTCGCGATGACATTGTGGCAGGGGATGGCCGCGACAGAGGCATCGAACAAGGCGGCCGAAGCGCAGCGTGACGGCGCGGCGATCGCCGGCCAGAGCGCCGGCACCGCGGCCGGTACTGCGACGGCGACGACGTCGGTCTTCACCGGAGCCACCCTGATGGCGGCGATCGTGGCCAAATACATGGCTTCCGTCGCGGCTGCGACTCCGTTCCTGACGACGGGCGCCGGACAGGTTTTCCTGCTGGCGGCCACCACGGAAACCCTGGCCGAGGCGACCGCGGTGACCGTGAAGACCCGTACTGAACTGAGCGCGGAGAGCGCGAAGATGATGGCTACCGGTGAGAAGGTTCCGGTCACCAACGCGCCCAAGAACGTAGATCCGATGCAGGTCGTCTCGCAGTTGATGCAGATCCTGCCGACCCTGGCGGGCGCGGTCTCGTCCGGCGCTCAATCGGTCGCCCGGTTGCAGGAGACATTGCATCCGGCGAAGTCGATCGCGGAACACGACCGCGCCGACTCCGCGATCCGGTCCGGCGGCCACGGGTCCCCCGGAGGCGCCGTCGTGGGCGGGGGCGCGTTGGGCGTCGCGGGAACACCGGCACCACCGCTTACGCCCTATTCCGGAACGAAAGCCGCCGCCGGCAGCTTGGGCGGCAGCGCCGGGACTTCCGGAACTGCACCGTCCTCCGCGGCGAACGGCAGTACGACGCGCAATTCCGGGAGCGCGATGCCGATGGGCGGAGGCATGGCCGGCGCCGGACTGGCCCGCGGCGGTGAATCCTCGACGACCGACGGCGCGCGCGCCGATCTGATCAACGCGGACCACGGCAACGAGGTAGTAGGCGCTATCGAAGGAGTGTCGCTGCCGGTCATCGGCACGGCCGAGCGTGTGTCCGAACCGGTGAGCGGCGATTCACCGGACAAGGCACTGACCCTCTGACAGGAGATCGGCATGGAATTCGATCCGCCCGAGGTCCGGCGGGCCGGCACCGAGCTGGACGCCTTAGCGGCCCGGCTCGAGGACACACTGCGCGTGAACCTGCCCGCGCTGGCTGTCGAACCGGCCGGCGTAGACGAAGTATCGGTGCGCGCGGCGGACACCCTCCGGGGAGTCGCTTCCTCGTACGACGACGCCGCCACTCGCGGAGTCCACGAGATCCGGAAACTGGCCGCTGCCTTGCGTTGGCAGACCGATCAGCTGGTCCAGATGGACGAGGACAACGCCGGCGGCTTCGGGGTAGCGACCTAGCGGTGGAGCGAGAGAGATGATCGAACCACCGGTTCCCGGATTCACCGGCGTGATCTGGGAGGCACGCCCCGCGGAGAAGCTCGCGCACGATCTGGGCACCGGGCCCGGAGGTCGGCCCATGACCGAGGCCGGTGCGGCGTGGTCGGAACTGGCCGCGGCATTCGGCACGGCAGTTGTCGAGTACGACCGGATCATGGCCCGGATGCGAGATTCGTGGCGTTCCACCGAGAGTGGACCCGCGATCGACCGTTTCGCCACATTGCGGCACTGGCTGGTGGACGCCGCCGCGGCCGCGGGCCGTAACGCATCGCTGGCCGGAGGGCAGGCCGTCGCGTACGAAGTGGCCAGGCTGGCGATGCCGCATATGGCGGAGATCGCCGCACTGACAGCGGCGATACAGAGTCTCGAGCAGATAGGGGCGGCGCTGGGCGCACCGCTGGTCGCGGCGGTGGCCGAGGTCGACACCGAGCAGAATCTCGCCAAGGCGAACGCGGCCCGGGTCATGCAAGGTTATGAATCGGCGTCCGCGTCGCTGGCACTGCCGTGGGAACAGGTGCATCCGCCGGAAATCGTGTCCGACGCGGCATTGGAAGCCGAGCGGAGCGCGGCGCCGCCGGCTCCGGGAACGCCCAAGGGTATGCCGGTGATGACTTCCGGCGTAAGTTTCGGTGTCCCCCGAATGCCTCGGCCCCTCACTCGATATCAGCCCAGGGCTCTCGCCCCGGTATCGGCGGCTGCACCGGAGACAGCTCCGGTGCAGTCCTCACCCGCCGCACAGTCGGATTCGGGGCGGATGGCGCCGGGCGGTATGGCTCCGTCGGCGGGCGCCGCAGGTGGCGATCGCGCCGTGCGGGCCGGAATCGGGGACTCCGACGCCGCCGAGGTGATGGAGATCGACGCCGGGATCCAGGTGGCTCCAGCGGTGCTGGGCGCCGCCGAGCCACCCCAGTACGCCGTTCCGGGGTCGTCGTGACCCGGCCCTTTGTCGAGGGGGCGATATGACGACGTTGACCAATGACGGCCTGCTCGCCGTGAGCGGGTTGCTGGGGGTGCAGACCTTGCCGCTGGTTCTCGGGGCAGGGCCGCAACAGGATTCGGCGGCTGCCTGGGCAGCCGCGCAGAGCGAGGCGCTGGCCGGGCTGCGGACTTCGGGCCTGGTGGACAGCTACGACGAAGTCGATGCCGATCTCGCCGCGGCCCTGCACGTTCTGTCGCAACCGGACCGCGAACTCGTGGCACGGATCCACACCGAGGCGGGCGTCCGGCGTGCCTGCTTGGCGCGCCGTGGTGACGTGCATGCGCTGGCCACCAGAGTCGGTGATGTCTTCGACGTGCGAACAGTCTGGGCCGATGCGGACGGAACCGCTTTGACGAGTCCGCTGCTGGAGGTGCTCGGCACGTGCCCACCTGCGGCGACAACGAGTTTCAGCGCTCCTTCGGCGGCTCTGCGGGAGCGTCTCGACGGCGCCACCGACTCCAGCGGTTACACCCAGGCCTTGTACGAGCTGGGTGTCGAGGAGCGTACGGCGATCGAGTTCGGTCTCGCCTTGTCCACCTGCACCGCCTATTCCGAGATCGTCGCCTACGCCCACGGTGAGGGCACCACCCATCGGTCGGCGGGAGCGGTAGTGGTGTACGACACCGGGCGCGGTCGCCTGGTCGCCAGCCCCGGAACCGCACCGGATCAACAGATCTGGTCGACCTTCACTCCCGGTTCCGATCATCGGATCGCCCAAGCGGTGTCCGCCCTCGTCCACTCGCTGCCGGTAGGAGGGTGGATGTCCTAGGTAAGGCACCGTCGCGGCCCCGTGCGCCGGCGAGCTGTGTTCCACGACGACATCGGTCGTCACAGATTCCAGAAAGGTTCGAGAGATGCAGGATATCAATTTCGAGGAGTTCGGCGCGCAGGGCGTCGCCGATGATATGGGCGATGCGGTAAGCGCATTGCGTACCACGATCAACCGGGTGATCGAGACGGTGGCTGCCGCCAAGGGCGGCTGGCAGGGTGACGCCTCGGATGCGTGTGGTAAGGCCGCTGCTGCGTTCGAGGACGAAGCGGATCGGGTGAAGGCCATTTTGCAGGAGATCACGGACATGGTCGGTGACGGCAACAAGGGCTACAAGGCGATGGAAGCCGATAACCAAGACTTTTTCACCACGCTGAACGCCTGACAGAACGCAACGAAAGGATCTCGAAATGCCGAAGTACAATGCCAAAGTTTTGGAAGAGCTGATCTCGGATCTGTCCGGTCTCCGGGCGGATCTGCGGACGCAGGCGGGGAATCTGCAGACCGCGGCAGCGAATCTGTCGGCCGCATGGGAGGGGAACGATGGGTTCGAAGGTTTCCGGGGTGCGAAGTCGCGTTTCGACGTGGAGTTCGGTACCGAGGACACCGGCGATATGACGGTCGATGACACCACTATCGGCACGTTGAACGGGCTCGGTCGGGCAGTCGAGGCGGCATGGCAGAACGCCAAGGGCACCGATTCGAAGATCGGTGCCTCCTTCGGCGGCTGAACCGGTTGTCGGACGCCCCCGGCCCGTACTGGCTGTCACGTACGGGCCGGGGTAATCGGGTATCGCTGTGGCGGTCGGTCTCTCCGGCTCAACCGGCCCGGCCGTACGAGTAGTCCTCCAAGGGGAAGCGCAGCGCCTCCCGGTGGGCGTTGACCGTGCTGGTGGGGCGCAGCAGCGCGGCCTCGCCGTGCTGGTTGAAGTAGTAGCTGCGGGCCGTCGCGCAGTCGCCGCCGTAGAACACCGAGGAGCCGAGTTTGCCGGTCACCCGGTCCAGGAATTCGGCGTTCGCCTGTTCGCTCACCTCGAAGGTGGTTTCACCGCGCCGGGCCAGTTCGCCGAACAACCGACCCATATGCTTCATCTGCGCTTCGATGGTGGTGAAGTAGGACAGGCCGCTGTAGGAGTAGGGGCTGTTCAGGCTGAGGAAATTGGGGAATTTCGGCACGGTGATGCCCTCGTAGGCCTGGAACCGGTTGTCCCGCCAGAATTTCCCGAGATCCACACCGTCGCGGCCGATGATCTCGATGGCAGGGAAGTTCACATCCCACAGGTTGAAGCCGGTGGCCAGGATGAGCGTATCGATCTCGGCCTTCGTTCCCGCCGCGGTGACGATTCCGTCCGGTTCGATGCGTTCGATCCCGCTGGTCTCGAGCTGAACATGCGGCTGGTTGAAAGTCGCGAAATAGCGGTTGGAGAAGGTGGGACGTTTGCAGCCGAAATCGTAATCGGGGGTGAGCTGTTCGCGGGTGTGTTCATCGCGGACCTGAGTGCGCAGATGCGCCTTGGCCAGCAGGGCGGCCGCCTTGTTCAGCGGTTTGGCCTGTTTGTAGTGCAGGACGCCGATCACCATGAGTGCTTCCAAGGCGGTGGTGTTGGCCAGTCGGGCGGCCTTCTGGGCGGCCGGAACCCGGGCGAACAGCCGCTGGACAGCGGGTGGGATGGGCATATCGACCTTGGGGACCACCCAGATCGGAGTGCGCTGGAATACGGTGAGCTCCCGGGCCCGCGCGGCGACCTCCGGTACCAGTTGGACGCTGGTGGCGCCGGTACCGATGATCGCGACGCGGCGGTCGGTGAGGTCGTAGGTATCATCCCAGGCCGTGGTGTGGATGATCTTGCCGGCGAAGGTGTCGATACCGGGGAACGGCGGAGTGTAGGGCTGGGAGAGGAATCCGGTCGCGGTGAGCAGGTATCGTGCGGATACCGTCTCACCACCGGCGATCGTGACCACCCAGTACTCGTGTTCGGCGTCCCAGCGTGCGCTGTCGACGGAGGTGTTGAAGCGCATCCGCTCGCGCAGACCGTACTTGTCGGCGACGTGCTCGGCGTACTTCTTGAGTTCCGCGCCCGGGGCGAACAGGCGCGACCAGTTCGGGTTGGGTTCGAAGGAATAGGAGTAGGTCACCGAGGCGATATCGACGGCCAGACCGGGATAGCGGTTGACATGCCAGGTGCCGCCGAGGTCGGATTCGCGTTCGAGGATCACGTAATTGTGCAGGCCGAGGCGGTCGAGCTGGATGCCCGCGCCCATACCACCGAATCCCGCACCGACCACGACCGCGTCGTATCGAGGTGCCACGCCGAACCTCCCACTGCTCTGCTGAACCACTCATCACAGAATGACACATCATTCCGCTTGTGATGACAGTATCATCGGTGGCGTGACGAAGCCATCGACGCGGGCCGAACGCCGGAAGGCGGAGCTACGCCAGGAGATTATCGATACCGCTTTCGTCTGTTTCGCGGAGACGGGTTACCACGCGACCGGGATCGCCGATATCGCGACCGAGCTCGGGATCGGGCACGGCACCTTCTACCGCTATTTCAGCAACAAACGCGACATCATCGACCACGTGATCGACGATCTGGCCGCCCGGATCATCGACGCCCTGGGAACGGACAACGCTCCCGACGCGGCGACCACGCTGGACCAGTACCGGGCGCAGATCGACCGCATCGGTGTCGCGCTCACCCGGATCCTCGTCGAGGACCGGCGCGTGGCGCAACTGCTGCTGTTCCACGCGACCGGTATCGACGACGAACTCACCCAGCGGCTCTACGGCCTGCTGGACACCGCGGACACCTTGACCGCTGGATATCTGGAACACGGTGTCGAATTGGGTTATCTGCGCGCCGACCTCGACACGCGCAACACCGCCCGCGCGGTGACCGGAATGCTGCTCGCCGGGGTGGTCCACGGGTTGCGCGATCCGGATGAGGAAGCCATCGCGGCGTTGAATCGAGCGATCCGGCGACTGCTGGTGGACGGGGTCCGCAAGGACTGATCGCCGGGCGGTGCGGTAATTCTCACCGCCGCGTACGCCGGGGCGCGGCGTCGCGTGCATTTACAGTGGAGGCATGTCGCCGGTTGACGAATGGCATCCGTCCACCGTCGCTGACTGGAGTGACGAATGTCGCCGGGCCAGGTTGCGCGAAACGCGCCCCGGCCACGGATGGAAGACGTTGCGCCGCACCAGACTGGCGTTGATTCGGGTAGCCGCACTGCTGATGATCATCCTGGTCGCGTTCGCGCAGTACTGGGACCACGATGTCGAGCCGGAGCGCGATCGCCTCGCGCTGACCGAGCCGGCGCTACTACCGATCGCCGAACCGGCCCACCCGGATAAACGGGACAGCGCTGTGGTCGATCTGGTGGGTCTGGGCAATCTCAACGCCAGTGATACGGCCGCGTCGCTACCCGCGCTGCGGGAGATGGGCGCGGTCTGGGCGGTCCGGTACGACAATCGCGGTATCGATACCGAGGTCATCGCGGACCTGATCGTTCGTGCCGCGATGATGTCCGGCGTGCGCAATATCGTGCTGACCGGGCACAGTATGGGCGGTGTTATCGCCCTCGAGGTCGCCCAGCACATCCATATCGGCAGTGACCGCAGATTGGTGGGTGTCCTACTGGACTGCACGCCGCTGGACCTCGATTCGGTACGCCCCGAGAGTCGTGGTCTGGGTGAGGATATGGTGCGCTGGATGGGCTGGCTGCCCGGCGCTCGGGAGAGCCGTGGATTGCGCACCGCGGTCGAGACCTATGCGCGTCGCGACAGTTTTGTCGATCGCAGCGGCGTACCGGGTATCCGGTTCGGCGATTTGCGGACCGCCGTGGGACAGGTGCTGCGCGACAAGATCTTCAACGCCGATGCTGCCGGCAACGGTCTGATCGAGGCGCAGTTCCTGGCGATCGTCGCCGGGGGTGCCACCGACAATCTGCGCGCGGTCTCGAGGCCCGCGCACGGGAAACCGCGGCCGGCGATCGTCTTCATCCGGCCGCACAACGCGAGCCGGGACCGGGTCGTGGATGTCGCGCACACCCAGCGGGAGTTGATCGACAAAGTCGGTGGCATCGACGGCAACCTGCTCGTGGTGAAGCCCAGGGGTACCGGTCACGCGAATCCGCGGCAACGGCCGTCGGAGTACAACAAGGTGATCGCTCAGCAGGTGCTGCCGTTCGTGGAGCGATACCGGGCTCGGATCAGCAGCATCGCCGCGGCCGTGCCGGTCCGGTACGGCACGGGTGACGGGCGGTCCGCGCCGCCCCCGCCCTCCGATCGCCCGCCGGAGGTCACCCCGCCGCCGCGACCTCCGGTACCGGGCCGGTGAGATAGCGCTGGATCGTCGGACCCAGCCAGGCGATCACCTCCTGGCCGGTCATCGCCGCCAGCGGGGGAAAGGCCAGGATGAAGCGGCACAGCGCCATGCCCAGGATCTGGGATGCCGCCAAACCGGCGCGTAGCGGCCCTTCGTGGGGGTCGTCGCCGGTTTTCGCGACCACTGGTGCGAGCTGGGCGGCGAAGATCGAGCGCATCTTGTCGGCCACCGCCGCGTTGGTCACGCCGGCGCGCAGGAGGATCAACAGTGATTCGTCGCGTTCCCAGCGGTCGAGGAAATGCGCCACCAGGGCGGGGCCGATCCGATCGCGGGGTACCGCGGTGAGATCCGGCAGTCGCAGATCGAATTCGGTCGCCGCCGCGAACAGGCGTTCCTTGTTGCCGTAGTACCGCATCACCATGGCCGGGTCGATAGCGGCGTCCGCGGCGATCGACCGGATCGTCGCCCGGTCGTACCCGTCGGCCGCGAAGCGCTCACGCGCCGCCGCGAGGATGACAGCTTTCGTTTCTGCCGAGGACCTTCTCATGTCAACGATTGTAGGCCAACATCTGTTGACAATCGCTGACGGCCTGACATAACCTCGATGCCAACAAGTGTTGACCTCCTGAGAGCAGGTAGAACGATGACTACCGAAATCGCAGATGTCCTGATCGTCGGTGCGGGCCCGGTCGGTCTCACCGCCGCCGTAGCGCTGACCCAGCTCGGCCACGACGTCGTGATCGTCGACGGCCGGGCCGAGGGGGCGAACACCTCCCGTGCCGCAGTCGTACACCCGCACACCCTCGAGTTGCTCGAGCCCTACGGCGTGACCACACCGCTCGTCGGCCGCGGTCTGCACACCCCCGACTTCACGATCCGCGACCGGGATCAGGTCCTGATCGCGGTCCCGTTCGACAAGCTGCCCACCGCTTACCCGTACGCGCTGATGATCTCGCAGGCAGATACCGAGAAATTCATTCTGGAACGGCTGACCGAACTGGGCGTACCGGTGCGTCGGCCCGCCGAGGTGATCACGGTCGTCCAGGACGCCGAGATCGTCACCGCGACTCTCGCCGACGGTGAGCAGATCCGTGCTCGCTACCTGATCGGGGCCGACGGCCTGCACAGCACGGTGCGTGAACAGGCCGGAATCGGCTTCAGCGGCGGCAGTTACGCCGAATCGTTCAGCCTGGCCGACGTTCGCGTTTCCGGTGGGGTTCCGAAAGACGAGGTCATCCTGTACTTCTCGCCGGCCGGCCTGGTCGTCGTCGCACCGCTGCCCGACGGGGTGTACCGGATCGTGGCCACCGTGGACGAGGCGCCACACGAACCCGATATCGCGTTCCTCCAGCGGCTGCTCGACGAACGTGGACCGAAAGCACAGCCGGCCGTGGTAGAGGAAGTTGTGTGGGGTTCGCGGTTCCGCGTGCACCACCGGGTCGCCGACAGCTTCCGGGACCGCCGGATACTGCTGGCGGGAGATGCCGCCCACGTACACTCGCCGGCCGGTGGCCAGGGGATGAACCTCGGCATCGAGGACGCGGTCACCGCCGCGACGACGCTGTCGCGGGTACTGCGGGGTGAACCACAGACACTGCTCGACGAGCATGCGGCGGCCCGGCGTCGCACCACCGAATCCGTGCTCTCGATCGCCGGCCGGCTCACCTCGCTGGCGACCATGCCGGCCACGGTACGTCCGCTGCGCAATATCGCTATGCGCCTGGCGGGTAGGACGGCGCTGGTACGCGACAAACTCGCGTGGCGGCTTTCCGGCCTCGACCGGCGCTGATCCGAGTATCGGCGATCGTTCCGTACGCTCATGCTGGCGATTTTCGCCGCGAACCGGATCGCCGCGCAGCCGATCATCTACCGGGCTCGTCCTCGGGGCGGGTGAGCGGGAGCCACACCGTGAAACGGGTATCGCCCGGCCGGGAGTCGACCCGGATATCCCCGCCGTGCTTGTCGACGACGATGCGGAACGAGATGTCCAGACCCAGACCGGTGCCCTCACCGACGGGTTTGGTGGTGAAGAACGGCTCGAAGACACGGCTCCGCACCTCGGCCGGGATCCCGGGACCGGTATCGCCGATCACCACCACCGCGCAGTCGTTCTCCAGCCGGGTGCTCAAGGTCAGGGTCCCGCTGCCGGCCATCGCGTACACCGCGTTGTCGATCAGATTCGTCCACACCTGATTGAGTTCGGCGGCGTAGCAGGGGACCTGGGGCAGCGTGCGGTCGTAGTCCTTCACCACCTCGATCGAGTCACCGATCTTGCGGCTGAGCATCACCAGCGTGCTGTCGATCAGTTCGTGCAGGTCCACCACCTGGAACGGAGCCCGGTCCATTTGGGAGTACTGTTTGGCCGCATCCACCAGCGTCGAGATACGGGTGGTGGAATCGGCGATCTCGTTCATCAGCAGTTCGGTTTCGATGGTGTAGTTCAACCACCGGAACGCCCCCTCGAGAACCTGTGGCGGACAGCCCTCGAGCGTGGCCGCCACGCGTTCGAGCCACGCGGTGTCGAAACCGGCCTGTACGTAGTTCGGCGCGAGTTCCCATCCGTCGCGAACAGCGTGGTCCTCGAGCCATTCCCCGAGCAGATCCTCCCGGTCGGCGGCCTCGAGCGGCGACAGTTCCGGCGCCTTGGCGACCTGGGCGGCCGCCTCCTCCTGCAACCGCACCAGCGTCTCCAGGACCGCGGTGTCGAATTTGCCCTGTGCCATCATGGCCAGCTTGTGCCGCATCCCGGCGATCCGGTCGCGCAGACCCGAGGTGGCCCGGACCGCGGCCGCGGCCGGGTTGTTCAGTTCGTGGGTCAGGCCTGCCGACAGCGACCCGAGCGCGAGCAGCCGTTCCCGCTGGGCAATGCGGGCGTTGGTGTTCCGATTGCCGAAGAACGCGCCCTCGAGCAGATGCACGGCCATCGGAAACCAGCTGTGCATCATCCGGGAGAAGATCTGCGCGTCCACGACGAAGAACCGGGACGGCTGCGTCACGTACAGCGAGGAGCTGTAGTGGGTTTCGGCCCGCTCGCCCAGGTACGCCGTCCACGCACCGGCGTAGGAACCGCGATGGCCGGTATGCACCATCTCGATCTCCCGGCCGCCGGACAGTTTGGTGAGCCGCACCTCGCCGTCGATCAGGACGTAGAAGCAGGTCGCCGGATCGCCCTCGTGGTAAACCGGACCCGGTTCGATGGTTTCGACGCGGCCGTCGGCGCACAGCCAGTCCAGCTGCTCGTCGTCGAGCTTCTCGAACAGGAACAGCGAGCGCAGTTCGCCGGGATCACAGATGCTCATCGTCGGCCTCTCTATGCCAGGTAGCGGTGCACGAGCATGACGGCCATGGCGCCCTCCCCGACGGCCGAGGCCACCCGCTTGGCGGATTCGGCGTGGATGTCACCGGCCACGAAAACCCCCGGCACGCTGGTTTCCAGATGATGCGGTGGCCGTGACAGTTCCCAGCCGGCCGGCCGGTTGCCGTCGATCAGCAGATCCGGCCCCGCCAGGACGTATCCCGCGGTGTCACGGTTCACCACACCGTCGAGCCAGTCGGTCTGCGGGGCGGCGCCGATGAAGAGGAACAGCCGCTCGGTGTGCGCCTTCTCCTCGGCACCGGTCCGGTTGTCGCGCAGGACCAGCGTGTGCAGATGATCCTCGCCGTCCACCGCGACGACCTCGGTCTCGGTATGCACCCGGATATTGGAGACCTGGGCGATCTGCTGGATCAGATAGTGCGACATCGACTTCTCCAGGGCGTCGCCGCGTACCACCAGATGAACCGTGCGCGCGTTACGGGACAGGAACATCGCCGCCTGGCCGGCCGAGTTCGCGCCGCCGACGATGTAGACATCGTGACCGGCGCATTCGGCTGCCTCGGTCATGGCCGAGCCGTAGTAGACCCCGCGCCCGGTGTACTCGTCGACGCCGGTGGCGGGATGGCGCCGATAGTCCACGCCTGTCGCGATGATGACCGTATGGGCGGACAACGCACCGCCGTCGGCGAACCGTACGGTGCGGGCCGAACCGTTCATCTCCAGTCCCACGACCTCCCGGGTGGTGATGACCTCCGCCCCGAATTTGGCGGCCTGACGACGCGCCCGGTCGGCGAGCTGGGCACCGGAGAGGCCGTCCGGGAATCCCAGATAGTTCTCGATCCGCGAGCTCTGGCCGGCCTGCCCACCGGTGGCCGTGCGCTCGACCAGTACGGTCCGCAAACCCTCGGAAGCCCCGTAGACTGCGGCGCCCAGCCCGGCCGGGCCGCCCCCGACCACGATGAGATCGTAGAAATCGCCGGACGGTTCGGTGCTCAGACCTACGCTTTCGGCCAGCTCGCTGTCGCTCGGCTGTACGAGTGCCTGCCCGCCCTCGGTGATCACCACCGGGCAGCGGCGCGGATCGGCACCGGCAGCCTCGAGTAGGCGGGCGCCCTCGGGTTCGTCGGCCAGGAACCAGCGATAGGGCAGTTGGTTACGGGCCAGGAACTCTCTGACCTGGGACGACCGGGGCGACCATCGGTTACCGATGACCTTGGTCCCGTGCACCGGCCGGTGCTCGCTGCCGCGCCAGGCGTCGAGCAGGCCGTCCAGCACCGGATAGAGCTTCTCCTCCGGTGGATCCCACGGTTTGAGCAGGTAGTGATCCAGATCGACGACATTGATCGCATCGATGGCGGCATCGGTATCCGCGTAGGCGGTGAGCAGTACGCGTCGGGCGTAGGGATCGAGATCCATCGCCTGCTCGAGAAACTCGATACCGTCCATTCCCGGCATCCGGAAATCCGCGATGAGCACCGCGACCGGCCGGCCGCGCAATTTCAGCTCGCGCAGCGCCTCGAGCGCCTGTGGGCCGGATTCTGCGCGCAGGATCCGGTAGTCGGCCCCGTAGCGGCGCCGCAGGTCGCGGACCACCGCCCGGGATACACCCGGATCGTCATCGACGCTGAGAATGGCCGGTTTGCCGGTAGCGGGGGAGCTCACCTGACGAGTATGCCGCGCCTGCGTGTCGCCGGCGCACGGGCGACACCGGAGTCGGTGCGAGTGTGCGAGGAGAGAACGAGGGCGTTGGTCCGGCTCCGGCGGCGGTAGCTGGGCAATTTCGCGATATTCCCCGGCGCGCCTGTTTGACCTATCCCTCCACGGGTATTTGCCCATATGTAGCTGTCGGGTTGTTCCGTGCGGATAGCCGGACCCGCTACCAGGTAGGTGCAGCGCGCCGCGCCCGACCGATCCGTAGAACCGGGAGCGACGAGCACGCCGAGCGGCAACGTTGTCGGTCGAGGTCTGCTCCGCACCCGGCCATGGGCCGGAAACCGGCCGGGCCGGCCTCGCTCGCGACCGCGCAACTCGGTTCGCCGGCCACGTATCGGACGAGAATCGAGGAAGAATGCCATGGCTCAACATGTGGAAGACCTGATCGGCGACGCAGTCTACGACCTGGGCGGCGCCAAGATCGGGAAGGTCAAACGGGTCTACGTCGACAACGCGTCCGGCGCACCGACGTGGGCATCGGTCAGCACGGGTCTGTTCAGCGAAGACTCTCTCGTGCCGCTCGCCGGCGCCCAGTTGCGGCAGGATCCCGCCGAACTGCAGGTGCGGGTACACAAGGAAGCGGTGAAAACGGCGCCACACCTGGCGCACGACGGCCTGATCACCCAGGATTCCGAGAACGACCTGTTCATCCACTACGGGGTCGATCCCAACCGGGCCGGTTGGGAGGACTACGGCCGGCACGCCGGAACCGCCACCGGCGAGGAAGCCCGCGCCGCGGGCACAGCGGGGGTCACCGGAACAGCGGCCCCCAAGCCCACCACCCCCGATATGCCGGCGAGTCGCCGGCCCGATTTCCTCGTGCGGTCGGAGGAGCGGCTCAACATCGGCACCCGGCAGGAGGTCTCCGGGCGCGCGCGGCTGCACAAGTACGTGGTCAGCGAAGAACAGACCGTCACCGTGCCGACCAGCCATGAGGAAGTACATATCGAGCGCGAGCCGATCACCGATATCTCGGCGCTGCCCGCCGACTTCGGCGAGCAGGAACAGGAGGTCACGTTGCACCAGGACCGGGTGATCGTCGACAAGGAGATGGTTCCGGTCGAACGGGTCCGGCTGGTGATCGATCAGGTGGAGGAGGAGCAGTCGATCACCGAAACGGTCCGCAAGGAGCGGATCGAGATCGAAGGGATGGACCGCGACGACAAGCTCCGCTGAGTAGCGGCGCATCCGCGCGTGAGGTCATCGCCGGTGGTCCGGGCTCGGCTCGGTCCACCGGCGATCGCCTATCGGAAACGACCGGCCCGGTTCGTACCGCTCTCCGGGAACCTCAGGCGTACTGCGGTATTTCCGGGCGATCGGGCGAAACGTCCGGTTCGGCCTGCGCGGTATCCGCCGCGGCTTGCTCGTCCTGCTCGACCCTGGGCAGCAGTCGTGGCAGCACCGTCGCACCCGCGGTCGCGGCCAGCGCCGAACAATTCGCGATCGTCCAGCCGACCGGACCCAACGGCGTGCAGCCGAAATACGTTCCCAGCCCGGGTGTCATGACCACGACGCCGAGTACCGCGCCACTGGCGGCGGTGGTGAGCCAGACCAGCGGGCTGCGGTATCCCGCGACCAGGGTCTGGCCGAGTTGGGTGCCGATCAACGCCACCAAACCGATGGTGTCGGCCCGGCGCCGGGTCCCGGTGTAGCGGCCGGCCATCCAGGCCACGGATGCCCCGGTGGCTGTGGCGACCCCGCGAATCCCGATAGTGCGCAACAGATCGGCGCCCAGGCGGGCCGGCGGGATATCGGCGAGCTGACGGGCACGCTGCTCGACCCACTGCTGATCATCGGCCGGATCGGGGCTCTCCTGATCACCGGCCAGTGCCAGCGCCAATGCGGGGAACATATCGGTCAGCAGGTTCACCAGCAAGAACTGGCGGGTTCCCAGTGGAGCGCGTCCGCCGACCGCCGTGCCGAAGAGAGTGAACGCCACCTCGCCCGCATTACCCCCCACCAGCACGGCCACCGCGTCGGCGACCCGCTGCCACATGCTGCGGCCCTCGACCAGCGCGTGCAGCAGTGCTCGCGGATCCGGTTCGGTGAGCACCAGATCGGCGGCGTTGCGTGCGGCGGCCGAGCCGTGTGCCGCGATCCCGATCCCGATATCCGCGGTGCGGATCGCGGCGGCGTCGTTGCTACCGTCGCCGGTCATCCCCACCACGTGCCCTGTTCGCCGAAGTGCGGCCACGATGCGCACCTTCTGCTCAGGGTCGACCCGGGCGAAAACATTACTGCGTTCGATGAGTTCGGTCTGTGCGGTGTCGTCGAGTTCGTCCAGATCGGCGCCGGTGGTGACGGCACCGACAGTGATGCCCAGCCGCCGGGCCACGGCGGCCGCCGTAACCGGATGGTCACCGGTGATCATCCGGACCCCGACTCCGTTGTCTTCCAGCGCACGGACCAGATAGGGCGTCTGCGGCCGGGGAGTATCGGCGATCCCCAGAAATCCGAGCAGGGTCAGCCCCGCCACGACATCTTCGACATCGTCGGGTGGACCGGACAGGTCGCGCCGGGCCACCACCAGCACGCGCAGACCCTGCTCCGCGAGTTCGTGGACCATGGCATCGGCCCGTTCGCGCTGCCGGTCGGTGAAGGACCGATCGGTCTTGCCGGACGACCCGCCGCGGATCCGCGTGCACCTGGGCAATACGACCTCGGGCGCGCCCTTGACCATCAGACGTAGCTTGTGCGCGGTGCGGCCGAACGTCGCCGCGTAACCCCGATTGGATTCGAACGGTATCTCGTCGATCGGGTCCCACCGATGCGCCTCGGCACCCAGGATCTCGGCGGCCGCGTCGAGAACGGCCCGGTCTGTGGCATGCAGGACCGGGCCGTTGCCCGGATCGGGGCAAGCGCGCGCCGCGGCCCGCAGAAGCTGCCGGGCGGTGTCGTCCGAGCTGCCGGGTTCCCACTGCTCGTCCAGATCGGCGAGCGCGGTCAACCGCAGTCGGCCCTCGGTGAGCGTGCCGGTCTTGTCGAAACACAGCGTGTCGACCCGGCCCAGGGCCTCGACCGCGCGATTGGCGCGGACCAGCACGCCGTAGCGGGACAGGCGGCGTGCCGCCGCGAGCTGCGCCACCGTGGCGACCAGCGGCAGGCCCTCGGGTACCGCGGCGACCGCGACACCCACCCCGTCGGCGATCGCGGCCCGCAATGTCCGGCCGCGCAGCCCACCGAGGGCGGTCACGATCGCACCACCGGTCAGGGTGAGCGGAAGGGCGCGATCGGTCAGTGCCCGCAACTGAGCCTGCACTCCGCCCTTCTCCGGCGGCACCGCGCCCGCTGTCGCCCGGCCGGCCTGAGTGTCGGCACCGACCGCGACGACCACGGCCACCGCCGACCCGCTCACCACCGTCGTGCCTTCGAACACCAGGCAGGCGCGATCGCCGAGGGCCGCGCCCGGAGTGGCCGCGACCTGTTTGGGTACCGTCACCGACTCACCGGTGAGCCCGGACTCGTCCATCTCCAGATCCTCGGCGCGCAACAGGCGGGCGTCCGCGGGCACCACCTCGCCGGCGCAGATGGTGAGAACATCCCCGACCTGCAGGCTGTCGGCGGGAAGCGTGGTGGCGGCAGGGTCCTCGGTATCGACGGCGGCGCGGTCGATCACGTGCCCGGACAGCCGTTCCCCCTCGAGGAGGTCGGACAGTTCGTTCTCGGCGGCCTGCCGCTGGCGAGCGGAGATCATCGCGTTGACGGTGAGCACAGACGACAGCAGAACCGCGTCGGAGGGCGAGCCGAGAATCGCTGTCGCCGCGGCTCCGACACCCAGGATCGGAGTCAGCGGATCAGCCAGCTCCCGGCGCATATGTCCCAGGAAATCGCTCAGCGACGACACTCGGACTGCCACCGCGCCGCGCGCGCCGGGTTCATCGGTCACCCGATCCGGCGGCGGTACCGGTTCGGGCAGCCGGGTCAGGACCTCGTCCGGCTCCAGCGCGTGCCAGGGCAGCAGGGGCGCGTGCCCGGTCGACCGTTGGGTCCGGACAGCGCGCGCACCCGCCACGGCACCGTTGAAAAGGCCGGCGAAGTTCGCGGCGATCATCGGCGCGGTCCGCGAACGCGCCGCTGGTGCGACCGCGAGCAGCAGTCCGGTGAGGCTGCACGCCGACAGAGCGAGGGTCCGGCCGCGTTCACTGACCTGCCGGGCGGGCCCCACCACGCCGAACGCGCGCTGCACCTGGCCGAGGTCCCGGCACAACAGATCGGCCGACCAGGGCACGTGGATCCCGCCGCCCTCGGAACCGATGATCCCCACGGCCACGTCGGCGCGGTCGAGCGCCTTGTGCGCGCGGGTGGCGAGGACCGCGACCACATGCCCCTGTTCCTGGAGCCGATGGACGTGCGCGCTGAGCGAGCCGCGCGCGGAGACGAATTCGTCGGCGAGACTGCGTAATTCGCTCGCATCTCGATGTCCGGCCAAGACTACCCGCAGCCCTGCTCGCCGTGCCGTGCCGAGCACATCGTGGGCACGGGGATCGAGTTCCCGGCCCACCAGCACACGGCCGAGGATCCGGTCACCGTCACGTAATTCGCGCCAGACCGGACGGGCGGTGGCGCCCCGGTCCGGTGCGCCCGAGTTCGGGTGCACGAGCCGCATCGAGCGGTCGTCCCCCGATACCGCCTCATCGGCGGAATCCCAGAGCAGTCGTTGTGCGGTACTCCAGATCCGAGCGGCCGGTGGTCCGTCTTCGGAGGCTTCCACCTCGAGCACCACACGTCCGGATGTGGCCAGGGCGTCGCCGTCGATCACCAGTGCGGTCAGCCGATCCAGCCGCCGCCATGCCGCGGGATGCAGGGTGAGTACGCCCGCGCCGGCCAACGCGGTCGATACGGTCGCGGAGAACACCTCCCGGCCGGCTCGCGCGGCCTTCGGGGCCCCGAGCATCAACGCGTCCGGAACGTCACCGGCACGGCCCAGCCCGGCCAGGGTCGCCGCACCCGCCAGCGACGCGGCCGCCATCTCGTCGGCGACCCGCTCAACCGGCCCGCGTGGCAGGTCGGCGGGCCGGGTATAGGACGGTAGCGGCCGGGCGACCCCGAAATGCTCGGCATCGACGATATCGGTCTCCCATTCACGCCATTGCGCGCGCCGGGCCAGGGCTTCGGTGAGTGCGAATCCGCGTTGGACGGCATCGGCCAGCAGATTCGTCACCCCGCCGGTCGCGCCTTCCCCCAAAGCCGCGCCCGCGGCATTGGCGATGGCCAGTACGAGGTCGGTGCGCGCGCCACCCAGCCGTTCCTCCAGATGTGTGCGCAGCCGGGGCTGGGCGTCGGTGAACGCCGCCACGGCCCGGACACTGTGCATCACCCCACGCAGCGGCGGTACCGTGCCCGCGGTGGAGACCACGATGGCGCAGAGATCGCCGGCCACTTCGATCGCCGCCGCCAGCACCGGTTCCCGGTCCGCCGGGAATTCGGTGGCGCGGCTCCACCCGGTATCGGCGACGTCGGATTCCTGTTCGACCTCCTCGACCGCCGCCAACAGTTTCTCCAGATCCGCACCGCTGGAGAGCGCGGTGACGACCCGGCCGGTGACCGCGTTGACCCGCCACCATTCCACGCCGCGTAGACGGCCGAGATGCTGGTCGAGTGAACGGGTCACTGCCGAACCCTGGCCGTTGTCCAGCCCGCGTACCTCGATGGTCGCTCGATCCTCGGTCACCGTGATCCGCCGCTGGGCGCGACGATCGCGCGGATCGATCAATGCGGTGAGATCGTCGCGCAGGCTGGTCGAGTGGTCCGAATTCAGGGTCGACAGACCCGCTGCGACGGTGGTGGCCACCTTCTCCGCGGCCCGCCATGGCGCCTCGACCACCTGGATTCCGGTGCCGACGACGCGGTCAGCGCCGGTGCGCACCAGCGCTGTCACGGCGGTGGCAGGGGCGGTCAGCGAACGGGGAGACAGCATGCTTCGCACAGAGGAGGCCATAGCGGGGCGCCTACCCCTCATCCGCCCCGGCAAACGCCGCCGACGGGTGTTCGGGCCGCTCGGGGCCGCCGATCACACAGGGAGGTATCGACTGCGCGACGGTGTGCGGATCGGCGGTGTCGGAATATCCGGGCTGCGTGCGCGAGGCTAGCCTGCAGGTGTGTGATGACAGGATCCATCTGCTCGCGGGCACAGTGCAGGGCCCGGCGGCCCCGCCGAGCGCCTCGCTGCACCTACGACCGTGCGCAAACCTCGACGGAGGAGTCTCATGCGTTGTGTGGTGTTCGGAGCCACCGGGTACCTCGGTGGGCGTCTGGTGCCCGAACTTCTGCGGGCCGGTCACACCGTCCGGGTGATGGCACGGACGCCGGGCAAGCTGACCGACACGCCGTGGCGCGACCGGGTGGACATAGTGCGCGGCGATGTGACGGTCGCCGGCGACGTCCGGGCAGCGCTGCAGGACCAGGAGGTCCTGTATTACCTGGTGCATTCGCTGACCCGTTCGGATTTCGACACCGTGGACCGGGACGCGGCGACCATCGTCGCCCGCGAGGCCGCGGCGGCCGGGCTCGGCCGGATCGTCTATCTGGGGGGTATCGCCCCCGCGGGGCAGGAGCTGTCGAGGCATCTGTCCTCGCGCGCAGAGGTCGGCCGAATCCTGCTCGGCGGCACTGTTCCCGCCCTGGTGTTCCAGGCGGCGGTGGTGATCGGCTCGGGGTCGGCGAGTTTCGAGATGCTGCGCTACCTCACCGAACGATTGCCCGCGATGGTGACCCCGCGCTGGGTGCGTTCCCGGATCCAGCCGATCGCCGTACGCGATGTGCTGTACTACCTGACCCGCGCCGCGGAACTTCCGGCCACGGTCCACGGAGCCTTCGATATCGGGGGACCCGACGTTCTCACCTATGAGCAGATGATGCGGGTGTACGCGGAGGTGGCCGGTTTGCCCCGGCGGGTGATCGTCCCGGTCCCGGTGCTGACCCCGTGGCTGTCGGCGCAGTGGGTGAATCTGGTGACCCCGGTGCCGCGGGCGATCGCGGTCCCCCTGATGGAATCGCTGGTCAACGACGTTGTATGCGGTGAGCACGAGATCGCCCTGCATATCCCCGACCCCGAAGAGGGACTCACCGGGGTTCGCCGCGCCGTGGAACTGGCACTGACCCGGATCCGGGATCTGGACGTGCCGACCCGATGGTCGGATGCCGGGCCCGCCCCTTCCGAGCCGTTGCCCACCGACCCGGAATGGTCGGGCGGATCTCTGTACCAGGATCTGCGGGAACGGCCGACCACCGCCGACCCGGCCGCTCTGTGGACCGTGATCGAAGCGATCGGCGGGGAGAACGGCTGGTACTCGTTCCCGCTGGCGTGGTCGCTGCGTGGCTGGCTGGACCGGCTCGCCGGCGGTGCCGGGTTGCGCCGCGGCCGCCGGGATCCGCACCGGCTCCACGAGGGTGAGGCCTTGGATTGGTGGCGGGTGGAGCGGATCGACCGGCCCACCCTGCTGCGGCTACGCGCGGAGATGCGGGTCCCGGGACGAGCCTGGCTCGAATTGGAGGCAAGACCCGGGAACGGCGACGCCGCCGCGATCTACCGGCAGCGCGCCGTATTCGAACCGCACGGACTGGCCGGACATCTCTACTGGAAGTCGATCGTGCCGTTCCACGCGCTGATATTCGGCGGGATGAGCCGGAATATCACCGGGGCCGCGGAGACGGCAGACGGCGGCCGGTCCGGTCCCACCCGCACCGGTCCGTTCGGGCGGCTACACCTGCCGGGCCGGAAACCTCGCTGAATTCTGCCTGATCACAGCCGATTCCGGGTCGGTTCACCCGAACACCGGTGCGAGATGTCGGAGGCGGCCGTTACCCTCGCCGCTATGTCGCTGGCATGGTTGCGTTCCAACGCCGTCGCCTGGGCACTGCCACGCAGCCCGGGTTCCCTCGCCGACGCCCTGGCCGAGCTGGAGTTCGTCCAGGCCGATCCCATCCGCTCGCCCGCCCGGGCGCAGGATCTCATCCTGCGGCACCGGGTCCGCGGCTACCGGGCGGGTGATCTCGACCGCGGTTACCGCGCTCTCGGTGTCGACGAGGATCTCCTCTACGCCTACGGCTATACCGTGAGCCGGTTGCGCCCGTATCTGCATCCGCGCCACCACCCCCGCGGTACCGACGGTGAGTTCCCGCACGACGCGCGGTCGGAGCAGGTGCTGGATTTCGTGCGCGAACGCGGCATCGTCCATTCCCGCGAGCTGCAGGCGTATTTCGGTCATCGCGGCGTGGTCAACGCCTGGGGCGGCACCTCCTCGGCGACCACCGTCGCACTGGAGGAGCTGCACAGGTACGGATTGCTGCGGGTCGCCGACCGGGTCTCCGGTATCAGACGATACGAGATAGCGGACCTCCCGGAAATCGTGCTCGACCCCGACGAACGCAGGCGCGCCCTGGCACTGCGGGTGGCCCGGATCCTCGCCCCCGCGACGGAATCGACGCTCGCCTCTACCGTCAACCGTGTCATCCGGTCCATCGGCGGGGCGACCGGCTCCGCGACGATTCGCGAGTTGGTCGCCACCGGCGAACTGTCCGCCGACACCGTCGACGGGGTCCGTTACCTCTGGCCGGCCGACCTGGTCCCCGCCGACCGCCCACCGCAGGCCCGGGTCCGGTTCCTGGCGCCGTTCGACCCCCTGGTCTGGGACCGTAAACGCTTCGGGCTGCTCTGGGGCTGGGACTACCGATTCGAGGCCTACACCCCGGTCGCCCAGCGGGTCCGCGGCTACTACGCGATGCCCATGCTGTGGCGTGACCGCGTGATCGGCTGGGCCAACTGCGCGGGACCGGGCAGCGCGGTCGAGGTGGGTTATGTGGACGGCGCGCCGAAGGGCCGCGCCTTCACCATCGCGCTCGACGCGGAAATCCAACGATTGCAGACGTTCCTGAGCCCGGGGTAGCCGCCGGAGTGTGCGGTCGTACTCGCCCCTGCGGCGTGAAGCGGTTCCCGCCCGTCGACCGGTCAGCTGATCGCCAGATATCCGGCGAGCCCGAAGCCACAGAGCGCGACTCCGATACGCATAGCGGTCGGCGGCAGACGTGCCACGAGCGGTGGCCCGTACCATCCGCCGACGAACGCGCCGAGGCCCATGGCCACCGCGGCGATCCAGTCCACCGGCCCGAACACGGCGAATCCGACCGCCGCGACGAAATTGGCGACCCCGGTCAGCACGCTCTTGAGGACACTGGCCCGCCAGATCGTCTCCGAGGTGCATACGAGAATCAGTGCCAGGAACATCACGCCGACCCCGGCGCCGAAGTAGCCGCCGTACAGCGCGACCACGGCGGTGGCCAGCGGGTACAGCCGGGGGAAGCTCCTGCCTCCGGCGAGTTCGCGCAATTTGGGCTGTAACAGCAGGCTCGCCGAGGCCGCGGCGATCAGGAAGGGAACGACGGCGACGAAGACTTCCGCCGAGGTGGTGAGGAGCAGTGCTGCGCCGCCGAGCCCACCGACCGCGGCACAAGCGGCGTGTACGAGCAGCGACCGGGAATCGTCGTTGATCGCCGTGCCCGCCTTCGCGGTGGACCCGATTCCGACCGCCACCATGGCGACGGTATTGGTCACATTGGCCGCGACCGGGGGTAGTCCGGCGGCGAGCAGGGCCGGATACGAGATCAGCGACGCGATGCCGGTGACGTAACCGACGAGTCCGGCGAAGAACCCGGCGACCGTGACCAGGCAGAAGGTGAGCACGGTCAATGTCGGATCTCCTGCGGAACGGGGCCGGTGAACTGGGCCGCCGGGATGGGTTGGACGGCGAGCGGCGCGCGGGGGCGTCGAACCGTCTCGGCGTCGTTGCCGAATCGTGCCGGTGACGATCCGCCGCAGCTTAACGGCTGTACGGATCACTCGATCTAGGGGCGTGCGCCGAGTGCGAGGTCGGCTCGCTCTCCGTTGCTATTTGCGACGAATCCGATAAATGTCTCATCAACGCTTGAACTCGGAACCGAAGTGCGGAATACCTAGTAGGGAGCAGGCGATGTCGCGAGGGCGCGCCACGGACCGAAGGAGACACACTGTGCGCACATTCACCGGCAAGGGCGAGGTTCTCGGCGCGGTGGGGGAGACCCTGGGTACGAGCGACTGGGTGGAGGTCACCCAGCGGATGGTCGATCAATTCGCCGAGGCCACCGGAGACCATCAGTGGATCCATGTCGACCCGGAGCGTGCGAAGCGGGAGAGCCCGTTCGGGGGGCCCATCGCGCACGGCTACCTGACGCTGTCGCTGCTGCCGATGCTCGGTTCGCAGATCTTCGGTTTCGACAACGCCAAACTGGGAATCAACTACGGCTCCAACAAGGTTCGGTTTCCGAGTCCGGTACCGGTCGGTGCGAAGGTGCGGTCGACCGCGGTGCTGGCCGAGGCCACCGAAGTGGCCGGTGGGGCCCTGCAACTGGCCGTGGCGCACACCGTCGAGATCGACGGCGGGTCGAAACCCGCGCTCATCGCAGAGGTGGTGAGCCGGGTCGTGTTCTGACCCGGCTCCGGGTGACGTCAGCGGTCCGCGTCGGTGAAGCGGATGACTCCGCGGATGTTGCGGCCCTCGAGCATATCGGCGATTCCCTCGTCGATCTGCTCGAGGGAGTACTCGCGGGTGACCATATCGCCGAGCCCGAGATCGCCCAGTTTGTAGAGTGCGAGGACCTCCGGGATGAGCAGCTGCGGGTTACCGCCACCGAACAGGGTGCCGCACAGACTCTTCTGCTGAAATGTCAGTGCCGACAGGTTCATCCGCGGATTGGTCTCGGCGGCATCGCCGGTGGCGGCGAGTACGCAACTGCCGCGACCTGCGCCTGCGATCACGGCAGCGCCGCCCGCGCTGCCGCACCCGGGGCGGTATGCCGGGATCGTGCGGGTTCAGTACTGCGCGGCGCCCAGGTCGACCGAGATACTGCTCGCGGTGACGAATCGCGATTCGTCGCTCGCCAGCCAGCACACCGCGTCGGAGATATCCTCCGGCTGCGCGATCCCCTCCGGCAGCAGCGGGGTGTTCATCCGGCCGAGCAGCTCGTTGGTCTCCGCGGCCCGGGTGAGCGCGCCGACCATATCGCCGGACCCCATCGGAGTGGCGACCGGACCGGGCGCGACGCTGTTGACCCGGATCGAGTGTTTACCCAGCTCGGCGGCCAGCGCCCGGGCCATCCCGGTGACGGCGTGCTTACTGGCGGTGTAGTGGACCATGAACGGCTGCATCGCCACGCCCGACGCAGAACTGATCAGGATGATCGAACCGCCGCGCCCACCCTCGATGATCTGGTGCGCACCGGCGGTGACGGTGTTCCAAGTACCGGTCACATTGGTATCGAGGACGGCCCGGAACGACTCCTCGGTGATGGCATCCCACGGCTCGGGAACACAGATTCCGGCATTGGCGACGATGATGTCGAGACGGCCGAACGCGGCGACGCCTTCGTCGACGGCAGCGTGCACAGCGTGCCGATCGCGGGTATCGGCCGCGGTGGCGACGATCTTGCGCCCGGTCTCCTCGACCAGGCGGACGGTCTCGTCGAGATCGGCGGGGGTGGCGGCGTCATAGGGGACCGCGGGAGGCAACGGTCCGCACAGATCCACCGCGATGATATCCGCACCCTCCGCTGCCAGTCGTACCGCGTGGGCCCGCCCCTGACCCCGCGCCGCGCCGGTGACGAAAGCTACTCTGCCGGATAGTCGACCGCTCACTTGCCATTCTCCTGTCGTTGCGGACACATCCGACCATTGTGTGCCGATCCGGGCCGGGTGCGCACGGCCCGGTGTCACGCTTGTAGAGGGCCGGCCGGGCGCAGCGTCCGTGGGCACTACTCCGACAGTGCCTTCAGCGCGATCTCGGCCAGTTCCGGCCGACAGATGAGCAGGTCGGGGAGATAAGGATCGGGCCGGTTGTAGACCAGCGGACTGCCGTCGAGTCGGGAGACGTGCAATCCGGCGGCGGCCGCGACCGCGACCGGTGCGCAGGAATCCCATTCGTACTGTCCACCCGAATGGGCGTAGATATCGGCGATTCCCCGGACCACCGCCATGGCCTTGGCGCCCGCCGAACCCATGGGGACCTCGGTCGCCCCGAGGCGGGCCACCAGGCGCCGGACCTCGAACGAGGGTCGGCTGCGCGACAGCGCCACCCGCACGGTGCCGGGCAGTGGCGGCGCGGGGAGGGTCGGGGGCTGTCCGGTGTGCAGCACCAGACTCTGGGCGGGGAGCGCGACCGCCCCCGCGACGGGTATACCGTCCACCGCGAGTGCGACATGAACCGCCCAGTCCTCGCGTGCCGGTTCCCCGTATTCCCGGGTTCCGTCGAGCGGGTCGACGATCCATACCCGCGATCGCCGGACGCGGTCGCCGTCGTCGGGTGATTCCTCCGAGAGCACCGCGTCCGCCGGGCGTTCCCGCGCGAGTCGTTCGAGCAGGAAATTGTCGGATCTCCGGTCACCGACCGCGCCGCCGAGGTCCCGGATGCCGAGCAGCAGTTCGCCGGCTTCGCCGGCCAGTGTCGCGGCGAGTGTGTGGTCGTCCATGTGGATCCTTCCCGGCGAGCGATGCCGCCCCGATCCATATACCACGATGCGCTCGGTGCGCGGCCGGGCTATGAACGGCCCGGAGTCACCGGCCCGTGCCGGGCCGGTGCGGCGGGTCAATAGGCGATGAAAAGGATCTCGTCGCGGCTGTAATCGTGCCCCGGATGGTTCTCGGTGAGATGTTTGCGCACGATGTCGACCAGTTCGTCCTCGTTCGCCCCGGTGAGATGTTCGCCGCACGGGCAGTTGAGCCTGGTTTTCATCGGTATTCCTCTCTTCGCGTGGAACGATCGGGAACAGCGTACGTCCCCGGGCACCGACGCGACGGCTGTCGGGGGCACCGGCCGCCCGGCCCCGGATGCTGCTGCGCGGCCCACCAGGGAGGAGGCCGGTGTCGCGGAATTCTGTTCCCATCACGGCGGGGGCGATATCGCGCGGTACGCCGCAGTGGCCGAATGCGTGATGCGGACCGGTCACGGGGCGCTCCTCCCCGGTCGTTTGTACGCCGGTTCATGATGGCCGTCGCCGCACCCGGACTCGAGCGAATTTTCTCGCTCGCCGCGAGCGAAACTTATCGTTTCGAGATCTTTGTCGACGAATCTGTTCCCGGAGCGATGAATTCGCCGCACTGTGGTCGTCATATGTGTCGAGCCTCACCTGTCGATGCCGTGCCGTGCCGCACCACAACCGGATAGAGAGAAACCGATGCCAGACACGCCGTTCCGTCCATCGGCCGTAGGCCGTTCACCAGCCGGAGTCGATACCTCCCGGGCCAGTATCGCCCGTGTGCACGACGCCAGCCTGGGTGGGAAAGACAACTTCGAAGTGGACCGCCGAGCGCTCGAGGCGGTCCTGGAGGTCGCGCCCGGGATGTCGGAGGTCTCGCGGCGCAACCGGGCCTGGTCGCGCCGGGTGGTCCGGTATCTGGCGGGAATCGTCGGGGTGGATCAGTTCCTCGACGCGGGGGCCGGGCTGCCTGCCACGGGCAACACCCACGAGATCGCCCAGCTGGTGAACCCGTGGGCGCGGGTGATGTATCTGGACAACGATCCGATGTGTGTCGCGCACGGCCGGGTACTGCTGGAGACGAACGAGGACACCCTGTACCTCCAGGGTGACCTGACCGATCCCGGGATTCTGGCGGAGGATTCGGCGGTGTGGCGGTATCTGGACCGTGGGCGTCCGGTCGCGGTGATTCTCGGTTCGGTGCTGCATCACATCGAGAACGCGGCGAATCCGGCGGAGATCGTCGCGCGATGTGTGCGGGCTCTGAGCCCGGGATCGTTCGTGGCGATCACGCACTACTGGGATCCGGGTGACGATTCGGCCGAGCACGCGCTGGCCCGGGAAGTGGAACGGCGCTTCCTGGAAAACGGCCTGGGGACCGGCTGGTTCCGGAGGCGGGCCGAGATCGTCTCATACTTCGGTGAACTCGAGTTGGTCGAACCGGGCGTGGTGCCGGTCGACGAGTGGTGGCCGTCCGGCCCGGCGCGGTCGCCGGATACCCGCGAAGAAAGGCTGATCCTGGGGGGCGTCGGGCGCAAGGGCGAGCCTCGCGCGACGAAAGCGGCAGCGGAGCTGTCCGGATCGCCTACAACGATGTGGTGATGACCCTCGCCCGCCCGGCTATTCACCGGTGCCACTGGCCGTTCCCGGCGGGGCCGGGAACCCCGAATCCGGTCGCCGGTTGTGGGCTGCCGCTGAAGGGGCGACCGGAGTGGAACTCGCACTCGGACCGCGGAGCCCGCGGAATGCGCCGGTGGCCGGGGCGGCACCGGCGGCCGGCGAGATCGCCTAGCGGTTTGCGGGCTTCAGTGAGGCGTTCGGGGCCTGATCAGCCCCTCCTGCATCGTGGTCGCGCAGAGCCGGCCCGAGCAGTCCAGTATCTCACCGTGCGCAAGCCCGCGGGCGCCACCCGCCCAGCGCCCGTACTGGTCGTGCAGGAACCATTCGTCGACCCGGATCGGGGCGTGGAACCAGATCGAATGGTTGACGGTCGCTACCTGTAGCTCCCGGTCCTGCAGAGCTTCTCCGTGTGGACCGGTGGTAGCGGAGAGCAGCAGCAGGTCGCTCAGATACATCAGGCATGCGGCCTGCTCGAGGCCCGCGTCGGGTACCGGTTGCCGCGTACGCAACCACACCCGCTGCCGCGGGGCGGCGGCAGCCCCGCGCATGGCATACGCGCGGGCCGGCGGATCGGGGAACCGGGCGTCGACTCCCAGGGCGTCGAGGAAGGTGGTGGTCCACCGTAGCGCTTCCGGTTGTTCGGCGAAGACCTCCGCGAGATCGGGTACCTCGTCGGGGCCGGGGGTATCGAGTTCGGCGACCTGATGGGCGAGGCCGTCCTCGGGGCTGTGGAAGGAGGCGAGCATCGTGAAGATCACTCGGCCGCTCTGGATCGCCTCGACCCGCCGGGTCGAGAACGAGCCGCCGTCACGTACCGGCTCCACCGCGAATTCGGTGGGAACGGTGGTGTCACCCGGCAGCAGGAAATAGGTCTGGGCGGAATGGATGGGCCGATCCTCGGGCGCGGTGAGTCCGGCCGCCAGAACCGCCTGACCGGCGACCTCCCCGCCATAGCTACGGTGCGTGGGCCCGTCGTGGGCGCGGCCGCGGAAGCGATACTTCCCGACGCGTTCGAGGGTGAGCCGATCGGCCACCGATTCGGTGGGGCGAACGCTTTCCAGGGTCATGACCACCTCCGTGACGCGCGATGCGGACCGGTGCCGCAGCATCGTGAGACGTCGGATCCCATTATGATGCGCTCCCACCGAACGCCCCGACCCCGGCCCCCGGACGGCCACGGGGCGTCGCCGGCCATGGGTCGGACCGCGCCCCGAAGTCGCTCCGATTCATTTGGGCGCGAAGCGCATTCCCGCGTCCAGGCGCAGGCATTGGCCGTTGAGCATGCGGTTCTCGACGATGGCGGCGGCGAGTTTCGCGTATCCTTCCGGCCGGCCCATCCGTTTGGGGAAGGCATTGCCCGCGACCAGCGGGGCGACCATTTCCTCGGGCACCCCGGCGAGGATGCCGGTGTCGAACAGCGACGGCGCGATGGCCAGCACCCGGACGCCGACGGAACCGAGGTCGCGGGCCATGGTCAGTGCCATACCGGCGATACCGGCTTTCGCGGCGGTGTAGGCGACCTGCCCGATCTGGCCCTCGAAGGCCGCGATGGAGGCGGTGTTGACGATGACCCCGCGTTCGCCGTCGGCGTTCGGTTCGCCCTGGCGGGGTACGCCCGGATTGCGCGGATCAGGCCGTGGCCGGGATATTTTGCGCGGAAAGACCGACTGTCGCGGGCCCGGACCCGACCAGCATTCGTTTGAAGGCTTGCTGCTCGCGCATTCCGCGCTCTTCGGCGCGTTCCCGAGCGGCCGGGCTGATCCGGGTGGCGACGCTCCGGACCACATTGACCGGCATCCGGAGCAGCGGGTACCACGGCGGCATGTACGGCCAGAGTCCGAGTTCGCGCATCGCGCCAGGGCCCAGATACATGGTGGCGATCGAAAGATGCTGCGCGCGGGCGATTCTGCCGCGCAGCCATGGCAGGTTGGGATAGTTCCAGGTGAGCGGATCGTCGGCCATCGGCAGTGCGAGCCGGCGGGTGGTCTCGTCCGGGTTGGTGATGGCGGTCATGCAGTGGTACAGGATGCGCACACTGTCCCGGAATCCGGTGGGCAGCCATTCGTCGGTCACGCCCATCAGCCAGCCCACATAACGCGCGAGATGAGCGGCGGCCTCCCGGTCGGCGCCGGAGGGGAGGATTCCTATCGCCATACCGCCGACGAACGGGGCGATGAGTGCGCCGACCAGTGTCGCCGCCATATCCGTCTGATTGATGGGCAGCCCCCAGGCGTCGCCGTCCCAATCCGGCATGGCGCTCACGTGGCGTCGCACCAGCGAATGGACGAACCGCACATGCAGGGTGGATCGATAGCCGGGACCGAGTTTGTCCATCCCGTTCTGAACATCCAGCGCCCACTGCATGGTTTCGGCGAACCGCTGGGCGGGCCCTTTCTCGAGAGCTCCGGTGCGCAGCAGTGTCTTGTTGAATCCGGAGGCGAGGTAGCCGCCGAGGAAGGACACATCACGGGCCAGGTACAGCCCGTCGAATCCGCCCCGGCGCAGTACCTTTTCGCCGCGACGCAGAGTCTGCTCGTCCAGCCACGCCGGCGGCGTCTCCACGGCGGTGAAGAACTCGAGAAGCGGAGCGGGAGCGTCGGGTACCGAGTCGATCCCGGACTGCAGGGCCTGTTCGAACAGCGGCCGGGTGGTATTCATCCCGGTCGTGATCATCCAGTCGACCAGCGAATCCATCGGTTCGTCCCCGGTCAGCAGGGAGGTGCCCATGGCGTCCCACTGGTCGGCATCGGGAGCGCCGATTCCCATCAGTAGAGCGAAGGGCCGCAGCCCGGGAACTCTGACCGGAGCGGCGGGGTGACGGGTGGGAATCGCGGTACCCGTGTTCTCGAAACCCATGAAACAAATGTATTGACTGCGTTACATTGTGTCAATCATGGGGTTCACGAGGTCCGGGAGAAGTGGCTGGACGATTCCCGTCGTTACCCGGTACTCGCCGGCGATTGAACCCGCACGGACTGGTCGGCCACGATGGAGAGCGCCGCGCAGAGTGCCGAACTCGCGGTGGCCGTACTGCTGGAGCGAGCCGACACCGCCGGGGGCCCGACCGGGCCCTCTCTATAATTTCACCGTATGGTCCGCAGCTACGACGAAGTCGACGAACGGATCCTCGACGCCACCCTGGGGCGGATCCTGCAAGTCGGTATCCGGCGCAGCAGCCTCGACGATATCGCCCGCCGGGCCGGGGTGACCCGGGTGACGATCTATCGCCGGTTCTCGGGCAAAGACGATCTGATCGAAGCGGCTCTTCTACGCGAGATCGGCCGGGTGCTCGGCGAGGCCACCACGATCGCCACCACCACCTCGGGTGTCGATGCGCAGATCGAGGAGACAGTGCTCTACATCCTGCGGCTGACCCGGTCCCATCCGCTGGTCACTCAATTGCTCGCGGTGGCACCGGAGGAAGCGCTCGGTTTCTATACGGTGCGCGGCGAGGAGATGGTGTCGCAGGGAATCGAGTGCATCACGGCAGTCCTGGAAACCGGTCAGGAGCAAGGGGTGCTGCAACGTTATGAGGCGCGGCCGGTGGCGGAAATGATCGCCCGGATGGCGCATTCGCTGCTGCTGACACCGGCCGCCGGGGTGGATTTCGGTGATGAGGCCGCCGCGCGCGCGTTCATCCGGACGGCGATTGTGCCGCTGATGAAGTACGGATTCGGGCCGGGGCGGGGTGGGGCGTCGCTCGGAACGACTTCCGGCAACGGCCGTGTGGGTACCGGTTCCTGACAGATCGGCCCCGGGTGGTGAGGGCCCCGAGTCGTGCCGGGCCGCGGGGCTGTGATGTCCGCCGGGCCGCGGGACCGGTCATGCCTAGGATCGACGACAAGCGGCCCGACAAGGAGCACAACCGTGGTGAGAATTTCCCGGACCACCCAGGTGTCCGACGATATTGTGGTGGACATCGACCCGGAGGCCGCCTACGACGCGGTCACCGATCTGACGCAGATGGGCCGGTGGAGTCCGGAGAACACCGGGGCCGTCGTCCCGGAACCGGGCCGGCCCGCGTATCCCGGCATGGAGTTCGTGGGCGCCAATCGGCGCGGTCCCATGCGCTGGCACACCGGGTGCACGGTGGTGGTGGCCGAGCGGCCGAATCGTTTTGTTTTCGAGGTCCGCCGCTGGGGTGTGTGGAAACCGTTGCTGCCGGTGGCCGTCGCTACGTGGGAGTACCGCTTCGAAGAGGTGCCCGCGGGTACACGTATCACCGAGACATGGTTCGACGATCGCGCCGGGTGGCCGGATACGCCCGCGCTGTGGTTCGACCGGATCGCCACCGGCAAGCGGGGCTTCGCCGAATTCCAGAAGAGCAATATTCGGCGGACCCTGGAGCGGATGAAGGTCGAACTCGAGGCGGAGCGGGGGGTCTGAACCCGCCACGCGGAAAGCGCCACGGGCTGCCGCCGAGTGCTCGACGGTGCTGCTCCCGGGCAACGCGGCGGCCTGTAATCCGTCGATGACTATCGCGGCAGTGGTCGAGCGTGCGCTGGTCAACCTGGTCGCGCAGGATGTGGGGACGGTCATCTGAGCGCGTCGCCTCGCTCGAGCGGTCGGGCGGGATGAGCGTGGTACCGGAGCGGTCGAATCCCCCGGGCGTGGGTGAAACGTGTTCTAATCTATGGTTCCTGTACTGCCTCGGGAACCAGACCGAACCCCTTCGACCGGAATGAGAACCGTGCCTGTTGCGCTGACCGCCGACCAGGTGGCACTGGCCGAAACCGTGACCGGATTCGCCGGCCGTCGGGCCGGCCGGGAGTACACCCGCAAGAACGCCGAGCGCCTGAAAGAGGGTGTGCGGCCGGAATTCTGGCCCGAACTCGTGGCCCTCGGTCTCGCGGGCGTGCACCTACCCGAGGATGTCGGGGGCCAGGGGGGAACACTGGACGAACTGGCGGTGGTGATCGCCGAATCCGGGCGGGCGTTGCTTCCGGGTCCGCTACTGCCCACCGTGGTGGCGAGTACGGTCCTCGCGGGGGCGGCGGGCACCGAGTCCGTCGACGCCCTGCTGCGGAAATTCGCCGCGGGAACGACCGGTGCGGTGATCCCGCCGGAACATGCGATCACAGTGGACGGGCCCGCCGGCGACGACCCGCGGCTCACCGGCGAGACCGGTCTCGTGCTCGGCGCGGCCTCGGCCGAACTGTTCGTGGTGGCCGCGGCGGACGGCGCGGACACCCGGTGGTTCGTCGTCGATCGCGCTGCCGCCGGCATCGAGGTCGAGGTGAAGGACGGAGCCGACCTCGGCCGTGATATCGGCGTGGTGCGGTTCACGTCGGTATCCGGTGGGGTACCGGTGGCGCTCGATACCGAACGGTCCGCTGCGGTGGCCGTGGCGCTTTCGGCGGTCGAGGCCGCCGGGGTGATCCGCTGGTGTTCGGAAACCGCGACCGGCTATGTCAAATCGCGCACCCAGTTCGGCCGGCCCATCGGCGCTTTCCAAGCGGTGCAGCACCGTACCGCGCAACTGCTGATCACCGGCGAACTCGCCGCGGCGGCGGCCTGGGACGCGATCCGCGGTCTGGACGACGACGCGCGGCAGCGCACCCACGCGGTCGCGGGTGCGGCTCTGACGTCGCTCGGGAGAGCGGTACACGCGGCAGTGGAATGTCTGGGCCTGCACGGCGCCATCGGGTTCACCTGGGAACACGATCTCCACCTCTACTGGCGGCGGGCCATCTCGCTGGCCGCGCTCACCGGACCGGTGCAGTCGTGGGAACTGCGGCTCGGCGCGGCGGCCCTGCACGGCCCGCGCGACTTCGCCGTACCGCTGCCGGAAGAGGATTCGTCCTTCCGGGAGTGGGTTTCGGAGATCCTCGACCGGGCCGCCGACCTGGACAACCAGGGGCCCTCGAAGATCGGCGATACCGATTCGGTCAATCCCGGCCCACGCCGGACTCTGCTGGCGGACAGCGGTCTGGTATCGCCGCCGATGGCGAAGCCCTACGGTATCGAGGCCGGACCGCTCGAACAGTTGATCCTGCGGGACGAGTACGACCGCCACGGAATCGCCCAGCCCTCCATGGGAATCGGGCAGTGGGTGGTGCCGATCGTGCTGCACCGCGGTACGCCCGCACAACTCGCCAGGCTGGCGGCCCCCGCGCTGCGCGGTGAAGAGATCTGGTGCCAGCTGTTCAGCGAACCGGAAGCCGGGTCCGATGTCGCCTCGCTGAGCTTGCGGGCCGTCCGGGTCGACGGTGGCTGGGAGCTGAACGGGCAGAAGATCTGGACCACCCTCGCGCATCGCTCCGATTGGGGGCTACTGCTGGGCCGTACCGATCCCGATGCCGGACGGCACCAGGGACTCACCATGTTCCTGGTCGATATGCACGGTAGCGGTGTGACGGTCCGGCCGATCACCCAGGCCAGCGGCGACGCCGAGTTCAACGAGGTCTTCTTCGACAACGCCTTCGTTCCCGACTCGATGATCCTGGGCGAACCGGGTCAGGGCTGGACGCTGACCTTGGAAACACTGGCGCAGGAGCGGCTGTTCATCGGCGGTGTCCGGGATCCCGGACACAACAAACGGATCAAGGAGATCATCGAGCGCGAAGAGTACGCGGGCGGCCGGGACGACGCGGTCCGGGCCCTCGGCCGCATCAGTGCCCGCGGCGCGGCCATTTCGGCGATGAATCTGCGCGAGACGATCCGGCGCCTGGACGGTCAGCCGGTGGGCCCGGCCACCAGCATCGCCAAGGCGGCGGCCTCCATGCTGCACACCGACGCTGCGGCCGAGGCCCTCAACCTCATCGGGTCGGCCGGCGCGCTGGGCGAAGCCGTCTCCGAACCGGTGCACCACGAACTCGATATCCCGACGTGGATCATCGGTGGTGGAACCCTGGAGATCCAGCTCAACACCATCGCGACCCTGGTACTCGGACTACCGCGGAAGTAGGTGGGCACTCGCCGGGCGGGACCGCCCGTCCGGGGCGGTCTCCGAAGCAGCGACCGGCCAGGGCGTGTCTCAGAGGTTGTTCGAGGGGGCTGTTCGTTCGTGACTCCTGGCGCTGAAGCCGATCACCGCGTCCGGGCAGTCGAAGGGGTCGTCGTGCCGGTCGCAGCCCACGTTCATGTGGCTGGTCATAGCCGCACAGCAGTGATCGGCACCATCAGCAGAAGTAGATCATGGCCTGTGATGATCGCCGGGTGGTAGGTGGAGATCCGAGGGACGCGCAGTGGGTGGCTGGAGGCACTGCTGCCGAAGGGCGAGAAGCCCGGCCGTCGATCGTGATCACGGCTGGGCAGCGGGGTGATCCCCTCGCGGTCCGCTACGAGGTGGTGAAACCGTCCATGGACAGCCCGTGGCCTCCGCGCCTCAGTCGTTCGCACGGCGCAGCAGATCGTCGAGCTCCTCGGCGGTCATCAGACCGCCCAGATTCAGCGCGATCCGGCCGATCGGGATCGAGCCGATCATCCGCGCCATATCGACTCCCAGGTCGGCTCCGGCCGAACTACCCTGTTCGCCGATCAGCGGCTGTAGTTTCGCGCCGAGTTCGGCCCCCGCGACCGGATTCGCCATGACGTCGGAGAACGGTGATTCCCGGGTGAGGGGCACCTGTACCGCGTCGCCGGCGATTCGCACGGTCGTGTGTACCGGCAGGTCACGACTGGACCCGCCGATATGGACGGTGTACTCGCCGCCTTCGACGACCCAGCGGCCGGCGGGCTCGTTCCAGCGGGCGAATTCGTGCCGGGGTATCCGGACGGTTACCTCCTGCGCGACACCGGGTTCCAGTTCCACAGTCGTGAACCCGCCGAGCTCCCGGGGTGGGCGCAGGACCGACGAAGTCTCCAGACCCGTATAGACCTGGACGACCTCACGACCGGTGCGCCCGCCGCTGTTGGTCACTCGCACGGTGACCGTTACACCCTCGGTATCGGCGATCGCGCTCGGGTCGGCATAGTCGAAGGTCGTATAGGTGAGCCCGTGCCCGAACGGGAAGCTCACCTCGAGCTCGCGCCGGTCGTACCACCGGTACCCGACGAAGATGCCCTCTCCGTACCGGACATGTCCCTGTTCGCCCGGGAAATTCTCGTAGGCGGGTACATCGGCGAGTCGGACCGGTACCGTCTCGGTCAACCGGCCCGATGGGGCTGTGACGCCGAACAGCAGATCAGCGATCGCGCCGCCGGCCGCCTGACCCAGCAGTGCGGCGTCCAGGATCGCGCCCGCGGCCTCGACGATCGGCGCCAGCCGGAGCACCCCACCGTGCGCCAGGACGACAACCACCCGGGACTGGACCGCGCGTACAGCCTGCATCAGTTCCACCTGATCGGCGGGCAGCTCGATATGGTCGCGGTCGAAACCCTCCGATTCCTGCGCGGCCGCCAGCCCCAGGAACAGGACCGCGATATCGGCTCGCGCGGCCGCTTCGACGGCGTCGTCCCGCAATTTCGTGGCGGCGGAATCGGACCGGGTATCGAAACCTCAAGCGTGGGTGACCGTGGTGGATCCGGCGCGTGCGCGGATCTCGTCGAGTGCGATATCGACCCGGGTCGCGGCGACATGCGAGGAACCGCCGCCCTGATAGCGGGGTTCGGTCGCGAATTCGCCGATCACCGCGATATGCCCGCCGGCAGTCAACGGCAGGATCTCGTCGTCGTTCTTGAGCAGGACCGCGCACCGGGCTGCCACCGCGCGGGCGAGGGCGTGATGCTTCGCGGCATCCCAGGTCGTTTCCCGATCGGCACCCTCGGTGGCGCGAACGGCGAGCGCGGCGAGCCGCCGCGCGGAGGATTCCAGGGCCTGGGGGTCGAGCGATCCGTCGGCGACGGCGGCCGCGACGCGTAGGTCACCCGCCTCGTCGGCGCCGGGCATTGTCAGATCCAGTCCGGCGGCCACCGCGGCGACTCGGTCGTCGACAGCGCCCCAGTCGCTCACCACCACCCCGTCGAAACCCCATTCCGCGCGCAGGACCTCGGTGAGCAGCCAGTGGTTCTGGGCCGCGTACACGCCGTTGATCTTGTTGTACGAGCACATCACGGTCCAGGGTGCGGCCTCCCGGACCACGTGCTCGAACGCGTGCAGATAGATCTCCCGCAGCGGCCGCGGATCGATATCGGAACTCGAGGTCATCCGTTCGTGTTCGGTGTTGTTCGCCGCGAAATGTTTCAGCGACGCTCCCACCCCCTGCTCCTGGAGTCCGCGCACCCAGCCGGTCGCGAGTGCGGCCGTGAGTCGGGGATCTTCGGAGTAGTACTCGAAATTCCGGCCACAGCGTGGATCCCGCTTGATGTTGATCCCCGGCCCCAGCACGATGTGCACACCCGCCGCGCGCGCCTCCCGCCCGATCGCCGCCCCCACCTGGAAGGCGAGTTCGGGATCCCAGCTCTGCCCCAGGCCCACCGCGGGCGGGAAACAAGTGGCCGGAATACTCGGGCCGATACCCAGCGCGTCGCCACCCCGTTCCGGATCCTGGTACCGGAGGCCGTGCGGGCCGTCGGAGAGGGTGATGGACGGGATATCGCCGATCGGCTCGGTCGACCAGAAGTCGTGGCCACTGCCCAGCTGGGCTCGCTGCTGGACAGAGAGCTGAGCGACCAGGTGGTCCGGGGCGGAAGCGATCGGGTCCGGCACAGGGTTCCTCCTGACGGTTCGGTTTCGGTGTCGAACCTAGTCGGTGGAAGCGGGGCGGCGGTGGACACGACGAGAGTCGCGCGGGATACGGCGGCGTGCCGGAGAGGTTTCTCATCGGTCGTGGCGATGTGCGCCGAAGGGCGTTCTCACCAGCGGGAGGACTCGGCTGCGGCATCGAATGGAACTCTATTGGATACATCGTGGTGTATTGGGTGAAAGAAGGTGGGCGATGGCCGTCGGGAAGGACTGGACGCTCCGGCGCCCCCTGAACGCTCCCCTTCTGAACCCGTATGTGGACTACGCCGAAAAGGTTCTCAAAGAACTACAGAACAGTCTCGGCGATCGCGGCGCGAACACACTCACAGCCGAACAACTCGCGAAAAACGCGGGGGAGCTGCCCGGCGACGGCGATCTGGCGGAGAAGTTCCAGCTGAAGGATCAGCAGATCGCGGCCTACAAGGAGGATTGGAACACACTCGACAACCAGATCGCCGCGCTGGCCGCGCTGGCCGCCGACGACGCCAACGGTGCGTCCGGGACATTCGAGGACTTGCGGGATGCGGTCATCGATATCGTCGACAGCGTTCCGGACAATCCCACCACCCGCCAGCAGTTGGACGCTGTCGTGGCGATTGATATCACGGTCGGCGCCACGATCGGCAAGCTGCAGTCCACGCACAACGAGCTGGAGAACAAGTCCTTGCAAGTGCCGCAGGACTCGTCCGGTAGCAAGAGCGGTGGCGTTCCTGCCAGTTCGTTGCTGGGCGGCAGTAATTCTCCCTCGTCTTCCGCTTCCTCCGATAGTGACGACGACAGTCCAGGCGAGGAGGTCACCGGCACCTCCGGCCGACCCACGAAGATGCCCACCGGTGATCTGGCAGAGTGGATCGATCAGGCAATCGAGGTGCTGCGCGAGAACGGGTACGACGTCAAGGACTCCGACGCCGCGATCATCGCGACCATGATCGAGAAGGAATCCAGCGGTAATCCCAACGCCATCAACCTATGGGACAGCAACGCGGAAGCGGGGACTCCGTCGAAGGGGCTCATGCAGACGATCGACCCGACCTTCGACGCGCACGCCCTGCCCGGGCACGGCGATATCTGGAATCCGGTCGACAATATCTGCGCAGGTGCCGCCTACGCGATCGACCGATACGGTTCGCTGAGCGATGTGCCCGGCATCGTCAATATGTCCCAGGGGGCCGGCTACGTCGGGTACTGACCGAATCTGAAGAGATCGAAAAAGATTCGGATGTGGGCAGCGAAATCCGGACCGGGTGTTAACACCACCTCGTCGTGGGGGAATTAGAGTTCGGACGCGGCGCCACTCGGTGACGCGCAGGAGAGCAAGGAATACAGGACTTCAGTATGGGTCACCCGCAACAGCCCAGTCCGTACCAGCATCAACCCGGTCAACCGTACCCGGGACAGCCCGGGCCGGGACAGCCGCCGTACCCGGGGCAGTACGGTCAGCCGTACCCGCCCGGACCGCCGAGGTACGGCGCCGCCGGTGGTTATGGTGCTCCTCCTCGTTCCGGCGGTAACGGGGGAAAGGTCGCGCTCATCATCGGCGGCGTCGCCGTTGTCTTGATCGCTGTGGGTGTAGGTGGGTTCTTCCTGTTGAGTGGTGGCGGCGGCTCGATCGTGGGGGGTGCGTACGACGATCCGCGCGACGCCGCTCAGGCATGGGTCGATCAGGATTACGAACCCGAGGATCTGGTCTGCTCGGCGGATATGGACGAGTTGTCGAAATACGAGCAGCAGAACCCGACCAAGCCGACCGGCGTGCCGGATACCGACCTTCCGGAGGCGAAGACCACCCTGAAGAGTGTCGACGTCGCTTCGGGTAGCAGCGAGGGGACGTTCACCATCGAGACAACGATGGAGATCATGGGTCGCGAAACCACCTCGACGACGACCTACGACCTGGTGGAAGAGGATGGCGGTTGGAAGGTGTGCGGCATCCTCGACCCCGATATCGAAATAGATGATTCGGGCTTCGGCCTCGGTGGGCGCTAGCTCGCGGATTCGGTTCGATGATCATGCGGCGATTTCGGCGAGGCGTGGCCTGCGGCGCGCCTCGCCGAGATCATCTGCCGATGTTCGATCGGTACGAGGGCTGGGGCAGCGGACGTCACTCGGCTCACTCGGTAGGTCTGTGCCTATCGCGTAATCGAGCGGCTTTTCCGCTGATTCGAGCCACGCCATTCGATATCGGATCAATTCCTGTGGTATCGGGCCGGTTCCGACTCGGTGCACTCCCTACACTGTCCGCATGGCTGTTCGACGGCTGCTCGCCGCCCTCCTGCTCGTTTCCGCCGCATCGCTCGGCGTTTCCGCCTGCACGGCAACAGGACCGGGGGCGCGCAGTGAGTGCGAGGTCAGCGGCTGCACCGTAACCTTCGATCGCGGGGTGCAGGCGAAGATCAGCGTACTGGGGGTGGATACCGAACTCACCGCGGTGGAGGGCAATACCGTCACCTTGACGGTGGCGGGCCGGCCGGTCACTGTGCCGGTCGGTGAGACCGGGTCGGCCGAGGGCCTCGACTTGACGGTTCAGGAGATCGCCCAGGACAAGGTCGTGGTGCGGCTCGCGACCGGTCTCTGAGCGTTCGCAGCCTGACGGCCTGTTGTCGCCGCTGTTCAATGGTGCTCGGGGATCGCCTTCTCCGCCCACTGTCCGCAGCACCAACGGTGGCTGTTTCCAGGTTGGCCGATCGGCTCGCTGTCGATGCCGCACGCACTGCAGAGACCATCCGATCAGTCGAATGCAGCTGCCGCAGCCGATGGACAGCCCGGAACACCACAGTCCTCGTCTGGGTCGACATCCGAGTTGGACAGATCGTGCTCGAATTCGTAGTGGAAGCACACGTAATGCATCCCTTCGAACACATCATAGTTGTCCCGGCCCACCCGAACGGGCCGACTACAGCGTCGGCAGATCGGGTCACTGTCGATGTCGGGCATATGAAGATCATGGCAAATGGTGCGTTCCGGGTCGTTGCCGACTTCGCCGCGATCAGCTCGGGGCCCAGCCGATGCCGGATCGACGCGATTCCGCCGGCCTCCCGATTCCGGTCAGCTGCGGCGACGAATGCCGGTACCGAGCCGGCGGCCGGCCCCTGAACCGGGAGGGTGGCGGCCAGGTACTGTCCTGGGTCGGGCCAGTCGATCGGGGGCCGGCTCGCCGACGCCTCCCCCGTCTTCGTAATCACGGACCAGCCGCGCGCCGACGTCATCGCACCGTCACCGGCCGGGACGCTGGGGTCAACCGGCGATCCGCGCGGTCGGGCCCTGCGGATGCCGGGCACGCCACCACAGACCCGCCCATGACACCAGTACACAGGCAGCCACCAGCACCTGTACTCCGGTGAGCATGTTCTCGGGATAGATCACCCCGGTCAGGTAGTGGTCGATAAAACCTTCCGGCGGCAGGCCCGCCACTCCGGCGCGCTGCCGAGCCCAGTTCTCCGCATAGGTGAGCGGGCAGTCGTAGCCGACCAGGATCGTACCGAATCCCCAGGCGACTGCTGCCGCGTGCGCCCAGACGGTGCGCGGGAAGCGCCAAGCCAGGAAGCCACCCGCCACCACATAGCCGATGAACAGCAGATGCAGGATGGCGATCAGATCCGCGGCCAGCCGATACCACACCCTTCCAGGGTATGTCCTCGGATGAACTACGGCACCGAATTCACCACGGGGACGGCCGATAGTCCTTCAGGAAGCAGCCGTAGAGGTCTTCGCCCGCTTCACCGCGAACGATCGGGTCGTAGACCCGCGCCGCACCGTCGACCAGGTCCAGCGGTGCGTGGAATCCCTCGTCGGCGAGCCGGACCTTGGTGTAGTGCGGGCGCTCGTCGGTGATCCAGCCGGTGTCCACGGCGGTCATGAGAATGTTGTCACTGCCGTACATCTCGTTCGCGCTGGTGCGGGTGAGCATGTTCAGCGCCGCCTTGGCCATATTGGTGTGCGGGTGTCCCGGTCCCTTGTAGCCGCGGGAGAACTGCCCTTCCATCGCCGAAACGTTCACCACGTACTTCCGGCGCGCGGCTGCCGCGGCCAGCGTGGGACGCAGCCGGGAGACCAGGATGAACGGCGCGACCGAATTGCACAGTTGGACTTCCAGCAGTTCGGTCGGGTCGACCTCGCCCACGGTGTGTACCCAGCTGTTGGTGTGGGCGAGGTCGGGGACCAGGCCGCCGGCATCGATCGCGACTCCGCGCGCGATCCGTTCGGGGGTCGCCGACCCCGCCACCAGCGCCAGTTCGGCCACCTCCGCACCGGAAAGGGTCGGTGTGAGCGAGGCGGTGAGTGCGGTGGGATGAGCGCGGGTCGTCTGGCCGAAGGTCACCTTCTCCGGCAACTGCCCGGCTGGGAGCGGGCCGTCCTCGGCGCCGGCCAGGGCACTGTAGGCGCCGGGGGAGCGGCGTACGGTCTGCGCGGCATTGTTGATGAGGATGTCCAGCGGACCCTGCGCCGCGACGTCATCGGCCAGCGCCACGACCTGGGCGGGATCACGCAGGTCGATCCCGACGATGCGGAGCCGGTGCAACCAGTCGGCGCTGTCGGGCTGGGCGGCGAACCTTCGGATCGCATCGTTGGGGAACCGGGTGGTGATGGTCGTATGCGCACCATCACGCAGTAGCCGTAGCGCGATGTACATGCCGATCTTGGCGCGCCCGCCGGTGAGCAGCGCGCGTCGGCCGGACAGATCGGTGCGCGCGTCGCGCCGCTGATGGCTGGTGGCCGCACAGTCCGGGCACAGCTGGTGGTAGAAGGCATCGACCCGGGTGTACTTCTCTTTGCAGATATAGCAGCCGCGTGGCCGCAGCAGTGTCCCGGCGGATCCACCGGCGGAGGTGGAACTGATCGGGATTCCCGCGGTCTCGTCGTCGATCCGGTTGGGTGAACCGGTGGCCGTAGCGGCCACTACCGCGCGGTCGGCGTCGAGGACCGCCTGCCGGGCGGAGATGCGGCGCTGTCGTTTGAGTTCCTTGAACATCCGGCCGACAGCGCGCTGCACGGTGGTCGAATCCGGATGGCCGGGGTCCAGCTGTCCTGCCTGGTCGAGAACGCGCAAACATGTGGCTAGATCGGTCGGGTCGATACTGGGCTCGGCCATCGGTACGGGAAATTTCCTTCGGGAGCTGGGAAAGCGTGGCCACCATTGTGGCAAAACCCGCAGCCGCGACATCAGCCGGGCCGCTGGGACCGCTGTTGCGGACTCCGCTTCTCAGACATGGCGAGGTTCTGCTTCGTTGACATAGCGCCAATAGTGCGGAAAAGTCGTTGCCGGACGATCCGGCGCATCGGCGCCGGCCCGGGTGATCACGAACAGAGGACGCGGATATGGCACGCCCCGCATGGAGCGACGACGAGGTCGAGGCGGTTCGGGAACTCGCGCGCAACTACTTCGAGAAGGAAGTGGTACCGCACGAGGAGAAGTTCGTCGAACAGGGTCATCCGGACAAGGCGCTCTACCGGCGTGCCGGTGAACTCGGCCTGCTCTGCCCCGCGGTCTCCGAGGAGTACGGCGGCGGAGGCGGCACCTTCGCCCATGAGGCCGCGATCATCGAAGAGCAGGTACGTGCCGGTGACGGTGCCCTCGGTATCCCGGTCCACAGTTCGATCATCGCGCCGTACCTGGCCGAATTCGGTTCCGATGAGCTGAAGAAGCGAATTCTGCCCGAGGCGAGCAGCGGTGAGATGGTGTTGTCCATCGGAATGACCGAGCCCGGCACCGGGTCGGATCTGCAGGCGATCAAGACCCGCGCGGTGCGCGAGGGCGACGAGTACGTGATCACCGGCTCGAAGATCTTCATCTCCAACGGTTGGCTCTGCGACGGCATCATCATCGCCGCGAAGACCGACCCGGAGCAGGGGGCGGCCGGGGTCTCGCTGATCTTCGCCGAGGTCGACGACAACACCCCTGGTTTCACCCGCGGCCGGATCCTGTCCAAGATCGGCGGGAAGGGTCAGGACACCGCCGAACTGTTCTTCGACGGACTGCGGGTGCCCGTCACGAACCTGCTGGGCGGCGCCGAGGGCCAGGGCTTCTACCAGATGATGCAACTACTGGCCCAGGAGCGTCTGGTCACCGCCATCATGGCGGTGACGATGATGGAACGCGCGGTCGAGCTGACCGTCGAGTACACCAAGGGCCGCGAAGCCTTCGGTAAACCGCTCTTCGCCATGCAGAACACGAAGTTCGAACTGGCCGAATGCGCGACCATCGCCCGGACCAATCGCGTATTCCTCGACGACTGCATCACCCGCCACCTGCGCGGGGAACTCGACATCCAATCGGCCGCCATGTCGAAGTACTGGTCTACTGATCAGCTCGGTATCGTCGTGGACCGCTGCCTGCAACTGTTCGGCGGCTACGGTTATATGACCGAGTATCCGATCTCCCAGCTGTACACGGGTGCCCGGGTGCTTCGCATCCTCGCCGGCAGCAACGAGGTGATGAAGGATCTCATCGCTCGTGGGCTCTGACCTCGAACCCCAGCCCGCGGCCACGACCGAGGTCCCCTCAGCTCCCGGTGCGTTCGAGCACGGGGACGACGGACTGACCGAGCTGCCCCGGCGACGCCGGCTCGAACCGGACGAGCGCCGGGCCCAGATCTTGGCCCAGGCGATCGAAATGTTCGGTGAGCGGCCGTACGCTGCGGTGTCCACGGCCGAACTGGCACAACGCGCCGGAGTCGCCCGCGGCCTGATCAACCACTATTTCGGCAATAAACGCGACCTCTACCTCGCGGTGGTCCGCCGGATGGTCACCTTGCCGCGCGCCGACCAACTCGCGGTGCCCACCGGCAGCACCCGGGAACGGGTCGAGGCCAGTGTGCGCTGGCTGCTCGACACCATCTCCGAACACGGCAGCACCTGGGTGAAGGTGACCAGTCACGAGGGCGTCGGGGACGACCCGGAGGTGCAGCAGATCCTGGACGCGGCCGACGACGCCGCCGCGCAGCGACTGCTGGTCATGATCGGCCTGGCCGACGGCGAGGCATCGGAAGAACCTCGCCGGGCGATGGTCCGCGCCTACGGCGGTCTGGTGAAGGTCGCCGGCCGGGAATGGCTGACCCGCGGCACGATGACCCGGGAACAGGTGCACGCGCTGCTGGTCGACATGCTGAGCACCCTGGTCACCGAATCGCTACCCCGGGTGCACTGCCGGAACTGAGCCGCCGGATCTGGGGTCCCGCCGGGCGGGGCGTTCAGCCGTCCGTAGCGGGTTTGCGGGCGCGGCTGGGCTGCACCCGCGGTGGTTCGTTGGGCATCTTCGGGTACTGCGGCGGCCACGGCGCGTCCATGAGTCCGGATGTGAGATCGCGTTCGGACATCCGCAGCAGCGGTTCGATGCTCTGTGGTGGACGGGCCTCCCAGGGGTCACCGTATTCGGCGAGGCGGGCGGGCACCGTCCTGATCGTGAGTTCCTCGGGGACAACGGAATCCAGCTCATCCCAGGGCACCGGTGTAGACACCTGCGCGCCGACCTTCGGACGCACACACCAAGCACCGAAAACGGTCTTGTGCGGAGCGTTCTGGTTGTAGTCGACGAAAACCCGGCTGCCGCGCTCCTCTTTCCACCAGTGCGCGGTGATGTCGTCCGGATACCGGCGTTCCAGTTCGCGGGCCAGTGCCACGGCCGCGGCGCGGACCTCGTATCCGTCCCAGCGGGGCTCGAGCGCGATATAGAGATGCAGGCCGCGCGATCCGGAGGTCTTGACCCACGTTTCGATACCGAGTTCGGCGCATAGTTCCCGGGTTCGTATCGCGGCGGTGCGCAGCTCGTCGAAACCGATGCCCGGCGAAGGATCGAGGTCGATCCGCAACTGATCGGCGATCCGCAGATCGGGCACCGTATTGGGCCAGACGTGGAATCCGAGACAGCCCTGATTCACGGCCCACAGCACATGGGCCAGATCGTGTGCCACCAGTGCATCACTGGTCGTCCCGTTGGGAGTGGAGACCTCCACCGTGTGCAACCAGTCCGGAGCGGATTTCGGCACCCGCTTCTGGAACCACGATTTGCCCGACGCGCCGTCGGGGTAGCGCTCCAGCAGCAGCGGCCGCCCACCGTTGACCCGGAAGAACGGCTCGGCGACGCTCTCGTAGTAGCGCACCAGGTCGAGTTTGGTCTCACCGCGCCGAGAGAAATACACCTTCGACGGGTTGCTGATGGTGAGCACCCGGCCGGCGGCTTCGATTTCCATGGTTTCGCTCATTTCGCCACCGAGGCACCGAAGATCTCGTGCAGTTCGGCGGGCGCGGCTTCATCCAGCTGGGCGTAGGTGCACGATTCGGGCGTGCGGTCGGCACGGAACCGGACCAGCCGTCCGCCGTGCCGGAAGCGCCCGGATTGTAGATGCTCGTACCGCACCTCAGCGACCAGTTCCGCCCGCAGCGGTTCCCAGGAAAGGTCCTTGCCGCCGCTCCAGCGGCTCACCCCGCCGGGCATGGAGCCTCCCGATTCGGCCTGCGCCGCGGCATCGGCCCATTCCCGCCACGGATGGTTCGTCAGCGCGTTCTCTCGGAGGGGAGCGAGTTCGCCGACCAGCTCGGCGCGCCGCGCGGCGGTGAAACTGCTCGCCACCCCCACATGGTGCAATCGGCCCTCGTCGTCGAAGAGCCCCAGCAGTAGGGAACCGACCCCCTGCCCGTCCTTGTGCCAGCGGAAACCCGCCACCACACAGTCGGCTGTCCGCTCGTGCTTGACCTTGAGCATCACCCGCTTGTTCTGCTGATACGGCTGGTCGTCGGCCTTGACCATCACACCGTCGAAACCGGCGCCCTCGAACCGGGTGAACCAATCCCGGGCCACCGCCGGATCGCCGGTGAGTGGGGTGAGATGCACTCGGCCGGGTTCGGTGTCCAGGATGGTTTCGAGCAGCCGCCGGCGTTCGCGAAACGGTGCGCCGGTCAGATCCCGGTCACCGAGCGCCAGCAGGTCGAAAGCCACGAAACTCGCCGGAGTCTCCGCGGCGAGCTTGGCCACTCGTGATGCCGCCGGGTGCAGGCGTTGCTGTAGGACGTCGAAATCGAGCCCGTGCTCGGTGACCAGCACGATCTCTCCGTCCACGACACACCGGTCCGGCAGCGCGGCGCGCAGCAGTGCGGCGACCTCGGGGAAATACCGGGTGAGCGGCCGATCGTTGCGGGAACCCAGTTCCACCGAGTCACCGTCGCGGAATACCACGCAGCGGAATCCGTCCCATTTGGGCTCATAACTCAGACCCGGGCCCGGCGGAATATCGGGCGCGGATTTGGCCAGCATGGGCCGGACAGGCGGCATCACCGGTAGATCCACACGATCCTCCTCGGGTCGACTCACCCGTATCGACGCCGTGGCCGGCACCGAATCATCGCCCCCGATGATAGGAGTTCGAACCGACAGATCGCCGGATCCGGCCGTCAGCCGTCGATCCAGCCCTGTTCGACCGCGAAATCGGTGAGCCGCTGCCGGATGGTGACGATCTCCCCGGCCGTCAGCGCCGGGGAGGCGTCGAGAAGTAGTTCGGTGACCAGCCGCGTGTGTTCGTCGGCCGTCAACCGGGTACCGTCCGCCACCGGTTCGGACCGGACAGGTTGGCCGCGTGGCGACCGGAGGTTGATCGCCTTCGGGCCACGATCGCCCTCGGCGACATCGAATTCGAACACCCGTCCCTGCCGGAGTTCGTCCTCGCCCAGGCCGATATCGTTGACGTGTACGAACACGTCGGGTCCACCGTCCTCGGGGCGGATGAAACCGAATCCCCGCGATCCGTCGAACGACACCAATTTCCCGCTGGCCACTACACCGCTCCTCGCCACAGTCCTGCCGGTCACTCTATATCCGGTTTTTCCTGATCGGTGGTCGAAAGCGCTTTTTGCAGCGAGTTGAATACGGTCAACCCCTGCCCGACCATGCCGTTGAGCAGTTCGCCGACCCCGTCCGGCCCGTTCAGGACTGTCAGATTGGCGTTGGAAAGTCCGCGCGCGGCCTGTTCCACGATGAGCGGCAACTGTTCGATGAGCATCTGGTCGAGTGCGATGCGGTTGTTGGAGGCTGCTGCCTCGGCCTGGATCCTGGTGCGATTGGCCTCGGCCTCAGCGAGGATCCGCACCCGCTCGGCTTCGGCCTGCGCCGGTTTGACAACTTCGGCCTGCAACTGCTGCTCACGCAGTTCGGCCTCTTTTCGGGCCTGGGCGGCCTGCGCGCCGAGCACCTCCTGCTGGGCGAGGGCGGCGGCAAGCGGTCCGGCCGCGGCGGCTTCGGCTTGGGCCTTGTCGATATCGCGCTGATAGCCGGCCTTGAGGATCGACGTCTCCCGCGAGTACTCGGCCTGTTTACGCAGCGATTCCTGTTCGGCCTCGGCCGAACGCTGTGCGGCCTGCGATTTCGCGATATGTGCGTCCCGGTGCACGGCCGCGTTGTGCGGTGCGGCCAGTGCGGAGATATAGCCCAGATCGCCGTCGTCGATGGACTGGATCTGGAACGAGTCGACCCACAGGCCGATATTGCTCATCTCCACCTTGGACGCGACCAGAACCTCGTCGGCGAGCCGCTGACGCTCCCGGATGATCTCCTCCACCGTCATCGAGCCGATGATGGACCGCAGATGACCGGAGAAGATCCGCCCGGTCAGCACCGACATCTCCTGTTCCTGTTCGGAGAGGAAACGCTGGGCCGCGTTCACGATGGAGGCGCTGTCGTTGGCGACCTTGAACGCGATGACCGCCCGCACCTGCAGGATGATGGCCTGTTTGGTCACACAGCGTTCGGTGATCTCGGCCTCGAACATCGCCAGCGACAGGTAGCGGACCTTGCGGAAGAACGGCATCACCCACGTGCCGCGTCCGATGATCACCCGGAACGGGGTGGCGTCGCGACTCTTGGCACCGCTGACCAGCATCGCCTCATCGGGATCGGGCACGTGATAACCCAGCACGTAAAACTCCTCGCGTCGTGTTGCTACGGTGCCGGGTCCGGCGTGAGGGGTATCCAGGGCACCACTTCGGCGATACGACCGGAATCGACAGCGATGACCAGCACGGTGCTCCCGGCCGGGATCGTTTCGGCGGCTCGCGCGATGTACCCTTCGGTTCCCCCACGGACGGCCACCAGGACCTCACCCAGCGTCCCGGGGCCTCGGATCGGCGAGATCAGCTTACCGGTCGATCCGATAACTTCGTCGTGCAATTTCTCCCCGATCTTCTTGCCCGGCCGTTGTATCCGGGAACCGGGCCCGAGACTAGCGATACAGTCCGCGGTACGCCCCCAGCATGGCGACGAGATGTTCGATGATCTCCGCGCGGGTGGCGCGTAGTGAACCGTTGAGCCAGGCCGAGAACATCCCCGCGTTCCCACTCGCCATGGTGACCGAAGCGAGCCGCCGCCGGACCGGATCGTCGATCCGATAGAAGAGGTGATCCTGGATGAGCCGAGTGAAGGCGGGCATCACCGCGATGGTGGTCTGTCCGAGACCGGTGCTGGAATACGGCTCCACCAGGAACAACCGCGATTTGCGGGGGTCCTCGAGCACTTTGTCCACCAGCGCTTCGGAAAGCGCCCGGTCACGCGAGG